>NZ_JBQFXM010000001.1:0-777233 GCF_056540845.1 Ruegeria sp. AL2
CTCGATCTCGTCGCGCTGACGACCCAGCTCAGACCGGATCGAGCCAAAAAGCTCAGGATCGCGGTCCGACAAGGACTGGGTGAAAAATCCGGTGTCACGAAGATTGGCGTTCATTGGCGCTCCACATGGCTGGGTAAAATCTTGCGGATTTCCTATCGGAAACGCCACTTTCGCAAAAGGCTTAAAGCGACGATTTGGCCTGCTGCGGCGTCAAGACTGGCCTATTGGGGAAAGGTATGTTTGTTTCGGAACCAAATGTGCAACACCGGAAACCACAAAACATGAAAAAGAGAATCGCCTTTCTCGCCAGTGAGGTCAAAGTGGCGCAAACGGCGCGCGACATCCTGGTGGCCAAACATGGTAACGTGGCACCTCGGGACGCAGATATTGTGGTTGCATTAGGTGGGGACGGCTTCATGTTGCACACCCTGCACAACATGCAGCATCTTGATACTCCGGTCTACGGGATGAATCGCGGCACGATCGGCTTTCTGATGAATGAGTATCACGAAGACGACCTGATGGCGCGGCTGGAGGATGCCGAGGAAGAGGTTATCAACCCGTTGGCCATGCAGGCGATGGATCAATCTGGAAAACTGCACGAGGCACTGGCGATCAACGAAGTGTCATTGCTGCGTGCCGGTCCTCAGGCAGCAAGGCTCAAGATCAGCGTAGACGGCCGGGTGCGCATGGCCGAACTGGTCTGTGACGGGGCGTTGCTTGCCACGCCTGCGGGATCGACCGCCTACAACTATTCCGCGCATGGGCCGATTGTTCCGATTGGCGCTGACGTTCTGGCCCTGACACCCATCGCGGCGTTTCGCCCACGGCGGTGGCGCGGTGCCTTATTGCCGAAAATGGCGAAAGTCAGGTTCGATGTGGTCGAAGCTGACAAGCGCCCGGTCATTGTGGCTGCTGATTCCGTGTCTTTCCCGGATATAGACTGGGTCGAGATCAGGTCGGAACCTGCCATTGCGCACCGTATCCTTTTCGACCCCGGCCATGGGTTGGAAGAACGTCTAATATCCGAACAATTCACATAAAACTAGGATTCCCCTAATTTTTCTCACGCCTGTGTGAAGCAGTTCACAGGAATTCCCTTAACGATTGGCTAATGTGAACTTGCCCGGAGAACGCGCCAAGGTGGGAGTGAGTGGCCACCTGAACGGTGTTTTCGAATGGTTGCGCAGATTTTGCGCTGGCGAGGGTGGGTGGTGCTACGCTCGTCATCAGAAATCCGGGCTTATTTTAGCAGCTGGACCCCGGGCACAATGACCCGGGGTCTATTTTTGCTACATATGATCCCAAAGCGGCAAACACATCTGTCCCACGCGGGCTTCTATCGCGGCGGCGGCATCCACGGCCAGATCCTCGCGCCAGCGCTGTGCCGCGATCTGTACGTTGATAGGTTGAGGCCCTTTGGGAAGATTGGCCAGCCGCGACGGAACGCAAGCTGCTGGCAGTCCTAGAAAGTTCATCGCATAGGAATAGACAGCGCATCCCAAAACATCATGCACGCCTTCCGCGCCTTCGGTGTCCCGGTCAGGTTTGAAAAATGGCTGTGGCAGGAAAGGGGACAAAACCAGCGGGTAGTCCTGCAAAAACAGGGACCATTCGCGTGCATAATGGCTGCGCTTGGCCAGCATCCGAACCAATTCTGTTTCAACGATGGGCGGGAACTCCTGAAAGTAGACGTCAAAGATGTCGCGGATAGTTCTGGAACCAGCGGCTTCAATGTCAGATTTCATCAGGGTCAGCACTTCGCCCATCAAGGTCCGATACCCGATCCGGCCACATTCAAAGACATCGGGTGGATCGAACTCTTCAACGACGTACCCTGCATCGACCAGCGCATCGCGCGCAGTGTCGAGGGCTTTTTCTACCTCGGGGTGCAGGGCATAGCCGAAGGTGTTCTTGGTGAATGCCACCTTGATCGGCTGGTCAAAACGCTCGCCGTGCCAGGGCATTGGAACGTGGAATGGGTCCCGCGCATCGGTGGCGATCAGGCTGGGCATGGACAGGTGCAGATCCGCAGCCGACCGGGTGATCAGGCCCTGAACCGACATTGACTGCGCCAGCAATCCGCGTTCGGCCTTCTGACTTGGGTTCCACGCGGGAACGCGCCCCAACCCCGGTTTGACCGTCACGGCACCGATGGCGGCAGCCGGAAAGCGTAGGCTACCGCCAATATCGTTGCCATGGGCCAGAGCACCGACACCCGCCATCACGGCGGCAGCAGCGCCACCGGATGATCCCCCGGGTGAAATGTGCCGTCCCCACGGGTTGAACGTGCGCCCATGCAGGGGGTTGTCGGTGTCGGCCCTGAAGGAAAACTCGGGCGTATTCGTTCGCCCGATCACAATGGCCCCCGCTTTTTGCAAGTTGCTGACCACCGGCGCGTCATCCGGTGCAATCACATCCTTCAGCGCAATGACACCGTTGGTGGTCGCGTGGCCTTTTTGATCGACATTCACCTTGATTGTTACCGGAACTCCATGCAGCGGGCCGGTCGGCTGACCACGCTCCCGTGCAGCATCTAGCGACTGCGCGCGTTCCAGGGCCTCGGTGCGCAAATCTTCGACGACTGCGTTCAGCGCGGGGTTCACCGCGTCCATGCGATCAATCGAGGCCTGAACCGCCTCGGTTGCACTCAGATCGCCGCGTCGGGTCAGGGTGGTCAGCTCTGTGGCGCTGAGACGCCAGATATTGGTATGTGTCATGGGCCCTCACTGTCTTACAGCGACAGTAGGGGCCCAGATTCAGGTTGCAAGGGCGGACATGGTATGGGCGGCCGATGCCGCCCGATGGTTACTTTGCGTAACCAATTGTCTGCAACGCCACCTTGATCTCATCAAGGATGGCAGGATCGTCAATTGTTGCAGGCATTTTGTAATCTTGACTGTCTGCAATCGACACCATCGTGCCGCGCAGGATCTTACCGGAACGGGTCTTGGGTAACCTGTCGACAACAACAGCCAGTTTGAAGGCGGCCACCGGCCCGATCTTTTCCCGAACCATTTTGACGACTTCCTGAACCACATCGCCATGATCCCGTGTGGCACCAGCATTCAGGCACAGGAAGCCGACCGGCATCTGCCCCTTCAGTTGGTCCGAAACACCGATTACCGCGCATTCTGCCACATCGGGGTGGGCGGCCAACACTTCTTCCATCCCACCCGTCGACAGGCGATGGCCCGCTACGTTGATGACGTCATCGGTGCGCGCCATGATGTAGAGGTACCCGTCTTCGTCAATCATCCCGGCATCGCCGGTTTCGTAATATCCGGGGAAGTGTTCAAGATAAGATTTCTTGAACCGTGCTTCGGCATTCCACAGTGTTGGCAAGGTGCCTGGGGGCAGGGGCAGTTTAACCGCGATGGCACCCAGTTCACCGGCCTTCATCGGGTGACCGCCTTCATCCAGAATTTGCACGTCATAACCCGGCATCGGTTTTGCGGGCGAGCCCAGCTTGACCGGAAGCTCTTCGATACCCAGCGGGTTTCCGGCAATGGCCCAGCCGGTTTCGGTTTGCCACCAATGGTCGATCACCGGAACCTTCAGCGCGTTTTGTGCCCAGATAATTGTGTCAGGGTCAGCCCGTTCGCCTGCCAGATAGAGGGCCTGTAGATGAGACAGATCGTATTTGGCGATCAATTCGCCTTTTGGGTCTTCTCGTTTGACGGCGCGGATGGCTGTAGGTGCGGTGAAGAAGCTTTTGACCTTATGTTCCGAGATCACGCGCCAGAAGGTGCCCGCGTCCGGGGTGCCGACTGGCTTGCCCTCGAACACAATTGTGGTGTTTCCATGGATCAGGGGCGCGTAGCAGATATAGGAGTGTCCCACGACCCAGCCCACGTCGGAGGCTGCCCAGAATACGTCACCCGGATCGACGTTATAGATATTCTTCATCGTCCAGTTCAGTGCCACTAGGTGTCCGGCAGTGGGGCGCACGACCCCTTTGGGTGCACCCGTAGTGCCAGAGGTGTACAGGATATAAGCCGGGTCATTGCCATCGACCGGTACGCATTCAGCCGGTTCGACACCGTATTGGAAGCCATGCCAGTTGAAGTCGCGCCCTTCAATCAACTGAGCGACTTCTTGTTCCCGCTGGAAGATCACACAAAAATCAGGCTTGTGGTTAGCCAGGTCGATCGCGCCGTCAAGCAGGGGCTTATAATGAACCACGCGGCCTGGCTCCATCCCGCAGGACGCGGCGATGATTGCTTTGGGTTTGGCATCGTCGATGCGCACAGCCAGTTCGTTGCTGGCAAACCCGCCGAACACGACTGAATGCACGGCTCCCAGACGGGCACAGGCCAGCATCGCCTCAAGCGCTTCGGGGATCATCGGCATGTAGATGATGACACGGTCACCTTTCTCGACACCCTTTGCCCGCAGCGCGCCGGCCAGAGTGGCCACGCGGTTGCGAAGCTCGACATAGGATATCTCGCGCTTGGTGTGGGTGATGGGGCTGTCATAGATGATGGCGGTTTGTTCACCGCGCCCGTTTTCCACATGACGGTCTACGGCATTCCAACAGGTATTGACCCGCGCGTCGCTGAACCATTCGTACAAAGGCGCATTGTCGTCGAACAGTGCCTTGCTGGGGGCCTTGACCCAATCGATCCCTTTTGCGGCGTTCATCCAGAACGCTTCGGGGTCGGTCTTCCAGCTGTCATAAACGTCCTGATACGCCATTTCGTCCTCCTCACAACGGCCTGGACATTGTGTTAGGTCGCAGAAAACATCCGGGCAAGCGCGACGCATGACGACGCGTCAGTTTATCGCAAATAATTTGCAGATCAGCGGAATATGACTTGCAAATTTTTGCAAAATCGCAGGCGTAGCAGAGTTTTCATCGCCGCAGCGGATGGATTTGCAAAGTTGCAAACTTTTGCATGCAAATCTTGCACCCCCTCCGGGAATCATCTCAACCAGCCGTTTTGGCGTAACGTGGCAGCTTGTCCTGAAGGTTCAGCCAGGGCAGGTGATCGGCGTGGAACACGTGAAACTGTGGTGGCAGGGTTTCCGGTTCGTCCAGCGTTGCGGTGTAAAGATGTATGTTCACGCTATCGCGCGCTGTGCGATAGGCCATCTGGGTTCCGCAATTGCCACAAAACAGACGCTCGACCCCTTCGGATGAACGATAGATCTTTGGTGCCTGACCCAACCATCTGACTGCTTCATGCGGCAGCCCGAAAAAAGCCGTGACCGGCGCGGCGCAGTTTCGCCTGCAATCTGAACAGTGGCAATAACAGCTCCACGCGGCTTGGGCATCGCTTTCCCAATGCACGGCGTTGCAGTGGCAATGTCCTTTCATGCGCTTCCCCCCTGTTGACAGGGGCGCCAGCAAGGCTGCCCCCGGTTAACCGTAATGCGCCACGGGTGTTCCTGCAATCGCCGCCATGTTCAGCAGACCGCGCGCGGTGATGGATGGAGTAACAATATGGGCCTTGTTGCCCATTCCCATCAGGATCGGGCCAACTTCAATCCCGTCCGCCTTCATCTTCAGAATATTGCGCACGCCGCTGGCCGCATCTGCGTGGGCGAATATCAGAACGTTGGCCGCCCCTTCCAACCGCGACGCCGGGAAGATGCGCGCCCGCAGGTCTGCATCCAAAGCCGCATCCAGGTTCATTTCGCCTTCATAGACAAAATCGCGCGGCTGCCGATCAAGGATTTCCAGCGCCGCCCGCAGCCGTTTGCCTGATCCTTCAGCCTGATTGCCAAATTGCGATTGCGAACAGAAGGCGATCTTGGGCTCGATCCCGAACCGGCGAACATGTCGCGCAGCACCAATGGTGGTTTCTGCCAGTTCTTCCGGCGACGGCAATTGCCGGACATGCGTGTCGGCGATGAACAGGGGGCCGTCTTCCAAAATCATCAGCGACAACGCGCCGTGCGGGCGCAGGTTGCCCTCGTCAAGCACCTGCTCAACATAGTTCAGGTGCCAGCGGAATTCACCAAATGTGCCGCAGATCATGCTGTCCGCTTCGCCACGATGCACCATGATCGCACCGATGGCTGTCGTGTTGGTGCGCATAATCGCCTTTGCCAGATCCGGCGTCACACCGCGGCGCTGCATGATCTGGTGGTAGGAAGTCCAATAATCGTAATAGCGCGGGTCGTTCTCCGGGTTAACGATCTGACAGTCCTTGCCCGGACGAATGGTCAGCCCCAGCTTTTCACACCGGGTTTCGATCACATCGGGTCGCCCGATCAGAATTGGCGTTTCCGTCGTCTCTTCGAGAATGGCCTGCGCGGCTCTCAGAACCCTTTCATCTTCACCTTCGGCAAAAACGATGCGACGGGATGCGACGGCCGCAGCCTCGAACACAGGACGCATCAGAAGGGCAGATTTGAAGACAGTCTGGTTGAGCTTTTCCTTATAGGCGTCAAAGTCGTCGATAGGGCGTTTTGCAACACCGCTTTCCATGGCGGCTTTGGCGACCGCCGATGACACCACGCCCACAAGACGCGGGTCAAATGGTTTTGGGATCAGGTAATCCGGGCCAAAGGTCAGTTGCTCGCCCTTATAGGCAGCCGCGGCTTCGGCGCTTGTGGTTGCGCGCGCCATCTCAGCGATACCATCCACGCAGGCAATCTGCATCGCGTCGTTGATCTCGGTCGCGCCGACGTCCAATGCACCCCTGAAGATAAACGGAAAACACAACACGTTGTTGACTTGATTGGGAAAATCGCTGCGACCCGTGGCGATGATTGCGTCTGGTGCCACTGCGCGCGCGTCCTCTGGCAGGATTTCCGGCGTCGGGTTGGCCAGGGCGAAGATAATCGGGCGGCTGGCCATTTTCCGGACCATGTCAGGCTTCAGAACATTTGGTCCGCTGAGACCTAAAAACAGGTCAGCCCCACCGATCACATCGTCCAGCGTCCGCAAGTTCGACTTCTGCTCGAACTGTGACTTGTGCGGGTTCATGTCCTCGGCCCGTCCTTCGTAGACAAGCCCGTGAATGTCGCACAGCCAAATGTTTTCACGTTTCACGCCCAGCTTGACGAGCATGGTCAGGCACGCGATCCCGGCGGCCCCGCCACCGGTTGACACGACCTTGATGTCCTCAAAAGACTTTCCGGCCACATGTAGCGCATTCTTGGCCGCAGCCCCGACCACAATGGCAGTTCCGTGCTGGTCATCATGGAAAACCGGGATGTTCATACGTTCACGGCAGAGCTTTTCGACGATGAAGCAATCGGGGGCCTTGATGTCTTCAAGGTTAATGGCGCCAAATGTCGGTTCAAGGGCACAGACGATATTCGCCAGCTTTTCGGGATCGGGCTGATCGACCTCGATATCAAAACAGTCAATGCCCGCGAACTTTTTGAACAGAACAGCCTTGCCTTCCATAACCGGCTTCGACGCGAGAGCCCCGATATTCCCCAGGCCGAGCACGGCGGTGCCGTTTGACACCACAGCAACAAGGTTAGCGCGCGCGGTGTACCGCTCGGCATTGGCTGCATCGGCCTTGATTTCAAGACTTGCCTCCGCCACGCCGGGCGAATAGGCGCGGGCCAGATCGCGACCGTTGGCCATAGGTTTGGTGGCCTTGATCTCAAGCTTTCCGGGTTTGGGAAATTCATGATATTCGAGCGCAGCTTGTCGCAGGCTGGGGGTGTCAGACATCGGCGATTCAGCTCCCATTGAGAATTTGATTTAGCCTTAAACTATTTATTTGAACTTGGCTACGCTACGTAACTCTGCCGTGATGTCGCAACCAGAATCCGGATTGATATTGTCTGAGTTCATTTTCACCTTTTCACATTGCGACGTCCAAGATCACTCTGGCAAGGCCGTCGTGACATTCAGGCCTGATGACATGGCTGGTAACCAATGAGGGATCAGTAGGTTGGATGTTGGTTGCAGCGATGCTGGGCAGTTGTTGTCGCCCAGATTTTGGTCGAGTTCACCGCGCTGAACGGCGGAATTTTACCCGTGATCATTGAAATGCGGTTCTTCGCTGCGGAAGAAATGCCGGGGATGTTTTTTTCGGTTGGCATTTTGGCGTCTGTTCTGATCGGATGGCCAAAGTTGCAATTCGAAGAGAATACTGATGACCAAGACATCCGATCTGGCGAAAACGCACGCTGAGATTCGCCTGCCCACGCGGGAAATTCGCGACGACATCCCCTTTTACACGAAAAAACTGGGGATGAAGATGGACATGATCTATCCCGCTGACGATCCGCGCGTCGCGGTGTTTTCGGGGCATGGCGTGCGGTTGCGCATTGAAAAAGACGCACCGGAAAGCCCTGGAACCTTGCGTATTCTGACGGATAATCCGTCTGATTTCGCGGGTGGTGAACGCGTTCTGGTGGCGCCAAATGGCACCCGGGTCGAAATTGAAGAACGAAATCCGCCACTGGTGATGCCAGAGACCGTGCATTCCTTTGTCGTGCGCAGGCTCAAGGATCAGGCCCCTTGGATCATCGGTCGGGCCGGGATGCACTATCGCGATCTGGTGCCGGATCGGCTGGGCGGGTCGATCATCGCCAGTCATATCCGCATTCCCGATGGCGGACCGGTCCCGGACATGGTGCATTTTCACAAGGTCGGGTTTCAGCTGATCTTTTGCATCCATGGCTGGGTGGATGTGGTCTATGAGGATCAGGGCGAGAAAATGCGCCTGACAGCGGGGGACTGCTTTATTCAACCACCGGAAATCCGGCACCGTGTTCTCGAAGCCTCTGATAATGTTCAGGTCATCGAGATTGGAGTGCCGGCTGAGCATGTCACGGAAATCGACCATGACATGATACTTCCCACTCCGCACATCCGCCCGGACCGCGAATGGCAGGGGCAACGTTTTGTCTATAATCAGGCCAAGGGTGCCGAGTGGATGCCCTTCCGTCTTCCGGGTTACATCTGCCGCGACACCACGATTGCCGAGAACACCAAGGGCGTCGCTGGGGTGCAGGTTGTGCGCAAAGGATCGGGTGATCCGGAATGGGCCATCCATGACACCGACATTCACTTTACCTTTGTGATGGACGGAGAGGTCACCCTGGAAGGAGAGGGGCGCGATCCCTACCGGCTGGAGCAAGGGGATGCGTTCGTCATCCCACCTGGGATGCGCACACGGCTGTCCGACCCAACAGAAAATATCGAATTGTTGGAAGTCACCTTACCCGGTACCTTCAACACAACGCTGGGTTAAGCGAAGAACACGGGTCGGGGGCTTCAAATTCCCCGCTTTAATACGTTAGCGTGCAAATTTCTGACCAGATGATCAAAAAAATGGGGAATCGCCATGTCGCTGAAAGACGCCGCCTTGTCTGTCCGGGAAAACGCCTACGCGCCATATTCGAACTTCAAAGTTGGCGCAGCGCTCCGGTCTTCTTCGGGTCATGTCTTTTCCGGGTGCAACGTCGAAAATGTGGCCTATCCCGAGGGCACCTGCGCGGAAGCAGGTGCAATTGCCGCAATGGTGGCCGCGGGTGAGCAGGAACTGACCGAAGTCTACGTGGTTGCCTCCAGCCCTCAGCCTGTGCCGCCTTGCGGTGGATGCCGTCAGAAGCTGGCCGAGTTTGGCAAGCGCGATGTAAAGGTCACTCTGGCAACCGTAGATGGTGCGGAGTTTGAGACAACCATCGGAGATTTGCTGCCGGGTGCGTTTGACGCGTCGCACATGGAAGATGTCTGAACGCATGGACGCCCGTTCAATCATAGCCAAACTGCGCAGGCACGAAGTTCCAGGCCGCGACGAGCTGATCTGGTTCGCGCAAGGGTTGGCAGACGGCAGCGTCAGCGATGCGCAGGCCGGGGCGTTTGCCATGGCCGTCTGTATGGGCGGGCTGGGCCCTCAGGGGCGTGCGGACTTGACGATTGCGATGCGCGATAGCGGCGATGTTGTCAGTTGGGATGTGGACGGGCCGGTGATCGACAAGCACTCGACCGGTGGGGTCGGGGACTGTGTCAGCCTTGTGCTTGCTCCGGCGCTGGCGGAATGCGGTGCGTTTGTTCCGATGATCTCGGGCCGGGGTTTGGGACACACGGGTGGAACGCTTGACAAGCTCGAGGCGATTCCGGGTGTCAGCACTCAGATCAGTCAGGACCGACTTGCGCAGATATTGCGCGAAACGGGCGCGGCTATCGTCGGCGCGACGGGCCAGATTGCACCGGCGGACAAGCGGCTTTATGCGGTTCGGGACGTGACGGCGACGGTTGAAAGTCTGGATCTGATCACAGCATCGATCCTGTCTAAAAAGCTGGCGGCCAGCCCGGATGCGTTGGTTCTTGACGTCAAGGTCGGCAGCGGTGCCTTTATGAAAACAATTGAGGATGCCCGTAAGCTGGCCACAGCATTGACCGAGACCGCAAACGCGGCCGGGTGCCGGACTTCGGCGGTGATCACCGACATGAACCAGCCTTTGGCATCGGCGCTGGGCAATGCACTGGAGGTCGCGGAAGTGATGAAGGTTCTGACCGGTCCGGATGCTTCGCCTCTGGTGGATATTTCTGCCGAGTTGGGCGGCGTCCTGTTGGCCGATGCAGGCATGTGCAAATCGGTCGAGGAGGGGCGCGAGCAGATCGCCGAGATCATCCGTGACGGTCGCGCCGCCGAACGGTTTGGTCGCATGTTGGCTGCGGTTGGTGGTCCTGTGAAATTTGTCGATACCTGGACCCGTTTCCTTCCTGAGGCGAGCGTTATTCAGGAGGTTCCTGCCTCCGAAGACGGTTACATCTCCTCCATCAACGGAGAGGCTCTGGGCCTTGCGGTCGTCGCGCTGGGTGGCGGCCGTCAGGTCGAAAGCGATGAGATCGATCCAGCAGTAGGAATATCCAACATCCTCAGGCTGGGGGATCGTGTGTCCAAAGGTTCACCGATTGCCGTGGTCCACGCTGCGCGGGAAGACGCCGCACGGCGCGCGGCGGAAACTGTGCTAAGCGCGATGACGATCAGCGATACAGCTCCCAAGCGTCCCGATCTGATCCACGAAAGGATCAGCGTATGAGCCGTGCATTCCTTGTGGTTATGGATTCCGTCGGAATAGGCGGGGCACCCGACGCAGATCAGTTTTTCAACGGTGATGTCCCGGATACCGGGGCAAACACGCTGGCCCATATCGCCCAAGCCTGCGCGGAAGGCCGTGCAGAAGAGGGGCGCACCGGCCCTTTGCACCTGCCCAATCTGGACGCGCTGGGTTTGGGCGCGGCTGTGCGGCTGGCGTCTGGAGAGGCCACTCCGGGCCTCGATGCCGAACCCGCTGGACTATGGGGCTGCGCGCGTGAGCATTCGCCCGGTAAGGACACGCCCTCAGGCCACTGGGAACTGGCGGGCCTGCCGGTGCCCTGGGATTGGCATTACTTTCCGAACACGGTTCCGGCTTTTCCAACGGAATTGAGCCGCGCGGCAGCCGAAGCTGCCGGGACCGAAGGCATTCTTGGCGACTGCCACGCGTCCGGAACAGCGATCATTGCCGAGCTGGGCGCCGAGCATATGCGCACCGGCTGGCCGATCTGCTACACATCCGCTGACAGTGTATTTCAGATCGCGGCTCATGAGGAAAGCTTTGGGCTGGAACGGTTGCTGGACATGTGCCGCGCGCTTGCACCGCGTTTGCATCAGATGAAAGTCGGGCGTGTCATTGCGCGCCCCTTTGTCGGAACGCCTGAGGCGGGGTTTGATCGGACGACCAATCGCAAGGATTTCGCCATTCTGCCCCCGGCACCGGTGCTGACCAATTGGGTGCAGGATGCAGGGCGGCGGGTTCATGCTGTAGGTAAGATCGGCGACATCTTCTCGATGCAAGGGATCAACACGCTGCGCAAAGGGTCGGATGCCCAGCTAATGCAGCACCTGTCTGACCTTGTGGACGAGGCGGAAGAGGGCAGTCTGGCCTTCGCCAACTTTGTCGAGTTCGACAGCCTGTACGGACATCGCCGGGACATCAGCGGATATGCGCGTGCGTTGGAATGGTTCGACCGCGAGATCGGAGAAGTCCTTAAGAAGCTTCACCCGGGCGACCTGTTGCTGTTGACTGCTGATCATGGCAATGACCCAAGCTGGACCGGAACAGATCACACCCGTGAACAGGTTCCGGTTCTGATTGCGGGGCAGGGTGCGGGACAGATCGGGCAAGTGGATTTTGCCGATATCGCGGCCAGCATTGCCCATCATCTGAATATTCCGGCGCAAGGGCCGGGAAGGAACTTTTTATGAGCGTTGCAGACCTGCCCAAAATTGAACTGCATCTTCACCACGAAGGTGCAGCGCCTCCGGCCTTCATCCGCCAGCTTGCGCATGAAAAACGTGTGGATCTGAGCGGTATCTTCAAGGCGGACGGGTCGTATGATTTTCGTGATTTCGCGCATTTTCTGAGCGTGTACGAAGCCGCTTGCGAAGTTCTGAAAACGCCCGAAGACTTCCGGCGGCTGACATTGGCCATTCTTGAGGAAAGCGCTGAAAATGGCGTGGTTTATTCCGAGACCTTCCTCAGCCCTGATTTTTGCGGCGGTGGCGACCTGCATGCGTGGCGGGATTATCTGAACGCCATTCAGGATGCGGCAGACGAGGCCGAGCGTAAATTTGGTATCACCTTGCGCGGTGTCGTTACCTGTGTCCGCCATTTTGGCGCCGAACAAGCCAGGCGAAGTGCCCATTGTGCGGCCGAGACCGCCGGAAACTGGATCACCGGTTTCGGCATGGGCGGCAACGAATCCATCGGCACGCAGGGCGACTTCAAATGGTCTTTCGATTGTGCCCGCGAAGCCGGGCTGCGCCTGACCACGCATGCAGGTGAGTTTGGCGGTCCGGACAGTGTGCGCGACGCTGTGCGCGATCTGGGGGTTGAGCGTATCGGGCACGGCGTCCGCGCCATCGAAGACCTTGATCTTGTTCGTGAACTGGTTGACCGGGATATCACGCTTGAAGTGTGTCCGGGTTCGAATGTGGTTCTGGGCCTTTTCCCGGATTTTGCTGCCCACCCCATCGCGAAACTGCGCGATGCGGGCGTAAAGGTTACGGTTTCCACCGACGATCCTCCGTTTTTTCACACGACCATGCGGCGGGAATATGAGATGTTGAACGCGGCTTTCGGTTGGGAGGCTGGGGATTTTGCGGCAATGAATGAGATGGCCCTGAATGCGGCCTTCTGCGATGAAGACACCCGCGCGCGGGTCAAGAAAAGACTGGAGAACACATGAGCGAACATCTGACCGTCGTCGATCACCCGCTGGTGCAACACAAGCTGACGCTCATGCGGGACAAGGGCACCTCGACCGCCGGGTTCCGGCAGTTGTTGCGCGAAATCACATTGCTGCTGGCCTACGAGGTCACGCGCGACATTCCCTTGACCACGCGCAATATCGAAACGCCGATGGAAGAGATGGACGCCCCCATTCTGGCAGGTAAGAAAATGGCGCTGGTGTCAATCCTGCGCGCCGGAAACGGGATGCTGGATGGGGTGCTTGAACTTGTGCCTTCAGCACGCGTCGGTTTCGTGGGGCTGTATCGCGACGAAGAAACGCTGAAACCCGTACAGTATTATTTCAAGGCCCCCGAAAGCCTGAAGGACCGTTTGGTCATTGCGGTGGATCCAATGCTGGCCACCGGCAACAGCTCGGCCGCGGCCATTGACCTGCTGAAAGAGGCCGGGGCGACGGATATTCGCTTTCTGTGCCTGTTGGCGGCACCCGAAGGTGTCGCGCGGATGAAAGAAGCGCACCCTGACGTGCGTATCGTTACAGCAGCGCTGGACCGCGAGTTGAACTCGAAAGGCTACATCATGCCCGGTCTGGGGGATGCCGGTGACCGGATGTTCGGAACCAAGTAACCCGGTTTATTCGCCGCAAATATTCTGTAGCCGGACCCAGTCGCGGTCCGGCAGCACCTGTTCCAGCGCCCTTCCCGCCATTGGATCCGCTTCGATCAGGCCAAGAACGGTTTCGCCGGTCACATCACGGGCATAGGCGTAGGGGGTTGACGGAAGCGCGCTTTGCGAGAACAGCGCCAGCAAATCGTCGTCAGAAATGGCCGGGCGGGGCTGTGACAGGACCTTCTCGGTATATATGTCGATAATCTCGGACGTCAGTCCGCCGGTTGTCAGCAGTCTAAAGGCAGAGGTTGCGCCGGTCCTGTCCAGCAAGTCATCCAGCGGGTCTTTGTGCGCGGTCCGCGCCCGTTCAGCAATCACATAGCCCGCTGCGACCGCAGGGTCTTCGTAATCCTCTACCAAAGCACGGCTTAGCAGGACTGTGCCGCCAGGCAGGCTGAGGCTGTCCTGAACGCCTGCGGGCAGAATGATGATTTGCCGTACGCCGGTGCGCCGGGCCAATTGTTCCAGTGAATCCCGAGCATCCCGCGACGTACAGGCCCGGCCCGAGACGCGCTCGATCCGATGCAAGATCATATCGCCGATTTCTTGCCGTTTAACTTGGGGCACGACCGAGACAACATGGTTTTGCAGCGCACCGGGCAGCCAGAACAGCAACAGCGCCAGCACAGCGGCCACGACGCCTCCGACACTCAGCCAGCGCAAACGCCCCGGGTGGGGGCGGGACCGATCTATAGCGCGCTGCAATCGGTCGATCGCTTCAAGCATCGTGGTTTCGGATTCGGCCAGCTCAAGCGTCTCATCCGGATCACCGTCCGGGTTGAATATGGCCGGAAAGGAACCTGGGTTTTGGCGTTCAAGTGCCGCCAGCGACCAGTGAGTCAGCGCCCTGTCATTGAAATCGGAAATGGTCAGGGTGGCTTCGCCGATAGACACCACAACCTCGCGCCGCTGTTCATCGGGCGAGGGGCGCCACAGACCGGTGGCTTCGATCCGCTGGTACTGTTTCAGGGCCGTCATCTGGGTGGGTCTGCTCGAATTTGTTTTGCCGCAGCTTAGCATGGTGAAATCGCAGGGCGCAAACCTGTTGCGCAGTCACTGCGAATTGTGCTGGATACCCGAAAGGATCGAGACTGTCGGTCCACGATCACAATCAGGACACGACTTCATGCAGGCGCATTCCTCATCTTCTGCTGTGCTGGCTTCGGCCCTGATGGTCAGTGCTATGGCAATTATCGGCGTCATCGACAATGTTGTGATCCTTTTGGCCGAAACCGTCGGGCTGTGGCAGTTCCATCTGACCCGTGCACTGTTGATGCTGCCGCTGATAGTTGGCCTGTCGTTTCTGGGGCTGGGCGGGTTGAGGCCCGTGCGGTGGGGTCCTGTCATTTTGCGCAGCGTTCTGATTACCACGGCAATGCTGTTCTATTTTGCATCCCTTGCCATGATGCCTATTGCACAGGCGCTGGCAGGGTTGTTCACCTCACCGATTTTTGTGCTGCTGATCTCCGCTCTGGTGCTCAGGCAACCAATAGGGCCGTGGCGCATACTGGCCGTACTGACTGGATTTACTGGCATCCTTCTGGTGCTTCAGCCAAACCCCGGCGATTTTGACCTGCGCACGTTGGTGCCCGTGGCGGCGGGGTTTTTCTATGCCCTCAGTTCGATCCTCACGCGTACACATTGTTCTCAGGAAAGCACTGTGGCCATGCTGGCCGTCATGGTCATTACGCTGGGTTTGGCAGGTGCGATGGGGCTCACGTTTCTGACAATCTCGCCGGTCGTTACGGCAGACGGTGCCGAGGGGTTTGTTACGCGTGGGTGGGTCTGGGATATGGGGCCTGCCATACCGTGGCTGGTTACTCAGGCTATCGGTTCTACAATCGCGGTTTTCATGCTGATCAAGGCATATCAGGTGGGCGAGCCGTCTTATGTGGCGGTGTTCGAGTATTCTGTCATGATTTTCGGCCCGCTTTTCGCTTTTGCGGCCTTTGGACAAACCATTGGCGTCTTTCAGATTTCGGGCATCCTTATGATTGCGGCAGCGGGTCTGTTGCTGGGGTGGCGCGCCAGCCGATCATCTGACCAGCAAAAAGTTGCCTGACGCGATTGGGTCGTATGTACGCCTAAGCCAGACCGTTTTGTTATTTCCGTATCCAGTGAAACGCCGTGGATTCGGAGGATCGACAAATGGCATTCGTTTCAGAAATGGCAAAAATGCTCGGTGAGCTTTCTGGAGTGTTCACGAAAACCCTCGGTAATTACGCGGAATTGGTCAAAAATGGGCGCAAATATGTCTGAAATGTGACGGGCAGAATTTTTGGTGTTAGCTCATTGGCATAACCGTTTTGTGCCAAAAGGGGGTAAGGCACGTGTCCGAAGTAACAAGTATTTCTGTTTATCTGGATCAACTGCCAGAAGTTGATCGAACCAACAAAAAACAGGCGGTAAATGCGCGCCGTGGCGGGATTTTGCACGGCACCAAGATCGCCACGACTGCAGGGTGGAAGCCGGTCGAACGGATCGCGGTAGGTGATCTGGTTCGAACCCTCGATCATGGGTTCAAAGAGGTTCGGCGCATCTCAATAAGCGTTGTGGTCATTCCGGCCGATGAACGCCGGGTCGAGTTCCTGCCGGTCCTCGTGCCCGCCCACGCTGCATATAACGGGCGAGCTGTCTGGTTGATGCCCGAACAGGGCATGGCGCTGAACCTGTCCCGGATCAACGCCAAGGCCGATGGACCTTCGGTGTTGCCCGCGCGTTTGCTGAACGGAGCCGGTCGCCTGACGTCACAGGCACCGGGGTCGTCTTTTGAAGTGTTTTCCTTGTTCTTTGATGATGATCAGGTGATCTTTGTCGAAGGCGGATTGCAGGCCTATTGCCCGTCCGGTCGCTTCAACATGCGCGGCGCAACTACGGGAACACGGTATGAAGTCGCGACCGAAGAGGTTGCCTCCGACCTGATCCATTCGCTTATAAGCAGAGGCGATATGTCGGCTCTTGCTAACCCATTGGGTGCGCTGCCTGCACCCATTCCCCAGGAACCGATTTTTCCGATCCGCCCGCCATTTGGGGTCAGGCGACCGGGTCGACCGGGACGCCCAAGCGCGCCGGTTCTGTTCCTGCGGCCCGAATGGCAGATCTAACCAAACACTGACAAGAACGATGCGGGCGCATGATGACATGCGCCCGCGTCATTGGATTAAGCGGCTTTTGCTTCGGGGTTGAAGCGACCGTAGAAGCTCTGACCTTTTTCTGCCATCTCGCGCAGCAGCGGCGGGCAGGCAAAGCGTTCGCCGTATGTCTCGGCCAATTGATCACAACGCTCGGCCGCATAGGGCGTGCCGATGATGTCCAGCCAGCTGAACGGACCACCCGACCACGGGGCAAACCCCCAGCCCAGAATTGCACCGACATCGCCCTCGCGGATGTCTTCCAGAACACCTTCTTCCAGTGCGCGGACCGCTTCCAGAACCTGAGCAAACATCAGACGTTCCTGCACTTCGATCAGGTCAGGCTGGTCATCGGCAAGCGGATACTTCTCTTGCAGGCCCTTCCAGTATTCGACGCGCTTGCCCTTTTCGTCATAGTCGAAGAAACCCGCGTTCACCTTGCGACCCAGACGGCCCTGTTCCTCCATCCAGAAGATCAAATCGTCCGAGGGGCTTTCCGGATAGGCATCGCCCATCGCCGCCTTTGTCGCGCGGGCGATCTTGGCACCCAGATCAATCGAGGTTTCGTCGGTCAACTGGATCGGACCGACCGGGAAACCCAACTGCCGCGCGGCGTTGTCGATCAAAATGGGGCTGACGCCTTCAGTGACCATGCGCGCGCCTTCGTTGATATATGGAATGATGCAGCGGTTTGCGTAGAAGAAACGCGCATCGTTGACCACGATCGGGGTCTTGCGGATCTGGCGCACATAGTCCAGCGCCTTGGCCACCGCACGATCCCCGGTTTCCTTGCCCTTGATAATCTCGACCAGGAACATCTTCTCGACCGGTGAGAAGAAGTGGATGCCGATGAACTGGTCTGCCCGCACCGAGGCTTTGGCCAGATCGCTGATCGGCAGGGTCGAGGTGTTCGATGCAAAGATGCAGTCCTCGGGGATAATCGCCTCGACCTTCTTGGTCATCTCAGCCTTGACGCCCATGTCTTCAAAGACGGCTTCGATAATCAGGTCACACCCTTTCAGGTTGTCCAGATCCGGCGTCGCGGTGATGCGACCCAGCATGGCCTCTTTTTTCTCAGCCGTGACCTTGCCGCGCTTCATGCCTTTGTCGAGATAGGTATCGGTATAGGCTTTGCCTTTGTCTGCAGCCTCCTGGTCGCGGTCGATCAGAACCACTTCCATACCGGCCTGCGCCGAAACCAGGGCGATACCAGCCCCCATCATGCCCGCGCCCAGAACACCGATCTTCTTGACCGACTGATCCGGGACACCGGCGGGGCGCACGGCGCCTTTTTCCAGCGCTTCCTTGTTCAGGAACAGCGACCGGATCATCGCACCTGACGAAGGGTTCATCAGCACGGACGTGAACCAGCGCGCTTCGATTTTCAGCGCGGTGTCGAAATCCACCAGAGCGCCTTCGTAAACCGCGCTCAGCAGAGCCTTGGCTGCCGGGAAAGCCCCTTGGGTCTTGCCGTTCACCATCGCCGACGCGCCAACGAAGTTCATGAAGCCCGCAGGATGATAGGGGGCGCCACCGGGCATCTTATAACCCTTCGCGTCCCATGGCTTGACCAGATCGGCGTCCTTGGCGTTCAGCACCCATTCCTTAGCCGCTGTCATTGGATCGGCTGCAATTTCGTCGACATAGCCTGCGCCCTTGGCTTTCTTGACGTCCAGCATCTTGCCTTCCAGCAACAGCGGTGCCGCCGCAATGGCGCCAACTTTGCGGACCATGCGGGTGGTGCCGCCCGCACCGGGGAAGATGCCGACCATGATCTCGGGCAGGCCGTACTTCGCCTTTGGGTTTTCAGCCGCGAAGATACGATGGGTGGACAGCGGCAGTTCCATACCGATGCCCGCAGCGGTCCCCGGCAGAACTGTAGCAATCGGCTTGCCACCTTTCTTGTTCTTGGGGTCCATGCCAGCCAGTTCGATCTTGCGCAACAGGGCGTGCATTTTCATCGTTCCCTCGAACAGACCCTTGGCCGGATTGTC
The DNA here is from genome assembly GCF_056540845.1 of Ruegeria sp. AL2. NCBI lineage: Bacteria > Pseudomonadati > Pseudomonadota > Alphaproteobacteria > Rhodobacterales > Roseobacteraceae > Ruegeria > Ruegeria sp. AL2. Next base: position 18,956 of record NZ_JBQFXM010000001.1, read on the forward strand.
GCCCGCCTGTTCTTTCATCACCGCCAGCAGGTTCAGATCCATGCCGCCCGCAAATGACCCTTCCTTGCCCGAAGTTACGATGATGCCTTTCACCTCATCGTCGGCCAGCGCCTGATCGATGCAATCGCTCAATTCTGCTAGCCCATCAAAGGACATCACGTTCATGGTCTTCCCGGGCACGTCCCAGGTGATCGTGGCGACGCCGTCTGCGTCTTTGCTCAGAGTGAAATCAGTCATTGTCATCTCCAATCTGGTCAGCCGTCAGCGGGCTGCCATCTTTGCGTGTGAAGGAGAATCCGTTCTCATCAACCTTCACCATCATGTCCATGTCGCTGTAATAGCCGGTCTCGGTCGGGGTCCGTGTGCCCACCACCAGAAAGGTCATGGGCGCATCGGTCTTGTTCACAAGATGATGGCCGTTGGCCTCACCTGCGGGCCAGGCAGCGCAATCGCCGGGCTGCATCTCGTTTTCGCCATCATCATCGACCAGCGTGCACGAGCCGGTGAGGATGATGGCAAACTCGTCCTGCTTCATGTGGTAATGGCGCAGCGAGGACAGGCCCTGCGGTTCCAGCCGCACGATGTTGACCCCGTATTGGGTCAGCCCGCCCGCATCGCCCACCCGCTGCGCGAAGCGACCTGCGGTCGCTTCGGCCAGCTTGCCGGGATAGGCCGAGCCGCCCTGAAACGGGATCTGAGAAAGATCCAGCTTGGGCATCAGACGCGCTCGATAATGGTTGCCGCACCCATGCCGGATGCAATGCAAAGCGTGGCCAGACCGGTTTCCTTGTCCTGACGCTCAAGCTCATCCAGCAGCGTACCGATGATCATCGCACCCGTGGCACCCAGCGGGTGACCCATCGCGATCGAGCCACCGTTGACGTTGACCAGTGCAGGATCGACATCAAATGCCTGCTGGAAACGCAGCACGACCGAGGCGAAGGCTTCGTTCACTTCAAACAGGTCCAGATCGCTGATCTTCATGCCATTGTCGGCCAAAATCTTCTCGGTCACCGGTACCGGGCCGGTCAGCATAATGGTTGGATCGGTGCCAATCTTGGCGGTGGCCTTGATGCGAGCACGCGGCTTGAGGCCGTATTTCTCGCCAAATTCCTTGTTGCCGATCAGAACAGCAGCGGCTCCGTCCACGATGCCCGAGCTGTTGCCTGCATGGTGGATGTGGTTTATGCGTTCAAGATGGGGGTATTTCAGCATCGCAACCTTGTCGAAGCCAGGCATCTGTTCGCCCATCATTGCGAATGACGGGTTCAAAGCGCCGAGGCTCTGCATATCGGTGCCCGGACGCATGTATTCATCGCGGTCCAGAATGGTCAGACCGTTTTGATCCTTGACGGTGATCACGGATTTCTCAAACCGGTTGTCGGCCCAGGCTTCCGCAGCACGTCTTTGCGATTCAACCGCCAGCGCATCCGCGTCATCACGGGTAAAGCCATACTCGGTGGCAATGATGTCGGCCGAGATGCCCTGAGGCACGAAATAGGTCTCCATCGCCAGCGAGGGGTCAACGGCGATTGCTGCACCGTCGCTGCCCATGGCCACGCGACCCATCATCTCGACACCGCCTGCAATGTAGGCATCGCCCGCGCCGCCTTTCACCTGGTTTGCGGCCAGGTTCACGGCTTCCATGCCCGAGGCGCAGAAACGGTTGATCGCCAGACCTGGGATCGACTGGTCGAGGTCGGACGCCAGAACGGCCGAGCGCGCCAGACAGCCGCCTTGCTCCATCACTTGCGTGACGTTTCCCCAGATCACGTCTTCGACAGCGTGACCTTCTAGGTTGTTGCGCTCTTTCACCGCGTTCAGGGTCAGGGCGGACAGGCGCACCGAGGTTACCTCGTGCAGGCTGCCATCCTTGCGGCCCTTGCCGCGCGGCGTGCGCAGGGCGTCATAGATATAGGCTTCGGTCATGGGTCTTCTCCTCAAGCTCGATCCGACGGGTTGCCGGGCATCAGGTCATAGGGGTGTTTCCAGCCGGGCTGTTCGGACAAGCGGGTCAGCCAGGCGTCGATATGGGGCCAGTCGGCACGGTCAAAACCGAATGGTTCAGGGTAATACAGATAGCCGCAGCAGCTAAGGTCGGCGTTGGTCACGCCGTCGCCGACGATCCAGTCGCGGCCTTCCAGATGCGCGTTCAGGATCTCATAAGCTGCTTTCAAACGTCCTTTATTGAATGCAATGACGTCAGGGTTGCGGTGCTGCTCGGGTAGGAAATTGATCAGGAACCGCGTCAAACCAGCCATTGAGCTGAGTTTGTGATTGTCCCACAAAACCCAACGCAGAATATCGTAGTTTTCTTCCCGGTCCTTGCCACCGAACTTGCCGGATTTCTCTGTGACATAGGCCTGAATCGCGCCGGATTGGCTGGTGCGAAAATCTCCATCGACAAGAACAGGTGCCTCACCCAACTCGTTTACATCAGCACGATATTCCGGCGTGCGGGTTACACCTTTGAAGAAATCGACAAAGACCGGTTCCCACTCCAATCCGGACATTTCCAGAGCCAAAGCAGCTTTGTAGCTGTTTCCACTTTCTCCGAAGCAATGAAGTTTGATGGTCATGTGCTCGCCCCTCCCAAGGCGCATTTGGCTAGGCCGGATTTGAGTATTTTTGAAAAGATGAAGGGCAGTAGGTAACCTTTCATCAACCATCTTCGTATTCAGTGGTCGTGCAGTACAGGCTGGAGAGCCGATGACCGCAAAAGGTGAAGTCGTTCCTGTCCTGATGGCGAGTGCGCCCGGTGGCAGGGACGCATCGCCGCTTCATCTTTTCACAAATACTCCCGCCGGAGGCGTCCGGCATTCAAATTAAAGGCGCCGTTGAGTTTTCTCCGCAGCAGTTCACCTCTTCCGTGCCTCAAGTTCGGAATTGAAGATGCGTAGGCGGTGGGTCAGGTTCTCCTCATCAATCACGCTGTTGAAATTCTCGAACAAGAAAGACAGCGCCTCGCCTTCGTCCAGACCAGCATCCCGCGCGAACGCTTTGAGTTTGCGATACCCATCTTCAGTCATCGCAACCGGAAAGCGGCGGGTCAGGCGAAAACGTTTTGGCATTTGGTCTCCTCCGGTAAGCTGGGTCCGGGCGGTGTTGCCCGGACCCAGACTGAGTTCAGAAGTTCGCCGCGTCTAGTGCCATTACCGTGTCCGCACCGGTCTGAATGCGCGCAAGATGCATCGCTGTCGCTGGCAGGCGGCGCGCCATGTAGAAGCGACCGGTGTTGATCTTGGTCTCGTAGAACTCTTTGTCCGACGCATTACTGTCCAGAGCGTTCTGCGCGGCCTTGGCCATCTGCGCCCACATCAGACCCAGGCAAACATGGCCGAACATGTGCATGAAGTCATAGGACCCGGACAGTGCGTTATTCGGGTTCTTCATGCCTTCCTGCATGAAATACATGCCTGCGGCCTGAAGATCCTTGGACGCGGCCTTCAGCGGTTCGATGAAGGCTTTATCGTAAGCTTCGTCCTTGCCGCCGTTTTCTTTGCAGAAGCTTTTGACCATCTCGAAGAAGGCCATGACGTGTTTGCCGCCATCCTGCGCCAGTTTGCGACCCACAAGGTCAAGCGCCTGAACGCCATTTGCGCCTTCGTAGATCATCGCGATGCGGGCGTCGCGGGTGTATTGTGACATACCCCATTCTTCGATGTAGCCATGGCCACCATAGACCTGCTGCGCCTGAACGGTCATGTCGTAACCTTCGTCGGTCAGGAAGCCTTTGATGACCGGAGTCAGCAACGAGATCAGCCCGTCTGCATCCTTGTCTCCCGCGCGGTGCGCCTTGTCGATCATTGTCGCGCCCCAAAGGATGAACGCGCGTGCGCCTTCGGTAAAGCTTTTCTGATCCATCAGGTTGCGACGGATGTCAGGATGCACGATCAGAGGATCGGCCGGACCATCCGGATTTTTGACACCGGTCACATCGCGACCCTGCAAACGGTCTTTGGCGTATTCCAGAGCGTTCTGATAGGCCGCTTCGGCTTGCGACAGGCCCTGCATGCCCACACCCAGACGCGCTTCGTTCATCATGGTGAACATGGCGCGCATGCCCTTGTGCTCTTCGCCCAGCAGCCAGCCGGTGGCTTCGTCATAGTTCATGACGCAGGTCGAGTTGCCGTGGATGCCCATTTTCTCTTCGATCTTTCCGACCGATACGCCGTTGCGTTCGCCCAGGCTGCCGTCTTCGTTCACAATGAATTTGGGCACAATAAACAGCGACACGCCTTTGATGCCCTCGGGGCCACCTGGGATCTTGGCCAGCACCAGGTGGATGATGTTGTTTGCCATGTCGTGGTCGCCGGCCGAGATAAAGATCTTCTGGCCGGAAATCTTATAGCTGCCATCACCCTGCGGTTCTGCCTTGGTACGCATCAGGCCCAGATCGGTGCCACAATGCGGTTCGGTCAGGTTCATGGTGCCGGTCCATTCACAGCTGACCATGTTGGGCAGGTATTTGTTCTTCTGCTCGTCTGTCCCGTGCGCCAGAATGGCCGAGGCCGCGCCATGGGTCAGGCCCTGATACATGGTGAAAGCCTGGTTGGAGCCCGAGAACATCTCACCCACGGCCGTACCGATCACGTAGGGCATGTTCTGGCCACCATATTCTTCCGGCATGTCGAGGCCAGTCCAGCCACCTTCCTTCATCTGCTCGAACGCGTCTTTGAACCCGGTAGGTGTGTACACAATGCCGTTTTCCAACCGGCACCCTTCGGTGTCACCAACAACGTTCAAAGGATGCAGGACGTTGGCGGCAACCTTGCCTGCTTCTTCCAGAACTGCGCCGGTGAATTCGGCCTCCAGTTCATCATAGCCGGGGATGTCCGACTGCGAGACTTTCAGAACATCGTGCAGAATGAACTGCATGTCTTTGGTTGGCGCGTTGTAAACGGGCATGTGAAGCTCCCTTAATTCATATGTCCGGAAAGCAGGGCGAGGTTACTCGGCCGCCTTCTTTTCCTGTTTCATTGAGGCGATGACTTTCTCGCCCCAGCGCAACTGCTCTTTCAGATCGTCGATGGCCTGCGTCAGCTCTTCGCGGCGCGATTCCATGTCAGCCAGACGTTCGCACGCGATTTCATAAGTGCGATTCATCTGGGTGACCTGTTGATCGCCCACATGGTAGAGATCCAGCAGCTGTCGAATTTCCTCGAGGCTGAACCCGAATCTTTTGCCGCGCAGGATCAGCTTCAGCCGCGCCCGGTCACGTTTGGTGAACAGACGTTTTTGGCCTTCGCGGATCGGGAACAGTAGTTCCTTTGCCTCGTAGAACCGCAAGGTGCGTGGTGTGACATCATAGGTCTCGCACATCTCGCGAATGGTCATCACATCTTCGGTCATTCGTCATACTCTCGTCACTGGCGTCATGAGACATGAGTTGCGCAGTTGGTGGGCGCTTTACAACATGTGAGTGACGTTTACGTAATCCAGACGCTGCGTCACTTTTAAGTTGACGTAACATCCGTGCACGTAAGCAGCTTCCGGTGTAATTTTGTTACCGTTACGTCAACTAATTTCCGGCATGAATAAACGGGTGCCTTGAAGGGAATGCGCACCGGTTTTGACAGGTTCTGCCACCTGCAATGCTTTGTTATGAAATATCGGAAAAGGTTATTCCAGCGACTTGGCCGTTTGGTCGCGCAGGCTTTTGAGTTCGTCCATTGCCTCATCCAGCTGCTGTCGCTGCTGCTGAAGCTCACTCATCTGGCGGTCCGCCATTTCGACAAAGGTGGCCATCTGGGCCTCGTTTCCCTGATCTTCATAGATCAGTAGCCATTGGCGAATCTCTTCTAGAGGAAAACCAAACTTTCGGCCGCGCATGATCAGTTTCATCCGCGCGCATTCCCGGGCCCCATAAAAGCGCGAACGCCCTTCGCGGTCCGGTTGCAAAAGCTCGATATATTCGTAGTAGCGCAAGGTGCGCGGTGTCACTTCAAACTCGGCGCACATTTCTTTGAATGACAAACGGTTGTTGGACATTCCCGGTCTCCTCGTCAGCAACCTAGGCGGTCCCGATCCCAAGCGCAACAGGTAGGCTTGCTCTTTACCGGAACACCGGCTCATAAAGGCGGTGCAGAGAACAGGACGCATACCCATGGTCGGTAAGACAGTTTTAGCCCGCCAGTTTATCGAGGCGATCCCCCATGCGCGGGCATTGAACCTTACGCTCACGCAGATCGGCGAAGGTGAGGCAGAGATAACCTTGCCCTACAACGAAGACCTGATCGGGGATCCGCGCACAGGGGTGATTCATGGGGGGGCGATATCCACGATCCTGGACACCTGTTGTGGTGCTGCGGTGATGAGCCACCCGTCGGCCCCCGGAGGAACCGCAACAATCGATCTGCGGATAGACTATATGCGCGCGGCGACGCCAGGTCAGACGATTACTGCGCATGCCGTCTGTCACCATATCACGCGAAACGTTGCCTTCGTGCGGGCCACCGCAATGGACAACGACACGGATCTGCCTGTGGCGACTGCCTCGGGCTCTTTTACGGTTGAAGGGAAGTAATATGCCAAGACCTCGTCCCGAGCCGATGCAGGTGGTCAAGCAGCGCCGCGATGCAGCCCTACGCGCGCTTGTTGACGGCGTACCGTATATACGTTTTCTGAACATCAGTTTCGACAGGCGCGGGGATGAGCTGACCGGCGTTTTGAATTTCGATGACAAGCTGATCGGCAATCCGTTTCTGCCTGCAATTCATGGCGGCGTAACCGCTGCCTTTTTGGAGGTGACAGCCGTTATCACGCTGAGCTGGGAACACATATTCCCAAGTATAGAAAACGGTGAGATCGATGCAGATGCCATCGTGTCAGACGAAAGCATCCGGTTTCCGAAGACGATCGACTTTACCGTCGACTATCTGCGTTCCGGCTTGCCGCGAGACGCCTATGCGAGGGCGTTTATCAGCCGGTCCGGGCGGCGTTACGCCTCGGTACGGGTTGAAGCCTGGCAGGACAATCATGCGAAACTGTTTGCGCAGGCCTCCGGGCATTTCTTGATGCCGCAACCTGCCAGAGACAAGAGCTGACCATGCAGGACGCCTCGGCGCCCATCACGCATGGACGGGTGCTGAAGATCGCGGTGCCGATTGTCCTGTCGAACGCCACGGTCCCGATTCTGGGGGCAGTGGATACCGGCGTTGTCGGTCAGTTAGGGCAGGCTGCGCCTATCGGGGCGGTCGGGATCGGCGCAGTTATCCTGTCAACGATCTACTGGATCTTCGGCTTCTTGCGGATGGGAACCACCGGGATGGCGGCGCAGGCACGCGGGGCAGGCGACGCTGTTGAAACCCGCGCTTTGCTGATGCGTGGTCTGATGCTTGGCGGCGCGGCCGGGTTGTTCTTTATCCTCACCCAAGTGGCTGTGTTCGCGGGTGCGTTCGCTTTATCTCCGGCAAGTCCCGAGGTCGAAACGCTGGCCCACGCCTATCTTGAGATTCGAATTTGGGGCGCGCCTGCCACTATCGCGCTTTATGCGGTTACCGGATGGTTGATTGCGGTTGAACGCACGCGCGGGGTTTTTGTTCTTCAGGTCTGGATGAACGGATTGAACATCGTTCTGGATCTATGGTTCGTGCTTGGTCTCGGCTGGGGTGTCGAAGGGGTTGCCATAGCCACTTTGATTGCGGAATGGACAGGTCTGGCGCTGGGCCTTTGGCTGTGTCGGGATGGGTTCGAAGACGGAACCTGGCGTGACTGGGCCCGCATATTTGATGCCGTTCGGCTGCACCGGATGTTGCAGGTCAACGGCGATATCATGATCCGGTCGGTTTTGCTAACCGGATCCTTCACGACCTTTCTTTTCGTCGGTTCCGATCTGGGTGATGTCAATCTGGCGGCCAATCAGGTCTTGCTTCAGTTTCTAGAAATCACAGCTTTTGCGCTGGACGGGTTTGCCTTTTCCGCCGAGGCGCTAGTCGGAAGCGCGGTGGGTGCCAGAGACAGGTATCAGATGCGCCGCGCGTCCGTCATGACTTCGCAATGGGGTGTTGGCGGTGCCCTGTTACTGGGTGTGGTTTTCTTTGTCGCCGGACCGGCGTTGATCGACCTCATGTCAACATCGCCGCAGGTGCGCGAGGCCGGGCGCGAGTTTCTTATCTGGGCCGCGTTGGCACCCGTTATAGGCGTGGCAAGCTGGATGTTTGACGGCATCTACATAGGTGCTACATGGACCCGCGCCATGCGTAGCGCGATGTTCCAATCGGTCGCTATCTATCTGGTTGCGCTGTTCATTCTGGTGCCAAGTTTCGGAAACCACGGCCTGTGGGCCGCGTTGATGGTGCTTAATATAGCACGTGGCGTGACTTTGGGATGGCGCTATCCCAAGCTCGAGGCGCAGGTGGCCTAGAGCAGCGCAAGAAGGTTTTCCGGCGGACGCCCTATGGCGGCCTTATCCCCCGCAATTGCAAGCGGACGCTCAATCAGGATCGGGTTTTCAGCCATGGCCCGGATCAGGGCGTCGTCTGGCGAAGCCTTTGTCAGCCCCAGTTCCTTGAACCGAGATTCTCCGGTACGAATCATCTCAACGGGCGAAAGCCCCAAGGCGGATTGTGCCGCTCGCAGCTCATCGATTGATGGTGCATCCTCAAGATATTTGCGCACCGTGACCCGTGCGCCATTCTTTTCCAGTAATGCAAGACCCGCGCGGGATTTTGAACAGCGCGGGTTGTGCCAATATTCGATCATAGCCAGTCCTCTCGTTTGCTGCCGACGGCTTGGGCTACATTCTCAAAGCCGTCGCGGGCCAGTAGTTCATCCAGCCCGTTCGCAATGTCCGCCGCCAGAGAAATGCCGCCATACACCATCGCCGTATAGAACTGCACAGCAGATGCCCCGGCGCAGATCTTGGCATAGGCCTGTTCCGCATTGCTGATGCCACCGACGCCGATCAGGGGAATGTCACCCCCGGTCAACTGGCTGAGCCGCGCCAGAACACGTGTTGATTTCTCGAACAGCGGTGCGCCGGACAGCCCGCCGGTTTCACCTTTGTGCGAACTGCGCAGCCCGTCGCGTGACAGGGTGGTGTTGGTGGCGATCACGGCATCCACACGGGTCTCGCGCGCAACCTCGGCAATGTTCTGCAACTCGGCATCGGTCAGGTCCGGCGCGATTTTCAGGAAGATGGGCAGCGGGCGAGGCAGCGCATCCCGGGTTTCAATCACACTGTTCAAAAGTGCGCTCAGCGCTGCTTTGCCCTGCAAATCCCGCAGCTTTTCCGTATTCGGGGATGACACGTTGACCGTGGCAAAATCCAGATGCGCGGCACAATGCGCCAGCACCTTGACGAAATCACCTGCGCGATCCTCGCTGTCCTTGTTGGCGCCCAGATTCAGGCCGATCACCCCATTCTTGGGGCGATCAGCAAGCCGTTTTGCCATCACCTCCATGCCTTCGTTGTTGAAGCCAAAACGGTTGATCGCCGCTTTGTCCTCGGTCAGGCGAAACAGGCGGGGTTTGGGGTTTCCCGGTTGGGGGCGCGGTGTGACGGCGCCGACTTCGATGAAGCCGAATCCTGCGCGTGACAGCGGCGTCAGAACCTCACCGTTCTTGTCGAAGCCCGCGGCCAATCCTACCGGGTTAGGCAGGTCCAAACCTGCAAGGCTGGTTTTCAGGCGCGGCGTTGCCACCGGCCCCGGCGCAGGCGCAAGCCCCGCCTTCAAAGCCCTGATCGACATTCCGTGGGCGGTCTCGGGGTCCATGCAATGCAGGGCCGCAAGCCCGAACTTCTCGGTCAGTTTCATCCAAACGCTTTCCCGCTTTTGCTTGATCCGCACCGGATCAGGCGCGAGGTTTCTACCGCAGCCTGCCGATGGACCACCGCTGCCCGGTACACCGGGTCAGTCACCATTTCCAGAAACGCATATGCAGTCGGATAGCGTGCGATAAAGACGGCATCCCATACCTCATCAGCCGGTCCGATCAGAGTCGTTTCAAATACACCCCGCCACAGGATGCTTGCCCCGATACGGCCAATGATTGCGGCGGTTTCAGTCCCGTATTTCTGATAGGCCTGCGCCCCGGTCAGCCCTGCGCCGGCCAATTCATGCGAACTGGGATACTGCGCCTCGGCGCGGAACTTCACTAGATTGAGCATCTCGATCGGCCGGTCGCGGTCCAGGGCCTTGAACGCCTCGAACTGGGCGCGATCCGGATCGACATAGGATGTCATGCCATGTCCTCGGGAAACCGATGTGCCGTACCGACAAAAGGCAGCGGACGCGCCCAGACAACATCGCTTAACCTGATCTGACGATACAGATGCGGAAACAGGGCGTTTCCTCGCGACACTTCCCATTTCAGGTCATCGCCCATGGCGTCGGCATCACATGCCAACAGTGTAAGCCCTTCAACGCCGGCAAAATGCTTGGCGGCGGTTTCAGCCGCTTGTTCAGCGGTGGAAAAGTGAACAAACCCGTCTGACACGTCAATGGGTGCTCCGTCTGTGGCGCCCAGACTTTGCAGTTCAGCCCATTCGTCGGTTCGGAAAATCTTGTAGATCAGCATGATGACCTGATGCCCCGCACGGCGCTTGGAATCAAGCTGGATTTCTCCTTTGACTCTCAGTCGACATAAGCGCACGATCCCCGGCAATAATAATAGGGAGTTCCAAGATGTTGACCCGATTTTTAACTTCGGTTGCGGTGGTGGGCCTGACTGCGGGCGTCGCGGCAGCCGACTACAAGCTGACAATTCTGCACACCAACGATTTCCATTCGCGCTTTGAGCCGATCAACAAATACGACAGCGGATGCGGTGCGGAAGACAATGCGGAAGGTAAGTGCTTTGGCGGCTCGGCGCGCCTTGTTACGGCAGTTGCCGATGCGCGCGAGCGCGCAGAAAACTCGATTCTGGTGGATGGAGGTGACCAGTTCCAGGGGTCCCTTTTCTATACCTACTACAAGGGCAAGGTCGCGGCCGAGTTCATGAACAAGCTGGGCTATAACGCCATGACCGTTGGCAACCACGAGTTTGATGACGGCCCCGAAGTGTTGCGGGGGTTCATCGACTCGGTCGACTTCCCGGTCCTGATGTCCAACGCTGATATTCGCGACGAAGAGCTTTTGACGGACAGGATCAAGAAATCGACTGTTATCGAGGTGGGCGGCGAAAAGATCGGCCTGATCGGTCTGACCCCAATCGACACGGATGAGCTTGCCTCGCCCGGCCCCAACGTCACGTTCTCGGACCCGGTGCCAGCCGTGCAGGCCGAAGTCGATAAACTGACGGGTGAGGGCGTTAACAAGATCATCGTTCTCAGCCACTCCGGCTATGGCGTCGATCAGCGCGTCGCGCAAGAAACGACCGGCGTTGATGTGATCGTCGGCGGACATTCAAATACGTATCTTTCGAATGTGTCGGATAAGGCGGCAGGTCCGTACCCAACGGTGGTAAACGGCGTACAGATCGTTCAGGCCTATGCCTATGGCAAGTTTCTGGGCGAGTTGAACGTCACTTTCGATGACGACGGCAAAGTGGTCGAGGCAGTTGGCGAGCCTTTGATCATGGACAACGCAGTAACCGAGGATCAGGCCGCGCTGGACAGGATTGCGGAACTGGCGGTGCCTTTGGATGAAATCCGTAACAAGGTCGTTGCAAGCGCTGCGGAAGCTGTTGAAGGGGATCGCTCTATTTGCCGTGTGCAGGAATGCCAGATGGGCAACCTGGTCGCCGATGCGATGCTGGCGCGCGTGGCGGATCAGGGCGTTCAGATCGCCATTGCCAACTCGGGTGGGTTGCGGGCGTCCATCGACCCTGGCGATGTAACCATGGGCGAAGTTCTGGCTGTACTACCTTTCCAGAACACATTGTCGACCTTCGAAATCAGCGGACAGGGTGTCATTGACGCGCTGGAGAATGGCGTTAGTCAGGTGGAAGAAGTGAAAGGTCGTTTCCCGCAGGTCGCTGGTCTTAGCTTTACCTGGGACCCAAGCGTTGCACCGAACGAAGGACGCGTCAGCGAGGTGATGGTTGCCGACGGTGACGGTTTTATACCGATCGACCCGAACAAGACTTACCTTGTCGTCACCAACAACTTTGTTCGCAACGGCGGTGACGGGTACAAGATGTTCGAAGGCGACGACAAGAACGCCTATGACTTCGGCCCGGACCTTGCGGATGTAACCGCAGAATACCTGGCGGAAAATGCGCCCTATCAGCCCTATGTCGACGGGCGTATCAAGCAGAAATAACTGGGTTTACGACAAAGAAAAAAGCCGCATCCTCGTGATGCGGCTTTTTGGGGAACCGATCAGCTGAAATCGTATTCCGGCCAGAGTTCGGGGTCGATCCCGTCGAGCATCGGCTTGATATGCTCGACAACCCCGCGCCAACCTCCGATAGACTTGGTCGAGATCTTGCTGCGCACCTGATCAATGCTGGCCGTGCGCACCTGTTTCGTGTTCTTTTCAGGGTGCATCATCGTTTCGTTCCACTCCAAATCGCAGAACGCGGCGACCTGCTGGCTGTAAGTTTTCGGGTCTGCCACCAGTTCTTCGTAAGGCACCGTCAGAATACGATTGCCGAACACGGCATCCCAATGTGCCATGTAGCGACGATACATATTTGCCGAATGGGCGATGGCCTGCATATTCGAGGCATAGCGCATTCCACCGGCAGGAAAACACCTGATCCATTTGGACAATCCAACATCACGCGGATCGCGCAGCATATTAATAATCTTTGCCTTTGGGAAGGCAGACAGCAGGAAGCCGATACGTTGATAATTGTGCGGCATCTTGTCGACAAAGGCGACAGAGTCGCCTGGAATTGGCGGCATCAATTCGAGGAATTCCCGCGCGAGTTCAGACGCTTTGGCAACGTCGTACTTCATGCCTTTTTTCTCATATTCACGCGACAGGTCGGCCCCCAAAGTCAGTTCACCGCAACCGGATATTCCGGGGGCTGAACTCAACATCATTTCCATCAATGTCGTGCCCGAGCGGGGCTGACCCAGTACAAAGATTGGTGTTGGCCCCTCGGCAAAGCCGGACTCTGGTGCATCTGAATCGACGGGGAACAAGCTGGTGATCCGGAACAGTTTTTCCTCTTCATCGGCCGAGACATAAGGGTTGCCTTGGTGCTGAATATCATTGGCCCGCGCGTAATACGGCATGGCGGCATTCAAACCGTCTAACTTTGAAATCAAATGCGCCTTGGCGAACTGGAGTTCCAGCTTATCATCTCCCTTTTCGGAGATGGCTTTATTTACGGCTTCCAGCAGCTCCGGAGCTTCCTCTGTAGTTGCCATTGCCGATAATTGCAGCAAAGCCGACACATGCTCGGGTTCGTTTTGAAGAATGCGCCTCAGTATTGCTTTGGACTCGTTCTTTTCGCCGGTTTGGTGAAGGTCTACAGATTTTATAAGGGCAATTTTTGTGTTCTCGGGGTCCAGCTCGTAGGCGCGGGCGACATCCCGCGAGTTTTCATCGTCAAAGCCGATATTGGCGTAAGCTCTGGCACGTTTAGCAAGAAGGTCCACATTGTCTGGATCGCTCTCCAGCTTCCTGCTCGCATGTTCGATCATCATGCGCCAGTTGGTGCCTTTGAGGTGAATTTCATCCAGCACGCGGTTCAATTCCTGGTTGTTGGGGAATTGCTCCAGCTTTTGTTCGGTATATTCCAGGGCCTTGGGAATTTGCCCGGTCTGCATCAATGCATTCGCCAGGTTTTCGACAAACTGCAGGTCGTCCGGTTTCATCCGCGAGGCTTCAACAAAATGCGGAATTGATTTCTTGTATTGCTTCATCTCGGTCAAGACAAAGCCGGCGATGGCATGATAATCTGAGTCTTTTGGGAATTTCTTGACACCCAACTGGGCCTTTTTCAAAGCTTGCGGCAGCTTGCCTGCTTCCAGAAGGGCCAGTGCTTTGCTCTTAAGGGATTGCGTTGTCTGGTTTTCCATGTGACCCCGTGAAATCCTGTGCCTGTATCAAGAATGTATCGGTGGTTCATTACCCATGTGCGGACGGTTTGCAATAACTCTTCCCAACGACGCAATGGCGCAGCTGTTTTCGGCTCGCCCGGCAAACGCTCTGCCTGCGGTGCCGAATTTCAATGTTTGTCCGACAAATCAGGTACATGTCGTGCGTAGTGGCGAAACAGGGCGCCATCTGGACGCGCTGCGGTGGGGATTCCTGCCGCATTGGTACAAGACCGAAACAGCGGGGCCGTTGCTGATCAACGCCCGGGCCGAGACCCTGGCGGACAAGCCCGCCTTTCGCGATGCTTGCCGGACACGCCGCTGTCTGATCTTAGCGACCGGGTTCTATGAATGGACAAAAACGAAACAGGGAACGCGCCTGCCCTGGTATATCCACCGTCAGGACAAAGCTCCGATTGCTTTTGCCGGGGTCTGGCAGGACTGGGGTCCTGAAGGTGAACGGCAGGGCACCTGTGCAATCGTGACGACGGCTGCCAACAAAAGGCTTGAGGTCATTCATCAGCGAATGCCCTTGATCGTAGAACCCGAAGACTGGCCATTGTGGTTGGGTGAAGCCGGAAAAGGGGCCGCGCGGCTGATGCAGCCGGGGCACGAGGATGTGCTGACCTTCCACCGGGTCAGTCCTGTGGTGAACTCGAACCGGGCCAGCGGGCCAGAGCTGATCGAACCTTATGACGCGTGACCTTTTCTTTAGAAACGCAGCAAGCTAAACCTTCGGCATGGCTCTGAAATTTCCTGACCTGACCCAACTTTACGCGCACGGGTATGATACCGTGATCGACGTTCGCAGCCCTGCCGAGTTTGCCGAAGATCATCTACCGGGTGCAATAAACCTGCCTGTGCTGAACAACGAGGAACGCGCCCGGGTCGGAACCATTTATGTACAGGACAGCCCCTTTCTGGCGCGCAAGCTGGGCGCTGCTTTGGTGTTCCGCAATGCAGCTAATCACATCGAACACCACCTCAGCCATCATGACGGAGCGTGGCGCCCCTTGGTCTATTGCTGGCGCGGTGGACAGCGTTCCGGATCATTCACATGGATGTTGCAGCAAATCGGTTGGCGCGCGGAAGTTGTTGAGGGCGGCTATCGTACCTACCGTCGATTGGTGAACGCTTATTTGTACGATGATCCCTTGCCACATCGGCTGATCGCGCTGGATGGCTACACGGGCACCGCAAAAACCGATCTTTTGGCTCTGTTGCACGCACGAGGTGTACAGGTTCTGGACCTTGAAGCGCTGGCCAACCATCGCGGGTCCTTGCTGGGCGAAAGGCCTGGGGGGCAGCCCAGCCAAAAGGGGTTTGAATCTGCTCTGTCCGCTGCGCTGTGCGCAATGAACCCGGCGCGTCCAGTCGTGGTCGAAGCGGAATCCTCCAAAATTGGCAGCTTGATTCTGCCACCCAGCCTTTGGAACGCGTTGTGTAAGGCTCCGCGCGTGAGCATTACGGCTTCGATTGAAGCACGTTCGGCCTATCTGGTGCGGGCTTATGACGACATTCTGTCTGACAGTGACCGATTGCGGGACCGGTTATCACCGCTGCGGTTCCATCGCGGGCATGAGGTCGTGGACGGGTGGCTGCGCTTGATTGATGCGGATGAAAAACAGGCGCTGACACAGGCGTTGATGGAACAGCATTATGATCCCGCATACACCAAGTCCCGGCAATCCCGCCCGGTACAGGTGTTGGCCAATCTCAATATCGCAACTTTGGACAATGCGGGGCTGAGCAACGCGGCCGCGCAAATTGAAAGCCTGCTGGATCAGCTGTGAATGCGCAAGCCGGGTGTGCTGGTCAGTTGGCCAATGATCATTGCCGGATATCCCGCGTCCAGAAGATCTTGCAGAAGAGTATCGGCGTCCTTCGCATTCACGGCGGCCAGCAGGCCCCCGGCTGATTGCGGATCAAAAAGCAGCGCCGCCTTGCCCCCGGACGGAAGATTGGGCGCAATCTCGCTGTTGTCAGCAAAAATCGTTGACCGGACCCCCTGATCCGTCAGCGCAAGAGCACC
Organism: Ruegeria sp. AL2; assembly: GCF_056540845.1. Lineage (NCBI taxonomy): Bacteria > Pseudomonadati > Pseudomonadota > Alphaproteobacteria > Rhodobacterales > Roseobacteraceae > Ruegeria > Ruegeria sp. AL2. The sequence continues at coordinate 34,924 of NZ_JBQFXM010000001.1, forward strand.
GTCCATAACCTTTACAGCGTCCAGATCAAGCATGGCGCCGCAATGCGATGCGTCGCAGATGCCTTGCAGATGCCCGGCCAGACCAAACCCGGTCACGTCGGTCATCGCATGGGCGTTGGCCAAAATGCGGGCTGCATCGCCCTGCGGCTGTGTCATATGTTTGTAGGCTGCCGCGACCCAGGCCCCTTCGGCAAGACCGGCCATTTCCGCTGCCATCAGAACTCCGCTTCCCAAGGGTTTGGTCAGGATCAGGCGATCTCCCGGCTGCCCGCCCGCCAATGTAATCGGGGTAGCCTCACACAGGCCAGTCAGCGTGAAACCAACAGTCATCTCATCGCCCATTGAACTGTGCCCGCCCACGATTTCTGCGCCCGCAGCGCGCATGACGTCACTCGCGACTGACATGACTTCGGACATTGTGCGGCTTTGCAGGGGGGCGGACATGCGCGGCAGGATGATCGTTGCCGTGGCCGCCTGAGGCGCGGCCCCCATGGCCCAGATATCCCCTAGGGCGTGAACCGCGGCAACACGCGTCATCAGTGCGGGATCGTTGGTGAAAGCCCGCAGATGGTCGGACGTCATGACTTGCTGCGCCCCGCCCGTTTGCAATAGCGCGGCATCGTCGCCGGGCAAGGTAGCGACGTCGGTACGAGTAGGGGCGGGGAGGGATTTCAGGGCGATTTGCAATGCGTCGCGCCCGACCTTTGCTCCACATCCTCCGCACATGGGCTTTTCACCCAAAACCCCATCAAGCCCAGCGGCCCGGTCGCGTGGCAGGGCGGGCGGTGTCATTCGCGGCAGGTCGCGAAACTTTTTCATGAAACTCTGGTCGATATGGTTCTTCCAGGCCCACATCAACGGGCCGCTGAACGATGTTCCCAAACGCTCGGCCAGTGCAGACTTGCCACCTAGTGAGATCAGTTTGAGATAGTCTTTTTGCGGTGTGTATTTTCGCATCCGTCCCGCGCCGAGCGCTGCGCGCAGATTATCGAACAAAACCGGCGCTTCGCGCACCGCATAGACGCCAGCCTTCGGTCTGGGGTTTTCCGAAAGATGGGCGCAATCCCCGGCGGCAAACACAGCCGGATCACTGGATTGCAGGTAGCTGTTCACGCGGATGTATCCGTCCTGAAGGTCAAGCCCTGTATTTGCGATCCAGTCATAGGCGCGGGCTCCGGCGGCACCGGTCACGAAACCAGCCGGAATTGTGCGCCCGTCCTGTAGTTCCACGTGATCCTGCCCGATCCGGGTGATCACCGTGTTTTCGATCACCTCCACGCCAAGATCATGCATTGCAATCCGGATTGTTGCCGCCGCCTTGGGTTTGGTTGCAGTCAGGGCCGAGGCACTATCGATCAGGGTAATCTGTGCCGCCCGCCCCCTGGCCTTTAACGCGTGCGCCATCGCCATGACCAGTTCGACGCCCGCGACGCCGCCGCCGATCACAGCGACCGAGGCCGGCCCTTGACCCTTTAGATACTCGGCCCATTTCGCAGCAAAAGGTCCCAACGGCTTGGCTGGCACTGCATGTTCCGCAAAGCCCGGCAGGGCGGGCATGTCCGACGTGATCCCTACATTGACCGAAGCCACATCGAAGCCTACCGGAGGATGCCCGGGGACGTGCACTTCATGTGTTTCGGTGTCGATGCCACTGACCGCACCCAAGATCACACGTGCACCTGCGAAACGGGCCAATCTGACAAGATCGATATCCAACTCCCACCGGTCGTAATGACCGGCGACATATCCGGGCAACATTCCTGAGTAGGGGGCAGTGGGGCCGGGGTTGATCACGGTTACCCGCGCGCCGGGCAAAGGGTTCATTCCCCATTTGCGCAGCAGCAGGGCATGGGTGTGGCCGCCGCCAATTAAAACCAGATCACGGGTCAGGGGCAGCGGAGATGTGTGCATTTGTGTTAATTCGCGCTGTGGTCCGGAACATCCTCGACCTGCTCGACCGCGTGGGTGGCCCAGAGCTCATCCTCGCCAGCATCGGGCAGGTCGCTGGGCAGTTCATGACGGTGAATGTGCCATTTTGCAATGAACAGGGCCGTGATCGGAGCCGTCAGGAATAGAAACAGCGTGATCAGAAGCTCGTGTAGCGACAGTTTGCCTTCCAGCAGAACGGAATGGGTGATCGAAGCCAGCAACACCCCGCCCACACCCAAAGTTGTCGCTTTGGTCGGCGCGTGAAGGCGCGACATAGGGTCATTCAACTTGATCATGCCGAAGGACCCGACAAACCCGAAGATACCCGAGACTATCAGGAAAACGGCGATCAGCAGCTCTGCAAGGAATGTCATATCGCCCTCATTCGATGATGTTGCCGCGCAGCATGAAGCGTGCATAAGCCACGGTTGAGACGAAGCCCAGCATCGCGATGATCATCGCCGCTTCGAAGAAAATCTCGGTCCCTTTCGACAGGCCATAAAGGATCATCAGGGCAATCGTATTGATGACCATCGTATCCAGAGCCAGAACCCGGGTCCCAACGCCGTCCGCGGTAATTATCCGCCACAGACACATCATGATCGCCGCGCCGAAACAGGCAAATGCAAAGTAGATTGCGTATTCGATCATTCGAAAATCTCCTTCAGGCGACGTTCATAGCGTTGCTTGATTTCGTCGCGCACCTGATCCGGGTTCGGCGCGTCCAGGCAATGAACCAGCAGATTGTGCCCCTGTGCCGACAGGTCGCAACTGACGGTGCCGGGCGTCATCGTGATGGTTCCGGCCAGCACGGTTATGGCCTCGGGTGTCCGAAGCTCCAGCGGAATGCTAACCCAGTTGGGCCGCCGGTCTTCATTGCGTTTGAAGAGGACGATCCGGGCCACCGTCATATTTGCAACGACAATATCCCACAGCACCACGATCATGTATTCGGCGACCATGGGCCAGTTGCGCAGCTTGGGCCTGTCGGGCCAGTAAGGTTGTGTGACGAAGGGAATGATGATTCCAAGGATCAGGCCAAAGACCAGAGAATTCAGTGACGGGCTGTTGGCCAGCAGAATCCAGACGATCGTCAACAAAATGGTCAGGTGCGGGTGCGGAAAAATCCGGTGTAGCAGTTTCATCACTCGGCCCCTCCCAATACGGCAGAGATGTAGTTTTCAGGCATAAACAGCTGCCCTGCGGTTTGGCTTGTATATTCCAGCGCAGGACCCGCGAACAATGTCAGCAGGATCAGGCCGGCTACGGCGCCAAACACGGCAGTAAAGGCCAGACCGGGTTGCGGTTCAGGTGCGACCGGTGCAGGGGCAGCTTCATTTTCCGCTGGCTCAGCTATCGGAACAGCCTGAGTGTCGTAACTTTTCCAGAAAATCAAAGTTCCGGCTCGGGCCAACCCGATTATTGTGACGAACGAGCCGATCAGAATCACGGCCCAGACCGTCGTGGCATCCGAAGCATCGCGCGAGGCGTCCAGCACAAGCAGCTTGCCAATAAAGCCGGACAAGGGCGGCATCCCCGCCATCGCAATCGCCCCCACGAAGAACAGCGCGGACACCAGCCCGCTTTGCGGCATGGGTGGCGTTGGTGCGATGGCCCCGCCGCGCCGCGCCATCACCAGATCGGCAACCAGGAATAGCAGGGCTGTCGCCAGTGTCGAATGGAACACATAGTACAGTGCCGCGGCTGTTGCATCAGGCGTGAATTGCGAGATTGCGATCAACAGGGTGCCCATGGATGCAATCGCGCAGAACGCCACCATGCGGGCGATGTGTTTTGACCCCAGAATGCCGATAGCCCCGACAGCCAAAGTGACAAGTGCAGCAGGTTGCAACCACGCACCCACCAGTCCCTGTGTTGCGGCGACATCGGGGCCAAAGGCCAGTGTGAACATCCGCAGAATCGAATAAGCCCCGACCTTGGTCATGATTGCAAACAGGGCCGCGACGGGCATTGGCGCATTGGCGTAGCTGGCAGGTAGCCAGAAATGCAGGGGCAGAACGGCGGCCTTGATGCAAAAGACCAGCAGCAAAAGAACCGCGCCAACCCGCAGCAATGCCGTATCCTCGGCCGGGATTTCTGCTACCCGTAAGGCGATATCTGCCATGTTCAGTGTCCCAGTCACGCCATAGATCGTGCCCAAAGCAAACAGGAACAAAGTCGATCCCAACAGGTTGTAAGCGACATATTGCACACCCGCCTTCAACCGCACCGCACCGCCACCATGGGTCATCAGGCCATAAGAGGCGATCAGCAGAACTTCGAAAAACACGAAAAGGTTAAAGGCATCTCCGGTCAGGAAAGCGCCGCAGACACCCATAAGCTGAAAATGGAACAGGGCGTGGAAATGCTTGCCCCGGTTGTCCCAGCCTGTTGCAATGGCGTAAAGCACAATAGGCAGGGCAAGCAGAGCTGTCAGCAAAACCATCATGGCTGACATTCGATCCAGCACCATGACAATGCCAAACGGGGCAGGCCAGTTGCCAAGCTCGTATACCTGAATATCTCCGCCCGAGGCCTGTGCCGTGATCGTCAGGGCGATACCCAACAGGGCTACAACACCGGCAACCGAAAAGATGCGCTGCAAATCCAGATGGTATCGCAGGACCATGATGTTAAACGGAGCCAGGATCGCGGGCAGGACGATCGGCGCAACGATCCAGTGGTTCATGCGTCTTCTCCTGCTGCATCTACGCTGTCCTGCGCTGTCATGTCGATATGGTCATCCTTGGAGGACAGGTACGCGCTGAGCGAGATCATCACGATCACCGCGGTCATCCCAAAGGAAATCACAATTGCGGTCAGCACCAGCGCCTGTGGCAGAGGATCGGTATAAGCGACGTCCTTGTATTTGTTCAGAACCGGGGGGGCGTTCAGCGCAAGGCGCCCGGTCGCGAACAGGAACACGTTGACCGCGTAAGTAATCAGCGACAGGCCCAGAATAACAGGGAACGTCCGGCGGCGCAGGATCAGGAATATTCCGGCAGCGGTCAAGATACCGACGGCAGAGGCTACGAGCGCTTCCATCAGGCCTGCTCCTTCTCTTGTTCTTGTTCCGGTGGAGAGTCCCGCAGAGGGTTGATATCCATCGGAAATTCCTGTGCCATTCCGGGTTGCCATGCAAAGCGGGACAGGCTGTCGAGCGCCAGCATTACCGCGCCCAGAACCGCAAGGAACACGCCCGTGTCAAACAGCATGGCGGTGGCCCATTCGAATTCCTCAAGTGGCGGCCAGTGGAGATAGCCGAAATCACTGGTCAAGAAGGGGCGTTCATTAAACCAGGCCCCCAGACCCGTGGCTGCGGCGATCAGGACGCCCCAGCCAATGGTGCCATGGTAATAAAACCGCTGCCGCTCAATCGCCCAGGTATAGCCGCTGGCCATGTATTGCATCAGATAGGCGATGGCGACGATCAGCCCGGCGATAAAACCGCCGCCTGGCTGGTTGTGCCCACGGAAGAAAATATAAGCCCCGACCATCAGCGCAATTGGCATCATCACGCGGGTCGCCACAACCATCATCAGCGGATGTGAATCACCGGATTGAGGCCAATGCGGTTTGCGATTCAGCAGGTAACTGCGGACATTGGTGCTTAGCACGGATTCCGTCAGCGCAAAGATAATCAGCGCGGCAATGCCCAGCACGATGATCTCGCCAAACGTATCAAAACCCCGGAAGTCGACCAGGATCACGTTGACAACATTGGTGCCGCCACCACCCTTATAGGAATTGGCCAGATGGAATTCTGAAATCGTTGGAAATGCAAAATCGCGCATCATCATCGCGTAGACCAGCGCGCCGGTGCCAAGACCGGCAACGACGGAAATCGCGGCATCCCGCCATCGCCGCGCCGCGCTGCTGTCCCACGGCGTCTCGGTCGGCAGGAAGTTCAGCGACAGCAGCAACAAGATCATCGTTACCACCTCGACCGAGATTTGCGTCAAGGCAAGGTCAGGAGCTGAAAGATAGTTGAACGCGATGGAAACGATCAGGCCCACGACACCGATCAAAACCAGCGACAACAGGCGGTTCCGGTGGAACCACATGATACCAAGCGTCGCGCCCACCAGACAGATCCAGCCGATGATCGGAATGATCTGCGCTGGCAGCGGAACGCGTGTTTCCACACCGATGGTGCCTGTCGAATAGGCGTAATAACCAAGGCCTACAGTGAAGGCGACGAAGATGACCGCATAGCGGCTGAGAACACCGTTATGCATTTCATCGGTTATCCAGCGGCTTAACCTGGTCAGCGCGTCGATGATTGCCTCAAAGATCACCTTGGCCTCGGGTCGGGGCAGGGCATTCCAGACCTGCTCGCCGCGTTTGTGCATTGCCAGCAGGAACAGGCCGCCCAACGTCGCAACAACCGACATGTAAAGTGCAGGCGTGAAGCCATGCCACAGTTTGAGCGAGTAATACGGCAGCTTCTCTCCGCCAATTACCGCGCTGGAAACCACGGCGATCAGGGGGCCAACGATTACTGCGGAATTCAGACCGATCAGGACGACCAGCACCACCAGCAATGCGGGTGCCAGCCACAGCCCGACAGGCGGGTCATGCGGATGGGCGGGATAATCGTCTCGCTGGGGTCCAAGGAAAACATGGCTGACGAATCGGAAAGAATAAGCGGCCGAAAACAGCGCTGCCAAAAGTGCCAGTCCCGGAACCAGATAATGTGAATGCAACCAGGTGGTATGGACGGTCTCTTCCAGCATCATCTCTTTCGACAAAAAGCCGTTCAGCGGCGGCAGACCCGCCATGGACAGGGCCGCGATGGTGCCGATGGTAAAGGTGATCGGCATCAGGTGGCGCAGACCGCCCAACCGTTTCAGGTTCCGCGTACCGGTCTCGTGATCCACGATCCCGGCCGTCATGAACAGGGCGGCCTTAAAGGTCGCATGGTTGATGATGTGGAAAATGGCGGCCACGGCGGCAATTTTGGTGCCAAAGCCCAGCAGCATGGTGATCAGGCCCAGATGGGATACGGTCGAAAAGGCTAGCAGCGCCTTTAGATCATCCTTGAACAGCGCGATGACCGCACCCAGCAGCATGGTGATCAGACCAGTCGTGGCCACGATGTAGAACCAGGCATCTGTTCCTGCCAGAACCGGCCACATCCGCGCCATCAGGAACAGACCGGCTTTCACCATGGTGGCCGAGTGCAAATAGGCGGAAACCGGTGTCGGTGCGGCCATCGCATGCGGCAGCCAGAAGTGAAACGGGAACTGTGCCGACTTGGTGAAAGCGCCCAACAGGATCAGGATCAACGCCGGCAGGTAGTAGGGGGACGCCTGAATCAGTTCCTTGCTCTGCAAAATGACACTCAGGTCATAGGACCCAACGATATTGCCGAGGATCAGCATCCCGGCGATCATCGCCAACCCACCCGAGCCGGTGACGGCCAAAGCCATGCGCGCGCCCTGTCGGCCATCGGGCAGATGTTTCCAATAGCCGATTAGCAGGAATGAGCTGAGCGATGTAAGTTCCCAGAAAACAATCAAAAGTAGGATATTGTCGGACAGGACAATACCAACCATCGCCCCCTGAAATAGCAGCAGGTAGGTATAGAACTGCCCCATCGGGTCTTCGCGCGACAGGTAAAACCGTGCGTAGAGGATGATGAGCAATCCAATGCCGAGGATCAGCAAGGCGAAAAGAAATCCCAGCCCGTCCAGCATGAAATTCGCGTTCAGGCCTAACCTTGGTATCCAGTCAAACCGGGCGGTCACGACGTCTCCGCGCATGACCGAAGGGATGTGGATCAACAGCCCCATCAGGGCCAGAAATGTGGTCAACCCGGCTGCGGATGCGGCAGCGTTTCGGCCCGCGCGGATCAGCAGTGCGGGAAATACAGCACCAAGGAAGGGAAGGGCCGCGATAAGGAATAGGGACAAGTGCGATACTCCGGTCTGGGCGGTCAGGGTGAGGTCAATTTTGTAAGGATATTTTGCCGACTGTCCAGAGATGGCAACTTTTTAACGAGCTGAAATGGATCACCAAGGTATTGGCGGCGCAGCGCATTAATGACGCGATCTTGATCTGCGAGCTGTCTTTCACCGCGCAACCTGCTGTCTGGTTGTGATAGAAACAGCACCAGCGAACAGGAGGCTGAGGTGTGGCCGAAAAAATGAACCGATCCCGACGGTGGGTAGTGATTGGCGTCGGTGCCGCGATTGCTGCCGGGTTTGCGATTAGGCAATACAGGCTGATCCCCGAAGATCACAGCGGTGGCCGCATCAGCGTGGCCGACGCCCATGAGCAGGCAGTGGACGGGCGCGTTCTGCTGGTTGATATCCGCACACCGCGCGAGTGGCGCGCCTCGGGAATTGGCGAGGGCGCGGTACCGCTGGACTTGCGCCGCGAGGATTTCGTCGACGTTCTGACACAAATGACCGGCGGTGATCAGGCTGCGCCCGTGGCGCTGATTTGCGCCCGAGGGGTGCGGTCCGCGCGCCTCAGCAATCGTTTGATTGAAGCCGGATTCACAAATATCATCGACGTACCCGAGGGTATGTTGGGCTCGGCGGCCGGGCCGGGATGGGTAAGAGCCGGTTTACCGGTTCGCAAATACAATGAGGATGCGGGATGATCAGGGAAATCGGCTTGGCAGCAGTATTTGCCTTCACCGCGCAGTTGGCCCTGGCGGGTTGCGCTGATCAGGGGGATATTTGCGAAACCTCCTTGGGCGCGTACCATATCGAACTGCCCGATGCGGAAAACCCGCCATTGGTGGTGTTTCTGCACGGATATGGCGGCAGTGGATCGGGAACGATGCGAAATCGCGGGATGGTCGAACCTCTGTTGGCGCGCGGTTATGCAGTGATGGCGCCTGAAGGTTCGGAAAGGCCCAACCGGGGCGGCAGAAAAAGCTGGAATTTTATCCCTGGATTTGGCGAACGGGATGAAACCGCCTTTCTGTCCGAAGTGGTTCAGGACGCGGAAAACCGGTTCGGAATCAATGTGGACCGGGTCATGCTGGGCGGGTTTTCGGCTGGTGGCTTTATGGTCAACTATCTCGCCTGCAAGGCGCCCGAGACATTTTCAGCATATGTTCCGGTGTCCGGAGGATTCTGGCGGCCACACCCAGAAACCTGCAAGGGTCCAATCCGGATGCTGCATACCCATGGCTGGACGGACAACGTAGTTCCGCTTGAGGGGCGCGTACTGGGCGGTGGCCGGTTTCAGCAGGGCGATATCTATGCCGGGCTCGAAATCTGGCGCGAGGCAAATGGCTGCGTCGATCACAAACCGGCCGGCTTTAGCACAACGGAGAATTTCATGCGCCGCCGCTGGACCACCTGTGCCAAAGGCAGCGCGCTGGAGTTCGCCTTGTTCCCGGGGGGGCATACAGTTCCAGCCGGTTGGGCCGATATGGTCGTGGATTGGTACGAAGGGCTTCCCGGCAGTTGATCACTCTGCCGGCGCCATCTTGATCTTGCCTTCAACCAGTTGCTTCAGCTCGGCCCGGTAACGGCGGGCCGACCGGGTGATGGCAGGTTCGCGGAAATCCTCGCGCATCCCGACCATCCGGCGTGCGGCACCGGCCGAAACACCGCTGAGTGCCGATAGCGGGATGGCCAGGGCGAGACTGATGGCAATCGGAGCCAACCAGATCGAGACCAGCCCGGACAGGATACCAACACTCAAGGCGATGCCACTGACTGTTTCCAATGCATGACACAGAAGCAGTGTGCGTAATCCGTAACTGCCACCGTCGCGTGCTTGCGGCGACCAGCCCCGCTGAATGCCAAGCGCCGTCCGGAAAACGGCGATCATCTGTTGCACCATCAGGATCGGCGCATACAGGATCGACAGAATGACCTCGGCCAGAAACGAGGTCAGGAACTTGAGGCCGCCTCCGAATTCGGAATAGCGTACACCGCTTAGCGGCAAAGCCAGAACTCCCAGCACCTTGGGTGCCAGCAGCATTGCATACATCACAAGAATGATCAGAACGTGCCGGGTTTCCGACATTTCCGGCCATTGCGGGAACAGCGGATTATCGGGGCTGAAGTAATGCAGGACAGAAGCGTCTTTGCCCTGACCGATCAGTGCCCACATCAAAAGCAGCGCAAACCACAAAGGTGACATCAAATAGCCAACGGCACCGTGGAACATGTGAAAACGCGAGACGGCCCGGAATCCAGTTGAGCCCAACAGTTTCAGGTGTTGCAGATTGCCCTGGCACCAACGCCGATCCCGCAACGCATGATCGATCAGTGTGGGGGGCGTTTCCTCGTAAGATCCCCGAATGCGCGGCAGGAACCGCACCGCCCATCCGGCACGGCGCAGCAATCCAGCCTCGACGAAATCGTGGCTCATGATCAGCTTATCCTGACCGTTGAGCGCACGCATCTTGGGCAGTCCGGCACTGGTAGCGAAAGCCTTGGTGCGGATAATTGCGTTGTGGCCCCAATAATTACCCTCTTGCCCGCACCAACGCGCCAACCCTTCGGCAAAGGCGATGCCATAGACTCCATTGGCAAATTGTTGCATTCGGGCAAAAACCGATTGCGCGCCGATCAGTTGCGGATAGCTCTGAATCAGCCCGGCACCGGGATCACGCGCCAGCGCATCGGTCAGCCGGTGTATAGCGCGGCCGGTCATCAGGCTGTCCGCATCCAGAACCAGCATCGCGTCCCAGTCTGCGCCCCAGCGACTGACCCAGTCGGCGATGTTTCCCACCTTGCGGTCGGTGTTTTGCTCGCGACGGCGGTAATACAACTCCAGTCCTGGGGCGAGCGTGGTGCGCAGGGCTTCGACGCTGGCCTGTTCCTGTGCCGCGATTTCAGGATCGCGCGTGTCGGACAGGATAAACATGGCATAGTGATGCTGCCCACCGCGTGCCTGCAAATCTTCGAGCATGGTGCGGGCGTTGCCCAGCACGTTCCATGGCACTTCGTTGTATACCGGTGTCAAAAGGGCAACGCGCAGGGGCTGTGCTGTGCGTTTGCGCTGCGGACGATCTTGTCTCGACAGCGAAACCATACCCAGCAGAACGGTGCAGACCGTGAACGAAATCCAGAAGAAGTTGAACGAGATAAGCGCCAACAGGATGCCCTCGATCAGATTGATCCCCTGGGCGCTGAACCAGTCGCTCATGATCCACAGCAGGCCCAATGTCGCTACCATCGCCGGTGAAAACGCAAGCGCGCGCCAAAATCCAGTCGCGCCCGTGTCTGTGCCCGATGGGGCATCGGCATCGTGGAACCCAACGCTGAAATTCTGCGCGGGCATCGCCAGAGGTGCCTCGGGCGGCATGATATGCAAATCGCGGTTCATATGGTCCATCGGTAAAGCCACACCTCAGAGGCAGGCTGTTTGTCTTTCAGCAGTTGCGCGCGCAACTCGACATGATCGCGCCCATCTGGCTGGAATGAAAACGCAAGACGCAATCCACCCGTATCCGGGTTGCGTTGCAGAACACCGTCCGAGGTTTCTGCATGAGGGGAATCCACGAAGACACTGATCGCCTCGATATCATCGAACAAATCGCTGCCTTCGAAATCGATGACAGCCAAACGCCCTTCACCGAAGGTGTTCTCGCCCATGGCAGTGTTGGTCACCCGTGGCATCGGAGTGCGCTGAGGCTCCTCACCCCAGATCAGACGATAGGACAGGTCAACCCGACTGCCTGCTGCATAGGGTTCTGCCGGGCGCCAATAGGCGACGATGTTGTCGTAGATTTCCTGATCTGCCGGTATTTCGACCAAAGTAACGGTGCCTTTGCCCCAGTCATTCTGAGGCTCGACCCACAGGCCCGGGCGTTTGTGATAATTCGCCTCAAGGTCGGCATAGTCCGAAAACTCGCGCTTGCGCTGCATCAGCCCGAAGCCGCGCGGGTTCTCGTCAACGAAGGAAGATATTTGCAGGCGGGTCGGGTTGGCCAGCGGACGCCACAACACCTCGCCCGCGCCATTGCGGATCAACAGCCCGTCGCTGTCATGGACGGCAGGGCGGAAATCGTCAAACCGGCTGTGGTTGGTCTGGTCGAACAGGAACATCGAGGTGCCCGGCGCGATACCCACATGAGGCAGGTCTTCGCGGGGAAAAAGCGTGGCCTCGACATCGATAACGCAATCTGCCCCCGCCGTGACATTGAAGCGATAGGCGCCAGTCACGCTCGGACTGTCCATCAACGCATGGACGACCATATTGCGATGGCCGGGTTTGGGGCGTTCCAGCCAGAAACGGATGAATTCAGGAAATTCCTCACCATCCGGTTCGCCTGTTTTCAGGGCCAGACCGCGTGCTGACAAACCGTAGACCTCGTCCAGACCGATAGCGCGGAAATAGCTGGCACCCTGCCAGACGCAGAATTCATCCGTCTTGCCGGGGCGGTGCATCTCGGTCCGAAGGCGCAGGCCTGAAAAGCCCAGAGTCTCGTCGATGGGCAATTGTGGCACATCTTCAGATTTCTCGAACATCCCCAGATCGAAAACGACCGGTGTGGTCATGCCATTTTCGACCGTTTCCACCTTGACGGTCCGGGGGAAATACAGGCCCGGTGTGAAGAAATCGACGTTGAATGGTGTTTCGGTCTCGTACCACAAAGCCCGGTCCAGTCGGAATCGGATCGAGCGATACTGTTCGTAAGTCAGATCCTGCCATTCCTGAGGAACCATTTCACGTTCCGCATAAGGGCGGCTGGCCAGGTCGCGGGCCAATTCGACCACGTGGTCGCGGTCAAAGGGGACTGCGCCCCCGGATGCATATGCCGATGGGGCAAAGGCCAAGGCTGTCGTCGAGACGAGGAATGCGCGACGGGTTAAATTCATCTCTTCAATTTCCAGGGTTGAGACTTGAACCAAGATGCCAGATAAGCCACGCCAATGATCATGGCAAAGCCAATCATATTGGCGACAAAGACGGTGGCAACATCCCGCCCAGTCTGATCAAGGGCAACGCCGATAAGTCGTGCTGCCGCCATGGAAAATACAAAGACTGCAAGGGATTGCTGACCGACTTTGGTGATGACTGTCAACAGGAACTGCCAGACGCGCGCGCCCATGCTGTGACCCGTCGCAATCAGGCGGTGACCATGTTCGCCTGCCGCGGCCCAACCCAGATAGGCCAATGACAGAAAATGGACATATCGCAGCGCGCCAAACTCGGTTTTGTCGCGCAATTCGTCAGTCAGTGGCCAGATCTTTCGGATCGCAGCGCCCAACTCAGGCGCAGCGGTATTGACCCAGAGGAAGACCTTCCAAGATCCAAACGGAGCTGACAGGATCAGGAACAAGGCAGCCGCCCAGACCAGAGATTTCGATACCGGTGGAGCGGGAATCCAGCCGCGCATCAAGGCAAATCCGGTGAAGAACAGCAATTGCCAGCCAAACGGGTTGAAAAACCATTGCCGATCCGACCACGGCTCGGCCGGAAGGGCCAGCGCGCCGGTCTGGGTGACACACCAGATCGCCACAGATGCAGCAGCCATCAGCCAGAAACTGATACGGTATAGCGCGATGTAGAGCGGCATCAGCGCCAGTACCACCAGATACATCGGCAAGATGTCAAAGTAGTTCGGTACATAAGTCAGCGTGAAGAGCCCCACCATCTGCGGGGCGGGATCATCGAAGAAATGCTGAAGGTTCAGCGACGAGACATAGGTTTTCTCGAACGCACCGGTCAGGTCCAGCGCTGCCATTGTCATGGCAACAAAGAAGAACAGGGCAATATGGGCCCAATAAACCTGCCAGATGCGATAGGCCACACGGGCTGTGCCCATCCACCAGCCCTTGTACAGGAACGCCCCGCCAAAGGCGATGGCCGAGGCCATGCCCGAACAGAACACGAAGATCTCGGTTGCATCTGAGTACCCAAAGCGCGCCGGGATCCAATTCGCCCAGGGATCATTGGGAATGTGGGCAATCAGGATGATGAACATCGCGATGCCGCGATAGAAATCCAGTCGCGGGTCACGCGTGCGGGCGGGGGTCGCAGCCGAGGCCGCGACGGGTGCAAAATCAGCAGCGGGCGATATGGTCGCCATACGGTCTCTGTCCTTCTTGGTCGTCTTGTTACTCGGCGGGGACGCTTTGCATGTCTCCGCCGTCGCGCGCCGCATCAATCAGGGCGCGGCGCGCAATGGCATAATTGTCTTCACCGCCGGCGCGTTTAGCACGGCGGTCATCCAGAATACGTTCGACGGCATCCAGACGCCCGGCACGCAGACCCGAGTCGATGGTAATGCGTTCAAATACATCACGTTGTGCGTGGCTTCCACCGGCCAGTTGCATTGAACCGCGCGCCGCCAACAAGTGATCAAATGCCGTGCCATAATGGCCGTCACCAAAGGCTTCAAGGCCCATGGCGGCCGCGACACCGGGATCGGCCATACGGCGGGTGGTGTCGTCATTGGCACGCGCTGCATCCTTGTTCATGCGGGTCAGCATCTTGGCGGTGGCGTCGGCGCGGTTGTCACCGGTCAGCGCCAGTAGATAGTGCAGATCGGCGAAGATCAGGCAGCCGTCTTCGGTGCGCGCAGCACTCAGGTCAGCCAGTTCTTCCCAGCGATTTCCAACATTTACGCCTTCAAGTTCAAGCCGCATCAGCAGCGAAGTTCCGTTCGAGATGTCGCGGTAATCGTCGGTTTTGTCCTTGCGGACGTGGTTGTCATACAGATTCATCACCTGATCAATCTGACCCAGATCCAGATGCATCAGAGCCTTATGCCACCAGACGTGATAGCGGAAGTTGTTGCAATGGGCCCAGGCCGCCTCGCGCCCGGCCAGCCAGTCAAGGCCCAGCTGCGCGTTGCCAGCCATTTCATGGACATGGGCCACCGCGTGCAGACCCCAGGCATCGTCGGACACCATCCAAAGCGCCTGACGTCCTGCAATTTCGGCCTTTTCGTAGGCTCCGGTTTCTTCCAGTGCGAAGGAATGGCAGCCCAGCAGATAGCCGCGACCGGGGTGATCGGGTTCATATGCTGGCATTACCCGTTCGATCGAACGGCGCATTCCATCCGGATCCCCCAGAACGAAACGGGTCGCATGGCTGAGTTTCATCGCCAACGTATCTTGTGGATGATCGCGCAGGACTGCTTCGAACTTTTGCACCGCCTGTGTCAGTTGGCCCGCCAGATACAGCCCCAATGCATCGACAAACAGCCGCTCGCGCGCCGAGACGGGCTGCCGGCTCATCGCAGCATTGGCAGCCGCCAAAGCCTCGACTGCAACCGCCATCATCTCACGCCGACCGAGAAGGGCCATGAACAGGCCTTTCACGGCATGACCCAAAGCAAAATCGGGCTCAAGCTCCAACACTTTGCCCAGATGTTGGGGTGTAGCCGCGGCATGAGCCATAAACCCAAGCAGAACACCATTCCAGGCTTCGACAGCTTCCGGCTGCGCCAAGGTGTTCATCTGTCCAAAAACGTCTTGTTTCATACTTGGGTCCAATCTGATTGCGGTATTTGACACTGTTTGATGTAACAGAGTGTGCGAGAGCGGCGTATCAGTATCGACCCCGCTCTCGAATTGGTGAAATGTCGTGTGTAAGAAAGTCGAAAAAATCCGCCGATTCAAAGGCATGTTTCAGCAACTTGCCGCCTAGTTGTGCAAGTGTTTCAATCGTCGAACGGGTTTTCAGCGCTTAACACCCAGTAAGTATCGGCCCCGCAGGTGGGTGGCGCGCTGCGATATGTTACAGGCGTGCGTGACAAGTTCAGGGGATTCCCGATCAGGTTCACGATACCGGGCTGGGCCTGCATCGAAATCTGCATTTTTCGTGCTGCCACCTGTTCCGTATCAAAAACCTGATCCAGCGTCTGGACCGGTCCTACGGGCACTTTCACGGCTTCAAGACCGGAAATTACTGATCGTGTATCCAGACCTTGGACAGCGGGCCGAAGAATGGCGTTTAGCGCATCACGGTGTTCCAGTCGCGCCGGGTTGGTCACGAATCTGGGGTCGTCGGCAAGTTCGGGTTGTCCCAGGAAACCGCACAGCTTTCTGAACTGGCCATCATTTCCAACCGCCAGAATGACATGCCCATCGGATGTCTCGTAGACGTCATAAGGCACGATGTTGGGGTGCCCGTTTCCACGGCGCTGCGGAACGTTGCCAGAAGTCAGGTAATTGACGCCCTCGTTGATCAGCCACGCGATCTGAGAATCAACAAGTGCCAGATCGACCTGTTGACCTTCACCGGTCAGGTCGCGGTGGCGCAGCGCGGCCAGAATGCCAACGCTTGCATACATTCCGCACATCACATCAGCGATGCCGACCCCCACTTTCATCGGCGCGCCTTCCGGGTCGCCGGTCAGGGACATGATCCCGCCATAGCCCTGTGCCATCAGGTCATAGCCGGGTTTGCTGGCATTTGGCCCGGTTTGGCCGTAGCCCGAGATCGAGCAGTAAACGAGGCTAGGGAATTCCTGCGACAGGGTGGCATAGTCCAGCCCGTATTTCGCGAGACCGCCGGGTTTGAAATTCTCAATCAGAATATCCGCGTGTGAGGCCAGCCGCCGTACTTCCGCCTGACCTTTCTCGGTTGCGATATCCAGGGCCACAGATTTCTTGTTTCGGTTCGCTGACATGAAATAGGCGCTCAGGTCCGAACGGTTGCCATCGGCATCGGTGACATAGGGCGGACCCCATTGCCGCGTGTCGTCGCCCCCGGTGGCAGGGTTCTCGATCTTGATGACACTTGCGCCCAGATCACCCAGCAACTGCGTGCAGGTTGGCCCGGCCAGAATACGGCTGAGGTCCAGAACTTTGACGCCCTTCAGCGGGCCCTCAGATGCGGCCATCGTATCCTCCACGGTCGATTTCAGCGGCGATGACGGTAAATGTCTCGGCCTTTACAGCAGCTTCAAGTGCTGCACGCAACTCTGCCCGGTTGCGGACAGTGTGGCCGTTCCCACCAAATGCACGGGCCATGGCGGCGAAGTCATGGTGGTCGAAATCCACACCATTATTGACCATCTGCCGCTGCCGTTGTTTCAACTCGATAAGGGCAAGGCTGGCATCTACGAAGACAAGAAAGATCGGATTGCCGCCCATTTGAGCCGCCGTAGACAATTCCCCGGCGACCATCAGAAACCCGGCATCACCCGAAAAGCTGATCACCGGGCGGTCGGGCTCGGCCAGTTTCAGACCAATGGCCATTGGGACAGCACAGCCCATGGTGCAGAGCGCCGAGGATTGGATCAGCCCACGTTCTTCGCTGCATTCCCACATCTGGCTCAGCAGAATGCGATGCGCGCCGCTGTCAGCGGTTGCGAGTGTTTCGGGGGGCAGGGTCGTGCGCGTTTCGGCGATGACAGCGGCGGGTCCCCAGTCCTCATCGGTGGGAAAGGCCAATGCCAGTGCGGTTTTGACCTGCGCGGGCTCACCACCCGGCCATGTCGTGCGGGCGGGGTTTCCCTTGGCAATGGCCTCAAGTGTCTCGCCCGTGTCGGCCACCAGATTAAGACCCGCCTGATGCATGTAGTGGTCATTGATCACCGCTGATATGTCGATGACGCGCTTTTCTTCGGGGTCCCAGATTTCGCGCCAGCCGGGGCGCATTTCGATCGGGTCATACCCCAGACACAGCACCAGATCGGCTTGTTCGACCAATGGGACAAGGTGCTTGTCTGCCAAAGGCGACAGGCCAGCGCCGCCCAAACACAATGGGTGATCTTCGGGAACAACACCCTTGGCCTTGTAGGTGGTCACAAATGGAATTCCGAAATGTTCCAAAAACGCCTGCACCACACTGCGCGAGTCGTCATAGAGGACATCGAGACCAATAATGGCGATTGGGCGCTCGGCCTCAGCCACCCAGCGCCGGGCTTTTTCAAGGCATTCACCATTGGGACTGACAGGCGCGACCTTGGCCAGACGGCGGCGTTTCACACCCGTCACTGGCGTATCGGCGACCGAGATCGGAACATCGATATGGACCGGGCCCGGTCGCGGCTGTGTGGCAAGCGACACAGCCTTGTCTGCGACGATATCCGCGCCCTTGGCCGTCAGTGTGAACGTGCCCTTGGTGATGGAACGGTAAACCTGGCTGTGATCCATGACCTGATGAGTATAGGTCAGCGCCTCGTCCGCATCGACGCAACCGGTCAGAACGATCATCGGAACACGGTCCTGCAACGCATTGGCCACCACATTGATGCCGTTCATCGCGCCCGGACCCAAAGTGGCGACCAGAATCGCAGGCGCGCCGTCGCGGTGATGCACGGCCTCGGCCATGAATCCGGCCGAGTTTTCATGTTTTGTCAGATGAAAGGTGATGCCCGCCTTTTCAAGCGCATCCACCAGTGTCAGGACCTCACCCCCCGGCATTCCAAAGGCGTGGCGGCACCCCGCTTCATACAGGCGTTGGGCCAGAAGATCGGCGGCGCGCGGCGTGGGGTCCTGCATCAGTCATGCTCCGAGATAACCGTTTCGAAGCAGATTGCGGAGGACGCCACCAGACGCAAGGCGGATCACGTCAGTGTGACTATTTGACTGCGTCTTCAGCTACAGATTGAAAGGTTTTATCAAGTTCTGCAGCAATGTCCTGCAAAGCTTGTCCGCCTTCCGCCATGTAAGGGTCAAACACGAAACTGGGGGTCTTGTAAGACAGGGTTGCGGTTCCGTCCTCGTTCTCGGTGACATAGAAACGGATCGGTGCTTCGATCATTGCATTGGTAGAGGTTTCCAGCACCCTTACCGCGTAATCGTTGTTGAACGCGCCAATAACCAGATTGCCCGGAATGGTGATTCCGCGCGCCGCAGCTGCCTTGGTGGGGCCGGCCTGCGTGACCACTATCAATCCGTTGTCCTTGATCGCAGCCTTGGTTGCATCGACCAGTTCCGAATAGGTTTTGTCCGCAGGAAACACGGCCCAACCGGCTGGGGCGTCTTGTGCCCAAACGGGTAAAGTGATCAGGCAGAGCAAGGGAATGAGGGCTTTCATTGTCACGTCTCCTGTATTGAGGTGCAACCTGTGTGCCAGACCTTACCGTCCCGCGACATCACAAACCCGTGTTCATGTGCCCGTGCGGTTTTTCCGGCGCGTCTTTAACAGGTAGATATCCATGATCCAGCCATGTTCGGCGCGGGCCTTCGCCCGGGTCTCAAGGATGTTCTGCGCGACTTCATCCAGCGGGCCACTGATCAGAACCTCTTCTTTCATACCCACATAGGCGCCCCACCAGATGTCATAATCTGCCAAATCAAGGGTTTGGAACGAGCATTCGCCATCCAGCATCACCGCGACGTTCGAGTCCGCATCGGGCCAGCCTTCGTCCCGGATACGACGACCGGTTGTGACAACGTAGGGCGCGCCCAGATCATTGATGGGAATCACATGGGCAGCGGTCAGCGCCTGCAACGCGGTGATGCCGGGGATAACCTTGGTATCGGGTTGCGGGTTCAACCGGGCAGCGATACGCAATGAGCTGTCATAGAGGGACGGATCCCCCCAGATCAGCAACGCGACATGCTGCGCCTCTGGATGAGCGGCAATGGCCGCTTGCCAGCGCAGGGCGATGGCGTCGTGCCATTCATCGACACCGCGCAGGTAGCCATCGTCGGCCCGGCGCTGGGGAATATCGAAATAGGCGATCTGTGGCGGCGTTTCGGCGACACGCTCAATGATCGCTTCACGTAGCCCGGCCAGATCAGCCTTGTTTTCCCCTTTGCGTGGAATCAGGATCAAATCCGCCGCCCGGATCGCCTGCGCGCCCTGAAACGTTACATGATCCGGATTGCCGGTGCCGATGCCGATCAGGCTCAGATCAATCATCGTCGAACTCCGCCAGCGGGCCGTAAAGAATCAGTGCCGGTGCTTTGCCGATCTCGGTTTTCAGCTGCTCTGCCAGCGCGCCAATCGTGGCGCGTTGCAGTTTTTGGTCGGGGGTTGAGACGGATTCGGCCATAAGCGCCGGAGTATCCAAAGGCAAACCTTGAGTGTGCAGGGCTTCGACGAGCAAGGGGAAGGTGCGTTTGCCCATGAAAACGACGGTGGTGGCCTGCGGATCGGCCAGCGCCTTGAGGTTCAGGTCGTCGGGCAACTCACCACTGACGTCATGGCCGGTCACGAACTGAACCCGCCGGGCCGTAAGCCGACGCGTCAATGGAATGCCTGCGGCCGCTGCCGCTGCCACTGCTGAGGGGACGCCGGGAATGATCTCATAGGCGATACCGGCTGCGCGCAGGGCGACAAGCTCTTCCTCAAGCCGTCCGAACATACCGCCGTCTCCGGATTTCAGGCGCACCACATGCTGACCGGATTGCGCGTAATCCACCAGCAACCGGCTGACATGGTCCTGCTTGGGTGACGGACGACCGGCCCGCTTTCCGACACCAACCAGATCCGCATCGTCGCGCGCATGGCTCAGGATCGGGCCGCTGCTGAGATCGTCGAACAAGATCGCGTCGGCCTTTTGCATCCGGTCCACCGCCTTGAGCGTCAGCAGTTCCGGATCACCGGGGCCAGAGCCGATGAAAGAGACAAAGCCACTCATGCCGACGCCTCCGCAATCAGGTGAAAGAACGTGCCAGTGACATTGCCACGCAGTGATCCGGTTTGCGGGCCTTCTTCCCCTTCGGCGTCAAACACGCGTGCCAATGGGGCGTCCGGTTGGTCCACGATCGAGGAATAATGGAACTCGTGTCCGCGCAATGCCGATCCTTTGGCAAAGCCGGGCATAGGGGCCAGAAGGGCGGCCTTTCTGTAACCAAGGTTGAACTTGCGCTTCTGATAAGATGTGACAAGGCCCAGCAAACCAGCCATTTCATGGTGCACGCCGTCCTTGTCGATCAGCGCCTGACCAAGCGCCATGTAGCCGCCGCATTCTCCGTGCACCGGTTTTGTTTCCGCGTGTTTACGCAAATCACTCAGAAAGGTGGTGGCCGCTGCCAATGTTCCGGCGTGCAATTCGGGATACCCGCCGGGCAACCAGACCAGATCGGCATCCGCCGCCGGAGGTTCGTCTGCCAAGGGTGAAAAAGGCAAGATCTCGGCACCCGCATCGTGCCACCCTTGCAAAAGGTGGGGATAGGTAAAGGAAAAGGCGGCATCACGGGCCAGCGCGATTCGCTGGGCCGGGGGCTGCGGCAGCGCGGCTGACGAAGGTCCGCTGGGGCCTGAGGAAGCCGCCCGCTTGATTGCGTCAAGGTCCACATGTTCTCGTATAAACGCGGCATAGCCTACAATGGCGCTTTCCAGATCGGGGTGTTCGGCCGCCTGAATAAGTCCCAGATGCCGCTCTGGCAGGGTCAAATCACCACGGCGGGGCAGCACGCCCAGAACAGGCAGGCCCGCGCGCTCCATTCCCAGACGGGTCAGGCGTTCGTGGCGGGGGCTGGCGCATCGGTTCAGGATCACTCCGGCAAAGGGCAGATCGGGATTGTACATCCTGAACCCCAGCGCCGTTGCCGCCGCTGATTGTGCCTGCCCGCCCACATCCAGCACAAGCACAACGGGCCAGCCCATGCGCAGGGCGGTCTCGGCGCTCGATCCTTGCCCGACTTCGCCAGGCTTTGCGACACCGTCGAACAAACCCATCGAGCCCTCGGCCACCACAATGTCAGCGCCTTCGGCCTGAGCAGAAATTGCACTGAGCAGGGGATCTGCCATCGCCCAGCTGTCCAAATTGAACGAAGCCCGCCCGGCAGCTGCCCGGTGAAAGGCGGGATCGATATAATCCGGCCCGCTTTTAAAGGGTTGCACGGTCAGGCCATCTTCGGCCAGCGCGCGCAAAAGGCCCAGCATGACTGTCGTCTTGCCAGTACCCGAAGAGGGTGCTGAAATCAGAATACCCGGAGGGTTAGTCATCACCATGGCTCCAGCTTGACCAAGGGCTGTCGGCACTTTGCGGGCGATAGCGGCGGTCGTAATCTCTGGAATAAAGACAGCTTTCCTCAAAACCCTCACCGGCCAGCGCGGGGCCGACCATGATCAAAGCCGTGCGCGAGATGCTTTCATCCAGCGACCCTTTCAGGGTTTCCAGCGTTGCGCGGATGATCTGTTCATCCGGCCAGCTTGCGCGATACACAACGGCCACCGGGCAGTCCGGGCCATAAGCCGGGGTCAGGTCTGCAATAACCTTGTCCAGATTGCCGATTGACAGATGAATGGCCAGTGTCGCGCCGGTACGGGCAAAATTAACCAGGGTTTCACCTTCGGGCATGGATGACGCGCGCCCCGGAGTTCTGGTCAGAACCACCGACTGCGCTAGTCCCGGCAGGGTTAGTTCGGTGCCCAGGGCCGCTGCGGCGGCGGCAAAGGATGGCACGCCAGGGGTGACGCTGACCGGAATGCCCACTTCTTTCAGGCGTCGGATTTGTTCGCCCATCGCTGACCAGACTGACAAATCGCCCGAATGCAGCCGTGCCACATCCTGACCCGCTTTATGCGCGACTTCGATCTCGGCCATGATCTGGTCCAGATCCATGGGCGCAGTGTTGATGATTTTTGCGTCTTTGGGGCAGTGGCTCAGAATTTCCTCGGGCACCAGCGATCCGGCATAAAGGCACACGGGACACGAGGCGATGATGTCGCGCCCACGCAATGTCAACAGGTCTGCAGCGCCCGGTCCGGCGCCGATGAAATGAACGGTCATGTTTGTCCTCCGATGGCGATGGCGCAGGTGGCCAGCCGGTCGTCCGAAATATGTCTGGGTGAAAGCAGTCGCGCGCCGGACCCGGCGGCGGCAAGGGCCGATGCTTCGGCAACGCTGCCGGTGCCATAAGCGGCACGGCTGCGGTTCGAGCATGTCAGGGTGCGTTGTCCGGCCAAATCGGCAGCCGCCACGAAATGCAGCGGAAGAGCAAGGCTTTCCGCAAAGGCCACCAGCGCAGAGTGGCCGTTTTTGTCAGCGACCGTCGCCAGAGCTTGGACATCATGGCTGGCCGCTGCCGCGTCATAGGCGGCGCGCAAACTGTCTGCCGTCGCGTCGGATGAGAAGCCCAAGCCTGCCACGATCATAACGTCACGCTCCACTGGACGACCGGATAGGCAGATTTCCAGCCGCGCCGCGGTCCGAGCGGTGCAGAATGAGCCAGTTCGATCCGCAACAGGTCTCCGCCCAGGTCTTGGTGCCATCGCGCCAACAGGGCTTCGCTTTCCAGCGTTACCGCGTTGGCGACCATCCGGGTGCCAGCGGGCAGGGCGTCGCGAAGCCACGCCAGCAGGCTGGCGCTTAGCCCACCGCCGATGAAAACCACATCCGGCAGTGGCAAACCGGCCAGCGCTTCGGGTGCTGTGCCGTGGACAACCTGTAACCGATCCTGCCCCAGCGCGTCGGCATTGCGGCGAATGCGTTCGGCCCTGTCGGCGCGGGGTTCGATACTGGCGGCGGTCAGGGTCGGGTCGCACATCAGCCATTCAATACTGATCGAGCCGGTGCCACCGCCAATGTCCCACAGATGTTCGCCCCGCTGCGGTGCCAGTGCGGACAGGGTCAGTGCCCGGATCGGGCGTTTGGTGATCTGGCCGTCGGTTTCAAATAGATCATCCGGCTTGCCCGAGGCCTTGGACAGTCCCTGCCCAGTGCCGGTCACTTCCAACCCGACGCAGACAGGATGATCGAAGGTTCCCAGCAGAGCTTCGGTCAGGCTCAATGTCTGGATGCTTTCCCGCGGGCCGCCGAGGGCCTGCATCACATGCAACGCGCTGTCGGCAAAACCGGTTTCGCTCAGATATGTCGCCAGTTCAGCAACCGCCTTGCCGTCACGCAAAAGCACAATGGCATGAAGATCCGGGGCCAGATGCGGCCGCAATCGGGTCAAAGGCGCAGCGTGCAGGCCGAACGTCGGCGTGCTTTCCAAAGGCCAGCCCAGCCGCGCGGCGGCCAGCGAAAACGTGGACTGGCCGGGCAGGGCGCTCCACTCTTTGGCATCGAAGTTACGCGCGATGACGGACCCTGCGCCAAACCAGAACGGATCACCTGACGCCAGAACCACCGTCTGCCGTCCGCGCAGGCCTTTCAGGATCGGCAATCCGTCCGAGAACGGCACCGGCCATTCGACCCGTTCAGCCTCGTTTTCCGGCAGCAGCGACAGGTGACGAGGCGGCCCCATGATCACTTCGGCCCGGTCCAGCACTTGACGGCTTGCAGGCGACAGGCCATCAAGCCCATCTTCGCCCAATCCCAAAACGGTCAGCCACGGAGACTCAGACATGCCCAACCTCCTGATTCTTGGCGGCACGACCGAGGCCAACGCTTTGGCCAAAGCTGTTGCGGAACAAGGGATTACGGCTGTGTATTCTTATGCGGGACGGGTGGAAACCCCGCGTCCGCAGCCGTTGCCGGTGCGAGTTGGCGGGTTTGGCGGCCCGGAAGGTCTGGCCCACTACATCCGTGAAAACGCGATCACCCATGTCGTGGATGCGACCCATCCATTTGCGGCGCAGATGAGCCGGAACGCGATTGAGGCGTGTCACACAACTCAGGTTCCACTGGCCGCCTTGACCCGCGCGGCGTGGAAGCCGCAACCCGGCGATGTCTGGCACCGCGTGCCCGATATCCCTGCCGCCGTCGATGCGCTTGCAGGTGATCCTCAGCGTGTGTTCCTGGCTGTCGGACGTATGCATCTTGAAGACTTTGCTGCCCAGCCCCAGCACCACTACCTGCTGCGTCTGGTGGACGAACCCGACAGCTTGCCCTTGCCTCTGGCGCAGATTGTCGTGGCCCGGGGTCCTTTTGCAGAAGCCGAAGACCGCGCACTGATGCAGCAACATAGGACGCAACTTGTGGTGTCCAAGAACGCGGGCGGCTCGGGCGCGCGCGCCAAGCTGGACGCAGCGCGGGCGCTGGGCCTGCCAGTGCTTATGATCGACCGCCCGGTGCTTCCCAAGCGGACCGAGCTTTCGACTGTCGCACAGGTTCTGGACTGGCTGTCTCATCCCTGATCCTCGACCGGGGTGAAGCGTGGCGTATAGACGATCGGCGTGCCATTGCGTTCGATGACGCGAGTGCGCGACGAGCCGACAATTACCACGGTCTGCATATCCGCCATCTCGGGCGTGGCCTCGGCCAGTGTGGAAATCCGGATCGCCTCATCCGCTCGTGACACGGCGCGCGCAAACAGGATCACCCGCTCGGGCTCGCATTCTTCGCGCAGGATTTCCAATGTCTTTACAAGACCTTCCGGGCGAGACTTCGAGCGGGGGTTGTAGAATGCCATCGAGAAATCGGCCTGCGCAGCCAAGCGCAGGCGTTTTTCGATCAGCGACCAGGGCTTTAGGTTGTCGCTAAGGTTGATGGCGCAGAAATCATGCCCCATCGGAGCGCCTGCGCGGGCAGATGCGGCCAGCATCGCGGTGATCCCCGGCAGCACATCTATCTGAATGTCACGCCATTCTGTTGGGCCATTCTCCAACGCTTCGAACACAGCTGCAGCCATAGCAAACACACCGGGATCGCCCGAGGACACAACAACCACCCGCCTGCCGTCGGCGGCCATTTGCAGCGCGTGTTGCGAGCGGTCGATTTCAACCCGGTTGTCACTGGCGTGCAGGTTCAGGCCGGGGCGGTCGGCCACGCGGGCCACATAAGGGATATAGCCCACCACATCAGTGGCGTCGGCCAAAGCCGCTGTAACTTCGGGGGTGACCAGCGCCTCGTCTCCCGGACCAAGGCCTGCGATCTTGACCCAGCCGCTCATGGTCGGCGCCCCTGACCATGAACAACGATGATCGAGAAATACGGGGTGATCTTCTCGCAGGCCTCAGACAGTTTTGTCACCGTCTGGTTCGGCATTTGCGCGTATTCGACAATCCATGCGCGGTCGTACAGCCCGGAGGTTTTCAGTGCGCGTTTCACCTTGTCGATGTTCCGCCCGATCTTCATCACGACCAAAGCATCTGTCTTCGCCATGCGTTCAGCCAGAACCTCCTCGGGCAGGGTGCCGACCAGAACGGTCAGCACATCATCCCCCCAGGTGATCGGATCGCCGGTGGCCGTCCATGCACCGGACATACCGGTGATGGCTGGTACAACCTCGACCGGAGCTTCGTCACGCAACCGATTGTAAAGATGCATGAACGAGCCATAGAAAAACGGATCGCCCTCACACAGTACCACCACATCCTCACCCTGTTCCGACAGCGTCTTCAGGTGTGCTGTGCACTCTTCATAGAACGCGGCCTGCAACTCGTTATAACGCGGATCAGTGACCGGGATTTCGGTGGTCACCGGGTATTCCATCGGGAATTCAATCGCGCCTTCGGGGATCATCCCGTTGACGATTTTGCGGGCCTGACCGCTGCGACCCGGTTTGCGAAAGAATGCCACGTGTTTGGCGTTGCGTAGAAGGCGATCGGCCCGGACACTCATCAGATCAGGGTCACCGGGGCCAAGGCCCACGCCGTATATGGTACCCATTTTCATTCCGCCCGGCTTGCGATGGCGTTGATGGCTGCAACGGTGATGGCGCTGCCACCCAGACGGCCTTTGACAATGCAGGAGGGGACGGGTTGCGCCTGCCACAACGCGTCTTTGGATTCCACCGCTCCGACAAATCCGACGGGGCAGCCGATGATCGCAGCAGGGCGCGGGCAATCCGGGTCTTCCAGCATGTTCAGCAAGTGAAACAGCGCGGTGGGCGCGTTTCCAATGGCGACCAGAGCACCTTCCAGATGCGGACGCCAGAATTCCAGCGCAGCGGCAGAACGGGTGTTGCTCATCTTGGTGGCCAGAGGGCGCACGCGTTCGTCATGGAGGGTGCAGATCACCTGGTTGTCGGCAGGCAGACGGAAGCGGGTCACACCTTCGCTGACCATGCGCGCGTCACACAGGATCGCCGCGCCGTTTTCCAGCGCCGTGCGTGCGGCCTGCACAAATCCGGGTGAGAAATGTACAAACTCCTCCAGCCCGACCATGCCGGCGGCGTGGATCATCCGAACGGCGACCTGCTCTTCATCGGTATCAAAGCGGGCCAGATCAGCCTCGGACCGGATGGTGGCAAAGCTTTCCTTGTAGATCGCCGCGCCATCGGTTTCGTATGTATAGGGCATCAGGTGAAGTCCATGGTCATGAGTGTTTCGGGGGCGAGCCCGCGTTGGCAGGGCTCATCCCCTGCGCGGCCCTGTTTGACAAGATCAAATCGCCCGTTGTTGCCGACCACTGTGATCTCGGCCGGGCCCATATGGGCGCACCCCTTGGCGCAGCCCGAGACATGCAGACGACCGGGGATGCGCCGGGCCAATGCACGGGCGATGTCGCGGGTTTCCACCTGCGCTTGCGGGCAGAACGGCGCGCCGGGGCAGGCGTCGGTTGTCATCATCGGATCGGCTCCGTCCATGACGAAATCCGGGGAGGGTATCGCCGCCCCGCCTTCCAGCAGGATCAGCCGCCACGGGGTGACACGCAGGGCAGAAGCGCCGCTGGCTTCAACCAGTTCACAAAGCTTGCGCGCAGGCAGCGAGCCGAATGCCGCGCCGTAGAGAGCGCCCAGTTCATAGGGGCCGGGTTGCAGTTTTTCACCGATAGGACCGGGGGCAAGTCCCAGCCAATCCTGTGGCAGCGCGTGGGCGACCCGCGCCATGCGGCGTGTCTCGGGCGTATAGGTCTGGGCAAACCAACGGGCCATCGCGATCACGTGGTCGATGGCGTCGCCTTCGGCCACACACCGCCCGGTTTTGCAGCCGTCGGCGCGCAGGATCAGACCGTCGGCACACAGTTCCAGACGAATATCTGCGGAATCCGAGGCCAACAGGCGCGTCGGGCCTGTATCTATGGCAAAACCGAACTTAGCGGGCAGAGCAGGCAGTTCCGCCAGTCGATCGATCAATTCCTGCGTCAGCCGCGCGGTCAAATCGCCCGCCTGATAGAGCGGAGTGACCAGAATATTGCGGCGTACTTCGATGCCGGGTTCCGCATCAAGCAAGTCCAGCGCCGCAAGCTCCACAAGCAACGGCTGGTGGTCGCGCTCATCCACGCCGCGCAGTTGCAGGTTGGCACGATTGGTCAGGTCAATGGTGCCGTTGCCGAACCGTTCAGCCAGTTCGCACAAGCCAATAGCCTGCCTGGCATTCAGTCGCGCCAGACGCGGACGGACCCGCACGACCAGCCCGTCGCCTGACATCATCGGACGATGCGCGCCGGGACACCAGCCTTGAACGATAGGTGCACTCATCTCAAACCCTCCAAATCGGCCCGGATCGAATTCCGGCGCGTGTTCCAAAGCCCCGCTTCCAGCAATGCACGGAACCTGTCTTGCATGGCCTGATGGGCCTTCGGGTTGGTCTCTTGCAGAAAGGTATCAACGGCCTCATTACCCAATGTGGCTTCGTGATAGAGATCAAACAGATGCGGAGCGACAGTGCCGGACAGATGCGCGAAAGAGGCCATGTGATCCAGCGTCGCAGCAATCTCGGCGGCGCCGCGAAAACCATGGCGCTGCATCCCCGCAATCCAGCCGGGGTTGGCTGCGCGGGCATGAACGACGCGGCTGATTTCTTCCGGCAGAGTCCGGGCGCGCGGATTATCTGGGTTGGTGTTGTCCAAATGGTAAAGCTGAGCGGTGCCCCCAGCGACCTTTTTGGCGGCGGCAAAACCGGCTTCATGCGTGGCATAGTCGTTGGCCAGCAGCAGGTCAGTTTCCGTCAGATCCTGGAGGTGAACAAAACTGTCGGCATTGGCGACACGATCCGTGATTCCCGCTTTGTCTTGCGCAATGTGTTCACCTTCCAGCGCGTACGAGCTGGCCTCAAGCCATGCTTCCCCGGCTTGGGCGCGCGCCTCGTCCGTATAGGTCTCGGACAGATGGGTCATGTTCAGGCCGTAACTGCCGGGGGCCGGGCCAAACACCCGCGCAGCCGGGGCGTGACCGGCATAGGGGTTCCAGTCGGTCGCTTCATCACGCTCTGACAAAGCCCGAACCGCCTGACCATAAAGGGCTGACAACGTGGGGAACACATCGCGAAACAAGCCCGAAACCCTCAGGGTGACGTCCAGGCGCGGGCGGCTCAGGTCGGTGATGGGCAGCACTTCGATACCCGAAACCCGCTCGGATCCCTTGTCCCAAACCGGCTTTACACCCAGCAGGTGCAGGGCCATGGCGAATTCTTCGCCCGCAGTGCGCATGGTGGCCGATCCCCACAGATCGACAATCAGCCCTTTCGGGTAATCACCTTCCTCCTGCAAGTGCCGCCGTACCAGTTCCTCGGCCAGTTTCACGCCTTGCGTGTAAGCTGCGCGGGTGGGCACAGATCGCGGATCGGTGGTGTAAAGGTTTCGCCCGGTCGGCAGCACGTCAAAGCGGCCCCGATAGGGCGAGCCGGACGGGCCAGCCTCGATCCTCTTGCCGGCCAGCGCATTGATCAGGGCCTTGCGTTCGGCATGGGCGGATGGGGCTGGGTCGAAACTGCCGGTCACGTCCGGGACACGCCCATAGACGTGCAGCCCGTCGCCGAACTGACTTTCTTTGATATCGCAGACAAAGCGGTCAATGCGCGTGATTGCTTCGGCGGTGCTGGTGGCCTGATCCAGACCCAGATCGTTCTCCAGTCCAATGGCCTGTGCTTCTTCCCGGATATCTTCCTGCAGCCGGTCACGGCGTCTGGGGTCAAGGCCGTCCGCGTTTGAAAACTCGTCCAGCAGGGCTTCCAACCGCACCATCCGGTCAGGCGTTCCGCTTTCTTTCATGAGAGGTGGGATGTGGCCCAGGGTCACCGCGCCGATCCGGCGTTTGGCCTGCGCGGCCTCGCCCGGGTCGTTGACGATGAACGGGTAGATCACCGGCAGGTCACGGATCAGTGCCTCGGGCCAGCAGTTTGCCGATAGGGCGACTGATTTGCCGGGCAGCCATTCCAGCGTGCCATGCGCACCGATATGGATCAGCGCATCCGCTCCAAGACCTTTGCGCAGCCACAAATAGAAGGCGACATAGCTATGGCGCGGGGTGCGCGAAAGGTCGTGATAGTCGTCATCGCGCAGCTCGGGTGTTCCGCGTTCTGGTTGCAGTGCGACCAGCGCCTTGCCGCGTCGCAAAGCCGTGAAGTGAAACGCGTCATGAGCGAAAATTGGGTCTTGCTCGGGATCGCCCCATACGGTGTGCAGATCGGTGCGCAGGGTCTCGGGCAATTCAGCGAGTGCACTCAGATAATCCTCAAGCGGCCACGATACCCGGGCGTCCAAGAGTGTGTCGGCAATCGGTTCGGCAGCCGTGATGTCGTAGCCTTCACCGTGAAGATCAGACAGCATCGCTTCGGCTGAGGCCAACGCGTCGAGACCGACCGCATGGGCCATCTGCCAGTCTTTGCCTGGATATGTGGACAGTACCAACGCGGGGATCTGGTCTGCCTTGGGTTTATCACTCAGAGCAAGCCAGCCAGATACCCGGTCGATGATCGCCTCGATCCGGTCCGGCTCGGCCCGATGCGCAAAACGCGAGTATTCCAGATGCGGATCGCGCTTGCCCGGCTCTTTGAAGGAGGCAATGCCTGCTGATATTCGCCCGTCCACTTCGGGTAATACCACGTGCATGGCGAGGTCGGCAGGCGACAGGCCGCGTTCGGCCTCGGCCCAAGCCTTGCGTCGCGAGGTGGCGAGGGCGACCTGAAACACCGGCACATTCGCCGCGTCCAGAGGCGACGTGCCAGACGCGCCCTTACCCGAGAATGAAGTGGCGTTGATGATGGCCGATGGTCTGAGGGCAACGACCTGTTCCCTGAGCCAGTTGGCAGCGGCCGGGGCCTTGAGCGACGGGGCGAACAAACCCACCGCCTGGAGCCCGCGGGCGCGCAAGCTGCGGATCAGGGCCGCGACCGGGGCTGTGTCTGCTGATGTCAGATAAGCGCGGTAGAAGGTTACGAGAATGCGTTTAGCATCGTTCTCGAACGCGCAATCCACCGGGATGACACCCTGTTCCGGGCACCACGCACCGCATTCGGGCACGGTTTTCGCGCCCATCACCGGGCCGGCATAAAGCCCTGCTGCTAACGCCATCTGGGCCAATGCGGCCTGCGCGGCGACTTCTCCGCCGGTATCACACAGATGTGCCAGCCGCCGCAGGGTCGAGAGGGGCAGGGTCGAATACTCATCCAACCGAGTGTCTTCGCGCCCATCCGCCGGTAAAACGGCCAGCGCGATGCCTTTGGCCTGTGCCAGTGCCAGAACCTGTTGCAACCCGTAAGACCAATAGGGCACGCCACCGATCAGACGGATCAGGATGCCCTTTGCGCCTTCAAGTGTCTGTTCAACATAGGTGTCGACGGACAGTGGGTGTTTCAATGCTGCAAGATTGGCCAGTCGCAAGGTTGGCATCCGCCCCTCAGGTCCGCCGCCGCGATGCCAGCCCGCCGCGAAAGCGCTCAGGTCACTGTCGGAAAAGGACAGTACAACCAGATCAGCCGGGCTTTGGCCCAGATCGGTTGGGGTCTCGGTTTCCTCGAGCCCGTGGCTTTCGCGAAAGACGACGTGCATGACTTACTCGGCAACCTCGGTCACACCCACTAGGATATCACGGATCTCAGCCTCTTTGATGTCGTCATGTTCGGCAATGACGACCAGGCGCGAGCGGCGCTCTTCACCGGGCTCCCACGGGCGGTCGTATTGGTGACGAACCCGTACGCCGACAGCCTGAACCAGCAGGCGCATCGGTTTGCCAGTGACGGCGGCATAGCCTTTGACGCGCAGGATATTCAGCTCAGTTGCCAGACGTTCAATCCTGGCAACCAGTTCCGCCGGGTCGGTCTGTTCCGGCAACTCGACGATGATGCTTTCGAAATCGTCATGCTCATGATCGTGATGGCCATCGTGATGTGACGGGCGCGCGTCCATGTCATCTTCGGCGGCAGCCTCAAGGCCAAGCACGACACGAACGTCGACGACACCCTCGGCAACCTCGACGACGGGAAGCGGGCGCGGCGCCTCAGCGGCGATGATCTGTTTAGCTTTCGCGACACCTTCGGGACCTGCCAGATCGGGCTTGGTCAGCAGGATGATATCCGCGCACGAGATCTGATCCTCGAACACCTCGGACAAGGGTGTTTCGTGGTTGATCGAGTCATCAGCCAGCCGTTGGGCATCCACCGCTTCAACGTTCGGAGCAAAGCGACCGGCGGCCACGGCCTCGGCATCGGCCAGCGCAATAACGCCATCAACGGTAATTTTCGAACGGATATCAGGCCAATCAAACGCTTTCAGCAGCGGTTTGGGCAGTGCAAGGCCGGATGTTTCGATCAAAATGTGATCCGGGCGCGGTTCCAGCGCCATCAGCGCCTCGATGGTCGGGATGAAATCGTCGGCCACGGTGCAGCAGATGCAGCCGTTTGCCAGTTCCATGATGTTTTCCGCAGGGCATTCCGGAATCGCGCAGGACTTCAGGATGTCGCCATCAACACCCACATCGCCAAACTCGTTAACAACAATCGCAAGGCGCTTGCCCTGCGGGTTCTGCATCAGATGGCGCACCAGCGTGGTTTTGCCCGAGCCCAGAAAGCCGGTGATCACAGTGACGGGGAGTTTTTCAAGGTTCGACATGATCTCAGGCTCCAATCGGGGGAATGCGCGAGGCGCAGTTTTTGCGGAAATGTTCAGGACGGTCGCGCCATTTCACCAGACCATCGCCTGTGGCCAGATACTTAGTCGCGCCATCGATGATGACATCGACGTGATCGATTTCGTTCAGATTCTCGTAAACAAAGGTCCAGCGATCCGGCCCGCCCCGAAGCACGATGGAACAGCCCTGATCGCAGTTCGAAAGGCATTCGACCGGTTTCAGAATGATGCCATCCGGCAGGACAGCCTGTTCCAGGGCCTTGTGCAACAATGTGCCGGGTCGCTCAGCGTCATCCTCGACGGGCAGACCCCGGCGGCAAGTCGTGCAGACCAGTAGCTCTACCGGTTCGTTCTCGGTCATGTCTCTCATCCCCCCAAATCCTCTTCGCGGGGGACGGGGTTTCATGCGGGCACCACGTCTGCACATGGACCCGACACCGGAACACCCCGCCCGGTTTCAACTTCGGGTGTTGGCAGGTCTCCCGGCTTGCGGATGCCAGAGCGGTCGCTCTGTCGGATGTCCCGCCTTCCCGGCACAGGCCAGTGGTATTGGGCATCCTCTCCGGTCACGGTCGCGGGGGCGGCTGCGTTTAGCGGATGAACCGTTGACGCATTCCCTTTTCATCGGCTGTCGCCGACACCAACGACAGGGACATGCGGCACCGCTGACCCGCTTGTCAAGCGGTTCGCGCGCAACAAATAGGCCAAGGAGAAAAAAGCGACCTGTAGGCGTCGTTCGGCGGCATGAAGAATGTGTTCGGTATGTGGTCGCATGACGGGAAAACGACGAAATTGGAGATGCGTCATATGAAAGTGGGATTTATCGGTCTGGGTAACGTAGGCGGCAAGCTTTCGGGATCCCTTTTGCGCAACGGCATTGATCTGACTGTGCATGACCTGAACGCGGATCTGGTGGCCGAGTTTGTCGCCAAAGGTGCAAAGGCGGCTGAGGGGCCCGCCCAGTTGATGCGCGATTGCGATGCGGTGATCACCTGTCTGCCGTCTCCGGCAGCATCGGACGCAGTCATGCAGGAGATGTTGCCCGAAGTGGGCCCCGGTAAGATCTGGATGGAGATGTCGACCACGGACGAGGCCGAAGTCAAACGCCTGGGAGCCGAAGTCATATCGCGCGGCGGTGCGGCCGTCGATTGCCCGGTTTCTGGCGGGTGCCACCGTGCCGCGACGGGCAATATCTCGATCTTTGCGGGCTGTGACCGGGAAACGTTTGAACGAATTCTGCCGTTCCTGACGACAATGGGTCGTCGGGTTTTGCACACCGGCGAACTGGGCTCGGCCTCGGTGCTGAAAGTGATGACCAATTATCTTGCCACCGCCAACCTGATCACCTGCGCCGAAGCACTGGTTACGGCAAAGGCTGCGGGGATGGATCTGAACACGACCTATGAGGCGATCAAAATCTCGTCCGGCACGTCCTTCGTGCACGAAACCGAAAGTCAGGTCATCTTGAACGGGTCGCGCGATATTTCCTTCACCATGGATCTGGTGAAGAAGGATATCGGTCTGTTTCAGGAGGTCGCCGACCGCGCCGGGGTGCCGCTGGAAATAAACCCGGTGATGATCAACATCTTTAACGATGGTATCGCACGCTATGGCGAACGCGAGCTTTCACCAAATATTATCAAGCGGCTGGAAGAGGCAACCGGCCTGGATATCACCGCCCCGGGCTTCCCTGCCGAAATGACGGATGATGAGCCGGAGGAGCCGGGATACGAGGTTGTGCCACAAGGGCGCGCCTGAACGTAAAGCACATACCAGACAAAATCTCGCCCCTTGAACGAGCAGGGGTAGGCAGGTGTTCCGAAAAACACGCCATATCTGGCCCGCAATTCGACAGAATCGCGGGCCTTGAACGTCTTGAAATACCGAGCGTCGCACGCGTGTACTGCGGGGTTAAGTCAGCGATTTGGATGTTGTTGGAGGCGAGTACCGGAATCGAACCGGTGTACACGGATTTGCAATCCGCTGCGTCACCACTCCGCCAACTCGCCTTTTCAAGTAAAATCAAATACTTGCTGTGGTGTGACTGGGTTTTTAACAGCTTTCCTCGGGGGCGTCCAGTGGATTGCGTGCGAATTTGCCGGCAAGACTGAAATTTGCCGAAGTCCATGCCCAAGGAGGTGATCACGATTTAGGTTGCGGCAACAGGGGCGTTGCTGGAAGGTTCAGGATATGGCACAAGCCCGACATCTTTGGGAATGAGACGAGATATCCAATGACTGACTTCGCAGCCCGGCGCCGCACAATGGTTGATACACAGATCCGCCCCTCTGACGTCACCAAGTTCCCGATCATTGAGGCTATGCTGAGTGTTCCGCGGGAGAGCTTCGTACCCGATTCTCAACGTGAAGCGGCCTATGTGGACGGCCTGATTGATCTGGGTGGCGGGCGCAGC
Source organism: Ruegeria sp. AL2 (assembly GCF_056540845.1). Lineage (NCBI taxonomy): Bacteria > Pseudomonadati > Pseudomonadota > Alphaproteobacteria > Rhodobacterales > Roseobacteraceae > Ruegeria > Ruegeria sp. AL2. The sequence goes on from NZ_JBQFXM010000001.1 coordinate 69,723, forward strand.
ATGCTGGAGCCGCGGACCCTGGCTAAAATGCTGGACGTGCTGAACATATCCAAGGATGAGATGGTCCTCGATATCGCTCCGGCAATGGGATATTCCACGGCTGTCACCGCACGGATGGCTGAGTTGGTTGTGGGTGTTGAATGCGACGAAACCCTTGCAGCCGAGGCGCAAAACCTCTTGGCCGAAGCTGACGTGCACAACGCCATCATCCACGTTGGCGCGCTGGAACAGGGTGTGGCGGAACACGGCCCCTATGATGCGATCATGGTGCAGGGCGGTGTCGAGCAGGTGCCCGATGCCCTGTTGGATCAACTCAAGGACCACGGTCGGATCGTGTGTCTGTTTGTCAACGGCAACCTGGGTACCGTGCGGATCGGTCGAAAAACCGGTGGTCGCGTCAGTTGGCGTGATGTGTTCAATGCCAATGCGCCGGTTCTGGAAGGTTTTTCGGCAGAGTGTGCATTTTCGCTATAGTCCGCCGATAGATTTTTCTATCGCCTTGATTAGTTGAAAAGAAGGCCGCAAACTGCCTGTAGGGCAGTGTAATTTCGTTTGAGAGGATTTTGGTATGCGTGGTTCGGCGACAGGTAAGCTGGTCAGGGCGTTTGCTGTGACCGCAGGACTTGCCATGAGCGTGATGCCAGGGCGTGCAGCGTGGGCAGACAACATAACGGATGCGTTCATCGGCGCGTATAACACCAGTGGATTGCTTGAGCAGAACCGGGCGTTGCTGCGCGCGGCGGATGAAGATGTGGCCATTGCGCTTTCTGCGTTGCGGCCAATCATCAACTGGACCGTGCAGGTCAGCCAGGATTACACCCGTTCGCGGGTCAATAATGTCGTGACGACAAACGAGCCGTCGCGGTTCTTTTCGGGCCTGACGCTGAGCCAGCTTTTGTATGATGGCGGCGCGTCGGTGCTGGGCAAGCAGTCGGCGCAGGAAACGGTGCTATCGACCCGGCAAACCCTGATCGATATCGAACAACAGGTTCTTATCCGCGCAGCAAATGCCTATCTGGGCGTCCTGTTGCAGGAAGAGACCGTGGCGATCCGCCAGAACAACGTGGATGTGTCGGCAGAGGAACTTAGGGCATCGAATGACCGCTTCGAAGTGGGCGAAGTAACCCGGACGGACGTCGCATTGTCCGAAGCGCAGCTGGCAAGCTCTCAGGCGGATCTGGCTGTGGCACGCGGTGAATTGAGCATTGCCCAGGCCGAATACGTGAACGCGGTCGGAAAGGCACCGGGGCGAACGGCTGGCCAGCCGAGCCTGCCCAATCTGCCGCGTTCCGAAGCTGAAGCTGTGAACCTGGCGCAACGCAACCACCCGGCCATTCTGTCGGCACAGCATCAGGTCAGGGCGTTCGATCTGGTCGTGCAGCAACAGCGGGCCAACCTTGGGCCGAATGTCAGCCTGAATGCCGATGCAGGCGTGTCCGAGCGCTATGACAATAATGACTATGTGAACGACGCGACCGTGTCGCTGAACTTCAATCAACCCATCTACGCAGGTGGCCGGTTGGCGGCAAATGTGCGCCGCGCGATGGCCAGCCGCGATGCCTCGCGTGCGAATCTTCTGAACGTTCAAAAGAACATCACGCAGGGTGTGACCGACCGGTATGCGGCGTTTCAGGCGGCCAGCGCCAGTTTGAGGGCGTCAACCGAGCGCGTTAACGCCTCGCAGGTGGCATTTGATGGCATCCGGGAAGAGGCGACTCTGGGCGCGCGAACAACTCTGGATGTATTGAATGCACAGCAGGATTTGCTGGATGCACAGCTGGCGGAAGTTGCTTCGCGCACCGAACGGTCGCGGGCTGCCTATCAGTTGTTGCAGGCGCAGGGCCTTCTGACAGCCGAGCGTCTTGGGCTGGCGGTGCAAATCTATGATCCGACTTTGTATTACAACCTGGTCAAGAATGCACCTGGACAGGTCAGCAAGCAAAGCAAGGATCTGGATCGTGTTCTCAAAGCGTTGCGCCGGGACTGATCGCCAATACTATTTGTTGTGAGGCACGGATTGTTTGGCTACACTTGATCCAAGGATAGAGCGGTAGAGAACAATGTCTGATAATGTCGTGAAAGCAGGGATCGAAGACGTTCTGTCTTCGGTCAAACGTCTGGTCAGTGAAGACAGTCGTGATAAATCCGTCTCGGATCAAACGACTAAGGCACGCAAGCCGGGGCGGCTGGTGCTTACCGATGCTTTGCGGATCAGCACACCAGATCAGTTGGGAGTGATTCCCGCTAAAGCTGTATCCAAAGCCGAAGTTACAGATGCCGCCAAGCCGATGTTGCTGCGAACCTGTGACATCGTTCAGACGGGTCAACCCGCGAACGCCGACGAGGACAAGCCAGAAGCAGCCGAGACGAAACACGCCCCGTCGGATGATGCTGCAATCAGCCTGAGTGCAAAGATCGAAGCGTTGGAAGCGGCCATTGCACAAACAGAAGACCAGTGGGAACCGGACGGTGACAGCCAGGATGCATATTCGGGCACACCGTCACATGCGCTGCCATGGGATGTCGAAGAAGAATTTGCCGCTGCGATGTCGATTGATGCTGCTGGAGGCGATGAACCAGAGGCGGCTCAGCAGGACGAAGGTGCACCTTATCAGGCGGAATTCATCCGGTCGTCTCGGGCTGTTGTGTCTGATGCTGATGCCGAAGAACCTGATTCCGACGAAAACGTCAGGACGATCGACATGGACGAGGACGCTCTGCGCACCCTGATCGCAGAGGTTGTCCGCACCGAACTGCAAGGAACGATGGGCGAGCGAATTACAAGAAATGTGCGCAAGATGGTCAGACGAGAGATCGCCCGCGCTCTTGCGGCTCAGGATCTGGAGTAACGGTCAGCTGCGGTGCGGGGGCTGCGCGAGGCTGAGCAGCAGGTCAAGGTCCATGTGGCGCTCCAGATGATCGGCCAGATCGTCCAGCGCCTGCTCGACGCCATCTTCATAGGACAGGTCCGAGGTCACGCCTAACGCTGACAAATACCGCGCCCGGAATGCGTCGGACGAAAAGATACCGTGCAGATAGCTTCCCTTGATCCGCCCGTTTGCGCTGGCCGCGCCCTCGGGGCGGCCTTCGACCTCAAGCCATGCATTGGCGCAATCCGGCCCGTCTGTATGGCCCATGTGGATTTCGTATCCGGTGACCGGCTCGCGGTCCGGCAAGGCATGGGCCTTACGCAGGACAACTTGCTTTTGTCCTCCCATGACCGTGTCTACATCCAGAAACCCCAACCCTTCGACCTTACCCGGTCGACCGTCCACGCCATCGGGGTCGGAGATGGTCTTGCCCAGCATTTGAAAGCCGCCACAGAGACCCAGAACATGCCCGCCGCGCCGGACATGGCCAAACAGGTCGATGTCCCAGCCTTGTGCGCGGAAATAGGCCAGATCTCCGATGGTGGACTTGCTGCCCGGTAGCAAAATCAGATCGGCATCGCCCGGCAATGGGCGTCCGGCCGGAATGATCTCGACGCTCACTCCGGGTTCGGCAGACAAGGGGTCAAGGTCGTCGAAATTCGCCATCCGTTCAAGCTGTGGCACAACAACCTTGCATGTGCCGCCTGTGTGAGAGCGGATGTCCATCATATCTTCGGCCGGAAGCTTCCAGGCGTCGTGAAACCATGGCACAACTCCCAGACAAGGCCACCCTGTACGAGAGGCGATATCCTCGCGCCCTTCGTCAAAAAGGGACACATCCCCCTTGAACCGATTGACTGCGAAGCCCCGAATTCGCGCAAGATCACCCTCATCCAGAACCGCCTGAGTGCCAACGATCTGTGCGATCACACCGCCGCGGTGAATGTCGCCGACAAGTATAACAGGTATATTCGCAGCGCAGGCAAAGCCCATATTGGCGATGTCACCCTTGCGCAGGTTGGTTTCGGCCGGGCTGCCCGCACCTTCGATCAGAACCAGATCCGCATTGCTGCACAGTCGGTCAAAGCTTTCCAGTGCGGCGCTTAGCAGCCTGGATTTATCCTTGCGATAATCACCGGCTTTCATGGTGCCCGCACGCTGCCCCTGAACGATGATCTGTGCGCCGGTATCTGTTTCAGGTTTCAGCAATACAGGGTTCATATCCGTATGCGTCGCTCGCCTTGCCGCCCGTGCCTGAAGGGACTGTGCGCGACCGATTTCCCCACCGTTTTCCGTAACAGCAGCATTGTTCGACATGTTCTGCGGCTTGAAGGGCGCAACCCGAAGACCTCTCCGTGTAAAAGCTCGCGCAAGCCCCGCCACCAGAACGGATTTTCCGACATTGCTGCCGGTGCCTTGAATCATGATGGCGCGAACCATGGATTGTCTCCTACCTGTCAAAGCGCAGATGACCTGATTTGGGCGGGCAGGGGAAGCCCCGAACTCACCTTGACGCCCGGGATCGGGATTGTGGCGGTATACGCATAGAAAAACGCGCTCTGATGGCAGAGCGCGTTTTTTCTGAGTTGAAACAGCCTTGGATCAGGCAGCTTCAGCCTGCTGAGCGGCGTTGCGACGCTCGCTTTCTTCACGCGACAGCGCGACCGAGGTCCGCACGCCACGACCAACGAACTCCATCAGTCCGCTGACAACCCGTTCGTTCGGGTCGATTCCCGCGCAAGACAGCACTTCGCGTCCATCGCGCGAGCGCGCCCAACGGGCGATTTGTTCCGGACCATTGCCATATTTCTTGTCATCGGCAATGGCGTCATCGAGTGCGGCCAACACAACGGCCGCGAAAAGTTTGCGAGCACGATTGCCTTGTTCGTTGTTAAAGGCAGTGCCGTCAACGAAATCTCTCATCTCGTCTTCCTTGTTTTTCTTGCTCTTGCAATTTTCGGCGTGACGGTCCTTATGACCGATAAAGTGCGATTCGGATACAGCTAATATGCATAGTTGCGTTGCGTCACTTGCATATCTCGCTGCACCTGCAGCACTAGGTTTGGTTGTCTTGTCAGGTATGTTCCCGCCAGATATAGGAGGCGCAACTGACGCATCAACCGTTTGTGAAGGATTTATGTAATGCCCAAGATAAATGGGAACGAAATTCGCCCCGGCAATGTGCTTGAGCATAACGAAGGCCTTTGGGCCGCGGTCAAGGTTGACCATGTGAAGCCCGGCAAGGGCGGCGCTTTCGCGCAGGTCGAACTGCGCAACCTGCGCAATGGTTCAAAACTGAACGAACGGTTCCGCTCAGCTGACAAGGTTGAGCGTGTGCGCCTTGAGCAGAAGGATCAGCAGTTCCTGTATGAAACCGATGGCATGCTGGTCTTCATGGATGCCGAAACATACGAACAGATTGAATTGCCAGCGGATTTGCTGGGCGAGCGTCGTCCGTTCCTTCAAGATGGAATGACGATTGTTGTCGAATTCTACGAAAGTGAAGCGCTGAACGCGACGCTGCCGCAGAAAGTGACCTGCAAGATCGTCGAAACTGAGCCGGTCGTAAAAGGTCAGACCGCCGCGAACTCGTTCAAGCCTGCAATTCTGGACAATGGCGTGAAAGTCATGGTGCCGCCGTTCATCGGTCAGGATGAAATGATCATCGTGAACACCGAAACCATGGAATATTCCGAACGCGCGTGACGTTTCGTCGCTTTTAATATCAGACCGCGCAGAAAGCCGCTGCGCGGTCTTTTTTATGCACTGTTGCGGTACCGGTAATGCGCGGGGTCCGGGCCAAATAGTTCCAACATAAGTTCGTATTTGATGCGGTTGGCACTGACTTGTCTGTAAAAGGCGATCAGGAACGCGGTCGGGCCCTGTATCCGGCCAAGCCCGCTGGTCGCGGCCACCACTGTGCCGACATCGGTCTTGCCGTGCAGCACCAGATAACCGCCCAACATCAGAATACCGACGGTTCCGGCGCCATTGATCACGCTCAACAGGAACTTGGCCGAAAGCTTCCAGAGAAACATGCGCCGTCGTGTGTCATAGATGTTGTCGAACAGGGCATTGATATCCCGCTCGACGGCATCGATATCCTCGGTGGTCAGCCTATCAGTGGCGCTGCGCAAAAGGCGGACGCGTTCGGCGACGAACGTGTTCACTTTGCGTTGCGACACCAGAACGATAATGATCTGCGGAACAATCATGGAAAACGCGATAAGGCCAAGGCCTGGCTGCGTTGAGGATATGTACCCGATCACGCTGATCAGCGTTCCGACCTGAACCACCGGGTCCGAGAATGCGCCCCCGGCAAACTTGCCCAGCTCCTCAGCCTCGGCCGAGATGGCGGTCGTCATGGTGCCCTTGCGCAGGTTTTCACCCGTTTCCTTAAGGTCGGTCGCGCGCCAGAGCAAGCGTTGCCGGATCAGCCGGATCATGTCTTCGCCCAATATCCCTGCGCGAAAACCCAGAACCCATTTCAGGGCGAGGCTCAGCAGGATGACAATCATCATGCCGATGCCCAGCAGAACCAGCTTTTCGACGTGAAGATCATTGGACGTAAGGTGGTTGACGATATCGCGCTGAAATTCAAGCGGAACAGCGGCAAGCGCCGCAATGGCAATGGATAACAGGATGAGGATAATCTGCCGCCCGGCGCTGGCGCGCCAAATCGCGGAATAAAGCTGAAACATGCGGGTATCCGTGTTGCCCCTGTGCCGACACATTGGCAGGGCTGGGTAACGGGTTCAAACTTTATGAAACATACGGCGGATAAGGCCGTGCCGATTTGGCAACAAGTTACGCTTGGTCCGTCAGGCGAACCACGACGTCTTCGGCCAGCATGTCAGCACCCGCACGGTCAAAGCGCAGATAAGCGATCCCTTGTCCGCCTGATTGCGTGAACAAGGTGCCGACGGGTTTGCCGTTTGCGGTAATCTCAGTCCCCGCCGGAACCGATCCTTCGACAAAGACTCGCCGCAAGCCTTTGCGCAACTCGGTCTTGTGCTTCATGCGTGCGGTCACTTCCTGACCGACATAGCAACCTTTTTTGAAATCCACACCATTCAGCGTCTCGAACCCGGATTCAAGGATATAGCTGTCTGGCGTCAGTTCAGCGCCCGCCTCGGGGATGCAGTGTCGAACACGCAGCGCGTCCCAGTCGGTTCCGTCATCGCCTTCTGGGGCTGTCGAGTAATCGCGCCAACCCATATCCGGATGACGGGGGTCGGGCAGGGCAGTGTCCGGTGCTGGCCCAGTGCCGCGTTGCAGATGTAGATCCGTGCCTTCGATCACCACATCCGCACGGAGTTTGTACATGCTCAGGCGCCTGATCAGGTCATCTGCAAGTGGCTCGGCCACGTCCAGCAGCACGCCACCGTCATCGCGTTTCAGAAAGAAATCGGCCAGATACTTGCCCTGTGGAGTAAGCAACGCCGTATAAACAAGCCCATTGCCCAGCCCCTGAACGTCATTGGTGACGAGGTCCTGCAAAAAGTCTTCGGTGTCCGAGCCGGTCAGGCGCAGGATGCGGCGGGTGAGCATGGCTTGGTCCTCGTCATTGCCTTTGGCCTCGTGATATAGGAAGTCCCGCAGCCAAGACCAGAGGTTATCGGACGTGCCCGCACCCCTCACTGTAGTGATTCCAACCTTGAATGCCGCCGGTTCCTTGCCTGCGTGCCTTGAGGCCCTGATGGAAGGGGTGCATTCCGGGCTGATCCGGGACCTGATCGTCAGCGATGCAGGCTCAACTGACCAGACGTTGAGAATAGCAGAAGATGTTGGCGCGCATGTCATTAGAGGTGAGCCATCGCGCGGCGGTCAATTGCGCCGGGGGTGCGCGCATGCTGATGGAGACTGGCTTCTGATCCTTCATGCAGACACCGTGTTGCAAGAGGGATGGGCCAAGAGCGTAAGCGCCCATCTGCCATCCAACGCACCAGCGGCGTTTCGGTTGGCTTTTCGCGCGCGTGGGCTTGCGCCAGCCTGGGTGGCCGGATGGGCCAATTTGCGCAGCAGGCTGTTCGGTTTACCGTACGGAGATCAGGGGTTGCTGGTTCCGCGTGATGTCTATCTGGCGGCTGGCGGGTATCCGGACCAACCCTTGATGGAAGATGTGGCGCTGGTGCGCGTTTTGCCACGGATCGCAATACTCGAGTCGCGTGCCTTTACGAGCGCGGAGCGCTACGAACAGGAAGGTTGGTTTCGGCGGGGCACGCGGAACTTGTGGACACTTCTGCGCTATTTTCTGGGGGTTGATCCACAGGTGTTGGCGCGGGGCTATCGGCGTTGAGCTTCGTGCGCAATTCGACCAAAGATTTTCCCAATCGAAAGGGGGCCGCAAAGCTAACAAGACAAAGCGCCACGATTTGCAGCACCAGAATATGGGCGTTGGCCTGCAGGTATTCCCATTCGTTTTTCAACTTGCCGACCTGCTCGATCAGGTCGTCATAGCTTTGTGCCAGGATCTGATAATCTCCGGCAATCGCGGGCACCTTACGGCGCATGTTGTCGATGGCTACCTGAGTTTTGTCGTCCAGGGACGTGAATACGAGGAACTGGTCGATATCGAAAGCATCGGCTTTGGCCGTCATATCCCGTAGCTCGTCCATATCATCCTTGGCCTGACTTCCGAACAGGAAGTGCAGGCCCTGCAGGGGGGCTACTTCGTTGGTAACGGCGATGAACAGGGGCAATTCCGAGTTGCTGGCAGTTGAAGCCGACAGAAATTCAACCTTGTCGCACAGCACTGCCGTGTCAGGATCGTAAGCAGGGTCGCAGAAACGCAGACGAAACCGTGCGGCATCCCTGTCGAACGCCAATGTTGCCGCGTAGGCCACATCAATCTGACGATCCAGTCGCGAGCTGTCCGACGTATAAAGCCCTGCCAGAACAGCCACCAATGCGCCGATGCCACCCAGCACGACCCAGACCAGATCGGCCAGTTTCCATGCCCTGTGACCCGCGGGTTTGCGGAACAAAAAGGCGGTGCCGATCGATCCTGACAGAAAAAACAGGATAAGCAGGGGCAATTGGTTGTCTGTCACAAAACTCATGTGCCCGATCTTAGAACCTGATGCGCGTCCTGCAACCGGGATCACGTGCAGTTGTAACTTCTTACCGGGCACAAAGGCGCAGGACGAGACCGGAAACGGCTTGCGGACACATTCCCAACGGTGGCGGTATTTTGACCACTGGAATCCGGCTTGACAAAAATCCCGGTTTTGGCAGACACCACGCCCAAGTGAATAGGGCCCAAGACCCTTGTTGCGCGTATTCTGCGGGAAAGGTCGGGCATGACCCTGTTCGTCACTCTGATTATTCTGTCGGCGGCGTTGCTGCATGCCGTATGGAACGCCATCGTGAAAACGGCGACGGACCGCACCACGATGCTGGGTCTGGTCGCGTTGGGTCAGGTCTTGCCAGCGGCGGTAATGGTGATGGTCCTGCCCCTGCCGAACACGCAGAGCTTTGTCTATATCCTGCTCTCGACCGTCGTGCATTTCGGCTATTACTTCATGCTGAGCAAGGCCTACCAGCATGGCGACCTGAGTGTGGTTTACCCGATTGCACGCGGGATTGTTCCGGCACTGGTCTCGCTTTGGGCGATGGTGCTGGTGGGCGAAGTTCTGCCCTGGCAGGCCTGGGGCGGGATCGCCCTGATCGCGGTTGGCATTCAGCTGAGCAGCTGGGCCGCGCTGCGTTCGGGCGTCGGGCGCAGCGCGCTGGGATTTGCGCTGGGCACCGGGTTCTGCATTTCGATCTATTCGGTTGTTGACGGGGTCGGGGTGCGGCTGTCCGGCAATACGCTCAGCTATTGGGCGTGGGGGGCCTTTCTGCACCTGTTCATTGCAGGGTTTATCGGGGTCAGGAAACGCGCCACCCTGAAAGACCTGCCCGTCAGAATATGGATGACGGGCCTTTTGGGCGGGCTGGTTTCGATGACGGCGTATGGTCTGGTGCTTTACGCCAAGAACTTTGCGCCGCTGGGGGCGGTTTCGGCCCTGCGGGAAACCTCGGTTATCTTTGCGGCGCTTATCGGGTTCATTTTCCTGAAGGAAGGCAATTGGATGCGACGCCTGGGTGCCGCTGTCCTTATGGCCATTGGCGTCGCGCTGATCGGCACGGCGGTCTGATCCGGTCCCCGAGCCATAGCGAGACGCGTTATCCGGCTGCGCCTTCTGACTGAAGCGCCCGGAAATACCGGATCGTTGCGTCCAACCCTTCCTTCAGCTGCACCGTAGGCTCCCAGTTCAGCAGGGTCCGCGCCAGCGTGATATCGGGCTGACGTTGTTTTGGGTCGTCCTCAGGTAACTCCTTGAAACTTATAGGGGTTTCCGCGCCAACAAGCGCCTGCACTTCGCTGGCCAGCTCGTTCATCGAGAATTCGTTGGGATTGCCCAGATTGACCGGGCCGGTGACCTCCTTGCCGGTATCCATCAGGCGGATGAAGCCTTCGATCAGATCATCCACGTAACAGAATGACCGGGTCTGCGTGCCGTCGCCAAAGATCGTGATCGCCTCGCCGGTCAGGGCCTGCATGATGAAATTCGACACAACGCGTCCGTCGGCGGGGTGCATTCGGGGCCCGTAAGTGTTGAAGATGCGGGCGACCTTGATCTCCAACCCCATCTGACGGTGGTAATCAAAGAACAACGTCTCAGCACACCGCTTGCCCTCGTCATAGCACGAGCGCGGACCAACCGGGTTGACGTTGCCCCAATAGTCTTCGGTCTGCGGATGGATCGTCGGGTCGCCGTACACCTCAGACGTTGAGGCCTGAAAGATCTTGCATTTCAGACGTTTCGCCAGACCCAGCATGTTGATCGCGCCATGCACGCTGGTCTTGGTCGTCTGCACCGGATCGTGCTGGTAATGCACGGGCGAGGCGGGGCAGGCGAGGTTATAAATCTCGTCCACTTCCACGAACAGCGGGAAGGTCACATCGTGGCGCATGAACTCGAACCGCGGGTTGCTGTGCAGATGGTCGATATTGCGCTTGGTGCCGGTGAACAGGTTGTCGACGCACAAAACCTCATGCCCCTGATCCAGAAGCCGGTCGCACAGATGCGAGCCTAAAAACCCGGCCCCACCGGTTACGAGAACACGTTTTCGACTGTCATAAAGGCGGGCCATTGCAAATCCTTAATCATTAAATCCAAGCCATCTTGTCACGGGGAAGCCGGCTCTTGATCTGATTAGTAAACCGAAGGGATTTGAATTGCAGCAGATTTTGGTTTTTTGAGGGCGCGTGTGGTGAGGGTGTGTCTTCTGCTCCGTCAATGCTTGATGCGAGGCAGGTTGAACGCGCACCTCTCGGACTTAGTTCGAAGACCAAGTTAAGAGCAATGAAGTTGAAGTACACTAAATTGGTAGTTTTTCTGTATGCATCTTGAGCCATAAGATGAGCTGATCACGATCAGAACAAGCAAAAACAGAAGGCGCGTGTCGCTCATTGATTAACGCGAGAAACCTGCCATTTCGTTCCTGTATAATCACAGGTTCTCCATGAATATCGATGGTTTCGCCACCCATTTGCCCATGTATTATTTGTCCTGATTGCGCAACTGGCAAACTAAACCCACCTGTAGTGTAGAGCCACGGGCCATCTATCCGCGTATAGCTGTCTGCTTCAGCTTGCAATCTTGGTGCAACTCTACCTTGTGAGGGGTCGTTAAACGAAACTATGTTAACAATACATCCTGCATCGCTTAGCGCTTCAACTAATGGAATGAAATCTCCGTCAGCACCATATAGTGTGCACGTTTTCATTGTCGAAGTGAAAGCTAACCTTGTGGCATCTATCGCCAACTTTACATCCACCCCTTCTTGTTTCTTGGATCTTCCTTTTTGGGTAAGTACGCCAAGCTTAAGAACAAAACCTCGCTGCGCTTGTATCTCTTTCAACCAATCAGGTAGTTTCTCCGGATCTTCTGTCGCGGAGTAAAAGTAGACCCTGTCATGAGATAATAGCTGGAAAAGTTTCACAAAGCTAAACTTTGGAATCTGTTCGCAGGCTGCGTCAAACTCTGTCAACTTCTTCTCAAAGCTTTTTTGCATATTGTCAGCATCGACAAATGCAAAATGTGGCAGACGGTGTTGATCAATTTCCAACGTTGGAGTGGGAATTTTTTTCAATTGCAAAATCAAACATCCAACTCCTCCACAAACCGCGCGTTCTCCTGAATATATTGGAACCGCAGTTCGGGTTTTTTGCCCATCAGACGCTCGACCAGATCGCCGGTTTCGCCGGGTTCATCCTCGTCAATGGTGACCCGGATCAATTTCCGGGATTTGGGGTCCATCGTGGTCTCTTTCAGGTCCTTGGCGTCCATTTCGCCCAGACCCTTAAAGCGGGACACGTCGATCTTGCCTTTGCCGCCCAGACCTTTCTTCAGCCATTCGTCGCGCTCGGCCTCGTCCAGACAATAGACGCGTTTGGCGCCCTGGGTCAGGCGATAGAGGGGCGGGCAGGCCAGATACAGGTGGCCCGCGTCAATCATCGGGCGCATCTGGGTGAAGAAGAACGTCATTAGCAGCGCGGCGATATGCGCCCCGTCCACATCCGCGTCGGTCATGATGATGACCTTGTCATAGCGCAGGTCGTCGACGTTGAACTTGGTGCCAAGTCCGACACCCAGCGCCTGCGTCAGATCGCTGATCTCGGCATTGGTGCCCAGTTTCGAGCTGGCCGCGCCCAGCACGTTCAGGATCTTGCCGCGCAGGGGCAACAGGGCTTGCGTTTTGCGGTCGCGGCCCATCTTGGCCGAGCCGCCCGCAGAATCGCCCTCGACGATGAATAATTCCGTGCCGTCGCGTGTTGAACTGGAACAGTCCACCAGCTTGCCGGGAAGACGAAGTTTCTTAGTGGCGGACTTGCGTTGTGTTTCCTTCTCGGCCCGACGGCGCAGGCGTTCCTCAGACCGCAGGATGAGGAAGTCGAGGATCGCGCCGGCGGATTTCGTACCAGCCGCCAGCCAATTGTCGAAATGGTCGCGGACCGCGTTTTCGACCAGCCGCTGCGCCTCGACCGTAGCCAGACGGTCTTTGGTCTGGCCCACGAATTCCGGCTCAGAGATAAAGCACGACACCAGCGCGCAGCCACCCGTCAGCAGGTCGTCGCGGGTGATCTGCGCGGCTTTCTTGTTGTTGATCAACTCGCCATAGGCCTTGATCCCCTTAAGGATCGCAGCCCAGAAACCGGCCACATGGGTTCCACCTTCGGGGGTGGGAACGGTGTTACAATAGGACTGGATGAACCCGTCACGCGACGGTGTCCAGTTGATGGCCCATTCGACCTTGCCGGGGGTACCGAATTTCTCGTTGAAATCGACGGTGCCCGCAAAGGGTTGCTCGGCATAGGTGGACGAGCCGTTCATTGTCTCTTTCAGGTAATCCGACAGGCCGCCGGGAAAGTGGAACGAGGCCTCAAGCGGGGTTTCGCCGTCATCGATGGCGGTTTTCCAGCGGATTTCGACGCCCGAGAAAAGATAAGCCTTGGAGCGGATGGATTTGAACAGCCGCGCGGGCTTGAACTTGTGATGGCCAAAGATGTCCGGGTCGGCGTGGAAGGTCACCGTTGTACCGCGCCGGTTCGGGGCCGCGCCAACCTTTTCGACCGGGCCAAGCGGGATACCGCGCGAGAAACGTTGTTCATAGAGAGTTTTGTCCCGCGCCACCTGCACGACCATCGAATCAGACAGCGCGTTCACCACCGACGCACCGACCCCGTGCAAGCCGCCCGAGGTCTGATAGGCCTTGCCCGAGAACTTGCCACCCGCGTGCAGGGTGCACAGGATCACCTCCAACGCGGACTTGCCCGGAAATTTCGGATGCGGGTCGATCGGGATACCGCGCCCGTTGTCACGGACGGTCAGGGCGTAGTCGGAATGCAGCTCGACCTCGATCCGGTTGGCATAGCTTGCCACAGCCTCGTCCATCGAGTTGTCAAGGATCTCGGCCAACATATGGTGCAGCGCACGCTCATCCGTGCCGCCAATATACATGCCGGGGCGTTTGCGAACCGGTTCCAGCCCTTCGAGCACCTCGATCGAGGAGGCGTCATAGGTAGAGGTGGCGCTGGGCGTCAACAGATCTTCAGGCATGGGTGCTGCTCTTGTTTTTGGGTTTCCGCCATTATGGCAGGTGATGTGGTCCGGGGGAAGAGGGACGCGAGGTGTTGTGGATTTTCTGTCAAGCCGCTTGCAATCTGTGCAGATAATCAGTCCTTTGATCCCGGTAAAGCGGAGGTGATTAAATGAGCTGGATCAGAACCGTTCCGTTCGAAGAAGCGACTGGAAAGTTGAAGAAACTCTACGAACGCGTGACCGGGCCGAACAATAACGTAGACAACATCATGATGGCACACAGCCTTCGCCCGCATTCGATGGAAGGCCATATGGCCATGTACAAGGCGGTGCTGCATCATTCGGGCAACAAGATACCGAAGTGGTTTCTGGAAGTGCTGGGGGTTTGGGTCAGCTCGCTGAACCGGTGCGGGTATTGCGTCGAGCATCACTTTGCAGGTCTTCAGCGCTTGCTGGGTGATACGGTGCGTGGCAACGCGATCAGGGCAGCAATTGAGGCGCGCGATCCCTTGGCTGCACCGCTGGATGCGGCGCAAATGGCTGCGATGGATTATGCCCGCAAGCTGACTGAAGCGCCGGGCGATCTGGTCGAGGCGGACTTCGCCGCCCTGCGCGACGCAGGTTGGGATGATGGAGAAATCCTCGAGATCAATCAGGTCTGCTCCTATTTTTCATATGCAAACCGGACGGTTCTGGGGCTTGGGTGCTCAACCGATGGTGATGAGTTGGGCTTGTCGCCGAACAACTCTGACAACCCTGACGACTGGGGGCACCGGTAAGGTGCTGAAGATGTCGTTGGCGCTGCGACAAAGGCCGCCCGGCTGGCCGTTGCACACGGGCGAGGCCTGATTACGTCAGGCCAGTCCATTCCAGAATGGCCTGCGCCACGGCCCTCGGGTTTTGATGATGCAACCAATGATCGGTCCCGGGGATCGTGACACGGGTGAGGTGGGTGGCAAACGCCTCCAGCCCCTCAGTGGCTTCTGGTAAAAGGGCTTTGTCATCCGGCCCCCAAAGCAACAGGTGCGGACACCTGACACGCAACCGGTCGAGCGGCAGGTCGGGCAGGTCTGTCGCGGGGACACCGGGTTTGGCGACAACGAGCGGAGAAGCTCGGTACCAGTTCAGCATCGCCTGTAGCCGACCGGGACGGGCCCATTCAGTGCGGTAGTCGGCCATGCGAGCTTCGGTCAACCAGTCCAGCCCCATACCATGGCGAAAGAACTGTTCCAGCATCGCAAAGTTGTTTTCGGACAGTTTTTGCGCGGCATCAGGTGCTCGTAGCAGATTGATATATTGCGAGGCTATGGATTGTGCGCCACCCGAGGCCATGGCGCGTTGAAACGGCACCGGGTGCACGCCGTTTGCAATGATTAGCCGATCTACGAGTTCCGGTCGGAACATGGCGACGCCGTAAGCTACCGATGCGCCCCAGTCGTGACCCAGCAGCGCAACAGGTGCACCGCAGGGTTCTATCAGCGCCGCTATGTCCGTGACCAGTTGCGACAGGGTATAGTTCTGCACCCCTTCGGGACACCAGCTTTGGCCATAACCGCGTTGGTCCGGAGCAATACAATAAAAGCGTTCTGCCAGATGAGGCGCAAGACCAGCCCAGGCGCCGCTGTATTCGGGGAAACCATGCAGCATCACTAACGGTGGCGCGGCTTTGTCGCCCCATGTCCTGACGTGGAAAGAATAGCCGTTCAGCTTGAAAAAAGACGTTTGCATTGGAACAAGTGATCCGCGCTGGAAACTATGGGTTTTTGAGGCATCTATTTGATACCAATCAAAGCGCATTTCCGAGCTTTCTGCTAGCCACCGTTCGGGACAGTAGAAAAGGACAGGATGTATGGACGCCATTGCCACGACCAACGCAGAACCCACCCAGATCAAGACCACGCTCGCCAAAGACACCGACCCCTCAGCGCCCAGCCCCGAGAAAATCCGGCAGGCATTTGAAAGTGGGAAATACCCCTATGGCCGCAAAATGGCCCGGTCGGTGTATGAGACGCAAAAAGCCAATCTGCAGGCCGAGCTTTTGAAGGTTCAGCTGTGGGCGCAGGAAACGGGGCAGCGGTTTGTGTTGTTGTTCGAAGGGCGCGATGCCGCAGGCAAAGGGGGTACGATCAAGCGGTTCATGGAGCACCTGAACCCGCGTCAGGCACGTGTCGTTGCATTGAACAAACCCACCTGGGAAGAGAAAGGCCAGTGGTACTACCAGCGCTACATTCAGGAGATGCCGACCGTAGGCGAAATGGTGTTCTATGACCGGTCCTGGTACAACCGTGCGGGTGTGGAACGGGTCATGGGGTTCTGCACGCCCAACGAATATCTTGAGTTCATGCGGCAAACGCCCGAGTTGGAACGGATGCTGGTGCGCTCGGGCATTCAGCTATACAAATACTGGTTCTCGGTTACACAGCAAGAGCAGCAGCGCCGTTTCAAAAGCCGCGAAACCGACCCCCTGAAGCAATGGAAACTGTCACCGATCGACAAGGCGAGCCTCAGCAAGTGGGATGACTATACCGAGGCGAAAGAGGCCATGTTCTTTTACACGGATACGGCTGATGCACCCTGGACGATTATCAAGTCGAATGACAAGAAACGCGCGCGCCTGAACTGTATGCGTCACTTCCTGTCCTCGCTGGATTACCCTGGCAAGGATCACGATATCGTGTGCGAGCCTGATCCGCTGATCGTAGGGCAGGCGCATCACGTTATTCACCGATCCGAGCATATTCTGGGCACCGCGTTGCATCCCGACGCCCGCTGAGCATCAAAATGCCCGGCCACAGGGAAAGGTCGGGCACCAAAGTCTCAATCTGAAATATTGCCGATCCGCTCTTGTCCCGCGCCAAAGCCGCGCATATGGCTGGAGCGATGACAAAGGTGATGACATACCCGGCCCATTTTCGGGCTATTGCCGTTCTTGGCCTGCCACTGGTTGGCGGTCATCTGGCGCAATACGCGATCGGTTTGACCGACACCATCATGCTGGGTTGGTACGGGGTCGAGGCGCTGGCGGCCGTTACCTTGGCCAACAGTTATTATTTCGTGTTGTTTTTGTTTGGAGCGGGATTTGGCTGGGCAGTCATGCCCATGGTGGCCACAGCAGCGGCGGAAGGGGACGAAACCAGCATTCGCCGCTCGACCCGGATGGGTCTGTGGTTGTCGTTGCTGTATGCCGTAGTTGTCATGCCCTTGCTGTGGTGGTCCTATCCGATCCTGATCGCCATGAAGCAGGAACCGCAAGTCGCTGCAACCGCAGCCGAATATCTGAGAGTCGCCGGTTGGGGATTGTTTCCGGCCCTCATTGTGATGGTGTTGAAAAGCTATCTTGCGGCATTGGAGCGAACGCAGATCGTTTTGTGGATCACAATTGCGGCGGCGGCTGTGAACGGGCTGACCAATTATGCGTTGATTTTCGGCAACTGGGGCGCCCCCGAACTGGGCGTGACAGGGGCGGCAATCGCCTCGATTACGACACAAGTTGTTTCGCTGATTGCGGTCGTTATCTACGTGGTCCGGACGTTGCCGGAGCACAGCCTCTTCCAACGGTTCTGGCGACCGGATTGGGAAATGTTTGCCAGCGTATGGAAGCTGGGTGTGCCCATCGGCTTGACCACATTGGCCGAAGTTTCACTGTTCGCGACTTCTGCGGTGATGATGGGCTGGCTGGGTCAGGTCCCGCTGGCTGCGCATGGGATCGCCTTGAACCTGGCTTCGGCCACCTTCATGGTTCACCTGGGCTTATCAAATGCAGCGACCATCCGGGCTGGCAATGCGCTGGGTCGTCGGGATAGGGCGCATTTGGAAAAGGGCGCAATCTCCGTGACTGGTATGTCGCTGGTCATGTCGGTGGCAACCATCATCCTGTTCCTGACTTGTGCCGAGCCTTTGATTTCCCTGTTCATGGAAGCAGATGATCCGCAGCGGGGACAAATCCTGACCATCGGAACCGGTTTGCTTGCCATGGCGGCGTTGTTTCAGCTGGTCGATGGCGCGCAGGTGATTGCGCTGGGCCTGTTGCGCGGTTTGCAGGATGCCAAGATTCCAATGGTCATGGCGGCGCTCAGCTATTGGGTCGTGGGAATTCCGGCGTCGTATTATTTCGGCTTTGTACGTCATATGGACGGCATCGGTGTTTGGCTGGGGCTGGTGCTTGGTCTCGCCTTCGCGGCCGTGCTTCTCATGACCCGGTTCTGGATGTATTCGGTACAGCAGATACAGATATCAGCCGAGCCCGCTTAGTCTTTGTCCAGACGATCTGCCTTTTTCCGGACCAATACCGTACGCAGGTCGTGCATGGCCATCAATAACCTGTCGGTCACATCCTCCAGCTGCGTGTCGCTGGCCTTGGACTGAGCCCATTGCGTGGTCAGATTCAGATAGTCGACCGCGCGATGAATGTCGTCGATGTCGCGCTGGGCCAGCAGGGCCCGGCGCTCTTCCATCCATTGGGCAATCTCGGCCTGATCCCGGTCTGACAGCGTCCGCTGCCCGTGCGGCTTGACCTCACCATTGCGGATATTGATGACGGCAATCTGATCCATTTCGATCCGACGCTGACGGTTTTCAGTATCGATCCGAAACACCGCAGCACCGTTTTCACGTATGCGAAAGTAATACTCAGGCAGTTCGGCGGACATGGTCACCTCAGAGAAGCACAAAAACGCTGGATGCGGCTGCAAGCTTCGGTCAGTGCCGCGTCGGACGTAGCATAGCTGACGCGGAAATTCGGCGACAGGCCAAAGGCGGCACCAAACACAACGGCCACGTCGGCTTCTTCCAGCAGGGCGGTTGCAAAGGCTTCATCGTCTACAAGGACCGTCCCTGCCGGCGTCGTTTTCCCGATCAATCCGGCGATAGACGGATAGACATAGAAGGCCCCTTCAGGCGTTGGGCAGGTGACGCCGTCGATCTCGTTCAGCATCCGAACCACCAGATCGCGTCGGCGCCTGAATGTCTCGTTATTCGGGGCCAGAAAATCCTGGGTTCCGTTCAGGGCCTCAACAGCAGCCCATTGGCTGACCGAACAGGGGTTCGACGTTGATTGCGACTGGATCTTGCGCATGGCCGCGATGATCTCGACCGGGCCGGCGGCATAACCGATGCGCCAACCTGTCATGGCATAGGCTTTTGAAACCCCGTTGCAGGTGAGGGTCCGGTCAAATAGACCGGGTTCAACTTCGGCCGGGGTGCAGAACTCGAACCCGTCATAGGCCAGATGTTCGTACATGTCGTCCGACATGATCCAGACATGCGGATGACGCATCAGTACATCGGTCAGCGCCTTCAGTTCATCCCGACTATACCCTGCACCCGTCGGGTTCGAGGGCGAGTTAAAGATGAACCATTTTGTTTTGGGCGTGATGGCGGCTTCCAGTTGTTCTGCGGTCAGTTTGAAGCTGTTTTCCAGCGTCGTTTCGACCACAACAGGGGTGCCCCCCGCCAAAAGCACCATATCGGGGTAGCTGACCCAGTACGGCGCAGGGATGATTACCTCGTCACCGTCATTCATCGTCGCCATCAGGGCATTATACAGCGTTTGCTTGCCACCGGTCCCGACCGAGATCTGGGCCGGCGAATAGTCCAGCCCATGATCGCGTTTCATCTTGGCACATGCCGCTTGTTTCAGTTCGGGGATGCCGTCCGGCGCGGTGTATTTGGTTTTGCCTGCTGCGATGGCCGCAACAGCGGCGTCTTTGATGTTCTGGGGCGTGTCAAAATCCGGCTCACCAGCGCTCAGGCCGATGACATCACGCCCGGCGGCCTTCAGCTCGGCTGCCTTGGCTGTCATAGCGATGGTGGGTGAAGGTTTGACGCGTGACAGTGTCGCAGACAGAAAACTCATGCTCGGCCTCGGTTTGTATGTTCAGCCCGACTGTCATAGGGTGCGTCAGAGTGACGATCAAGCCGTATAGATAAAGTGAATTGGAGACCCGAATGAATGATGAAAACGACTGGTATGGTCCGGATTCTGCGACATTCGGAGACCGTCTGGCCGGTGCACGCGAAGCCGCGGGAATGACACAGGCGCAACTGGCACGGCGTCTTGGGGTCAAGAAGGCGACAATTTCAGATTGGGAAAACGATCTGTCCGAACCCCGGGCCAACAGGCTGTCGATGATGGCGGGCATGGTCAATGTCTCGATCATGTGGTTGTTGACCGGCGAGGGCGACGGCATGGATGCACCTGTGGGTGAGGGCGAAGGTGGAACGGAACTGTCCTCGGCCGTGGCCGAACTGCGCGCCATCCGCGCTGAGATGCGCGCATGTTCCGAACGCGCAGCCCGCCTGGAAAAGAAAATGCGTCAGATGCTGGAGCAGAAGAATTGAGCGAGCCCCGGGATGTGCGCATCAAGCGCATGCAAATGCGGTCGATGCGACGCGGCATCAAAGAGATGGACATTATCCTGTCAGCCTATGCTGGGCGCAATCTGGCCGACATGGATGCCGACGGTCTGGATATCTATGATGCGCTGTTGCACGAAAACGATCAGGACCTTTACCAATGGGTTACAGGGCAGGTGCAGCCTCCGGCGCGATTTGCCAGCCTGGTTGCAGACATAGCGCAAACCTTTCAGAAATAAGGCAAAGTTCCGCTTAACCGATTTTTCGGATTTTCGGTTCATCGTGTGTCAAACAGCGCGACTGAATTGGAGGGTCGGATGAGTATGGAAATGCAGGTCTCCACACCAGAGACTAAGGGCTTCATAACCAGCTATCTTGAGGCGCTGGCCCTGGTGGAGCGTCTGCACCGGTTGTTGCTGGATGTCATCAAGGACGAGTTTGAGCGCGTCGGCGTATTGGAAATCAATGCGGTTCAGGCGTTATTGCTGTTCAATATCGGTGATCACGAAGTTACGGCAGGCGAACTGAAAAGCCGTGGGTACTACCAGGGCAGCAATGTCAGCTATAACCTCAGAAACTGGTTGAGATGGGCTATATGCACCACCAAAGATGCGAGATTGATCGCCGTTCAGTTCGCGTACGCCTGACGCCGCAGGGCAGAGAAATCCGCAATATCGTGTCCAAGCTGTTTGCACGTCACGCCGAAGGCCTGCAAGGCAGGGGGGTGCTTGGGCTTGAAGGCATTGAGGATATCACAAGTTCGCTGCGTCG
Source organism: Ruegeria sp. AL2 (assembly GCF_056540845.1). NCBI lineage: Bacteria > Pseudomonadati > Pseudomonadota > Alphaproteobacteria > Rhodobacterales > Roseobacteraceae > Ruegeria > Ruegeria sp. AL2. The sequence continues at coordinate 90,811 of NZ_JBQFXM010000001.1, forward strand.
CGTTGAACGGTACTGGACGGATCAGATACGGTATATCTATTGATCAGTGGCGGGCGTCAGACAGAACAAGGCTGTCCAGCTCACGAAGGAGTTTGCGGGTCATGGTCTCTTCATATGCCTCAAAGCCCAGCGCCACTTCTACGAACGCGTTTGGCCCCAAAATGACCCAGGCCGAATAATAGGCTGAAAGTTCACCGACCTGAACATATCTCCGATCACCTTCTTTCGGATCGTCGGCACCGATCACCAGCCCGTTAATTGTGATCCCATCATGTCGCAAACTGGCTTTCACATCCCGTGGATGTGGTCCGAGATTATGTTTGCCATCGCCGGACAGATCCAGCGTACGGCGCCAGCATCCCCTTTGCTGATCAAGCAGGGAAGAGCCAAATAACATGGCCGACCCTAACGCCGTTCCTTGCGGCGCTGCGCTGCGCGAGGTTCGCATTAAACGATCACTGATTGCGATCAGGTCGGCGGGGGACCGTACTTCTTTCCACTTCAGCAGCATCCGTTCATGTCCCCGCTCGCTCCATTCGAAAATCGCCAGACGCAAGGAGGTTGCGCCGTCCGACAACATCAGCTGGCCAACTTCAGGGCGGCTTAGGGCCGACGCCAGCCCGTCCAGTTGCAGTCTGTATTCCCGGCTGTCGACCGAACCCGACACATCCAGACCTAGCGCAAGGGCCTGGCGGCATTCGCCAAAGGCAGGTCCTGATAACAGGCAAGCCAGAAAGACAATCACGCGACGTATCATGGGCCTTCAATCCGCAATGCACCGATCTGCAAGCCGCTCAGTTCCCGTTTCAGTTTCTTTCGCATGGCGCGCTCGAAATCTTCAAACCCGGTGGCAATTTCCAAAAAGGCGCCGGGCCCGTGCAGGACGCTATTTTCGAAGAAAGGGATCAGGAAAAGCTCTCCCTCGAAATCGGCTGCGTTGATCACAAGCCCATTCACGACAGTGTTTTGAAAGGGAAAGTGCCGATAGGCGATCTGCGGCCCATAGCCATCGTTGTTCGTGCCGTCGCCGGACAGGTCAATAGTTTGAAACAAGCATTGCGGCGCTTGCTCCATAAGGGTTGCACCGTATGCCAACGCATAGCCCATAGCTGTTGCTGATCCGCTGTCAGATCGGGCGGATTGGCTGACCTGGCTGGATGCGAACAGCAGATCACCAACATCATCGATCATTGTCCAGTTCAGGACGACATTTTGGGTTGAGCGGCCACTCCACTCATATACCGCCAGGGCAACCGGCATAGGTGAAGAAAAGAAGGCCTCTTGCACTTCGGGTGCAATCAATGCGGCGGCTAACCCCTGCCGCTGTAACACATCTTCGGCCTCATCGACTGAAACGGAAATATCCATCGCCAAGGCCAGCGCCAAGCGGCATTGCTCGGCCTTGACAGGGCTGGCCTGAACGACCAGCCCAAACGCTATCAGCCAACGGATCACCAGTGACCACTGCTCTCCATGCTGGCCCAGGGTTCGGCTGGTTCCAGTGCTTCGCCATTCTGCAAAAGCTCAACCGAGATATTGTCGGGCGATCGAACAAAAGCCATGCGACCATCCCTTGGCGGGCGATTGATCGTAACACCGTTGTTCTGAAGATGTTGGCAAACCTCGTAGATATTGTCGACACCGTAGGCCAGATGGCCGAAGTGACGGCTGTCGGCGGGCAACTCGTCATCACCGTCCCAATTGTACGTCAGCTCGATCGGGGCGTCTTCCTGTCCGGGAGGGGCCATGAAGATCAGAGAAAATCGCCCGGCTTCACTGTCATACCGACGTGTTTCTTTCAGACCCAGAAGCTCGTAAAATGCCATGGATTTTTCAAGATCCTTCACGCGGACCATGGTGTGAAGATATTTCAACGCCATTTCGGCCATCCTTTTTCGACTCACATTGCCAAGAGCTTAGCGCTCCTCCTCGACGTGTCGATAGAGCCCTCGGCAGCAATTTGTTTTTTGCGTCCGCTGCGGCATATATCGCGGTTCCTGTGCCGGGATCGGCGATATATAGTGGCAGGCGACTCATTGCCAGAAAGGAAGATTCGATGCCGCTGTCCCCTGATCAACAGGCCGAGATCGACGCGCAACGCGCGCAATCGCATCCCACGCGTCGAGTTGTCTCGGCGGGAATGGAAGATCACCTGTACACAGCGCATCAGGTTCTGGATCATGGCTTTGTCCGCGTGATCGACTATATGGGGGACGATGCCGCCATCTGTCAGGCTGCGCGCGTTTCATACGGCACAGGCACCAAATCCGTTCAGAATGACGAGGGGCTGATCAGGTATCTGATGCGGCACTGGCATTCGACGCCATTCGAAATGTGCGAAGTCAAATTGCACGTGAAATTGCCTGTGTTCGTGGCGCGGCAGTGGATCCGGCACCGGACCGCCAATGTGAATGAATACTCGGCACGGTATTCAATTCTGGATCGCGAGTTCTATATCCCCGCCCCTGAACATGTGGCAGCACAGTCCGAAGTGAACAATCAGGGCCGTGGGGCAACGTTGGAAGGTGAAGAGGCCGCGCGCGTATTGGAAACCCTCAAGGCGGACAGCACGCGGTGCTATGACAACTACGAGTCCATGATCAGCCAGGACGGGCAACAGGGGCTTGCCCGTGAACTGGCCCGCATGAACCTACCCGCAAACGTTTATACGCAGTGGTATTGGAAGGTGGACCTGCATAATCTGTTCCACTTCCTGCGCCTGCGTGCCGACCCACATGCTCAGTATGAAATCCGCGTTTATGCCGAGGCGATGTGCAAGATCGTCGCTGATTGGGTGCCCTTTGCATATAAGGCGTTCGAGGATTATCGGCTGGGTGCGGTAAACCTGTCTGCCCAGATGGTCGAAAGCCTGCAACGAATGCTGGCAGGAGAGGCGGTCACGCAGGAAAACTCGGGGATGACGGCGCGTGAATGGCGTGAGTTCGAGGCGATCATTCGCAGATAGAACCGACAAGCTGCATAGCTTTTGTCTATACGTGTCGTCATGGAATTGTTACATTGGTTCCGTGGCCCGCTTTTTGAACCTTGCTCTGTTATGTCTGGTTTTTGGTTTTGCCCTACCTGTGCGAGCCAAATCCCCATAGCTGAGGTTCTGTGCGAACTGACGCCCCGGCTGCACCAGAAACTGGAAAGTCAGTTCGTCGCGTGGCATCAGGTGTTCGCGGGCCGGAACAGGTTATGGAAGTCTGGGCAAGTCAGCGCGGGGACTGGACAATGGTTGTCACCTACCCAACAGGCACAACCTGCATCGTGGCTATGGGCGAAAACTAGAACACTCACGCCGACGCCAAGCCCGCGCGAGGGTAATGGAACGAAACCGGTGGGGGATGGATAACGGCCGGAAATTGGCCGTCATCCTTAATGATCTACCGCGTGTTTAGCGGGAAGTCGTTACAGTGGTTTCAAATCAGCTGCCATTTGGCGGCCGTCGCGTCCGTCCTGCAACTCGTACGAAACTTTTTGGTTGTCTGCGAGTCCGGTGAGGCCGGACCGTTCTACGGCCGAGATATGTACAAACACATCTTTGCCCCCTTCGTCAGGGGCAATAAATCCATAGCCTTTGGTGGTATTGAACCATTTCACGGTGCCGGTTGGCATGTCCCGTGTCTCCTTCTACTTACGCATTGTCCCACAAATTGGTGGGGGCTGTGGTCAGCGTCACCACACAAAAAAACTGCGTAGCGCATGCTGAACAGTCCAATTCGTGCGTTTCGCCTTTTTCAACATTGCACGGTGAAGTAAAAAATCAAGAATAACCGCAAGAAACGGGCAAGATTGCCTAAAAAGGAAGCAAGGGCAGGAGCGTCAAAGACATGCAGCTTTATGGATTGAAAAACTGTGACACTTGTCGCAAAGCATTGAAATCACTGCCAGACGCCAAGTTTTTCGACGTACGCAGCGACGGTGTGCCGGATTCGTTGCTGTCATGGGCCTTTGCTGAGTTCGGCAATGACTTGCTTAATACCAGATCAACGACATGGCGCGGATTGGACGAAACCCAGCGTGCCAAGGCCCCTTTGGAGCTTTTGAGAGAGCATCCGGCCCTGATGAAACGCCCACTGATCGAAGCGGATGGCAGGCTGTTGTTGGGCTGGACGGCTGAAACCCGTGCTCAGCTTGGCATTTCTTGAACGAGTGCCTATCTGCCTGAAAGCAACAATGAGGATTTTCAATGCGTAATGCCGCAATGTTATTGGGTGTAATCGCCGGGTTGATCGGCATGATCGTCGGGTTCTTCGGCTATGCGAAGGTGGTCGTGGTTGACCATGTCGGTGAAATTGAAGGCATGCTAAGCCAGGTCGACAATCCTGATCTGGTGCAAGCCATTTCGATTATCGCGCCCCTCTTGGCAATCGCGGGCGGGGCCATGGCGCCAGCGCGCGCGTTGATTGCCGGGGTCTTGTTGCTGGTGTCAGCGGCCGCGATGTACTACGCGTTCGGCTTTGGTGTTTTCACCATGTTCCCGATCACATTTGCTGCTGTCGCCGGATTACTTGGGATGGCCGCAGGAAAACCGGACCAGCCCAAGGCGCATTTCTAAGTTACTTAAGGCGCAGGATCCGGTCGAGTGAGATCGGACCTGCGCCGTTGACGACGATCACCAGCATCAGGAAGGTCCACATCGTGCGCTGATCCATCAGGGACGGGGCCGCGTCGAACAGGCTGCCCAGTTTCACGCCATGTCCGGTGACGTCGACAAGGGTCTGCACCCAGATAAAACCGATCATGCCCAAAGCCGCCAGACGCGAGAACAGTCCAACCAGAAGTAGCGTCGGAAGCACAAATTCGGCAACCGTTCCCATGAAGATGACGATGCGTTGGAAGAACGTCATTTGGGACACGTCATACAGAACAGCTTCTGCCGCTTTGGGGAAAATCTGACCAAAGGCACCTGCCGAAGGCGAAAAGATCGACCCGTCGATCTTCAGCATGGCTGAGTTCCAGTAATAGACCAGAAGAACCGCAACAAAGACCAGCCGTGCCAGCGTAGGGGTCAACCAGCCAGACGCAAAGTCCAGTTTTCCCATGGTGTTATTGTAGGTTGAGATCAGAGCAGTCATGTCTTGGGCCTTTCGATAGTCACAGAGGTTATTGAACCACCCTTCAGAAGCAGCGCCAGAGTGGTTCCAAGATCAAATTCAGGCAGTTCAGCAGTCGTTTTTTCAAATGCCCCGCCGATTGTGTCGCCGTTCTGCATATAGGCGATCCAGTCTGCACCACCCGCTGGAAGCGGATTGGGTGTCGGGTCGAACTCGGCGCGCGTGATCAACACATCCTCGGCCCGTGCATCTGGTTTCGGGGCATCGGCTTCCACGTTGAAGCGCCAGATAGCGTGAATGGGCCAGTCCGAGCGGATCACCTGCATGGCCGGTGCAAACTGCAACCGGGCCTGCATGACCTGCTCGGGCTCGACCGCTAAAACGTCTGCCGGTGCAGGTTCGCTGTCGGCGGCGTGGTAGGACTTGCGCAAGGCAATCTCTAACCGGGCCACGTCGGGCAGATATCCGAGATGGGCAAGTTGGGGCATTCCGGCCAGAAAATCAGGAAACGCCTCGCCATAAAACATCATCAGAGGAGAGGAGGGCGGGTGTTGACGCAGGAAAATCCCGGCCAGCCCATCCATGTTCTGCGCCCCTAGCAATTTGGCAATCACGGGAAACGCCTGATGCATCGCTTCGGTCAGCGACACCGCAACATTGTTGCGGTACACGCTGAACCGGCGACCGGCGGGGCGCGCGCCACCGTCCAGCAATCCGCCGGGAACGGGCGCTGACGCATCCATCATGGCCGCGCGGAATTCAGATTGCGAAACGCTCATACCGGTATCCGGTCCAGTGCGGATTGCGCGCGAACGGCCTCATTTCGCAGAACGGGCCAATCCGGCACATCAGTGTCCCATTCGATCAGAATGGGTTTTGGCCCCGAACGCTCCAGCACATAATCCAGCAGGGTCCACACCGGGTCGACCACTTCTCGTCCGTGACTGTCGATCAGCAGCGGATGACCGTGATCGTCTTCATCCTCATCATGGCCGCCAAGGTGGATTTCCGACACTTTTTCAAGCGGATAGGCGTCAATATAACTTTGCGGCGAGAATTCCAGATTGGTGGCCGAGACAAAGACATTGTTTACGTCCAGCAACAAGCCGCAACCGGTGCGCCTGGCAATCTCCCTCAGGAAATCAGGTTCGGACCAGGTGCTTTCCTCGAAGGCCAGATAGCTGGACGGGTTTTCCAGCAGCATCTGGCGCCCGACCGTGTGCTGGACCTGGTCGATATGTTCACAAACCCGCGCAAGAGTTTCGTCGGTAAAGGGAAGGGGCAGCAGGTCGTTGTAAAAATGGCTGTCATGGGTGGACCAGGCCAAATGTTCGGAAAAGCTTGCAGGGTTCAGCCAGCCTACCAGGTGTTTTAGCCGGGCCAGATGATCAGGGTCCAGCGCGCCTTCACCGCCAATGGAAAGGCCAACGCCATGGACCGAGATTGGGAACTTTTCGGAGAGGTGGCGCAGCTGCGCCAAGGGCCGCCCGCCGTCGCCCATATAGTTCTCGGCATGGATTTCCAGCCATGCAACAGGCTGTGCGTGTTCAAGTATCTGAGCAAAATGTTGCGGTTTGTAACCTACGCCCGGCGCTGCAGGCAGGCGGTTTGACCGGTGGGTGTCATCCAACATGGGCCAGTTCCTCGATCACGAAAGGGAAAGGGCGGGCGATGGTGCCCGCCCCTTGAAATCGTCAGGCCAATCTTATGCCGGCAGGTCGCGTTCCAGCGCTTCCAGCGAACCTTTGCGCGGTGTGCCGTTTGCTTCCGCAGGCAATTCGATGTCAGCGCAGGTGCCTGCGTCAACCAGGGTCCATGCGTTGCCCTGATAATCAACGGTCGAGGTGCCCGCGCATGTGGTTCCGGGACCTGCGGCGCAGTCGTTCTGGCCGGCCAGCGATACACCGTAGCACTTTTCTTTTGCCTGTGCGCTTGCTGTGGTTGCGGCACCCGATACGGCGGCTGCGACTGCGGTTGCGATAACCAGGGATTTAGCTGTTTTCGACATCTCGGTAATCCTCTTGATGACTGGGTATGTCTGCTTGTGACAATGACAAAGGTAGTGGCTTGGTGGGCAGAGTTGAATTCACGAGCCCGTGTCTCACAAGCGCGTCATGGGGCGGCCTGCCCCCTTGCAGCGTAATACACTGTTTTTGATGAAGAAAGGGTGAAATGTTACAATCCGACCCCATAGGAGGGGTCGGATTTTTTTGGATATGGTGCTGTTTGTTACAGCAGATCTGGCGGGGTGGCGGCGCGTGCCAGCTCTTTTGTTACAACATCAAGCGGTTGTACCTGAGTCTGTTTTTCACCCAGTCGCCGCACGCTTACGGTGCGCTCGTCAACTTCGCGGTGACCGACGGCCAGAATTACAGGTACTTTGCCGACCGAATGCTCACGGACCTTGTAGTTGATCTTTTCATTGCGGATGTCAGCCTCGGCCCGCACACCTGCCGCGCGCAGGGTTTCGACCACTTTGGCGACATAGTCGTCCGCGTCGGACGTGATGGACGCGACGACGACCTGACGCGGGGCCAGCCAGAACGGCAATTTGCCTGCGTGTTCCTCGATCAGGATACCGATAAAGCGTTCGAAGGATCCCAGCGTGGCGCGATGCAACATGACGGGGCGGTGTTTGGCCCCGTCGGCGCCGATATAGGTGGCGTCCAGCCGTTCGGGCAGAACGAAATCGACCTGGAAGGTGCCGCATTGCCAGTCACGCCCGATGGCGTCCGTCAGAACGAATTCCAGTTTCGGACCATAGAATGCACCTTCGCCCGGGTTCAGTTCCGGTTCGATCCCGGCGGCACGGGTGGCGGACAAAAGTGCCGCTTCTGCCTTGTCCCATACCTCGTCCGACCCGGCGCGGGTTTCGGGACGGTCAGAGAATTTCACCGAAAAATCCTCGAACCCCAGATCCTTGTAGATCACGCTGAGGAAACGGATGAATTCGGCGGTCTCCGCCTCGATCTGTTCTTCGGTTGAAAAGATATGGGCGTCGTCCTGCGTGAACCCGCGCACCCGCATGATGCCATGCAATGCACCAGAGGGTTCGTACCGGTTGCACGATCCGAACTCGGCCATGCGCAGCGGCAGGTCGCGATAGGATTTCAGGCCTTGCTTGAAAATCTCGACATGGCAGGGGCAGTTCATCGGTTTGAGCGCGTTGACGGCCTTTTCGCGGGCATGTTCCTCGTCGACTTCGACGATGAACATGTTTTCCTGATATTTGTCCCAGTGGCCTGATCGTTCCCACAGTTTGCGGTCAACAACCTGCGGCGTGTTTACCTCGACATACCCACCCTTGCGCTGCTGACGTCGCATGTAGTCCTGCAACTGGGTGTAGATGGTCCAGCCATTGGGGTGCCAGAAAATCTGACCGGGGGCTTCTTCCTGCATGTGAAACAGGTCCATCTCTCGGCCTAGTTTGCGGTGGTCGCGCTTTGCGGCCTCTTCCAGCATATGAAGGTGGTCTTTCAGTTTTTCCTTGCCGGTGAAGGCCACGCCGTAGATGCGTTGCAGCATCGCGCGGTTGCTGTCGCCGCGCCAATAGGCACCGGCGATGGACATCAGCTTGAACGCATCACCGGGAACCTGACCGGTATGTTGCAGATGCGGACCGCGGCACAAATCCTGCCAGTGGCCGTGCCAGTACATGCGCAACGGCTCATCCCCGGGAATGGCTTCGATCAGCTCAACCTTGTAGGGCTCGTTATTGGCCTTGTAGAACTTGATGGCCCGCTCGCGGTCCCAAACCTCGGTGGTGACAGGGTCGCGCTTGTTGATGATCTCTTTCATCTTTTTCTCGATGAGACCAAGATCTTCGGGCGTGAACGGTTCTTCCCGGTCGAAGTCATAATACCAGCCGTTTTCGATAACGGGGCCGATGGTGACCTTGGTCGCAGGCCAGATTTCCTGCACGGCGCGGGCCATGATGTGGGCCAGATCGTGGCGGATCAGTTCGTTGGCCTGCGCGTCATCCTTCATGGTGTGGATGGCAATCTGTGCATCGGCTTCGATGGGCCATTGCAGGTCCCAGTGTTGGCCGTCAACGGTGGCTGAGATGGCCTTTTTGGCCAGCGAACTTGAAATATCGGCAGCCACCTGCGCAGGCGTAACCCCTGCGTCATAGGAACGTGCATTGCCATCTGGGAAAGTGAGAGAGACGGATTTTGAATCCAGGGCCATGTCGGCTCTCCTCGTCGGTTTGGCGCCCACTGAACGCCCGGTTGCGGGTTATTTGCGTCTGGCTGATGTGGCAGGTGCAGCAATTCCTGTCAAGGGTCGCAGGGTACGGTCACTGACGCCACGACACCCCGAATTCGGGAATTGCGACCAACGGGCTGCCGTGCATGATGTTCCCCAAAGCGTAAGAGGGTTTCATGGCGGCGACGGATTTTCTGGAAACAGCACAAGGGCGAAAACTGGCCTATCACAAAACCGAAGGCTCAGGGCCGACCCTGGTTTTTCTGGGTGGGCTTATGTCGGATATGGAAGGCACCAAGGCAGTCCATCTGGAAGCTTGGGCGCAGGCGCGGGGGCGGGCCTTTTTGCGGTTTGATTATTCCGGTCATGGCGAAAGCTCTGGCGCGTTCAAGGATGGCTGCATTGGGGATTGGCATGAGGATACTGTCGCTGCGGTCGATGCCTTGACCAAGGGGCCGCTGATCGCTGTCGGCTCGTCCATGGGGGGGTGGCAGGCGCTTTTGCTGGCCAAGGCCCTGCCGGACCGGATTGCAGGTATGGTCACGATCGCCGCCGCGCCGGATTTCACGGAAGATGGCTATTGGGCATCCTTCACCGATGACCAGAAAGCCGCCCTGGAAACTGTCGGGCATGTCGAGTTGCCGTCCGATTACATGGAACCTTACTTCGTCACCAAACGGATGATCGAAGATGGGCGGCAGCGCCTTGTACTGCGCGACACGTTGAACCTGCCGTTCAAGGTTCGTTTCCTACAGGGAACAGCGGATACGGCCGTTTCGACTGAAACGGCCGTTCGGTTGCTGGACCACGCAACAGGGCCGGACATGCAGCTTCTTTTGGTCAAGGATGCCGATCACAGGTTCTCGGATGATGCATGTCTTGGCTTGATCGAGGCGGCGGTTCTGGATGTGTTGGGAGACGCGTGATGCGGCGTTTGGGATGGCTTCTGGGGCGCTTGTTCCTTGCGTTGATTGTCATCGGCGGCCTTATCTACTGGTTTGGCCCGCGCGAAGAGGTGAACCTGAGCCCAAGCTTTGATCCGCGCAAGTTTGGTGAGGGCGTACAGGTTTATTTCGAAAGCACCGAAGCCGCGTTTGACTATATCGTTCCGGGTGTCGAAAAACGAGTGATCTGGCAGGATGGCTTTAACGAACGGCGCACCCCGTATTCCGTTCTTTACATCCATGGCTTTTCAGCAAGTTCCGAGGAAATCCGGCCAGTGCCGGACCTTGTGGCAGACGCGCTGGGGGCCAATCTGGTTTACACACGCCTGCAAGGTCATGGGCGAAGCGGATCAGCCATGGCGGAAGGCACTGCCTCGGGCTGGATGCAGGACACCGCCGAGGGATTGGCGGCCGCGCGTGCTGTTGGGGACAAGGTGATCGTGATCTCAACGTCGACCGGTGCGACGCTTGCAGCCGCCGCCGCTTTGGATGCCAGCCTCAGCGAAGATGTTGTCGGCATGGTCTTTGTCTCTCCGAATTTCGGGGTCAACACGGCCGCGGCATGGATTCCCACTTTGCCATGGGCGAGGGATTGGTTACCGGTCCTGATGGGGGACGAACGCGATGTATCGGGGCCGGACCCGGAAAAGAACAAATATTGGTCTACTATCTATCCATGGGAGTCGGTCGTGCCGATGTCCGTTCTGGTCGAGAAAGTATTTGCGCTGGATTTCTCGAACGCCCTTGTGCCCGTGCTGTTCTGGTTCTCGGACAACGATCAGGTGGTGCGCCCTGGCCGCACACACGAGGTCGCCGAAGCGTGGGGTGCGCCAGCATCCGTCAAACTGGTGACAATGGGTCCCGAGGATGATCCGTCATCTCATGTTATTGCCGGTCGCCTGATGTCGCCAGGGCAGACCGACGCGGCTGTGGCCGGTATCCTGGATTGGTTAAAAGGGCTGGGGGTGGAATGATGGCGGCCTCGGGTCGCGGTAAGATGCGTAAGCCGGGCAGTATGTGGAGCCTTGAGACCTTAGGGCGCGTTCGTCTGTCCCGGTATTTCTTCATGCGCGATTTCCTCTATTCCGAGATCGGGAACTTTCACCAAAAACAGAACATTCCAGACAATCCGGATCTGGCTATCGAGACAGGACGTGCGTTCTGTGAAACTCTGCTGGACCCGCTGGAAGAGACCTTTGGCAGGATCGCCGTGCGCTCGGGCTATCGCTCGCCGTCGCTGAACAGGTTTGGCAATGAAAACAGACTGAACTGTGCCCGGAATGATCACCCGTTGGAGTGCCACATCTGGGATCGTGGAGCCGGGGACGAGCGGATTGCCGGGGCGTCTGTTGTTGTCCCCTGGTTCGCGGATCAGTATGCGCAGGGCCGGGATTGGCGCGATCTGGCATGGTGGATGCATGATCACCTGGATTATTCCGAGATCTGGTTCTTTCCGAAACTCTGCGCTTTCAATCTGGTGTGGCGCCCTAAACCGCAGCGCCGGATTGACAGCTATATTGCGCCACGCGGATGCCTGCTGAAACCCGGCGCTGAGCCCGAGGAAAGTGCCGCTTCACGACGGTCCCGCTATGCGGACTTTCCAGCTTTTCGGGCAATCGCCTATCCGTGACGTTCCGCTTGTTTGAATGTGATAAACTCTCAACCTGACTGCAAACCCAAGGGCTCGGGAAACCGAGCGTATGGAGGCCCCGCGTGATCGAGCCGCTGGTACTGCTACCTGGACTGATGTGCGATGCCCGACTGTATCGCCCTCAGATCGAGGTGTTTTCGCAGACGCGACCCGTAACCGTTGCGCCGCTCTCAGCAGGTGAGCGTATCGAAGAGATCGCCTCGGGTCTGCTGGACCAGCTTCCACATCGGTTTGCACTGGCTGGATTAAGCATGGGTGGTGTGGTGGCGTTAGAGCTGATCCGCCGAGCACCGGAACGTGTGTCGCGCCTGTGCCTGATGGCAACTGATGCGCAGGCGGACACGCCTCAAATGGCGGCCAGTCGCGAAGACCTGATCATTGGCGCGCAAGGTGGCCGGTTGGAGGAGGTCATGCGGAAACTTGTAAGTTCCGACGCGCTGGCACCGGGCCCGCAGCGTATTCCCATCCTGAACGGTTTGCTGGCAATGGCGCAGGATTTGGGTGCTGAAACTTTCGTGCGTCAGATGCGTGCCCTGCAACGCCGCCCGGATCAACAGGCCGCGTTGCGTCGCATCAAGGTGCCCACGTTGGTTCTGTGTGGTGCGCATGACACTTTGACGCCGGTCAAACAGCATTCTTTCATGGCAGAACTCATTCCCGGAGCGGAACTGCTGGTTATTGAAAAGTCCGGTCACTTGCCGACCCTCGAGACGCCCGACATCGTCAATGAGGCACTGCAAACCTGGTTGGACGCCCAGAAACGGTTTGATTACTGGTAAAGCATCGCGCGTTCGGTCTTTGAAATGACAGTTGGCGTCACCACGGTTTTACCGGTTTCTCGATCGAAAAACGGTGTGTTCTTCCATCGCCCGGACAGGCGCGATCCGACGGCCCTGCGCAACAGGCCAAAAATGGCGGGGCCGGGATTTTCGTGCTTTTGCTTTCCGTCCGGTCGGGGAACAAACCCGCGTGTCGTGACGGGTCCTAGCGCCGAAGCACCACCCGCAACCCGGCCGACGATAACGCCAGCAAACGGGAGTTTCGCGGTTTTGGGCGTTGCCGCCAAAGGTGCGTTACAGCAGCTGGCGTACCATCGCAGCATACCCTTGGGGCTGAGTTGCATCGCCGCAAGATACTGTCTTCCTGCGCTGATTTCGATTTCATCCGGTGCGATCTGAAAAATCCCGACAGGTCCGGGTGCCGGGTCCGGCTGCTTGAAATATAGTTGAGCGGCCCGGCAATCATGGCAGAAACACTCAACATGTGTGCCTTGCCGAACACCGCGGGGTGAAATACGCCCCTGCAACGCGCCGCATTGGCAGGAAAAGGTAAGGCCATTTTGCGCTGGCCCGCTCATGTCGCTTAAGCAACCTTGTTGGAATTGGCCGCGCGACGGTTTGGTTTTCGCGCATTTTCGTTCATGAAATCAATCACAAGGGGACGAATGTTGTCGCGCCAGCTGCGGCCTGCGAAGATACCATAGTGACCGGCGCCGGGTTCAACGTGGCTTGCCTTTTTGCTGTCGGGCAGGCCGGTACACAAATCCAGCGCAGCAATACACTGGCCGGGTGCAGAGATGTCATCATTTGCACCTTCGACAGTCTTCACCGCAACATCGGTAATCTTACTGATGTCCACTTTGTGACCCGCGACCACGAACTCGTTTCTCGCAATCTCTCGATTCTTGAAGACCCGCTCGACCGTCGAAAGATAGAACTCGGCAGTCATGTCCATCACGGCCAGGTATTCGTCGTAGAAGCGGTTATGGGCATCCTGATCCGAGGCTTCGTCCCGCATGACGCGCTGGATCTGGTCGGAAAACGCTTTGGAGTGACGATCTGCATTCATGGACATGAACGAGGCCAATTGCAGCAGTCCCGGATAGACCATGCGCCCTACGCCCTTGTACTTGAAGCCAACGCGCTGAATCATTGTTTCTTCCAACTGGCCCATAGTGACGCGACGGCCGAAGTCTGTCACATCGGTCGGCGTGGCGTCCGGATCGACGGGGCCACCAATCAGCGTCAGGGTGCTTGGCTGGGCTTTGGGTTCAATCTCGGCCAGGTACGCCGTTGCAGCCAATGTCAGAGGCGCAGGTTGGCAAACGGCAACAACATGGGTGTCTGGCCCAAGCTCTTTCATAAAATCTACAAGATAGAGCGTGTAGTCTTCGACATCGAATTTGCCTGCGGATACAGGGATATCGCGCGCATTATGCCAATCTGTGATGTAGACTTCACAATTGACCAGAAGGCTTTTCACCGTCGAGCGCAGCAACGTAGCATAATGCCCGGACATCGGTGCAACCAACAGCACTTTGCGCGGTTGTTCTTTCCGGCCATTGACGCGGAAATGTACCAGATCACCAAAAGGGCGTTCCAGAACAGTCGTGATTTCAACCAGGTGGTCCTTGCCATCTTCGCAGGTGAATGTGCGAATACCCCAATCGGGTTTTGCAACCATCCGCTGGAACGTACGCTCGGTCACTTCACCCCAGGCGGCCATCCAGTTGAATGCGGGGTTCGGCACCATGGAAAACATCGGATAAGACGCCATCGCGCTGGCGGTTGCACCAAGCCACTGGTTGGTGTTTCGCGCAGTTTCCATCAGGTCGTAGGTCATCATGTAGCGCATAAATGGGGCCTCCTGAGTGTCAGCCTGATAGTTCGGACCATTCGTCGCTTTGCCCCCCAGCACCCACGACGTTATTCTGCATAGCAGCGAGGTTAGGGGGGAATTGTTAAAATGACAACTAGTGAAGACCACATGCCAGACGTATCCGAAGAACACATTGAACGCCTTAAAGAAAATATGGAAAAGGTCGAGAAGTTATCGAAGCGCCTGATTGAGGTCATGGCTGTAAAACGGCCCCACACGCCCGCGCTGGACGGCCCGAATCAAGAGCTTTTCGCACGAGCAGCAAGTGCCTATTGGGCAGAGGCTTGGCAAAATCCCGCCAAGTTGCTGGAACAGCAGATAGAATTTTGGGGCAAGTCAGTGCTGAACTTTGCCGAGGCGCAGAAAGCACTGACTGCGTCTGACGCGGAAAGCGAAGCACCCAAGCCAGAAGACAAGCGATTTTCGAACCCCCTTTGGGAGACCAATCCCTATTTCCGTCTGATCCGCCAGCAATACCAGACCAATGCGCAAGCAATCGCGCAGGCTGTTGCGTCCGTGGATGATCTGGATGCCAAGGACAAAAGGAGGCTGCAATATTTCTCGCAACAAATCGTCGATATGATGGCGCCGACAAACTTCCTGGCGACCAATCCGGATGCATTACAAAAAGCGGTCGAAACCGAGGGCCAGTCACTGATCAAGGGGTTGGAAAACCTTGTGTCAGATCTTGAGGCCAACAATGGCGAGCTGGTCGTCAAACTGGCAGATGAGAGTGCCTTTGAGGTCGGCGGTAACCTGGCGACGACGCCGGGGGAGGTGGTTTATCGTAACCGGATGATGGAACTGATCCAGTACAAGCCGGCGACCGAAACTGTATATGAGACACCGATTGTCCTGTTCCCGCCCTGGATCAACAAGTTCTATATTCTGGACCTGAAAGCCCAGAACAGCATGATCAAATGGATCACCGAACAGGGGTATACCCTGTTTGTTGTAAGCTGGGTCAATCCGGACGAAAGCTATGCCGAAACAGGCATGGAAGACTACATTCAGGACGGTTTCCTGACTGCAATCGAGACGGCCAAGAAGATTTGCAAGGTCAAACAGGTCAACGCTGTGGGGTATTGCATCGCGGGCACCACCCTGAGCCTGACGCTGTCTCTGCTGAAACAGCGAGGAGACAAGTCGGTCAAATCGGCGACCCTGTTCACCGCATTGACGGATTTTTCCGATCAGGGAGAGTTCACGCCCTTCCTTCAAAACGATTTTATCGACGGAATCGAAGAAGAAGTGAAAAAGGAAGGTGTTCTGCGGTCGTGGATCATGGCGCGCACTATGTCCTTCCTGAGATCACGTGACCTGATTTATGGCCCGGCCATTCGCAGCTATATGATGGGTGAAGTGCCCCCAGCCTTTGATCTGCTGTACTGGAACGGTGATGGAGCCAACCTGCCTGCGAAAATGGCGGTTGAGTACTTGCGTGGACTATGCCAGCGCAACGAATTTGCCACCGATGGCTTTGAGTTGCTGGGGCATAAGCTAAAGCTTGGTGACGTTGATGTGCCCCTGATGGCCATCACATGCGAAACCGATCACATCGCGGCATGGAAAGACTGCTATCGCGGTGTGCAAAAGATGGGCTCGCGATCAAAAACTTTCGTGGTTTCCGAGTCGGGTCATATTGCGGGTATTGTGAACCCGCCCAGCAAGAAAAAGTACGGGCATTACACTAACCCGGATTTGAAACCAGACGCCGCCACCTGGTTGAAGGAAGCCGACTTTCATGAAGGGTCATGGTGGCCCATGTGGGATGCCTGGCTGAAAAAGCGGTCGGGCAAGCAGGTACCGGCCCGCAAACCCGGCGATTCGAAGCACCCGAGCCTGGCTGCTGCACCCGGAACGTATGTAGTGGCAAAACCAAACACCTGATTTCATTCTGAAACTTAAATTTTTCTGCAATGCAGCAAAAAAATACTTGCAATGCTGCGTTGCAGCAATCATATTGTCCTCAAGCTGATGAAACCCGGGGTGGGCCCGGACTGGCTAAAAGGATTATGACAATGGCTAAGACCCAAGACTTTACCGCGATCATGAAAGACATGATGGGTGCATTCCCTGTGGACACAACCGCAATGGAAGGCGCATTCAAATCGACCGCTTCGCTGAACGAAAAGCTGTCGGGCGTTGCTCTGGAAGCAGCTGAGAAATCGGCAGAAATCTCGAGCAAATGGACCAAAGACACGCTGGCCAAACTGACCGAGATGTCGAAAGCCAAGGCAGAGCCTGCCGACTACGCAAAAGCAGCAACCGATTTCGCAAGCGCGTCTGCTGAAGTTGCAGCCGAGAATATGGCCGCTTTCGCAGAAATCGCGAAAAAAGTTCAGACCGAAACCGTCGAACTGCTGATGGCTGCTGGTAAAGAAGCTGCGGAAGAAGCATCCGCCGCTGTTAAAAAAGCAACCAATGACGTGACCACAGCCGCTAAAAAAGCTGCTGCTGCGAAGTAAGAAAAGTCAGCGAAACGCACCCGACCCTCCCTATAGGTGCAATCGCGTTGGGCAGGTCCATTGACCTGCCCTTTCTTTTTGTGCTGCACTCGCATAACCTGTGCTGCAACGCATCATCCTTGGGGAGGGAACCCGGTGTCGGACCAAGAAAAACCGCTGCTGATCAAGCGCTATGCCAGCCGTCGGCTGTATAACACCGAGACCAGCGATTACGTGACGCTCGAAGATATCGCGGGATTCATCCGTGACGGGCGCGAAGTACAGATCATCGACCTGAAGTCCGGCGACGACCTGACACGGCAGTATCTGCTGCAAATCATTGCTGAACATGAAAGCCGCGGCGAGAATGTGTTGCCGGTCAATGTTCTGAATGATCTGGTGCGCAGCTACATGCTGCCGGGCGGGGGCATGATGCCGCAATTCCTGCAAAGCTCGTTCGATATGCTGCGCGAAAGCCAAAGCAAGATGATGGAAAACATGAACGCCATGAACCCGATGTCCCAGATGCCGGGTTTTGAAGCGTTGCAAGCACAGCAGCAGGCATTTCTGAAGGCTATGACAGG
This sequence comes from Ruegeria sp. AL2, assembly GCF_056540845.1. Taxonomy (NCBI): domain Bacteria; kingdom Pseudomonadati; phylum Pseudomonadota; class Alphaproteobacteria; order Rhodobacterales; family Roseobacteraceae; genus Ruegeria; species Ruegeria sp. AL2. Next base: position 108,361 of record NZ_JBQFXM010000001.1, read on the forward strand.
TGGGTTGTCTGGCAGATGGTCCTCGCCAGAGAAGGAAAGCGAAAAGTCAGAGCCGAAAGAGGATCTTGACGATATCAAGAAACAGTTGGCCGAACTTCAACAGAAGCTTTCAAAACTGAATTAAGGTGAGCCTGAGGAAAAGGCCCACCATTTAAGTGGGTCAGTTCTAGTCTCAGGTGCCGTAGACCGGCATTGGGCCGGTCACTTCGCCGACCGCGGCCAGCAGAATATCGGCGATCACGTCCAGCTCTGCGCGTGTCAGGCGTACGGGCAGTCGGACGTCACACGCTTTCATCAGCATGTCACGCGTTTGCGGCAGCTCGAACGTCTCCGGCAAGAATTGCCAGTTCCAGAAGGCGCGCGCATTGTCCTGACTCAGGCCAAAGACCTGAACTTTGACACCGCGTGCCTCGGATGCGGCGGCAAATGCGCGAATCTCGTGTTCCTGCAACCCAACCAGATTGAATTGAATAGAATCCGGCGCGCGCTGCTCGGGGGGCAAGGGCGCGGGCACATTGATATGGGGTGAGGTATTCAAGCGCCCGGCAACGTAGTCGTGATTCGCAAGACCATCGCGGACACGACGGGCCAGTTCCGGGATCTGCGGGCGGATCACAGCGGCGCTCAGGTTGTTCAAGCGCAGGTTATACAGTGGCAACTTGTTCTGCCAGCGGGCGAAGGCCTCTTCCAATTCGGGCGAGTTGTCGCCGTGCGGTCCTTTATGTTTCTTCCAGTTATGTTCGTACGCGCCCGACATGATGACGGCACGGGCCACCAGATCAGCATCGTTTGAGATCAGAATACCGCCTTCGCCCGCATTGATCATCTTGTAGGACTGAAACGAGAAACAGCCGACCTTGCCGATGGTGCCGATATTTCTGCCATGCCAGGTCGTGCCCAGCGAATGCGCAGCGTCTTCGATTACCGGGATGTCACGCGCGTTACACAGCGCCATGATCGCGTCCATATCAGATGTGTGGCCGCGCATGTGACTGATGATCACCGCCTGAACGCTGTCGAGCTTGGCCTCGAAATCGGCCATGTCGATGCGATAATTCTCACCCACTTCGCATAGGACCGGGATGCAGTCCGCGTGGGTGACCGACGAGGGAACCGCGGCAAATGTGAAGCCGGGGATCAGGACGCGCGCATCACGCGGCAGACCCAGTGCCTTGAGCGACAGAAACAGCGCAGCAGAACAGGATGAAACAGCGAGAGCGTATTTTGTGCCCAGAAGTTCGGCAAACTCGGCCTCCAGCAAAGACACCGGGGCATCTTGCGGGGCGGTATAGCGAAACAAGTCGCCCGACTGCATCAGGGCGTCGATGGCTTCTTTTGCTGCTTCTGGGATGGGTTCGGCGTCATGAACGTTTGGTGGAAGCGTCATATTTGGAATTCCCGAATTCTATCTTTGGTAAAGATAAAGCTATTCAGGCGGCAATCCAAGCCCTCAATCGCCGCGCCAGCGGAAATTCACCAATATGTCACAAGTAACGTGGATCAGATCCCAAGCCGGTCCCGCATGGCGAACCATGTCATTGCCAGCACAAGCAGCGGGTTGCGCAGGGCAGACCCGCCTGGGAAGGGCAGGGTTGGCACGCGGGCCATTGTATCGAACCCTTCAGATTGGCCCTGAATGGCCAGTGCCATCAATTGCCCTGCATGGGTCGCGGTGCCTACACCATGACCGGAATAGCCGGAAGCAGACAGAATATTGGGCGCGATACGCACCAGATAAGGCATCCGCCGCATGGTAATGGCCAGCGTCCCACCCCATGCGTAGTCGATTTTGACATCGCGCAGATGTGGGAAGATTTCGGTCATCGGCTTGCGGACCTTCGCCGCGACATCCGCAGGAAAACGATAGCCATAACTTTCGCCGCCACCGAACAAAAGCCGGCCATCGGCGCTGAGGCGGAAATAGTTCACCACGAACTTGGTATCCGCGACCGCGACATCCTGAGTCAGGACCCGCGCGGCCTCGCTGCCAAGGGGTTCAGTCGCTGCGATGAAGTTGTTGATGGGCATGACACGGGCCGCGACGGTCCGGTTGAGATTGCCAAGATAGCCATTACAGGCCAGCACAACATGGTCGGCCCTAACGTTCCCCCTGGCGGTCCGGATCAGTGCAGGCCGGGTTTCGTCAATATCGATGACTTCGGTGCCCTCAAAAATTCGAACACCCGCTTTAGCCGCCGCCCGCGCCAACCCCAGCGCAAAGTTCAATGGGTGCAAATGAGCAGCCCCCATGTCCAGATACCCACCCTTGTAAGCGGGTGAGGGGCAAAGTTTGTGGCCTTCGTCTTCATCCAGCAGCTTGATCTGGTCATACTGATAACGGTCGGACAGATAGCCTGCATGGGTGTGCAGCTCTTTTCGTTCCGAAGCTGACAGACCCAGAACCGCGACGCCGGGTTGCAAGTCGCACGCGATCTGATGCTTGGCGATCAGTGATTTGACCAGATCCTTGGCGTCTTCGGCCAGGTCCCACAGCTTTGCGGCATCCGGGTCGCCAACAAGACGCTCGAGGTCTTCCTGATCCATCCGCTGCGCGCTGCCCAGCTGGCCACCATTGCGCCCCGAGGCACCAAATCCGACACGGTGGGCTTCAAGCAGAACGACATCGAACCCCGCCTCGGCCAGATGCAATGCTGCGGACAGGCCTGTGTAGCCACCGCCCACAACGCAGACATCCGCCGTAATATCTTCGGCCAAAACAGGAAAGCGTTCCGTTGGGTTCGCCGTCGCGGCATACCAGCTAGCAGGGTATACGCCCTTGCGGTCATTGGAATAGAGCAGATTCACGAAAAGTCTCAGACGTTGATCAGCAGATGTTCCCGTTCCCACGGAGAAATGACCTGCAGAAATTCTTCATATTCAGCCCGCTTCACGATGCCATAGACACGGGCAAACTCGGGGCCAAGGATTTCGTGCAGGGCTGTGGCTTCGTCAAACATATCCAGCGCATCGCCCATGACCTGGGGGATATCCCCTTCGCCTTCATAGGCGTCACCATAGAATTGACGACGCGGGCGTTCTTGTTCAACCAGACCCAGATAGCCGCACGCCAGCGACAGGGCGATGCCCAGATACGGGTTGCAATCCATACCGGCAATGCGGTTTTCGACACGGCGCGATTCAGGTCCGGACAGTGGAACGCGAATGCCTGTAGTGCGGTTGTCGCGAGCCCATTCCAGATTGATCGGCGCGGCGTGGTCTTTCACGTAGCGACGATACGAGTTTACATAAGGTGCCATCACGGCCAGACCGGAGGGCAGATGGTTCTGCAACCCGGCAATGAAGTGATAGAACGCGTCCGTTTCGCCGCCCTGCGGGCCCGAAAAGATATTCTGGCCGGTCTCCATGTCGATAATCGAATGATGGATATGCATGGCCGAGCCCGGCTCTTCCTCGATCGGTTTGGCCATGAAGGTTGCAAAACAATTGTGCCGTAACGCCGCCTCGCGGATCAGGCGCTTGAAGTAGAAAACCTCATCAGCAAGTTTGACTGGGTTGCCGTGGCGCAGGTTGATCTCCAACTGGCCCGCACCGCCTTCCTGGGTGATGCCATCGATTTCGAACCCCTGATGTTCGGCAAAGTCATAGATATCGTCGATGACCGGGCCGAACTCGTCCACCGCGGTCATCGAATACGCCTGCCGCGCCGCAGCCGGGCGGCCAGAACGCCCCATCATCGGCTTGATTTCCTGTGCGGGATCGACGTTGGGGGCGACCAGAAAGAACTCCATTTCTGGCGCAACAACCGGTTTCCAGCCTCGGTTGTGATACAGCTGGACCACGCGTTTCAACACGTTGCGTGGGCTGTAAGGGATCGGATCACCATCCCGGTCATAGGCGTCGTGGATCACCTGCAGCGTCCAGTCCCCGGTCCAGGGCGCGGCTGAAGCCGTCGAATAGTCGGGCTTCAAGATCATGTCCTTTTCGATGAACCCGTCGTCACCTGCGGCTTCACCCCAGTCCCCCGTGATGGTCTGGAAGAATATGCTGTCGGGCAGGTGAAAATAGGATTGCTTGGCGAATTTCGTCGCAGGCACGGCCTTGCCGCGTGCAATTCCGGGAAGGTCCGAGATGATACATTCAACCTCGTCCAGCCGCTGTCCGTGGAAATAGGCTTTGGCGGCTTCCGGCAGTTTATCAGTCCAATCAGCCATCAGGCTCTCTCTTTCTTTAAAAACTCGGCCATATGGCGCGCGATTGTGGCGTTGTCATCCGGGGCGGTTTCACGATTTGCGGCCTCGCGCATCAGGTCTTCGGGGACGACGCCTTTTCCCCGTGTGCGCATCAGGCCCGCGACAAAACCATTGGTGAATTCAGGGTGGGCCTGAACCGTCCAGATCGTGTCTCCATAAGCCAGCATCGCGTTTTCGCAAAATGCGTTCTGACCAAGAACGCGCGCGCCTTCGGGCAACTCGACAACCTGATCCTGATGCCAGGCATTCAGCCAGACTGTGTTGCCGTCAAACTCGTATTCAGTGCGTCCGACGGCCCATCCGCCCTTGAACTTCTCGACCTTGCCGCCCAGTGCCTGCGCGATGATCTGATGCCCAAAGCATACGCCGATCAGTGGCTTTCCGCTTTGCTGTATCTCTCTGACCAAGTCTTCCAGCGGGGCGATCCACGGCAGGTCTTCGTACGCGCCGTGGCGCGAACCGGTTATGACCCAGCCATCTGCGTCATCCGCGCCGCTTGGGAATATGCCGTCGACCACGGCGAAGGTCTGGAACTCAAATCCGTTGCCACCGAGAAGTGCAGGAAACAGCTCATCATAGTCGCCGAATTCGCCATGCAACGCATCTGGTGTGTGGCCGGTTTGTAATATGCCGATTTTCATGTGTCACCAAATTTGATCAAATTAACTCTAGCTGAGTCCGAATGAGGCGGCAAGGGGGGTCAAACCGCTTCGAGATAGCTCAGCCAGTGATCTTCAGGAGCGATACGCTCAAATCGTTCAATTTCCTGTCGCTTGGTCATGATCAGGTACTGGATCAGATCCGCCGGGAAAAGCCGGGCGACCAGGGGGTCGGTCTCAAATCTGTCAATTGCGGCCGCCCAGTCTGGCATCAGTTGAGGCAGGTCTTCGATATCGTAGGCATTGCCTGTGATCGGGGCAGGGGGCCGCAGACCGTCTTCGATCCCGGCAAGGGCTGCACCCAAAACCGCGGTCAGCATCAGGTAGGGGTTGATGTCGCCACCTGCGACGCGGTGTTCGATGCGCCGCGCTGCTGTTGCCCCGCCCGGGATTCGAATTGCGGCGGTTCTGTTCTCATAGGCCCAGCAGGCCCCGGTCGGGGCATGCGCACCCGGTACAAGCCGGGTGTAAGAATTGCCGTGGGGCGCAAAAATCAACGTGCTGCCTGGCATGGCCGCCACACAACCCGCGACGGCGGAATGCAGAATGCCGGTCCCTTCAGGCCCGCCATTGTCAAACACATTGCGCCCCCGATGGTCCAGCACCGAGAAATGCACATGCATCCCATTGCCTGCATCATCGGCATAGGGTTTTGACATAAATGTTGCAGCAAACCCGTGTTTGCGCGCCAGGCCGCGTGTCAACGCCTTGAAAAGCCACGTATCGTCGGCACAGCGCATGGCATCCTGATGATTCAGGTTGATCTCGAACTGGCCAACGCCACTTTCCGAGATGGCGGTTTGGGCGGGGATGTCCATGGCGGCGCAGCCATCGTAGAGGTCTGTGAAGAAATCCTCAAACGCATCCATTTCAGCGACCGACAGAACGGATTCATGCAGCAGGCGGCGCCCGGTGATCGGGTTCAACGGAGGTTGTGGTTGCGCGCCCGAAGCATCGATGAGTGTGAATTCCAGCTCGGTCGCCGCAACGACCGACCAGCCGCGTTTGGCATAACGGTCAAGAATGGCAGACAGAGCGTGGCGCGGATCACCCGCAAACGGGGTACCTGCATCGTCATACAAGCTCATCGGAACCAGCGCCGTTTCTTTCGGAAGCCAGGGCACGGGCACCGGGCCCCGGTCGGTTGGGCGCAGCACGCCATCCGCATCACCGGTTTCAAACACCAGCGGGCTGCCGTGAATATCCGCGCCCCAGAGATCGACATTGAGTGCCGAGAACGGCATGCGCACGGCGCCTTTCTCCAGCTTGCCCGCATACTCAGGGGGCACGCGTTTGCCCCGCATCTGACCGTTCAGGTCACATGCAGTCACGCGAAAACTGTGCAAGGCGCTCAGGTCCATTGGGGGCTCCGTCAATTCTGTTTCCCCGTGATGTACTTCAATGGATCAGATTTGTCACCAAATTTGATCAAATTTTGATATTTGGGACAGATGTGACTGCTCGGCATAGTTTTTGGGCGAGTACGAAATTGGTCTTGCGGACAAAGCTCGCGCCTTGCGTTTCCTTCAGTGAAAACATCACGGAAACATCTGTTAAGCCATTGATCATATTATCCAATGGCGTTGTCTGCGGCAAGTCAGGGAGCGGCTGGATTTTCCCAGTGTTGAAAGCGCGGCGATCGGATTTGATACGACGTCCGAACCCGCAAATCAGCTTCGTTTGCCCAGTCCTCAAGAATTGGCTTATTTTGGCGATTTTTCTATGATAGCTGCGGGTTTCGTATTCTTGAGGATGGTTGAGTTGACTGCACGTGGAAGAGATAACATTCAACACCATGCTACTCTGAGCATTGCCCCCATGATGGATTGGACCGACCGCCACTGTCGGTATTTTCATCGGCGGCTTAGCACGGAAACCTTGCTGTATACCGAGATGGTAACGGCACCGGCGCTTGTCCGAGGAGGGGCGCTGCATCTGTTGGATCATTCACCGCAGGAACATCCCGTGGCTTTACAGCTGGGCGGGTCCGATCCGGAGGAGCTGGCGCAAGCGGCGAGATTGGGTGCAGATGCAGGATATGATGAGATCAATCTGAACTGTGGATGCCCGTCGGACAGGGTGCAGTCTGGTACTTTCGGGGCGGTTCTGATGAAAGATCCGGCGCGGGTTGCAGAATGCGTCGCAGCAATGCGCGAAGCGGCGAATGTAGATGTCACGGTCAAATGCCGCATCGGTGTGGATGACCAAGAGCCCGAAGAAGTTCTGCCTGCGTTTCTTGAGCAGATCAGTGCGGCGGGCTGTCAAAGAGTAACGATCCATGCGCGCAAGGCGTGGTTGCAGGGGCTGAGCCCTAAGGAAAACCGCGATGTTCCACCGCTTGATTATGACCTTGTGCATCGGATGAAAGCCGCGTTTGCGGATCTGCATATATCGATCAATGGTGGTATCGCCAGCTTGGATGAAGCAGCAACACATCTGGACGCGGGTCTTGACGGTGTCATGATTGGTCGGGCGGCCTATCATCAGCCCGGTGATATCCTGGCAGATGCCGACTGGCGCATCTTTGGCGTTGGAACCGTTCGCGATCCGCTGACGGTTGTTCAAGAAATGGTGCCCTATATTGAAAGGCACCTTGCCAATGGCGGGCGTTTGCACCAGATCACGCGGCATATGCTGGGTCTCTTTGCGGGGCGCCCTGGTGCGCGGGCATGGCGGCGCGCCTTGTCCGAAGGGGCCGTGCATGAAGGGGCCGGGCCAGAAGTCATGCTACAGGCCCTGGACCATATTGCGCCGATGGTCGAGGTTTAAACGGCAAGGGGGGGACGATGCCCGAGACAATGTTGCTGGCCCAGATGATGGGCCTTTTGCTTGTGATCGGTGCGCTGGCCGGTGTGCTTGCCGGGCTGTTGGGAGTGGGAGGCGGTATCGTTCTGGTCCCCGCGTTCTTCTATGCGTTTCAGACGCTTGGCTATGGCGGCCCGCAACTGATGCAGCTTTGTCTGGCGACGTCGCTGGCCACGATCATTGTAACGTCGATGCGGTCTGTTCTAGCCCACAACAAGAAGGGTGCCGTGGATTGGGATATCCTGCGCGGTTGGGGTCCGGGTATTGTCGTCGGCGCAATTGTCGGAGTGCTGGTCGCATCGGCGCTGCGGACCGAGGCTTTGCAGGCACTGTTCGGAATTCTGGGCATGGTGATCGGTGCCTATCTTGGGTTGGGTCGCGCAGAATGGCGGTTGGGCGACGCAATGCCCAACGGAATCAAGCGGGCCGTCCTGTCCCCTCTGGTCGGGTTTCTTTCCGTTCTGATGGGCATCGGTGGAGGCAGTTTCGGTGTGCCGCTGATGAGCCTCTATAACACCCCTATCCACCGCGCGGTCGCGACCGCGGCCGGGTTTGGCGTGATCATCGCCGTACCCTCGGTCATTGGGTTCTTGTTTGTAGATATCGCGCCCGAGCATCGCCCCCCGTTGACCATTGGCGCGGTTAATCTTGTGGCCTTCGGGATCGTTGTCGCAATGACAATGATCACCGCGCCCTGGGGGGTAAAGCTGGCCCATGCGATGGACCCAAAACCGTTGAAACGTGTCTTCGCCGTGTTCCTGACGCTGGTCGCGCTGAACATGCTGCGCAAGGCCGTGGGCTTATGAGCGATTTTTCTGCCCGGGGCTGGGTGAAATTCCCGTATGATCCGGTTTTGGCCGAATGGGTGAACCACGCTTTGCCTGCCGCACGGGCGTCGACAACGGACCCGGCCCACGCGGAATGGTTGGATTGCGAAGGTACGTGGTTCATCGGTGTCGACGCACTATCCAATGACACGAAGGGCAGGGTCGGGCAGTCCGGGCCTCTGACCGGAAAGGCCATGGCGTTCATCGACAAACACTTTGGAGATTTACCGCTGCACAAGGGGCAGGTTTCGGTTGTTTGTCCGGGTTATCCGCGCCCGCGCCGGGGCGAGAATGAAGCGGCCACCCGGTACCGTCGAAACAGGGATGCGGCCCATGTGGACGGTTTGCGCCCGACAGGGCAGGATCGCCGCCGCCGGGTTGATGAACCTCATGCCTGGATTCTGGGCATTCCACTGACTGAGGCCAGCTCAGACGCGTCTCCGATGGTGGTGTGGGACGGCAGTCATGACATTCTGCGGACCGCGTTCAGGCAGGCGCTTGAAGGGATGCCACCTGAGGTCCTGCACGAAGTAGACATAACCGACATCTACCAATCCGCCCGTCGCGAGGTGTTTGCGACCTGCCCAAGGATCGAGTTGCCTGCAAAGCCGGGAGAGGCCTATTTGCTTCACCGCCATTGCCTGCACGGCGTTGCTCCTTGGGCCGAAGGGGCGACGGCGGGGCAGGATGGTCGAATGATCGCCTATTTCCGCCCCGAATGCGCCGGTGGAGTAGCCGAATGGATCGAATCCGCCTAACGTCCTGTCATTATTTGGCTTTGGAGGTTTTGACCGATGATGACGGTTCATACGAATTCTGACGGTGCACTCATAGAAGTCGAGTTGTCGGGGCAAGTGACCAGCGCCGATTACACCAATACTCTGGTTCCCGCCATCGAGTCTGCGCTAACGGAACACGACACGGTTCGGCTACTGGCGATCATACAACCTGAATTCCAGGGGTATGATCTGGGCGCAGCCTGGTCCGACACCAAGCTGGGGTTAAGCCATTGGCGCGGTTTCGACCGGATCGCAGTTGTTGCTGATCAGGGTTGGGTGCAGACAAGCGTTCGTCTGGCGGCCCCCATCCTGCCCTGTCCGGTTCAGGTGTTTGATCTGGCCGAGCTTGAGGCGGCCCGACGCTGGATGCGCGAGTCCCTTGGGTCGATCCACGTGACTGACCTGAGCGGTCCATGTGTTCAGATCAGCCTATTGGGCAAGCTGGACCCTGAATGGTACAAACAGGCAGAACGTGATCTGGATGCAGTGTTACAGGACCGGCTAGGGTTTCGCCTGCTGATAGACCTCAGGGAGTTTGACGGCTGGCAAGGGCTGTCAGCGCTTGCGGCGCATTTTCGGTTGGCCAGCCGACATATCGGACAACTGGACCGAGCTGCCATCGTTGGGGACAAAAGCTGGCAGCGCATGGCGCAGAAGGTCGCCAGCCATGTGTTAGGGACCCGGACACAGTTTTTCCCGTCCGAAGAGTACGAGAACGCCAGGGCTTGGCTTGCCGCCGGATAAAACCTTCGACTGTGGAACGCCTGAGCAGGCAACACCCAATCGGTCAAGGTCGTGATGCAGCCTCAAATCCGGTCGTGCGATGTCAGGCATGATTCGACTGCTGACGGCGGGTTTCCCGCAGCTTCGGCCCCAGCTTTCCCAGTCCCGGCAAAGTCGGGTCGAATAGTGACGTTAGGAAATTATGTGCTTTTGAGAGTTTTTCTTGATTGAGGCGTCAAAAACGATCAAAGGCCGCGTGTTTTCCCCTACTTGTGACGGGAAATACCTTTAGCCACACCCTGTCGCTGCGGGTTACCACTCACGTTGAACCTCAATGTTCAAGAGCTAGACCCCCTCGGAGCTCGAACTCGACCCGCAGTGGCACGGTTACTGGAAACGGGACGTCCGCAATGCCACTTAAGACTTTGATCGGAAGACTCACTAATACAAGAAAGACCAAACGTGCAGCTGACGTGCTGCAATCGGAATGCGCGCGCAATGATGATCGGCGGCCCAAAACCAGCCAATCCGAGATTGCGCTTCTGTTTCAGAAAGAACTGCGTGGCACCGCGCCGAACACACCTATCCCGAGACGGGTCACACAGCCGCCAGAAATGTCATCAAAACGTATTCACTGATCGATCAGGAGCCATTCATACGAGCGGCACGCCCGCCGCGCCGCTTGCTGAGTCGCGGTTTACGAGACGGCAGGTCGTTCATGATTTCAGCGCGTTCGCTGCTGTCCATCCTGGACCAGCGAGAAATCTCGTCAATCGTGCGGTAACATCCGGTGCAGATACGCTCGGCCGGATGGACAACACAAATCTGGACACAAGGGCTTTCGACCTCATTGCGCTTCCAAACCATATTCGTCATCGATCGGTCTCCGACCTGTTACAAAAAGCGCAGTCTGTCCAGTGCTCCCTGCAAGATATAACCTGCTGCAACGTGATCAATAACCTGTCCGCGACGTTTTCGTGACGTATCCGCCTCAAGCAGTGCTTTTTCTGCCGCAACCGTACTCAGCCGTTCATCCCAGAATCCGATTGGTAAATCCGTCAGACGGGACAGGTTTCGCGCAAATGCCCGCGTAGACTGGCAGCGCGGACCCTCTGTGCCGTCCATGTTTTTGGGAAGACCCAACAGGATGCCGCCAATCTCGCGATCCGTAGCAATTTCGATCAACCGGGCGGAATCGAGTGTGAATTTCTTGCGCCTTACGGTCTCCAACGGGCTGGCCACGCCCCGCCTCCGGTCGGAAACCGCGACGCCGATGGTCTTTTCACCCAGATCCAGCCCTATCAGCGCTTGCATCGGGGGAAGCGCATTGGCGAAGTCTTCGAAAACGTCGTGGATCATTGCGCAATCCCGGCTTGCAGGGCTGCGGCATCAATGATCTGCAACGCCTCGGTGTTTCCGGCAAACACCTCCAGCGCCTCATTGTGGATATCCATGGCCCGTTGGCCCTGGCCCAGAACACCCAGAGCGGCGATCAGACGAGCCCATTCTTCGGGCGCGCCGCCTTCCGTCGCCAGGCGGTCGGATAACTGATCCACCATTCCCTGAATCATCTGTTGCCGTTCCTCGGGACTCATTTCCGCCGCTGCAGCCATGTCTTCGCGACTTGGACCAGACGGCGCGCTCAGGTCTGGTGGATTGAAAACCCCTGCCCGAAAGGCCAACTCATCAATCTGATCCCGGATCGCCCCCGCCCACGGCGCGCCTGCCGGGGCTTCCCTCAGCGTTTCGACCCAAATGCGGTAGGCAAGGTCCGGTCGACCTGTCTGAACCAGCATTTGCCCCCAATAATATCGGGCCGGGCCGTGATGGGGATCGCGATTCAAAGCTTCGGCAAGGGCTTTTTCAGCTTCGGGCGACACATATCCGCCCGCAGCCAGGATCATCATCTCGGCAAAATCCGCGTAGTGCTCGGCTGTGGCTGCGTCGCCTGACAGTTCGATCACCCTTTGTTGCGCGGTATATCCATCCTTGAAGTTCCCCGAATTGGTCTCATGCTGCGCCAAAAGCATTTGCCCTTGCAAATCATCCGGGCGGGCCGCAACGGTCTCTCGCAACTGCTTGAGAAGAGACGCGTAATTTTCGTCAAGATGCGCCGTTTGAGGTGGGGTCGCCAGCTCTTCTGCGGCGCTCTGGGACGGACGATTGGCGCGCACCTCCTCGGCCAGTTCCAGCCGCGCGGTCAGGGGCATGTCGGGCAACCCGACGGCACCAATACGATGATACATCGCCATCGCGCCCCCAATGATGATCAGCATGACAACCGGGATCGTCACAATCGAGACGGTCCGCGATGGCCCAGCACCCGAGCCACCCTTTTTCATCTGTTCATCAGCGGCAAGAATTCGTCGAGAGATTTCGGTGCGGACCCGTTCCGCATCGGCCTCACCAATCACCCCGCGCGCCAGATCCCGGTCCACACCGGACAGCTGTTCGCGATACACACGCAGATCGTAAGCCGCCGCAGGTTCATCCCCACGGCGTTTACGCAGCAGTGTGAAACTCAAAAACACCGCGATCAACAGCGCGACAAGAAAAATCAGAACCCAGAACGTCATGGTCCCTCCGAAGATGCTGTCCTGACTTAGACCTGTGCGACGTCCAACAAAAGGGACAAATGGCCGCGAATGAACGACATGTCGCAATAGTGCGATATTGCGGCGTTGCGCGGCGCGGTTAAACTGTCGCCGCGCGGCATATCTGCGCGCAATCACCGAACCGGATGGATTCGCTTATGAAACACTACTCAGCCTTTGCTGTCGCGCGGGAGGCCCTGCGCTATCACACCGGATGGGAACGCGCTTGGCGTTCGCCCGAGCCCAAGAAACGTTATGACGTCATCATCATCGGTGCTGGCGGGCATGGTCTTGCGACCGCGTATTACCTTGGCAAGAACTACGGCATTCAGAATGTCGCGGTGATCGAAAAAGGCTGGCTGGGTGGTGGCAACACAGGTCGAAACACAACGATCATCCGCTCGAATTACCTGCAGGACCCTTCGGCGGCGATCTATGAAAAGGCGCGTGGCCTATACGAGGATCTGAGCCAGGATCTGAACTACAACATCATGTTCAGCCCGCGTGGCGTGATGATGCTGGCGCAGACCCAGCACGAGATTCGCGGTTACCAGCGAACCGCACACGCTAACGCCCTGCAGGGTGTAAAGACCGAATGGATCACCCCCGAACGTGTCAAGGAACTGGTGCCAATCATCAACCTGGACGGCCCCCGCTATCCGGTTCTAGGGGCGCTGTGGCAGGAACGCGGCGGTACTGCCCGTCACGATGCCGTCGCGTGGGGCTATGCGCGCGCCTGTTCAGCCATGGGTATGGACATCATCCAGCAATGCGAAGTCACGGGTGTCCGATCTCAGGATGGCCGTGTCGTCGGCGTAGACACCACCAAGGGTGCCATCGATTGTGACAAGCTGGGTATCGTCGTTGCGGGCCACTCCGGTCAACTGGCCGAGATGGCGGGCTTCCGCCTCCCGCTGGAAGCCATTGCATTGCAGGCGCTGGTATCCGAGCCGATCAAACCCTGCATGGATGTGGTTGTCATGGCCAATACCGTGCACGGCTACATGTCGCAGTCCGACAAGGGCGAGATGGTGATCGGGGGGGGGACCGACGGGTTCAACAACTTCACCCAGCGCGGCAGTTTCCATCATATCGAGGAAACCGTCCGCGCCCTCGTCGAAACCTTCCCGATGATTTCACGCCTCAAGATGCTGCGCCAATGGGGCGGTATCGTCGACATGACCGGTGACCGCTCACCTATCCTGTCGAAAACTCCGCTGGGCGGGTGCTTTATCAACTGCGGCTGGGGCACCGGCGGTTTCAAGGCGATTCCCGGGTCCGGCTGGGGCATGGCACAGCTGATGGCCACAGGTCATTCGCCGTTGACCGAGGCCTTCTCGCTGGACCGCTTCAAGGAAGGCCGCTTCATCGACGAAAGCGTGGCCGCCGGGGTGGCACACTGAAGGTGGTTCCGAGGTTGCCAAATAACAGAATTCCGGTTGGCCGCTGCGCCAACCAACCGCCAAAAGGATGACAACATGCTGATCCTGAATTGCCCTTACTGCGGCGTTGATGCCGAAGAAACCGAACTGGCCGCCGGTGGCGAGGCGCATCTGAAGCGTTTTGGTCCCGGCTCGTCGGATGACGAGTTCCACGACTACCTGTTCATGCGCGAAAACCCCAAGGGCGTGCACTTTGAACGCTGGCGCCATGCCAATGGCTGCGGCAAGTGGTTTCATGCGGCACGCTGCACAAGCACGCTGGAAGTGTTCGGCACTTACACGGCTCAGACCTCTGAGCCGCCGCAGGACATCAAAGAGGCCATCGCCGCAAAGCGCCCTGGATGGACCTGGAGAGAGTTCTCCTGATGCTTCATCTTTTCAAAGATACTCCCGCCGGAGGCTCCGACGCCTCCACCCGCGAAAGGTCCGCACAATGAGCACCCGTCTCGCAAAACAAGGCCGGCTGATTGATCGGTCGAAAAAGGTCACGTTTACCTTCAATGGAACTTCGATGCAGGGCTATGAGGGCGACACGCTTGCCTCGGCACTGCTGGCCAACGATCAGATGATGATGGGCCGGTCGTTCAAGTACCACCGCCCCCGCGGTGTCGTTGCAAGCGGCGCCGAAGAGCCGAACGCCCTGGTCGGGCTGGGGCAGGGCAACCGGTTTGAACCGAACCAGCGCGCCACCACGACCGAGTTGTTCAACGGTCTGACTGCGATTTCGCAAAACCATTGGCCTAACTTGGACTTTGATATTGGGGCAGTGAATACAGCCTTTGCCCGGTTCCTGCCGGCTGGCTTCTACTACAAGATGTTCATCCACCCCAAACCGTTCTGGAAGCATGTCTACGAGCCGTTCATCCGTCAGTCTGCCGGTCTGGGCAAAGCGCCCGACAAGGACAGCCGCGATGCCGATACCTATGAGCACTTCTATGCCTTCACCGATGTTCTGGTCATCGGTGGCGGCGTGGCTGGCCTACAGGCGGCAAAGGCGGCAGCAGCTTCGGGTGCCAAGGTTCTGCTGATTGAGCAGAGCGCACATTGGGGCGGTCGCGCTCCGGTTGACGGCGGCACGGTCAATGATGAGCCTGTGGATAAGTTCGTGGAGCAATTGGTTTCCGAACTCGAAACAATGGACAACGTCACCATGCGCTCCCGCTGCATGGGTGCGGGCGTATATGACCATGGTTACATGCTGGGCTATGAACGCCTGACAGACCACACGCCGGGCGTGCAAGGCCCGCGCCACCGCCTCTGGCGTATCCGTGCCAAGCAAATTGTGACTGCAACCGGCGCAATTGAACGCCCGTTGTCCTTTGCTGGTAACGATGTTCCGGGTGTGATGCTGGCTTCTGCTATGCGCGATTATGCCGTGAACTGGGGTGTCACCCCGGGCGAGCGTGTCATCGTCGCCACCAACAATGACGACGCCTATCGCACCGCGATTACGCTGAAGCAAGCGGGTGTGGATGTTTTGCGTATTGTTGACGCACGGGCAACGGCTGGACCTTTGGCAGAGGAAGCCCGCCAGTTGGGGATCCGCGTTGATCCGGGCAAGGCCATTGCCAAGGTCAAGGGCGGCAAGCGCGTCAAAAAAGTCGCCATCTGCAACCAGGAAGGTGTTGGCGGCGCACGTGAAGAGGTTGAAGCAGATGCAGTGGCCATGTCGGGCGGCTGGTCGCCGGTCGTTCATATGTGGTCTCATTGCGGTGGCAAGCTGACCTGGGATGACGCGAATGCCTTTTTCCGCCCCGATCCCTCGCGCCCGCCGCTGGGCGCAAACGGTGAGGGCTTTGTTCTGGCCGCCGGGGCATCGAATGGTGCGTTGGCGCTGGGCGATGTTCTGACCGACGCCCACACGGCGGGAAAAGCCGCAGCCAAGGCCGCAGGTTTCAAGCCGAAAAACATCAAGGCTCCTGTTGGCGAAACCACTGCAGAAGCTCCTATGGAGGCTGTCTGGCTGATGCCAGCAAACGCAGAAATCCAGCTGCGCATGAAATCCTGGCTCGACTTCCAGAATGACGTCAAAGTCTCGGACGTCCAACTGGCTGCGCGCGAGGGCTATGAGAGCGTTGAGCACACCAAGCGTTACACCACACTTGGTATGGCGACGGATCAGGGTAAGTTGAGCAACATCAATGGCTTGGCAATTCTTGCTGATGCGTTGGAGTCCGAAATCCCGAAGGTCGGCACCACGACCTTCCGCCCGCCTTATACACCCATCTCGATGGGCGCAATCGGCGGTGAAGCGCGGGGTGAAGTGTTCCAGCCGATCCGACAGACACCAATGCACAACTGGCACGACAAGAACGGCGCCGATTGGGAGCCGGTCGGCCACTGGCGCCGGACCTACGCCTATGTCCGTCCCGGTGAATCCGTGCATGACGCCGTGAACCGTGAGGTGAAGAACACCCGCGAAAACCTTGGCCTGCTGGACGCCTCGACGTTGGGCAAGCTGATCGTCAAAGGCCCTGACGCAGGCAAGTTTCTGGACATGTTGTACACCAACATGATGTCCACGCTGAAGGTCGGAAAATGCCGCTATGGCCTGATGTGCTCGGAAAACGGCTTTCTGATCGACGACGGCGTGGTCGCACGCATCGATGAGGACACATGGCTGTGCCACACCACCACCGGCGGTGCCGAGCGTATCCATGGTCACATGGAAGAATGGCTACAAACCGAATGGTGGGACTGGAAAGTCTATGTCGCCAACGTGACCGAGCAATATGCTCAGGTCGCTGTAGTCGGCCCGAACGCCCGCAAGGTTCTAGAAAAGTTGGGCGGCATGGACGTCAGCCGCGAGACGCTGCCCTTTATGGAATGGCGAGATGGCAAGATCGGCGTGTTCGACTGCCGCGCCTATCGCATCTCGTTCTCGGGCGAGTTGTCCTACGAGATCGCCGTTCCCGCCTCGCAGGGTCAGGCGTTCTGGGATGCCCTGATGGAAGCAGGCAAGGAATTCGGTGTGATGCCTTACGGCACCGAATGTCTGCACATTCTTCGGGCCGAGAAGGGCTTTATCATGATCGGCGACGAAACCGACGGCACCGTGATCCCCCAGGATCTGGGGCTCCACTGGGCACTGTCGAAAAAGAAAGAAGACTACCTTGGCAAACGCGCCCATTCGCGCAGCCATATGGCCGACCCAGAGCGTTGGAAACTGGTCGGGCTTGAGACTGTGGATGGTTCTGTTCTGCCTGATGGCGCATATGCAGTGGGCGAGGGTGTGAATGCCAATGGTCAGCGCAACATGATCGGGCGTGTCACTTCGACCTATTTCTCAGCGAACCTTGGCAAAGGGATCGCTATGGGCCTGATCAAGCACGGCCCGGACCGGATGGGTGAAATCGTCGAGTTCCCGGGCACCGACGGCAAAACGTACAAAGCCAAGATCGTGGACCCGATCTTCTTCGACAAGGACGGGGAGAAGCAGAATGTCTGAACCCATCAGCGCACTGAACCACGCCAGCTATGATGGCATCGCTAATGTCAGGGAATGTGGCCTGCAAGGCATGATCACCCTGCGCGGCGACTTGTCCGACAAAAGCCTCGCCAAGGCCGTCAAGGACGCGACTGGGCAGAATGTGCCCGGTCAGCGCGCGGCGCTGGTCAGCGGCGATACCGGCGTATGCTGGATGTCACCAGACGAGCTGCTGGTGCTGGTCCCTTATGCCGAGGTCGAGGCCAAACTGGCCGCAATGATCAAAGCTTTGGGAAAAACTCACGCACTGGCCGTCAACGTCTCGGATGCCCGCGCGGTCTTCACGATATCAGGCGCCAGCGCACGAGAAGTGTTGGGCAAAGTCGCTCCGGTTGATCTGTCGACCGAGGCCTTCCAACCCGGCCAAATCCGCCGCTCGCGCCTGGCGCAAGTGGCAGGTGCGTTCTGGATGGACGATGCCGAAACCTTCCGCGTGGTCTGCTTCCGTTCGGCTGCGGATTACGTTTTCAAACTGCTGAAGGTTGCGGCGCAACCGGGCAGTGAGGTTGGCGTTTACTGACCAAAACTATTGCGCGTTAGAATTGAACCGTTCGCGATATGCGGGCGGTTTTTTCACGCTTACAGCCTACCATACAAAATCTGTAAGTTAGTGCTTTCCGTTGGTTCAGTGTTGAATTTGTGAGCGTCACACTCATAATCAGAGAAAGTTAACTAAGACTCGCGTATTGCATGTGGACAGCCTGAACTCTAAGTGTTTTAAAGCTAATCAAAAAAGTATACAGGAATTTGACGTTTAATGAATTTTATCAAGGCAGTCGCATTTTGCGCCTCGATCGTTATTGCATTCCCCGCAGTTGCTATTTCCGAAACGTACAAAGAAAGCTTTGAATGAAATTTTGGCAAAGGTATTGCTAATCGCCCGACCCCTGAGCGCGTGGTCTTCTCAATAGATAGGCTTGGCCGTTCAGCGTTGTTGCAGGAAGTAGACATCCCCAAGATTGACACCAAGTTCAGCACTGGTGAAGTGAAACGCGACTCCCCAAAAGTGCTTTTGATTGGATGGGGCGCACAGAATTATGTTTATACAGCCAGTGGGCGAACATACGCGACGAATGAATCGCGATACGATGCGATTGACCTGCTAAATTTAACATTTACGCTGAATCTGAATCGGAACACAATGAAAGCCATTGTTAAGTCTACCTCCACTTCCAGCTACCTGCCACGTGACGGCTTTGCGAAAGGCAAATGCAAAGTAATCGTGGTACCGGCCTCTTGAAACGTGGGATTGGTATGATGAAGCTTTCTGTTTTTGTTCTGATCGCCGGGATGTTTGCGGCGACTGCGCAGGCTGATGTCAAGAACTACGCATGTGATCTCCATAGCATTGAAGGAAGGGGATGGATTCCTCCCAAGGTTTATCTGAGTGTGGATAGCGAAAACAAACGCGCCCGAGCTTTCGATGGTGCAATACGCGCTTCGAATGAACTAGCAGGCATTTCCCCAGAAACCCCGGCTAACACGAAATTCAAAGTAACGCGAAATGGTGAATATCGTTTGTCTTAGCACTTGACCCTACAGGCTAAAGTGTCGGGTAGCTACAGGGTTGCTTACACGGCAACATTCGATCCCAATACCAGCAACTTAAAGCTCCGCGCCAGTTTCCCGCAAGCGAACGCGTCAAACCGACCAAGCGGCAGCGGGGCGTGTAAGCCCGTCTCGTCGCCGAGTTTGTACTGAGAGGCAGATCGGTTGAATCCCTGTTCGAGGGTTTCAACCGGTTAGCAAAAAAGTTTTGAACCCGGAGAGTGCGGAGGCGTCGGTAAAGCACTGTGATCCGGTTCCGGTCGCTTCACTGGTTCGGCAGGTTGGGTAAAATGTAAGAAGCTCTGCCAATTCCTCCATACGATCCAACCGCGTCTTCGAATCCAACAGTCCCGCATGTGTTGAAAGATAAAGGGCTGGGCGCTGTTCCTTCAGCCATGGCACCAGCGTCGGCAGCACGGAAAATTCGGCGCCTTCGATATCCATCTTCACCAAAGACACGGCGGACAGATCGTTCACTGCGGCGAACTGATCCCAGGCAATCGTCAGGGTATCGGTTCCGTGCGCGCCGTCGTGCAGAAGGGAGCTGGTAGAATCTCCGGGCTCTCCACGAACCGAGGCCATGCGGGCGACACCGAACTTATCCGACAGTGCGACACCCAAAGCGGAAACGTTATGAATGTCATTCAGGTCGAGGTTCCAAGCCAGGTGACGGAACGCTGTGGGGTCGGGCTCAAAGCACCAGACATGGCGTGCCTTACGCGCACCATAAAGAACCGTGGGCCCGATCCATGCGCCGATATCCAAGTAATCGCTTTCAGGCGAGAGATACTTGTCCATCACGGCAAAGGTTTCAGGCTCCCACTGGCCAGTGGAGGCTTTACGCCAGAACTTTGAATGATAAGGGTCCAGACGAAACGGTTCGCCGTTCAGGTTGCCCGCATAGTAACCGCGGGCGCGGTAGAACATCTTGCGCGCCTGTGTCAGCATCGCCTGCCTCCGGGTTTTCTTGTCTCGGCCCTTGACCTGCGGCGGCTGCCAAAGCATTTAACCGTGGGAACCGCAACTCAAATTTAAACAGGGGGCCGACATGGCTTTTGAACTTCCTGATCTTCCTTATGCACATGACGCGCTGGCAGCCAAGGGTATGTCCGCGGAAACACTGGAATATCACCACGATCTGCACCACAAAGCCTATGTCGACAATGGCAACAAGCTGATCGCCGGCACCGAATGGGACGGCAAGTCGCTGGAAGAGATCATCGTTGGCACCTACGACGCAAATGCCGTCGCGCAGAACGGTATCTTTAACAACATCAGCCAGCTGTGGAACCACAACCAGTTCTGGGAAATGATGGGCCCCGGCGACAGCGCCATGCCCGGTGAGCTTGAGAAAGCTCTGACCGAAAGCTTTGGTTCGGTTGACGAATTCAAATCGCAGTTCAGTGCGGCAGGTGCCGGTCAGTTCGGCTCGGGCTGGGCGTGGCTGGTCAAGAACGCCGACGGCTCGTTGGCTGTGACCAAGACCGAGAATGGTGTGAATCCGCTGTGCTTTGGCCAAACCACTCTGCTGGGTTGTGACGTATGGGAACACTCATACTACATCGACTTCCGCAACAAGCGTCCGGCTTACCTGTCGAACTTCCTCGACAATCTGGTGAACTGGGAAAACGTCGCGTCGCGGATGTAAACCATTGAACCGACGCTGGTTTATCAAGGGCCTGCTGGCGGTGACGCTGGCAGGCCTAATCACATCAGTCTACGGATTTTTCATCGAACCCGCCTACGGCTGCGCGTGCGAAAATGGCGCGTCCGCCGAGAGGATTGGACAGCGCCACCGCTCAGGATTGCCGTGCTGGCCGATTTGCATCTGGGCGAGCCTTTGGTCGGGCTGGACCGAATAAAACAGGTGGTACGGCGCACGAATGCGCTTGCGCCGGATATGATCCTGCTTCTGGGTGATTTCTTCGCAAGCCACAAAGGCGTTTTACGTCTTGTCGAAATGAACGATCTGGCACCGGTTCTTGCTAAGCTTGAGGCCAAGAACGGTGTCTTTGCGGTACTTGGCAATCACGACTGGTGGGATGACCGGCAGGCACAGCGCCGTGGTGCTGGCCCCAACCGATATGTCGATGCGCTGGAACAGAGCGGAATTACGGTTTTGTCGAATGCCGCCATCAAGCTAGAAGCTTTTGGTATCTGGTTGGCGGGTCTTGAAGATCAGCTTGCGATCTGGCGTAACGGTAAACCGGAGGGGCTGGATGATCTGTCGGGGACACTGGCGCAAATCACCGACGACGCCCCGGTTGTGATGATGGCGCATGAACCCGACATCTTCCCTCAAGTGCCCGACAGGGTGGCCTTGACGCTGTCCGGTCATACGCATGGCGGTCAGATCCGCCTGTTTGGCTGGTCGCCGATCGTGCCCTCTAAATACGGCAACAGATATGCCTATGGGCATGTGCGCGAAGGTGGGCGGGACCTGGTTGTTTCCGGCGGTATCGGATGTTCCATCCTTCCGGTTCGCTTTGGTGTGACCCCCGAGATCACGGTCATCGAACTGTCTGCCTAAAGGCTTGAGGCTTCGCCAAATCGACCAGCCCCATTTCTTACCCGCATATGTGCGGCAACGATGCACCGCAGCGTTCGGTCAAACACCTACGCGACCTGCCGGGTTTACCTCAGCTTGTCGCGCAGGGCTGTCATCGCTGTCTCCGCATCCTCAGCCCAGATAACAAAGTCGCCCAGTGACCGATCTGCAAATCCTTGGCCGATCACCTGGTGCAACAGGGTTTTCAACGCGTCCCAATAGCCGTTCACATTGACGATCACGATGGGTTTGTCGTGCAAGCCCAGCTGCCGCCAGGTCAGCGCTTCAAACAGCTCGTCCAGTGATCCTGGCCCACCGGGCAGGACCACGACGGCGTCAGAATTCATGATCATGACCTTTTTCCGCTCGTGCATGGTTTCGGTGATCACGAAATGGGTCAGGTCGGTCTTGCCGACCTCTCGTTTGACCAGGTGTACCGGAATGACGCCAAAGGTCTCGCCACCGGCCTGTTGCGCGGCACGAGCAACTTCACCCATCAGCCCGACATCCCCAGCGCCATAAACAAGTCGCCAGCCTTCCTGTGCAAGCAGGTTTCCAAACTGTCGTGCGGTTTCAGAATAAGCCTTCTCGGCCCCATTGCGTGACCCGCAATACACACAGACGGATTTCTGAGACATGAAAGAGAGGCTCCGGGGTTGTGTCAGAGGTTTTGACCCGTGATAGCGGGATTGATAGATTGGCTCAACTGTCCGCTGGAAGGCTTTTGAAGACAAAGCTTTTGTACGGTGGGGTGAAGGGAAAACAATGGACGCCAAATCGGGAAACGGAAGCTCGGGCAATTTTGTCTGGGGTGTGATTGCGGGCCTGGTTGCCGTGCTGGGCGTTGGGGGTGTGTATCTGTCCGGCGCTTTCACCAAAGCGCCAGAGCCTGAGGCGGGCGCACCGCAGGAACCCGCATCTGTTGCGGCCACACAGCCGCAGGAACAAGTGGCCGAAGCGCCCGCAGGAACCACCACAACAGAACCAGCTGAGCAGGCCGCCGTAACACCGGATGCGGCACCAACCGCTGAACCCGCTGAAGATACGGCTGCAGCGACAGATGTGGTTCCAGACACAGAACCTGCAGCGGCCCCGACGGAAGAGAATGCACCGGCACCCGTGGCCCCCCCGGTTTTGGATCAGATTTTTGTTGAAGCAGACGGAACGGCGCTTTTGTCAGGTGACGCCGAGCCGGGCAGCCAGATTGAGGTTCTGCTGAACGGTGAAACCGTGCACACATTCACGGTGGACAGCAGCGGGCAATTCGCCGAGTTTGTCTCGATCCCCTTCAGCGATTCCGCGCAGGGACTAGTCCTGCACAGCAAAAGCAGCGGGCAAACAACCCGGTCTGATGACTATCTGATCGCCGCCCTGCCCAAGCCGGTGGAAGAAGAGCCGGTTGCGCAGCAAACTGATGCTGCCGATCAGGGCGAAACAGCCGAGAGTGATGAACAAATAGCCGCTGCAGTGGTCGACCCAGAGACCGAAACTCCTGCTGAGACCGAAACATCAGACCCTGTAGCGACCGCGCCGGATACCGGCGAAACGCAGGTTGCCGACGAAGCAGTAGAGACAACTGAAACTGGTCAGCAGATCGCGGTACTGCGGTCGGGCGAAGAAGGCGTTGAGCTCGTGCAGCCGCCCGTGGTTCGGGATACCCCGCCGGAACAGGTCGCGCTGGATACCATCGGGTATTCTGAAACCGGTGATGTCCAGTTGACCGGGCGAGTACAGGACGGCGCGGCCATCAGGGTGTATCTGGACAATCGTCTGGTTGCCGACCTCGCTCCGGAACAGGATGGATCCTGGCGGAGTGATCTGGACGGCATCGACCCCGGTGTTTACACGTTGCGTGTTGACGCGGTGAACACGGACGGGAAGGTCCTCAGCCGGGTCGAAACCCCCTTCAAGCGCGAGCCTGTTGAAGTTTTGGAAGCAGCATCAGGTGGCGGTGACGGAACGGCGGCGCAGGACACCCCGGCAATCCGGTCGGTCACTGTGCAGCGGGGCGACACGCTGTGGGCGATCTCGCGTGACCGCTTTGGCGATGGCATCCTGTATGTGCGCCTGTTCGAAGCCAACCGCGACTTGATCCGCGACCCGGATCTGATCTATCCGGGGCAAATCTTTACGATACCGGAATAATCAACGCGCTGGCCCGTCGCGGGCCAGAGCCTTTCTCTGACCGCAGACAAGGTACGTGATGAGACGAACATCTCCGATGGCCTCGAATGACGGGGTGCAGAGCGGCGGGCGCAGTTCAGGCTGGCGCACAATCCGCAAGGTTGCGCCCTACCTCTGGCCGCAGGACGAGGTTTGGGTAAAGCGCCGCGTGGTTATTGCCATGGCGATGCTGGTTCTGGCCAAACTGATCGCGGTTTATACACCGATCCTTTACAAAGGCGCCGTTGACTCATTGGCAGGTGAAGGCGTGCCGCCGCTAGCGCTGGGCGCAGTGGGTGTGACGGTTGCCTACGGCGTGGCGCGCATGATGACGGTTGGGTTCCAGCAATTGCGGGACGCCGCCTTTGCCCCTGTTGGACAGCGGGCCTTGCGGGCGCTGGCGCTGGAGACGTTCCGACATATCCATAACCTGTCCATGCGCTATCACGTCTCGCGCCGCACCGGCGGGCTGAGCCGTATCATCGAGAGGGGCGTCAAAGGCGTGGAATTCCTGCTGCGCTTCCTGCTGTTCTCAATCGGGCCGCTGATCCTTGAGCTGTTGCTGGTTGCGATCATACTGATGTGGTTGTTCGACGTCTGGTATCTGGTGGTCGTCGCCGTCACCATAGGCCTATATATCTGGTTCACTTTTGCCGTGACCGAATGGCGGGTAAAGCTGCGGCGTGAGATGAACGATCAGGACACCGAAGCCAATCAGCGCGCCATTGACAGTTTGCTGAACTTCGAAACCGTCAAGTATTTCAACGCGGAATCCCGCGAAACTGCACGTTACGACGTGTCGATGAAAGCCTATGCCGGGGCGGCGCTGAAAACCGCCTATTCGCTGGCGTTCTTGAATTTTGGCCAATCCTTCCTGATCACCTGCGGCCTGATCGGAGTCATGGTTCTGGCCGCAATTGGCGTTCAGAATGGAAACCTGACCGTGGGCGATTTTGTCATGGTCAACGCGTATATGATCCAGATTACCGTTCCATTGAACTTCCTGGGGACGGTCTATCGCGAGATCAGGCAATCGCTGGTAGATATGGGGCAGATGTTTGATCTGCTCGAACAACCCGCCGAAGTCATCGATCACCCCGATGCACCCGACCTTGCGGTCAATGGTGGCGAGGTAACACTTGAAGATGTGCATTTTGGTTATGACCCTGAAAGGGAAATCCTCAAGGGTGTTTCCTTGACGGTTCCGGCCGGACAGACGGTCGCGATCGTAGGGGCGACGGGGTCTGGAAAATCGACCATCGGGCGGCTGTTGTTCCGGTTTTATGACGTGACCAAAGGCGCGCTGAAGATCGACGGGCAGGATGTTCGGGATGTGACCCAAACCAGCCTGCATGCCGCGATCGGCGTTGTGCCACAGGATACGGTGCTGTTTAACGACACCATTCGCTACAACATTGCGTATGGGCGCGACGATGCCACCCCGGAGGATGTCGAGGCCGCAGCCCGTGCCGCCCAGATTCATGACTTCATCACTTCGCTGCCTGACGGATACGACACCATGGTGGGTGAGCGCGGCTTGAAACTGTCCGGCGGCGAAAAGCAACGGGTTGGCATCGCGCGGACATTGCTGAAGAACCCTCCGATCCTGTTGCTGGACGAGGCGACCTCGGCCCTGGATACCGACACGGAACAGGATATCAAGGATGCGCTGGCGCGCGCTGGGGAAGGGCGGACCGTGATCACGATTGCCCATCGCCTCAGCACCATTGCCGAGGCTGATCGGATCGTGGTTCTGGAAGCTGGCGAGATCATCGAACAGGGCACCCATGACGAGCTGTTGGCGCGGTCCGGGCGATATGCTCAACTGTGGAACCGCCAGCAATCCGACAGTGAGGCCGCCTGAGGGGCTCATCTTGCCCTGCGGAATGTGCTAGGATGCGCCGTGCATGTAGGTGGACGCCATGATCAATGGATTAGCAAGACGATTAGTATCTGTAGCCGTTGTGGTTCTTCTCCCGGCTATGGTCGCGGCTGACCCGATTGAGGGCGTGTGGAAGACCGAACCTGATCGAAAGAACCTGATCTCGCATATCCAGATATCCGCCTGCGCGGACAAGTTCTGCGGCACGATACTTTCGGCTTTTGATTCTTCCGGCAAAGAAGTTCAAACGCCGAATATCGGGAAAAAGCTGTTCTGGGACGTGTCGAGCGAAGGCGGCGGAAAATATGGTGGGGGTGAGTTCTGGGTTCCCCTGATCGACGTTGATGCTGTTCCGCAGATGACGTTGCAGGGTGACAAGCTCATGGTCAAAGGCTGTGAACATTCGATTTGCGCGCACCAGACCTGGTCCCGACTGTGACGACAGAAAACGAAAAGGACCGGAAATCCCGGTCCTTTCATTCTTATTCTGCGGCTTTTAGCGGCGATCCAGGAATTTGATCCGTGGGCTCGTCTTGCAAACCGGTCTCGGATTGGTGCGGCTCATCCCACACAATCTCGGTCGCCTGTAGTTTGCGGGCCGAGCGACCAATAGCCATGTCCTGCGCGATCTTACTGGACCGCCCCGCGGTCATACGGGCAAGCCCGCGGCTGAGCCAGACAGCGTAAGTCGTCACCCAGACACGCAGCGCCAGAAGCGACGGCGTCACGATCAGGGTGAGAACAGTGGCGATGCCAAGACCAAAGACAACCGCTGTGGCCAGCTGTTTCCACCACAGAGCGGTGGGACTGTCGATGGAATAGCCGCCATTGATAAAGTCCAGCGAAAGCCCAAACATCATTGGGGTCAGACCTGCCATCGTGGTCAACGTAGTCAGCAGAACCGGGCGGATACGCGATTCCGCGGTGCGGACGATTGCCTCGATCCTTGGCATATAGGCGCTGTATTCCTGATAGGTATCGATCAGAACAATGTTGTTGTTCACCACAATTCCTGCCAGAGCAACGATGCCGGTGCCGGTCATGATGATCGAGAAGGGTTGCTCCATCACGATCATGCCGATCAGAACCCCGGTGGTCGAAAGAACAACCGCCAACAGCACCAACACCGAATTGTAGAACGAGTTGAACTGGGCGAGCAGGATAACGAACATCAGCCCCAAAGCACCCATGAAGGCATTCACCAGAAATGCGCCGGATTCTTCCTGTTCTTCCTGATCACCGGTCCATTGCCAGCTGATCGAGTTGGCGAAGGGGCTGGTTTCCAGCCATTCGGTCAGTACAGAGATCCGCTCATTCGGGTTGATCAGGGCGAACTGCGCGTCTCCCGCGTCAATCACGCTACGTAGCTGGTCTATATTCTCTGCACCGGTCAATTGAACCAGTTCGTAGGACTTTCCTACGTCGCCGTCCAACACGGTGCCGGTTGGAGTGTAGCCGTCGGTCACTTCGCGCGTTATAGCCAGACGTTCTTCTTTCCCGTCCGGCCCTTTGGTCACAACCTTGCTCAGCCCCGGTTCAACATCCGCTTTGACGTCATAGTAACGTTGCTGGTCGACACGGTTGATCTGGGCCAGTTTGGCCATGGGTTCCCGGGTTACGAAGTTCGACAGCGGAACCAACCCGTCCGGAGTGCGGACCTTGAGCGTATCCAAAGTCGACAGCACGCGATCCTCTTCCGGCAATCGGACACGGATCTCGATCTCTTCATCCGTATTGTCTGGGCGCATCTCACCCAACAGGATGCCGCGTGTCACAAGCTGCACCATGGCACCAACAGTGGCTACATCAGCGCCGAACCGACCAGCTTTGGCCACGTCGACATCGATCTGCCAATCGATACCAGGCAGGGGCAGGGTATCTTCGGTTTTGATCAGCCCCGGCGTTTCGTCAAAGACCTGGCGCGCGGCGATGGTGGCCGATCTCAATTCGTCCCAACCGTCCCCCTTGATACGCAGGTGAACCGGTTTGGCCGAGGCCGGGCCCTGTTCCAATGCCAGGATTTCAACAACGATACCGGGTATTGTCGCCAGTTTGGCGTTCAGATCGCCGATTACATAATCGCCATCATATTCGGGTGCCACAAAGTGGCGCTCAAACAATCCCCACAAAGCGGATTCCGAAACGTTCGGACGATCTTCCCATGGGATAATTTCAAACTGGACCCGCCCCACCGTGTCCGCCGGTGCCTGCGCGCCGCCGGTATTCTGGTCAAGACCGCCTTCGCCGGCAAAGGAAAAGACGTTGATTACCGCCGGATGAGATCCAATGATCTGTTCGGCCTGCAGGACCATCTTGTCTTTTTCTGCCAGTGACAGGTTGCCACGGGCACGGACGTAAGCTGTTGCCTGTTCCGGTTCGCTTTCAACGAAAAATTCGACACCTCTTGATTCCTGTGGGAACCAGACGAAGGTCACAAAATACACGGCAGAGAAAACTGCCGCCAGCGACACGATCGGCATAATCGGGTTGCCGACAAGGAACCGGATCACATGTCCGAAAGGTGTGTGTTCGTCAGCGGTGTGGACGTGGTTTTCTTCCGCCCGCTCGAACTTGGCCGCGCTCAGTGTTACAGACCCGGCAAAGGCCCCGAACAGGAACAGCAGGGCACCAGCGACCACTCCTCCGGGCAGTAGATAGTCAGGGTTCAGAACCTGCATCGCACCCAAGAAGATCATATAAAGCGACGGGGGCACCATCACTGCCCGAACCCACCACCGGGTACGCGCACGGAGCCAGTTCGAAGACCGGTCGAAAACGCGGCTCAGACGCCCCGAAACACCGCCCATGACCGGCAGGTAGATCAGCGCCACAATCAGCGACGCCGACAGAACAAAGATCAGCGTGACGGGCAACATCCCCATGAATTCGCCCGGGACACCGGGCCAGAAGAGCATGGGCAGGAAGGCACATAGCGTCGTCGCGGTCGAGGATACGATGGGCCAGAACATGCGTTGGGCCGCCTCGACATAGGCATGCATCGGGCCGACGCCTTCCTTTATTCTCTTGTCAGCATATTCCACGACCACGATGGCACCGTCGACCAACATCCCTACGGCCAGAATGAGGCCGAACATCACAATGTTCGAGATACTGATGCCCATGACCGCCAGAAATGCGAAACACAGCAGGAACGAGGTCGGAATTGCAAAGCCCACCAAAAGCGCGGCCCGCGTACCCAAAGAGGCCAGAACCACGATCATCACCAGAGCGATTGCGGTCAGAACCGAGCCTTCAAGCTGGCTGACCATCGAACCGACAATGCGGCTCTGGTCGTTCGACGTTCCAAGCTCGACCGCAGCCTGAAGCTCGGGCGGCCATTTGGTCTTGGCCTGAGCTATGGTTTCTTTCACCTGCGTAACGGTGTCGATCAGGTTATAGCCCTTGCGTTTGACAACTTGCAGCGCGACGGTCGCCTCGCCGTTGAAGCGGGCGGTACCTTCGCGATCTTCAAATGTGTAGTTGATCTGCGCAAGCTCACCCAGCGTTACAACCCGGTCGCCATTGACCTTGATCGGCAAGCCATAAACATCCTGCGCCGTTTTGAACGACGATGGAATCTTGACCGAGAATGTACCCTGCGCAGTTTCGACCTCGCCTGCCGCGATCAGCTGGTTATTGTTTCGCACGACATTGATCAGCTCGTCTGCGGTCACGTTGTATGCTTCAAGCCGCAATGGGTCGATAACGACCTCAAGCAACTCGTCACGATTGCCCGCGATACCCGCTTCGAGAACGGAATCCAGCGCCTCAAGCTCGTCCTGCAAATCCTTGGCGACACGGGCCATTGTGCGTTCCGGAACGGCACCGGTCAGATTGACGATGACGATCGGGAACTCGGAAAAGTTGATTTCCGTCAGCGAGTATTGTTCCGCACCTTCGGGAAAATCAGCCTGGGCCGTGTTCATGGCATCGCGCACGTCCGCCATGATCGAGGTCTTGTCCCAGCCAAATTCAAACTCCAGCGCGACCCCGGCATAACCTTCGGCCGCAGTCGACGTCATTTCCTTGAGCCCGTCGAGATCCGCCAGTTCGGTCTCCATCGGCTTGACCAAAAGGTTTTCTGAGTCTTCCGCTGAAATCCCGGGAAACTGCACCGAAACGAAAAGGGCAGGGATTTCGATATCCGGCTCACCCTCTTTCGGAAGCGAGACATAGGCAAAGCCGCCTACGACCAGCGAAATGGCGATGAACGCCATTACCATTCGGGCCCTGCCTGCGGCCCATGCGACGATACCCGTCATTGCGAGGCTTCCCGATAAGTTGGTGCAACGGTAACACCGCGGATCACGAATTCCTGCCCGACCACAATGATATCAACCGTTTCCGGCAAGCCATCGATCCAGACACCTTCGGCTGTGTCGCGCAAAATGCGGACCGGCATGAAATCAACCACATTGCCTGCGCCAACTGTGCGCACACCCAATTGACCTTCGTTGCTGAGTGTCAGCGCCGATTGCGGCAGCAGGTGGGCTTTCGTACCTTCAGCCGCGATGAGGATGGTGGCTGTCTGACCGTCGCGAATGGTCAAGTCGGGGTTCGGAACGGTGATTTCCACCTCGAATGTACGTGTTGTCTCGTCCGCTGACCGGCTGAGGAACGTGACCCGACCGCCCAATTGCCGACCGGTCACAAGCGTTGCCGAAGCCTCGGACCCGACAAGCACCCGGTTGACCTCGGTCTCGGGAACGAAGCCGACCAGCTTGATCGGGTCCAGTTGAATGACAGTCGCGCAAAGCGATCCGGGTTGCATTAGGCTGCCCAGTTCCGCGGTGTCGCTTTCCAGCAAACCTTTGAAGGGGGCTTTGATGGTCAGGCGGCCAATCTCTCGCTGTGCGGCCTCGACTGCTGCTGCGGCGGCTTCGATGCCCGCGCGCGTGGCCTCCAGCCCGGCTTCGGCGGATTTCACACCGGCTTTTGCAGAGCTCATCACAGCTTCGCTGGAAATCCGGCGGGTTTCCGACGCATATCCGGTTTCAGCCAGCTTGCGTGAGGCTGTCAGATTGATCTCGGCCTCGGCCACAAGCGCATGTGCCTCTATCAGGCGTGCTTCGGCTTCGGGAATGCGGCTTTGGGCTTCCAGCTTGCCCGCCATGGCCTCGGCCAGTTGTGCCGGGCGCGTGCCGGGGTCAAGTTCGCATAATATATCGCCCGCCTCAACAAACGCACCTTTGCGTTTGGGCTCAGAGACAACGGTGGACGTGGTTTCCGCAAGCACTTCGACCTGCCGGTTCGCCTTCGTCTGCCCGCGCAGCAGCACGGCGCTGTCAATTTCGCGCGCTTGCGAGCGCACGGCGACAACGCCCACGGCAGAGATATCGGAGTTTTCGGTTTCCGTGGCTTCGACTTGTGTTGCTTCCACGGCATCACCGCGTCCGGCAAAGGCGAACAAGGTGTCACGTTCAAACACCAGAAAATACAGTGCAACAATCACGAGAAGGGCGTTGATGAATGAAATCAAACGCATAAAGTGTTTCTCCTAAGAATCTGCGCCATTAATACTTGGGCTGTCACGCCATGAAATGGGGTCTGTTCGGCATCTTTTCCATACTGAACTGAATAGTTCGGTTTGCATTTTTTCGCAAGAGGGAAGCAAAGCGGTGAAAATGCGCATATTCGGACCCTTGGCTTGGCGTTGGTGCCGGGGTATGACATGGCGCACTAATACAAGATAGACAGCCCGGGGGCTTGGATGAGCGATATAGACAGTTTCATTGATGAGGTCACCGAAGAGGTGCGCCGTGACCGGATCTATCTGTTGCTGCGTCGCTGGGGCTGGGTGGGTGTCGTCGCCGTCGTGTTGATCGTCGGCGGTGCCGCTTTCAATGAATACCGCAAGGCGCGGGGCACGGCGCAAGCTCAGCTATTGGGTGACACGATTCTTGCTGCATTGTCCGAAAATGACCCGGCGGCAAGGGCTGCTGGTCTTGCACAGGCAGAGGCGATGTCACCGGGCGGGAAAGCCGTGCTGGACATGTTGTTGTCTGCGTCACAGGTCGAATCCGGATCCCGAGAAGACGCGGTCACCAGCCTGAACGCGGTTGCCGTTCAGGGCGACCTGCCCGAGATTTACCGCGCGATTGCAAGCTTCAAGTCGCTGCTGTTGCAAGGCGATACCTTGCCTGCCGCCGACCGGCGGCAACAGTTCGAGGCGTTGGCGGCCCCCGGAGCGCCGCTGCGGCTGCTGGCGGAAGAGCAGTTGGCCCTGATTGACGTGGCCGAGGGGAATGTCGATGCTGCGCTGGATCGATTGCAGGCGCTGCGGCAGGATGCAGAGGTTGGGATCGATCTGCAACAGCGCGCGGCGCAAATGATCATTGCTTTGGGTGGGGAACCTGAACCATTGGTGGCGCAGCAAGGCTGACCAGGCGGGACAAAAGACTTAACGACAGGCGAGTTCGGAATATCATGGTAACAAGATTTTTTTCCCGTACGGGATTGCCTTTTGCGGCTCTGGCCTTGACAGCACTGGCGGCCTGTGAGCCGCCCGAAGCCATTCTGCCCGGTGAACGCGAGGATATTCGCCCTGTTTCAGATCTGGAAACGGTCGAAAAGCGCGGCTCGCAACCGATCAGCCTGCCGGCGCAACAGGTCAACGCCAACTGGTCACAAAGTCCGGGAACGTCCGCATACCGAACCACGCATGCTGCTTTGCGCGCAACACCACAGCGGATCTGGTCTGTTTCGATCGGGCAGGGCGACTCGCGCAAGCAACGCATAACTGCCGAGCCGGTGGTTGCGGGCGGATTGATCTTTACACTGGATTCAGGGGCGACCGTTTCAGCGGTCACCCAGCAGGGGCAGTTGGCATGGGAAACCGATCTGATCCCGCCAAGTGATGGCGACTCGGATGCAACAGGGGGTGGTTTGGCTTATGCCGACGGCGTCCTTTATGTGTCGTCAGGGTTCGGTCGGCTGACCGCGCTGGACGCCAAATCGGGTGCCGTGCGCTGGCAAAAACGCCTGGAAGCGACCGGCAGCGGCGCCCCGCTGGTGAATGATGGCCTGTTATACGTGGTGGCCGGAGACGAAACCGGCTGGGCTGTAAACACCAAGGACGGACGCATAGCCTGGCAATTCGAAGGCACACCCAGCGTCGGGAACGTTCTGGGTGCGCCTGCGCCTGCAATCGCATCTGATCTGGCGGTATTTGCCTTTGGCTCGGGTGACGTGGCGGCCACTTTCCGCCGCGGTGGTATCCGCCGCTGGAACGCGTCTGTTGCAGGGGGGCGTCGCGGGCGCGCCGCGGCGCAAATCGTCGATGTGACTGGCGGTCCGATGGTTGTCGGCAACAGTATCTACATCGGCAATCACTCGGGCCGGACCGTCGCATTTGATGCCGCTTCCGGTGAGCGCCGGTGGACAGCAGACGAAGGTGCGGTCGATACGGTCTGGCCTGCGGGCAACAGCATCTTCCTGATCAGTGATCGCAGCCAGCTGGTGCGTCTGAACGCGGCGGACGGGTCTGTCATCTGGGCGCAGGATCTGCCGGGCTTCGTCAAGGACAAGCGTGGCCGCCGGGGACCGATCTTTGCGCATTACGGCCCAATTCTGGCCGGGGGTCGTATTGTGGTTGCGTCCAACGACGGGTTTCTGCGGTTCTTCAATCCAGTTGACGGAACACTGGTTCATCAGGCTGAGGTTCCCGGAGGCGCGACAGCATCCCCTGTTGTGGCCGGGCAGACGCTGTATGTTGTTTCGACCAAAGGTGATCTACACGCTTTCCGTTGACGGCAAGATGCGTTAAAGGGCGCAACTTGAGTCTTGAAAGTAGAGTATCATGTCGCTGACCCTCGCCATCGTGGGGCGCCCGAACGTGGGCAAATCCACATTGTTCAACCGCCTCGTAGGCAAACGTCTGGCGCTGGTCGACGACCAGCCTGGTGTGACGCGTGACTTGCGCGAGGGCGAAGGGCGTCTGGGCGATCTGCGCTTTACTGTGATCGATACGGCCGGACTTGAAGACGCGACAGATGACAGTTTGCAGGGCCGGATGCGCCGTCTGACCGAACGCGCGGTAGACATGGCCGATGTCTGCCTGTTCATGATCGATGCGCGGGTCGGGCTGACGCCCACGGACGAGATGTTTGCAGAAATCCTGCGCAAACGGTCCAAGCATGTAATCCTTGCGGCCAACAAGGCCGAAGGCAGCGCAGCGGATGCCGGGGTGCTCGAGGCATATAACCTGGGTCTGGGTGAACCTGTGCGTCTTTCTGGTGAACATGGCGAAGGGATGACAGATCTTTATGCTCGGCTTATGCCTTTGGCCGATGCAGCCGAGGAAAAGCAGGTCGAAGAAGCCCCAAAAACTGATATTGAGCTGGATGAAGACGGTGAGGGCGAAATGCCCCTGATCACGTCTGCCAAGCCGTTGCAGGTGGCCGTGGTTGGCCGTCCGAATGCGGGCAAATCCACGCTGATCAACAAGATCATCGGCGAAGACCGCCTGTTGACGGGGCCCGAGGCCGGGATCACCCGTGACGCTATCAGCCTGCGGATCGATTGGGCCGACCCGGACGGAGAAAGCACTCCGATGCGGATCTTTGACACAGCAGGAATGCGCAAGAAAGCAAAGGTACAGGAAAAGCTGGAAAAGCTTTCGGTGTCAGACGGCTTGCGCGCGGTGAAGTTTGCCGAGGTTGTCGTCGTACTTCTGGACGCGGCCATTCCATTTGAACAACAGGACCTGAGAATTGCCGATTTGGCCGAACGCGAAGGCCGGGCTGTTGTTGTTGCCGTAAACAAGTGGGACGTCGAGGAAAACAAGCAGGAAAAGCTGCGGGAACTGAAAGATGCCTTTGATCGCTTGCTGCCGCAGCTGCGCGGGGCCCCTCTGGTTACCGTCTCGGCGAAAACGGGTCGCGGGCTTGAGAGATTGCGCGCCGCCATCCTGCGCGCCCATGACGTCTGGAACCGCCGTGTGCCAACTGCGGCGTTGAATCGGTGGCTGACTGCCATGCTGGAACAACACCCGCCGCCAGCCCCACAGGGCCGCCGCATCAAGCTGCGCTATATGACCCAGGCGAAAACGCGGCCGCCGGGTTTTGTTGTGATGTGTTCTCATCCCGATAAGATGCCCGAAAGCTATACCCGCTATCTGGTCAACGGGTTGCGTCAGGACTTTGACATGCCTGGCACCCCAATCCGCCTGACGCTGCGCGGGCAGGGCGACAAGAACCCATATAAGGGTCGGCGCAAGAAAAATGCGGGCGCGCTGGCCAAGCATCTCAAGGGCCGCGCGTAACTGCGCCAATTTTCAGCATCTTACCTCACGGGGGCGTGACAGTTTCTGTTCTCCGCGCTAGCATTCATGCGTGTGCATTTGTTTGGGCACGCACTGCTTGCATGCGGACTAGCCGCACCTAGATTTGAACAGAAAACTGAACGGCCATCGTAAGGAGACGGCTGGATGGATTTGAGGGAATATACAAGACATTACGCGGTGCAGGACAACAGATTGGCCGCGGCAAGTTATTTTGGCACATTTGCGGTGTATTTTGCGTCGCTGACCCTTGCGATCACCTTCGTTGATCGCTGGTACATCATGATACCCGCCGGGATCGTGTTCGCCTTTGCCGCAGTACGGCTTTATGTGCTGCAACATGATTGTGGGCATCACTCTCTGTTTGAAACACGGATTCAAAACGAATGGGCAGGGCATGGTCTGTCACCTTTCACTTTCGCCCCGTTCGAGGTGATGAAGCAGAACCACAATCTGCACCATGCGGGCATCGGAAATCTTGAACATCGCGAGACAGGTGAAATTCATACGATGACTCTGCGAGAGTGGAATGCGGCTGATTGGAAAACGCGTTTTTTTTACAGGCTGTATCGCAATCCGTTCATCCTGGTTCCGGTCGGCGCGTTGTTCACCTACTTCATCCGATACCGCTGGCCCAAGAATACGGCGCGTTTTGGCGCTAAAGGTGTGGTGTTGCACAACCTGTCAATCATCGTGTTTCTAGGATTGTTGTATCTGATTGCGGGTATGACCGGCATTTGGGTCTGGTTGGTGTTTTCCTTTTTGGGTGGAATGCTGGGCGTCTTCCTTGTTTATCTTCAGCACAACTTCGAAGATACCTATTGGGATCGCCGCCCCGATCTGAACCCTCAGACAGCAGCGCTTGAGGGATCATCCGCACTGGATTTCGGATGGTGGTTCGATATGGCTGTGGCCTGCATCACGTTGCACGACATCCACCATTTCAACGCGCGTATCCCATCATATCGCCTGCGTGCCTGCCATTATAACCTGCCGCCGGAATACACCCCCCGCCGGATTAAGTTTCCCGAGGCCGTGGCCGCATTGAACCTGAAGCTATGGGACGAAGATGCCAAGCGCCTTGTACCCTTTCCGAGAGACAACCGAGCCGCTAGTCTTGCCCATAACTAAGCTGGCAGAACAGGGGTTATCACGACGCTGCTTGCTGCTTCGTATATCAGGTGTATATACGAAGTTATAGAACGACACAGAAAGGACCCATAATGACCGCAGTGACCGAAATAAAAGGTGTAGGGGACGCGCTTGGCCGGGCCCTTGTTGCCAATGGCTTCAAGACCGCCGAGGCAATAGTCAAGGCCGCTCCTGCTGATTTGGTCAAGGTCCCTCGGATCGGTGAGGCGCGCGCGTTGGTTTTGATTGCATCTGCCAAAGAAGCCGTTGCCGCAAAACCGGCTGCTGCGAAGCCTACAACAGGCCGAACTGCGGCCCGGACTCCGGCGGTGCGCAGGCCTTCCGCACGCAAAGCCGCGTCCCGTAAAACAATCGCCGCAGCCGCAGCCGAGAATCGGGTCGAGGAAGCCGCACGCAAGGCGGCAGAAGAAAAAGCAGCGGCCGAAAAAGCCGAAGCTGCGGAAAAGAAAAAGGCCAAAGCCAAGGCCAAGGCTGAAAAAGCCGCGAAGAAGCGTAAAGAGATGGAAGCCGCCTTTTCAAAGGCGAAGGACAAAGTGAAAGCCAAATCCAGCAAGGACAAAAAGTCCAAGAAGGACGGGAAAAAGAAGGACGGCAAGAAAGGCGGAAAGAAGAAGGACAAGAAAAAAGCGAAGAAGTAAACTTCTTCGCCTTCTGCTGATGTCCTTACCGGTGCCCGACGGCGCCGGTTATGTTTGTCAGGCCAAAGAACCGTCCGATTGCAGGGTCAGCTTGCCGCCCAGATAGGGGCCAAGTACCTCGGGCAGCGAAACAGTTCCGTCTTCATTCTGCCCATTCTCCAGAACAGCGATCAGGCAACGCCCAACAGCCAGACCGGAACCGTTCAGAGTATGAACAAATTCAGGTTTGCCACCACTTTCAGGACGAAAACGGGCGTTCATCCGGCGTGCCTGAAACGCGCCTGTGGTCGAGACCGAACTGATCTCGCGATAGGTGTCCTGTCCGGGCAGCCACGCTTCGATGTCATAGGTGCGGCGCGCGCCAAAGCCCATATCACCGGTGCACAGAACTACGGTTCGATAGGGAATACCCAACTGTTCCAGCAAATCCTCGGCGCAGCGCAACATGCGCTTTTGCTCGTCATCTGACGCGTCGGGATGGGTGATCGAGACCATCTCGACCTTTTCGAACTGGTGCTGGCGCAGCATCCCTGCGGTGTCCTTGCCCGCACTTCCGGCCTCGGACCTGAAACAGACGGTATGGGCGGTCATACGGATGGGCAGGGCAGCCTCTTCAAGAATGTCACCAGCCACTGAATAGGTCAGCGTAACCTCGGAGGTCGGGATCAGCCACCAGCCATTGGTCGTCTGATAACTGTCGTCGCCGAATTTAGGCAATTTATCAGTGCCATACATCGCCTCATCCCGGACCAGAACCGGTGTCTGCATTTCTGTCAGACCGTTCTTGTCGATATGTGTGTCCAACATGAACTGGGCCAGCGCGCGGTGGATGCGGGCAACCCCCTTGGACAGGTTCACAAATCGGCTGCCGCTGGTTTTGGCGGCGGTTTCGAAATCCATTGCGGCTGCGACGGCGGGAATGTCGTAATGCTCTTTCGGTGCATAGCTGAAATCGCGCGGGGTGCCCCAGCGGTTGACTTCGACATTGTCGTTTTCGTCCGCGCCTTGCGGCACGTCATCGGCGGGCAGGTTGGCGATGCGGGCCAGTTGATCGGTCAGCAAGGCATCCAGATCCTTGGCCTCGGTCTGCATCCGGGCGACTTCGGCCTTTTTCTCGGCGACAAGCGCGCGCAGGCGTTCGAATTCAGCCTCGTCGCCGCGTCCCTTAGCAGCGCCGACTTCCTTGCTGGCCTTGTTTTGTTCAGCCTGCGCGGTTTCGGCGGCCAGAATCTTGGCACGCCGGCTTTCGTCCAGCCTCAGCAGATCTGACGACACCGGCGCGTCCCCACGGCGCGCTAGGGCGGCGTCAAAGGCGGCAGGGTTTTCGCGAATGGCGCGGATGTCGTGCATGTCTCAGATCCTTGAATGCGTGAATCACTGAACCCGCTTATGCACCATCTGTGGGGCAGGGTGTAGCACCGGTTACGACTTATCAGCGTCTTCGTGGGTTTCATGCGTCAGGTGGCCATCCCATGCCCCGGCCGGTATTTTTGGCTCGGGCGGGTCAGCCACATAAGAAGGCGTCATGATCTGCACATTGTTCTCGTTAAATACAGCGACAATGTTTCGATGCAGGTCCGAGCGGATTTTGGGGATGATGCTGCCACGGGTGGTGTAGCCGTTGATCTGATAATTGATCGCGTAATCGGCCAACGCGGTCCACAACACAAAAGGTTCGGGATTGACCTTGATACCTTTGGTGCGGTTGGCGGCCTCGATCAGCATCGCCTCTACCTTCTCAGGGGGTTCTTCGTAGCCGATGCCGACTGTCGTGTGCAGTAATAGTCCGTCACCATTGGTTTTCTTTGAAAAGTTAACGACATCTGAGTTCATCAATTGTGCATTGGGGATCGAGATCAGCTCGTTCTTGATCGACTTCAGGTGGGTCTCCATCAGTTTTATCTGAACCACATCGCCGATGTGGTCCCCGATCTGGATACGGTCGCCGATTGAGGTAGACCTGCGGTAAATCACAAACAGCCCGGCCAGCATGTTGGACACGACTGAGTTTGCGCCCAAAGACAGCATGGCGCCAACCAGAATGGTCAACCCCTGGAACGCAGCAGAATCTGAGCCCGGAATATAGGGAACCGCAAACACCAACGCGATCAGAATAACGACGACACGGGCAATGTTGAACGTCGGGTTGACCCAGTGTTTCTCGAAATCACCCATTTCGAACGAACCTGCTTCGACCGCATCAAAGAACACGCGCAGCCCTTTGATGATGTACAACGTCACCCATGTGATCAGGCCCAGCATGATCAGATTGGGGATATAGCTGAGGATGCCCCGGAAGATAAGCAGCACGGGCTCTGTCAGATAGGTCAGCAGAAGCTGTGCGAAATATCTGGTTTCCGCAAATGCCAAAAGAACAAAGGACAGGTAATAGTAGAAACCGAGAAAGAAGATGATAAGCAGCACGAAGTTCAGACCATAGCGGATAAGGGCCGCGATTGCTTCGGCCTGAACGCTTTTGGCTGTCGCCGTTTCGACATCCTTTAAGTAGCGTTTTACCAGCTTCAATGTGCGACGCCTGATCCGACGGTGCAGCCACAGGATAGTGACAACAAACAGGGCAAATCCCAACGTCCAGGCAGCCGCTTCAATAGCACCGGAAACGCGCGCCTGATCGGTTCGGTTGGCTCGGTACGCCTCAATGGATTGTTTGATCGCATTGCCATGCAAAACGCTCAGAACACTTAGTTCCATCTGATCCAGTTCAGCGTCAGCTTTAGTAACGATCGAGATTCTTTGGCCATCGGCCAGAATCCAGATGCCAAACTCGGTCTCTTCATATGTGATCTCGACCAAAGGTGCTTCCGACGCTTCCGCAACCACAATGATCTTGTCCTGTACGTCCTCGGCGCGCTCCGGAGCAGGCAGGGCGCTTGATCCGCGCACCTGAAACAGAATGTCCCCGTCTACTATGACCGGGGCC
Source organism: Ruegeria sp. AL2 (assembly GCF_056540845.1). Classification (NCBI taxonomy): domain Bacteria; kingdom Pseudomonadati; phylum Pseudomonadota; class Alphaproteobacteria; order Rhodobacterales; family Roseobacteraceae; genus Ruegeria; species Ruegeria sp. AL2. Next base: position 148,040 of record NZ_JBQFXM010000001.1, read on the forward strand.
ATGAACGTGTCCGATCCCGCAGTCTCGGACAGGGGGGATTCCGCGGGTGCTTCCTGCGACAAGGCCGCACTGGACAGCCACACGCTCACCGACAGGGCAGTCAGTAAATAAAGCAACGAAAGGAAAGGTTTGAGTGGCCGCGTCATGTGTCCCCCTTCGGATAAACTATACCCGGTATTGGTTATGTTCCTAGGGCATATCTGCAACGTTTTGCCCGTGGTTGCCGGGACATGCCCGTTTTCAGGTGAGTTACATGACCGCCTTTGCTTGCAAACCGACATTTCAAAGCATAGGTTCCGCCCAAATTTGCGGAACTGTGCCGCAAGACTAGAACAAAGGAATGTCCCATGGATGGTGGCGCAATCGCCCAGTTTCTCCCGCTGATCCTAATCTTTGCGATCATGTATTTCCTGCTGATCCGTCCGCAGCAAAAGAAGATGAAGGAACATCAGGCCATGGTTGATGCCGTGCGTCGCGGTGATCAGGTGATCACTCAGGGGGGCGTGATCGGCAAGGTATCGAAGGTCAAGGAAGGCGATAACGAGATCGAGGTCGAAATCGCCGAGGGCGTCAAGATTCGCGTGGTCAAATCGACCATCGCTCAGGTTCTGAACAAGACTGAGCCGGCGAAGTAACTTCGCGCGACAATTCCTTGAAAAGGCAGGGTAATGCTGCAATTTGATACCTGGAAGCGGGTTCTGATCTGGCTGGTCTGCGTGACCGGCCTGCTCATGGCCCTGCCAAACGCATTTTACACGCGGGTCGAACAATCCAACGACGCCAAGGCCGCGATCGAGTTGGGCAACGACACACCCCAGATGCAGGCTGAAGCCGCGCAATGGCCGAGTTGGTTGCCGTCATCCCTGGTCAATCTTGGCCTCGACCTGCGCGGCGGCGCGCATTTGCTGGCCGAAGTACAAGTACAAGACGTCTACGGCTCCCGGATGGAGGCGATGTGGCCGGAAATCCGCGACGCCCTGCGCGATGAACGTGCCACGGTGGGAACCATCCGCCGTCAGGACTCGGCTGCGGATGAGATTCGCGTGCGCATTAGCCAGCCCGAAGGAATGCCACAGGCATTGGAGGTTGTCCGCGGTTTGGCCCGGCAAGTGCAGACCCTGACAGGTGTAGGAGCCACAGATATCGAAGCCCGCGCGGATGGTGACACAATTGTTGTTCAACTGTCCGAAGCAGAAAAACTGGCCTCGGATGACCGCACGGTGCGTCAGGCGTTGGAAATCATCCGCCGCCGGATCGACGAAGTCGGTACACGTGAGCCCACAATTCAGCGTCAGGGGACGGATCGTATCTTAATTCAGGTGCCGGGTATCGGCAGTGCGGGTGAACTGAAGGAAATTATCGGAACAACAGCACAGTTGACCTTCAACCCGGTTGTCGGGCGCGGAACCGATCCGGATGCCGTTGCAGGCGTCGGCGAAAAAATCGTGCCGTCGATTGACGAAAACGGCGTTTATTACACCATCGAATCCGCTCCGGTCGTGACAGGAGAGGAACTGGTCGACGCGCAGCCATCCTTCGATCAGAACGGCCGCCCTGCGGTCAGCTTCCGATTCAACACATCCGGGGCACGCAAGTTCGGGGATTATACCCGTGACAATATCGGCGCACCCTTTGCAATCGTTCTGGATGACGAAGTGATCTCGGCCCCCGTGATCCAAAGCCATATCCCAGGCGGATCGGGTATCATCACCGGTAATTTCACCGTTGAGGAAAGCACCAATCTGGCCGTCCTGTTGCGTGCAGGTGCTTTGCCTGCAGGGCTGGAATTCCTGGAAGAACGCACCATCGGGCCCGAACTGGGGCAAGATAGTATCGACGCAGGCAAAGTTGCCACAATCGTGGCCTTTGTCGCCGTGCTGGTATTCATGGCGCTCAGCTATGGCCTGTTCGGTGTCTTCGCCAACATCGCGCTGATCATAAACGTGGGCCTGTTGTTCGGTTTGCTGTCCCTGATCGGCGCAACCCTGACTCTGCCGGGGATTGCAGGGATCGTTCTGACGGTCGGTATGGCGGTGGATGCCAACGTACTGATCTTTGAACGCATCCGCGAAGAACTGAAATCCGCCAGAGGTCCAGCCCGCGCCATCGATCTGGGCTATGAAAAGGCGTTGTCGGCCATTCTGGACGCCAACGTAACCACTTTCATCACCGCCGTTATCCTGTTTGCCATGGGCAGCGGCCCTGTGCGCGGGTTCGCGATCACTCTGGGCCTGGGTATCCTGACATCGGTCTTCACCGCGATCTTCGTGACGCGCCTGATGGTTGTCATGTGGTTCGAACGCCGCCGACCAAAAACGATCGAGGTTTGACATGAGACTGAAACTCGTACCCCAAAGCACCTCGTTCGACTTTTTCAATCGCTGGAAAATCTGGCTTGGAATCTCCGGCCTGATGATGGTGATTGCGTTCTCCTCATTTCTGCTGCAGGGGCTGAACTTCGGCATCGATTTCCGCGGTGGAACCACGATTCGGACCCAAAGCGCACAAGAAATCGACGTGGGTGTTTACCGCGATGCTTTGTCTCCGCTGCAACTGGGTGACGTCACCATCACCGAGATTTTTGATCCAAGCTTCGGTCCCGATGAAAATGTCGCAATGATCCGTATTCAGGCTCAGGAAGACGCCGAAGCGGTCACAGCAGACGTGATCACCCAGGTCGGCGAAGCGCTGGCTGCCGCAGACCCCGGACTCAAACTGCCGTTTGAAAGTGTCGAATCCGTTGGTCCAAAAGTGTCGGGTGAGCTGATTCAGACGGCCGTTATCGCGGTTGTCTTGGCCATCGGTGCCGTTCTTGTCTACATCTGGCTGCGTTTTGAATGGCAGTTTGCACTTGGGGCGGTTGCCGCATTGGTGCACGACGTGATCCTGACCATTGGCATCTTCTCGGAACTGCAAATCCGCTTTGATCTGGCGATCATAGCGGCGTTGTTGACCATCGTCGGCTATTCGCTGAACGACACCGTGGTCGTCTTCGACCGGGTGCGCGAGAACCTGCGGAAATATAAACAGAAAGATCTGAAAGAGGTTCTGAACTTATCGATCAACGAAACCCTGAGCCGGACGGTGATGACCTCGGTCACAACTTTGCTGGCGCTGATCTCGCTTTATCTGCTGGGCGGGGACGTCATCCGCGGATTCGTCTTCGCGATGATCTGGGGTGTCGTCGTCGGGACCTATTCGTCGGTCTTCGTGGCTTCGACCATCCTGCTTTGGCTGGGGGTCAAGCGCGACTGGTCCAAACCGTCGAACACGGCGGGCAACCAGTTTGCCAATATTGATGCCTGAGGCCCTGCAACAGGCCCTGGCCCTGCCGGGCCTCACTTGGCTGATCCTGACTATCGGAGCCGCGGGACTTGTCCGCGGCTTCACAGGTTTTGGCACCGCGATGATCTTTGTGCCGGTGGCGACCCAGTTCCTGCCTATTGCAGATGTGGTCTTTCTGATGGCCGCCACCGGAATCGCATCAACATTTGCCTTGGCGCCTCAGGCGTGGCGGGATTGCGACAAGTTCGAAATTAGCACTCTGGGCTTTGCTGCAACCGTAACCGTTCCATTGGGGCTGTGGATTATGGTGCAGGTGGACTCGGTTGCGTTGCGCTGGGTTGTCTGTGGCATCACCGGTCTGACCCTGCTGGCCGTGGTTACCGGCTGGCGATGGGAGGGGAAACTGGGACTACCCGGACGTCTCGCCATCGGCGGCAGCGCGGGCATTGTCGGCGGCATGACCGGGCTGACTGGTCCGGTTGTCATCGTGTTCTATCTGGCCAGTTCCACAGACGTGCGCAAGATTCGCGCCAACACCATCATTTTTCTGGCATTGCTGGACGTCGTCATCGTTTTCAACATTCTCATCAGCGGTGCTGCAGATTTGTCGATCCTGTGGATTGTCCTGCTGCTGTGCGTGCCTTATCTGATCACTACGCTTATCGGCAAAGCACTGTTCGACCCGAGACTCGAACGGATCTACCGCCTTGCGGCCTATTCGGTCATCCTTATCGCCGTCATTTCCGGGCTGCCGCTTCTGGATTGAAGAAGGGACATCATGCGTCTGAATCAGATTACTTTTACAGATGCCAAACCCGTAGACGGTTATGGCCCCGGTTTTTTCCGAATTGGCGGTGATGTCTTCCACGGCGCTGTCCTGACAGGCCCGGCAGGCCCTGCAGAGTGGGGCGGTTATGACGACCGACACCCCCTTCTGGAATTGGCGGGTAGGATCGACGTCCTGCTCATCGGTACGGGCGCGGACATGGCCCACATCCCTCAATCCCTGAGGGTTGAGCTGGAGAATGCCGGACTTGGTGTCGAAATCATGAACTCCCCTGCCGCCTGTCGCACCTACAATGTGCTGCTCGCCGAAGGTCGTCGTATTGCACTCGCGCTGATCCCTGTCTGACGGGATCCTCTTCATCTGGCCGAAAATATCCCGGGGAGTGTGAGGGGCTGGCCCCTCACTCCGACATGAGGCAGCGGTGGTGCGCTGGCATCCTGCGGCAAATCTCGCCTTTTGCCCCTGCTGACAATCCGTTAAGCGGGTCTCATGACTTTGACTGTAACAGATCTGTCGATCACCCGTGGCGGTGTTCCCGTCCTTGAGGGCCTCAGCTTTCAGCTGCCGCCGGGCAAAGCTCTGATCCTGCGCGGCCCGAATGGTATTGGCAAAACGACCCTACTGCGTACGTTGGCTGGCTTGCAGCCTCCGCTTGAAGGCAAGATCGAAGGGGCCGAGGACCAGATCGCCTACGCGTCCCATTCAGACGGGCTCAAACCGACGCTGTCAGTGACTGAAAACCTGACATTCTGGGCCTCGGTCTTTGGCACATATGACATCCAGCCGGCGCTGGACGCATTTGACCTGAACGAACTCGCCGACCGTCACGCCGGCAACCTGTCGGCAGGTCAGAAACGGCGTCTGGGGCTGGCGCGGATGCTGGTCACAGGGCGGCCGATCTGGATGCTGGACGAGCCGACCGTCTCGCTGGACAGAAACGCTGTGCAAATGTTTGCCGACGCTGTGCGGGCACATCTGGGGCAGGGTGGGTCAGCCCTGATCGCCACCCATATCGACCTTGGCCTAGATGGCGAGGTTCTGGACGTCGGTCCGAACAAGGCCAAACCCAAACCCATCGACGATTTCGACGGAGGTTTCCTGTGATCGCCCTGTTGCTGCGCGACCTGAAACTGGCTTTCCGCGCGGGCGGCGGGTTTGGGCTGGGTCTGGCCTTTTTCCTGATCGTGACCGTGATGGTGCCGTTTGCGGTGGGGCCGCAATCCTCGCTTCTGTCCACGATTGCGCCCGGTGTGCTCTGGCTGGGGGCCTTGCTGGCCTGCCTTCTGTCGCTTGACCGCCTGCTTGCACTGGACTGGGAAGACGGCTCGCTGGACCTGCTGGCCACGGCACCGCTGCCACTTGAATCGGTTGTCACTGTCAAGGCGCTGGCCCATTGGCTGACCACTGGTTTGCCGCTGGTTCTGGCCGCGCCGTTTCTGGGCGTACTTCTGAACCTGCCGGTGCCGGGGTTCTTCTGGCTGGTCATCTCGCTGTTGATAGGTACCCCGGCCATGAGCGTCATCGGGACATTTGGTGCTGCGCTGACCGTTGGTCTGAAACGTGGCGGGCTATTGCTGTCGCTTCTTGTGTTGCCGCTTTACGTCCCCACCCTGATATTCGGGGCCGAAGTTGCCCGACGCGGTGCAACAGGGATGGAGGTGCAGACACCACTGCTGATGCTGGCCGGGATCACGGCGGCGACCATTGCATTGTTGCCCTTTGCCAGCGCTGCCGTGCTACGTATCAATCTGCGGTGAACCGCGACAAGTTTGATGGATGTCAATTGAGAACCACCCCAACTCGGACTAGATAGGGCCCATGTCAATCGCAGCCAAAGCCAACGCCCTCTGGGAATATGCCAACCCTCGCAAGTTTCTTGAAACCAGCGAACGGGTCCTGCCGTTTTTCTGGATTGTCTCGACCATCTGCATCGTTGTCGGTCTGACATGGGGCTTTTTCTTTACACCGGACGACTACAAGCAGGGGTCGACCGTCAAGATCATCTATCTGCATGTTCCGGCGGCCCTGATGGCGATCAATTGCTGGCTGATGATGCTTGCCACCTCATTGGTTTGGCTGGTGCGTCGCCACCATGTCAGCGCGCTTGCGGCACGCGCTGCTGCACCGATCGGGATCGTAATGACCCTGATAGCGCTGCTGACGGGGGCCATCTGGGGACAGCCCATGTGGGGCACATGGTGGGCCTGGGATCCGCGCCTGACATCGTTCCTGATCCTGTTTCTGTTCTACCTTGGCTATGTCGCCTTGTGGGAAGCTATCGAAGATCCGGATACCGCAGCCGACCTGACCTCGGTTCTGTGTCTGGTGGGGTCGGTCTTTGCGATCCTCAGCCGGTATGCGGTGAATTTCTGGAATCAGGGCCTGCATCAGGGCGCATCGGTCATGCGGGCGGGGGCCGTTACCGGGGCGGATACGGAAGAGAAGGTCAGCAATGTCTTTTTCTACCCCCTGCTGGCCTGCATCATCGGATTTGTTCTGCTGTTCATCGCCTTGGTGTTGTACCGCACCGGAACGGAAATTCGCGCCCGTCGTATCAAGGCGCTACAGGCACGGGAAAGGGTAGGCGGATGATCCCCGATCTTGGAAAATATGCAGACGCCGTTTTGTCGTCTTATGCCGTTTCCATTGCCCTTATCGTGGCACTGGTTGCGTTCAGCGTGATGCGCGGGCGCAAGGTGCGTGCGGAAATGGAGAAGGTCGAACAGAGGATGTCGCGCAATGGCTAAAATCTCGCCCCTGATGATTGCGCCGCCTCTGATTTTTGGCGCATTCGCGGTTCTCGCAGGCATCGGCATGTTTCGCGAAGATCCCAACGCCTTGCCCTCGGCCCGCGAAGGGCAACCGGCGCCGCCCGTGGTTCTCACCGAGTTTCCGGGAAAGACCCTTTTCGACGATGAAACGCTGCGCAACGGAGAGGTCAAGCTGGTCAACTATTGGGCCAGTTGGTGCGCGCCATGCCGCGCCGAGCACCCCAACCTCGAGGCTCTGGCGGCTGAAGGCATCCCGGTTTACGGCATCAACTACAAAGACAAGCTGAGCAATGCCGAGGCTTTCCTGGATGACCTTGGTGATCCGTACACCGCCATGGGCCGCGACGAACAGGGCCGAATGGCGATTGACTGGGGTCTGTACGGCGTTCCCGAGACCTACGTGATCGACGGTGACGGAACGATCATTCTGCGCTTTGCTGGCCCGATTACGCAGCGTGTCATTGCAAGCACCATCCGGCCTGCGCTTGAGAAAGCTGCGGGCGGTTCATAAACGATAGCCTCCCGTTACGGACAAAACTTCACCTGTGATGAACGAGGCCGCGTCCGACGCCAGAAACCTGATCACTTTGGCTATATCCTCGGGCCGTCCGGCCCGGCCCAACGCAGTATCCTTCACGAAAAGTTCTGTCAGTTCTTCCGAACGAGGCGCTTCAGGAATGTTGATCGCACCGGGGGCCACAGCATTGACGCGTATCCCGTTTGGCCCCAACTCTTTGGCCATGGCACGGGTCCACAGGTTCAGAGCCGCCTTGCTGGCACCATAAGTGACAGCATCACGGGGCGGCAACACTGCATTCATCGACGAGATACTGACAATGGCGGCGCCCCGTTCCAAATGTGGCAAAGCTGCAGCCAGCAAAGCAGCGGGGGCTAGCAGATTCATATCCAGAATGGCGCGATGCTCCTCCGCTTGGAACTCCTCTTTTGGCGTCGATCGAACCAACCCAGCATTGTTCACGATCACATCAAGTCGTCCAAACCGCTCCATCACTTGCGCAATCACCGCCGCAGGTTGATCAGGAGCCGTCAGATCCGAACGGATCGCCAAAGCTTCCCCCCGCAATAGCGTCGCCCGAGGGTTGGTGGACAACCAAGTGAACGCCACCCTATGGTCGCGGCTCAACTCCTCTACGATGGCGTGTCCAATACCCCGCGCCCCGCCTGTTACCAACGCCACCTTTTCCATAACCACCTCCTGTTTTCAGAGTGCCGCGTATATCCAACTTCTTCTGCTGAATAAAACTTTGGAGCGCGAGGCAGAGCCTTGCAAAAGAAAGGACGCCCGAAGGCGCCCTCAATACCTACTTATCCGCTGCGTTCCTCAGCCAGCCTTCGCCAGATTCCTCAGCACGTATTGAAGCACGCCACCGTTTTCGATGTATTCGATCTCAGGCGCGGTATCGATCCGGCATTTCAACTGGATGGTCGTCTCAGCCCCATCTGCGTAGGTGATGGTGCAGGGCACGTCCTGCAACGGCTCGACCGTATCCAGCCCGTGAATTGAGACGGTTTCGTCCCCCTTCAGACCCAGAGTTTTGCGGGTATCTCCACCGGTGAATTCGAACGGGATCACGCCCATGCCAACCAGATTGGACCGGTGGATACGCTCAAAGCTCTCGGCGATTACGGCCTTGACGCCCAGCAGCGCCGTGCCCTTGGCCGCCCAGTCGCGGCTTGAGCCCGCGCCGTATTGTTCGCCGCCGAACACGACCAGCGGGGTGCCATTGGCCTGATAGGCCATCGAGGCATCGTAGATCGACGTCTGTTCGCCATCCGGACCTTTGGTGTATCCGCCTTCAACTCCGTCCAACATCTCGTTCTTGATGCGGATATTGGCGAAGGTGCCGCGCATCATGACTTCGTGATTGCCCCGTCGCGAGCCATACGAGTTGAACTCGCGCGGCTGAACCTGACGGTCGGTCAGGTATTTGCCCGCCGGCGTCGTGGTAGCGAATGATCCCGCAGGTGAAATGTGGTCGGTGGTCACCATGTCGCCCAGAATGGCCAGAACCTTGGCGCCTTCGATGTTCGAGATCGTGCCCGGTTCCGCCCCCATACCCTGGAAATAGGGCGGGTTCTGGATGTAGGTCGACGTTGGCGGCCAGTCATAGGTTTCCTGTTGCGGAACCTCGACGCTTTGCCATTTCTCATCCCCCTTGAAGACATCCGCATATTTCGACTGGAACGCTTCGCGGGTTACGGTTGCTTCGACCAGTTCCGCGATTTCGCTTTGGGTTGGCCAGATGTCCTTCATGAAGACGTCGTTGCCATCCTTGTCCTGACCGATGGGCTCGGACGTCAGATCGATGTCGAGCGTACCTGCCAGCGCATAGACAACAACCAACGGCGGCGAAGCCAAGTAGTTTGCGCGGACATCCGGTGAGATACGGCCTTCGAAGTTCCGGTTGCCGGACAGAACCGACGTGGCGACCAGATCGCCCTCGGCAATGGCTTCCGAGATTTCTTTCTGGATCGGGCCCGAGTTGCCGATGCAGGTGGTGCAGCCGTACCCAACAAGGTTGAAACCGACCTTGTCCAGATCTTCTTGCAGTCCAGCGGCCTCAAGATAAGCAGATACAACCTGCGAACCGGGTGCCAGCGAGGTTTTAACCCAAGGTTTGCGGTTCAGACCCAGAGCTGCGGCTTTGCGAGCCACAAGGCCTGCACCGATCATCACGTAAGGGTTCGACGTGTTGGTACAGGAGGTGATCGAAGCAATTACAACCTTGCCCGACTCCATGGTGTAGTCTTCGCCCTTGACGGCGACTTCCTTGCCCATGGGGCGCTTGAAGGTCTCTTCCATTTCCTTGGTGAAAGCGGCCTTGGCGCCGGTCAGCGCGACGTAGTCCTGCGGGCGTTTCGGGCCTGAAATTGCAGGAACGATTGTGCCCATGTCCAGTGACAGAGTGTCAGTGTAGATCGGCGCATAGTCCGGGCCTCTCCAAAACCCGTTTTCCTTGGCATAGGCTTCGACCAGCGCGATGCGGTCTTCGTCGCGGCCGGTGTTGCGCATGTAGCGCAGGGTTTCTCCGTCGATCGGGAAGAAGCCGCATGTCGCTCCGTATTCCGGCGCCATATTGGCGATGGTTGCACGGTCAGCCAGCGGCAGGCGGTCCAGCCCCTCGCCATAGAATTCGACGAACTTGCCCACCACGCCCTTGGCGCGCAACATTTCGACAACCTTCAGAACAAGGTCTGTACCGGTGGTGCCTTCGACCATAGAGCCGGTCAACTCAAAACCGATCACCTCAGGGATCAGCATCGAGATCGGCTGACCCAGCATTGCAGCCTCCGCCTCGATTCCGCCAACGCCCCACCCCAAAACGGCCATGCCGTTGACCATGGTGGTGTGGCTGTCGGTGCCAACCAGCGTGTCGGGATAGGCAACTTCTTCGCCGTTCTGATCGGTGTCCGTCCAGACTGTCTGCGCCAGATATTCCAGGTTCACCTGATGGCAGATACCGGTGCCGGGAGGCACTACGCGGAAATTGTTGAACGCGTTCTGACCCCATTTCAGGAACTGATAGCGTTCCATGTTGCGCTCGTATTCGCGGTCGACGTTCATCTGGAACGCACGCGGGTTCCCGAACTCGTCGATCATGACCGAGTGGTCGATAACCAGATCGACCGGGTTCAGCGGGTTGATCTTCTGTGCGTCACCGCCCAGGCCTTTGATCCCGTCGCGCATGGCGGCCAGATCGACCACCGCGGGAACACCGGTGAAGTCCTGCATCAGCACGCGGGCAGGGCGGTATGCAATCTCGCGCGGGTTCTTGCCGCCATTGGCACCCCATTCGGCAAATGCCTTAATGTCATCGACCGAGACCGAAAAGCCGCTGTCTTCAAATCGGAGCATGTTTTCCAGCACGACTTTCAACGCGGCAGGAAGGTTGGAGAAATCACCCAATCCGGCCTGCTGCGCGGCGGGGATCGAATAGTAGGAAATGGATTTGCCATTCACGTTCAGGCTGCGGCGTGTCTTGGCGGTATCCTGTCCGACTTTAATGGGCATCTGGTGGCCTCCCTTCTCAAATGGCTTGGATTTCGGGCATCGCTGAGTGTTATCTGCATCACCCAAGCCGTTGGTTCAAGGTTCAATAGCACTGGATTTGCAATTTTGTATACCATTGCACACATTTAGGCAGTGAATTGCAGAAGCCGCCCTCAAGAAACGTTGATTGGCGGTTGAGCGGCAAAACGGCTATCCCAGAAAACACCCGTACAATCCGAGAGTTTTTATGTTCAAACCCGCTGCTTTGACCGCCCTCGTATCCTGCCTGTTCGCCACTCAATCCATGTCCGGTGAGGATCCTGTGGTGGTTGAGCTGTTCACCTCACAGGGGTGTTCATCTTGCCCGCCGGCGGACCGGATCATGCATGAGCTGGCGAAACGCGACGATGTCATCGGGCTGGCACTGCATGTCGACTATTGGGATTACATCGGCTGGAAGGACGAATATGCCGATCCTGATCACACGTTCCGGCAACGGGCTTATGCCCGCGAAAACGGAAAATCCATGATCTATACGCCCCAGATGATCATAAATGGTCAGCACGATATCGTCGGCGCTCAGGCTCAGGAGCTCGACCGTCTGATTGATGCGCATCTAACGGCCGCCCCCGAGGCAGCGGTGACCGCGACCCGAGACGCAGACGAAGTGACCGTGAGTGTGACACCTGTGGAATTGCCCGAAGGTGAGACCTATGACGTGCGTATCGTTCAGTATTCGCCCCTGCGCCATGCCTCGATCCGTCGTGGAGAGTTAGCCGGGCGGGAGTTGGATTATGCCAATGTTGTCGAAACCTGGCAGATTGCGGGCCAGTGGGATGGGCAAACACCGCAGACTTACTCGGCGCAGCTGGAACTAGACTTGCCAGCCGTCGTGCTTGTGCAAAGGGCCGGTCACGGGCCGATTGTTGCCGCGACATGGGCCAAGTGATCAGGGCAGGTTGTCCGGTTGGACGCCAAGCCCGTTCCAGCTTTTCCAGCGCCGATGGATCCAGAACCACTGTCCCATATGCTGCCGCACGATCTGTTCCAGATCGTCATTGGTGAACTGAGTCATCGTCTTTGGGTCCGTGTGCGGAACGGGATCATGCAGGATGATTTCAAAGTCGATGCCATTAGGCTGGCGCACGGCATAGCACGGTATAAGTACGGCCTTGTACTTGATGGCCAGTTCTGCGTTCAACACGGATGTCACGGCAGGCTTGCCGAAGAATGTCAGCTCTTCGCCCCCCAACGCATGCAGGTCGGATACGATAGCGATAATTCCACCGTTCTTGAGTGACCGGACCATTTCGACCATACCGCGCCGCCCCTGTTCGAACATCGGCGCGCCGGTTTTGTAAAAAGCTTCGACATAGGCGTCGTTGAAATAAGGATTGGCCATCCGCCGGTAAAGGCATCCTATCGGTTTGCCGCTGTGTTTCTGCAGGGCGACGCGTGCGGCCAGATAGTGACCGAAATGCGCCGTGATCATCATCACCGGGCGCCCTTCGGCGATCGCGGCGTCAAATGCAGCAATACCGGGCCCGGATATCTTGGCGTTCACCTGACGTTCGATAAAACCTTCGGGTGAGAAATGCTCCATTATTGCCCGACCGGCATTATCCGACACGTCACGATAGATCTTTGTGATCTCGACGTCAGACAATTCAGGGCAGGTGAGCTTTAGATTCCGGCGGACGCGGGTGCGAAATCCAACGACGGGTGCAAGGGTTTTCATGATTGCACCCATGGTCGCTATGCGCCTTTCATAAGGAAGCAGGCGCATAGCGCTGATGATTCCCTGCAGGAACATATTGGCGACATAGTATTTTCCAAGCTCAAACCGGCTGAGCTCCGACTTTTCGACGGGCATGGAGGTGTCTCACCGCGTGTTGCGAAATGTTGCCTAAGACATACAACCCGGTACCCGTAACCTCAAGCACCCAAGCGAAATGGCCGCCCCAACGATTTTGTGGGAGCGCCTGTTCCTGCCTCAACCCGTGCTTTCGTCTTCTTCCTTTTCAATCAGCGTAATTGTTCCGGCGTCAGACAGGGCACGAACCGCCCCAACAATCTGGGTCATGGCATCTTCGGCCTCAGATTGCTTGACCCGCCCGCGTTCCGCGATTTCCTCGCGCAGGTTTTCTGCCATACGAGAGGAGATATTCGACAGCAGAAACTCGACAGATGCCTTGTCATCATCCGCGGCGGCACCAGCCAGGGCCGCGACCAGAACAGGCTGATCGACTTCCCGCAATATCGCTGGAACATCACGGGGCGAAATCCGGCTGGAGATATGGGCGAAGGTAAAGATCGACCGGCGCACCAGATCGGCAAAATCAGCGTCGTCCTCATCCAGCGCGTTCAGCAGGTCGTCGCGCGTGGCGGACGCAGACTGGTTCAGGATTGCACCCACCCGCGCGCCCGGACCGTCATTGAAGGCCTGAACAGGCCGCTGATCCAGCTGAGCAGCCAGTGACCAGCCAATACGCTCAACCGCTTCGGGTGTGACATTTGCTGTTTTCGAGATTGCGTAGGTGATCCGCCTCGCCACCGGACCCGGCATGTGCCCCAGCATCTGCGCCGCCTGTGCCGTATCCATTTTCGATAGCATCACAGCGGCCACTTCGGTGCTTTCCGCCTGTGCCATGGTCGCAAGGTTCTGGGCTGGAATGTCGCGCAACCTTTGCCAGGGATCACCGATCTGACGAACTCCGGCAATTTTGCGCAAACGTGCCGCTGTTGCGGGTGTGATTTTTCCACTGACGGCATCCAAGGCCCCGGCAAGCCCATGTGGAAAGGCCAGACCGACATTGTCCAGGGCTTCGCTGAACTCCTGTGCCACGGCACCCAGGGTCACGCGATCCACAAGACCCATTTCCCCCAATTGATGTGTCAGTTTTTCTTGCAGGTCGTCGGGAAGCTCCTCCAACGGAAGATCGGCGCCTTCGTTCAACAACAGGCGCACGACGACGGCCGCCTTCTGACGGCTGGTCAAAGATCGGGGAACAAGGCGCGGGCTGTCGCCACCCCCTGCGGAAAACGGGGCCGAAGCCCCTTGAACCGTCTGAATTAATGCGTTGGTGTTTTGCATCTGCCTGTGGAGCCAAAGTTTTCAAACCACAGGCAGATTAGAGATAGTCGGGTTAAATAACCCTGAACCTTAATAACTGTATGTCAGACCCGTTCGGATCGCTTCACGCAGCGACGCCTCGGCCCAGGTGCCTTCTCCGCCACGGGCCTTTATTTCGCGCCATTGCTCGATCGCCAGATCGGTTTGGCCTTCGGACACAAACCCCTGCGCCATGTAGCTGCGCGCCAAAAGATTGTCTGGGTTGGCATTGATCGCGTTTTGATAAAAGACAATTGCCAGTTCAAGCTCGCCCATCTTGCGATAGGTGAAACCCCAATAGGTCAGGACACGATCGTCGTCCTGATCCATGATGCGCAGAATGTCCTGAGCGTGCCCGTATTGCCCGTCATAAGCCAGTTCGCGGACGGCATTATACAGCTGATCATCTGTCAGGTTTGACTTGTCAGGTTTGACGCATTTTCCACGGGTTTCGTCATATACACGGCCGAACAGGCATTTCTTGGTTGTATTCGTCGGTTTCGGCGGGCTGCTGCTGTCACCGCCTGCGGCATGGACAGCAGGCGCGAAGGCAAAGGTTTGCAAGGCAAGGGCAGAAGCTAACAAAAGGCGCATTTCTTTACTCCGTTCTCGGGGCTCTTATTGAAATCATAGTGCGATCTACAAAAAAGCTAACAGGGGAACGGACGCTTTTATTCACGAACTGGACAAAAATTGTCAGCTGTTGACAGATTTCGCGCAGCTTTTTGTTTCAGTATCCCACGCCGTACCGGGAGCGCAGGATTGGGTCTGTTTGGAATGCTGCTCGCAGGCAAGCCCGGCCGAGGCCACAAGAACCAGTGCCAATGCGCTTAGGATTGTTCGGATCATGATGTTTCCCTCGTATGGAAAAAGCACATGCAGGATACCGCATTTCCGTTGATCTGGCAAAAAGCAAGGGGGTGCTCTGCACGCGGCAGAGCACCCCCGGCTAACAGACTGAAAAGATGTCCGTTATTCTCCAAACACGCGCGCAAAGATCGTATCGACATGCTTGGTGTGATACCCGAGGTCGAATTTCTCTTCGATCTCCGCAGGGCTGAGTGCGGCAGTTACATCAGCATCCGCCAACAGTTCCTCCTTGAAGTCGGTGCGGTGTTCCCAAACCTTCAACGCGTTGCGCTGTACCATGGCATAGGCGTCCTCACGGCTTACGCCCGCTTGTGTCAGTGCCAACAGAACCCGCTGACTCATGACAAGGCCGGGAAACTTGTTCATGTTCTCGATCATGTTCTCGGGGAAGATCAGCATCTTGTCGACCACGCCTGTTAGCCGTGCCAGCGCAAAATCCAGCGTGATCGTGGCATCCGGACCGATCATGCGCTCGACCGAAGAATGCGAAATATCGCGTTCGTGCCAGAGCGCAACATTCTCCATCGCCGGTATTACGGCCGCGCGGACCATGCGCGCCAGACCGGTCAGGTTTTCGGTTAGCACCGGATTTTTCTTGTGCGGCATCGCCGAGGAGCCTTTCTGGCCCATCGAGAAGAACTCAGCCCCCTCCAGCACCTCGGTCCGCTGCATGTGGCGGATTTCGATGGCAATGTTTTCGATGCTGCTGGCGATAACGCCCAGCGTGGCAAAGAAGGCCGCGTGGCGGTCGCGCGGAATGACCTGCGTGCTGATCGGCTCAGGCACCAGCCCCAGCTTGTCACAGACATGTTCCTCGACCGCGGGATCGATATTGGCAAAGGTACCAACCGCACCGCTGATCGCTCCGGTGGCGATTTCCGCACGCGCATCGCGCATCCGGGACAGGTTGCGGTCCATCTCGGCGTAGAAGCGGGCAAAGGTCAGACCCATGGTTGTCGGTTCGGCGTGGATGCCGTGGCTGCGTCCGATACGAACCGTGTTCTTATGTTCCATCGCGCGGCGCTTGAGCGCGGCCAGAAGCCCTTCCAGATCGGCAATCAGGATGTCGGCGGCGCGGGTCAGCTGTACGTTGAAACAAGTGTCCAGCACGTCCGAGCTGGTCATACCCTGATGCACAAAACGCGCCTCTTCACTGCCGACATGCTCTGCAAGATGGGTCAGGAAGGCGATAACGTCATGCTTGGTGACGGCCTCGATCTCGTCGATGCGGGCGACATCGAATTCCACATCCTTGGCTTTCCAGACAGCGTCCGCATTTTCGCGCGGGATCACGCCCAGATCCGCCATGGCGTCGCACGCGTGCGCCTCGATCTCGTACCAGATGCGGAACTTGGTCTCGGGCGACCAGATGGCGACCATGTCGGGGCGGGAATAACGGGGAATCATAGGCGACGGCACCTTTATTGCAGATTGGATGAGGCGTTGGCGCGGGGTTTAGCCGCGTGCGGGGTAGGGAACAAGATGCGAGAGCGCATATGAGACGGTTTGCCCTGATTCTTGCCGTCTGTTCGGGCTTTTCAGCAGCAGACGGGTTCGGGAAACTGTCTTGCAAAGGACTTGGTGTGGCAGTGACGGGCAGGGTGCCGCTACAAGGCAGGTTTTGTACCCGCACTGGTTCTCACGGGATCATGCCGCCAGTTGGGGTTGATGCCCGTCTTGACCTTGCTGCCAAGCGATGCTGGACAAACAGCACATTGACTGTTCAATCTGAAAGGAAGGAAATAATCAGGTTATTGAGATATGCGTTTGTTTTCACGTTCGATACTTGCCCTCTGTGGTGCTTTTTGCGTCGGCGCAGCTGCACCAGCACTGGCTGACACACCCGTGACCTACACCGAGGAAGGCCGAGTGCTTTTTCGGTTTGACGTACCCGACTTCTGGATCCTTCGCACCGGCGGCCCGCGCGAGATTGAGGATACCGAACTGGGCGACGCCCGCGCGGTCGCGCGGGTTATGGGGCTCCGGCCGGTGACAGACGACGCAGTGTGGATGGGTTTCGTATCACCTGCGGGGGTTGGAACAATTCAGGGCGGCGTCCGGTACTTGCAGGATATCGACAAGTTTCTGGTCAAAGACCCTACGACGACCAGCACCAGCGATACCCGTATCGGCGGATTGCCAGCCCGCGTGTTTCGGGGCACCGGGCACCGGGACGGCAAGGGAGTAAGCTTTACCGCCACCGTCATTGACCTTCCGCAAGGCCGGGTTGCCATCGCAGTTGCTATTCTGCGGGACGGGGCAGACCCGATTTATGCAGATGATCTGAACGCCGTTTTCGCGTCGTTCCGGGCACTTCAGTGAGGGAGGGAGCGATGAGCGTTAGACTGATCAAACGGATGTCCCTTACGCTAGGGTTTGGGATCGCGACTTTGACGCTGTCGGCCTGTGACGGTGTGACGGTTGGGGTCGGGTACGGGTATGACCCGTTTTACGACTCGATGCTGTGGAACGACTACTACCATGACGTTAATGTGGATATTGACGTTGATCGTCCCAACCGACCTGATCGACCAGTGCGCCCCGAGCGTCCGAAACCGCCTGTTGCCAAACCTCCCGCGCGCCCGCGCCCACCTGTCGCGCGCCCACCTGTCGCGCGCCCGCCGGTTGCCCGCCCGCCCATTCATCGACCGAGCCCGCGACGCTAAGGAACAAAAGGCCGCCTGTCAGGCGGCCTTTCTTATGAAAGAAGCTCGGTCGTTATGTGGGCCGAGCCTTCAAGCGTCCGGTGAACCGGGCACTTGTCCGCAATCTCAAGCAAACGTTGCCTTTGCTCCTGATCCAGCGGGCCGCTCAGGCGGATTTTCCGGCGAAACTGGTCCACCTTGCCGTCATTCACCAATCCGGCATCCTGCGCGTGAACCTTGTCATGACACACATCGACGCTGACATTTGTCAGGGGCCAGCCTTTGCGCCGGGCGTACATGCGTATTGTCATCGATGTGCAGGCCCCCAGACCGGCCGAGACAAAGCCATAAGGCGACATGCCCTTGTCCGTACCGCCATAAGATGCGGGCTCATCCGCGACCAGATGGTGGTTTGGACCCGCCTGAATATCCTGCATGAACCCGCCCGGATCTGCTTCGGTTATGCGCACAACGCCCTCTGGCGCACCCGGTGGCGGAGCGGGTGGGCACAGTTTCACATAGCGTGAAACCCAAGCAGCAATAACATCCGCTGCATATTCGGCGTCAGAGGCGCGCGTGATCAGATGATCGGCGTTGTCGAGAGTTACAAAGCTTTTGGGGTGTTTCGCGGCCATAAAGATCGCGCTCGCATTGTCGATGCTGACCGTTTCGTCGCGTGGAGCATGAAGGATCAACAGGGCAGCTTTGAGGTCGGCGATTGCAGATGACAGGGCTGATTTGGCAATATCGTCCACAAAAGCCTTACCAATTCGGAAGGGGCGACCACCCAGAGAGACCTCGGCACTGCCGTCCTCTTCGATCTGAGGCAGCGCCGCCTCAAAGTGATGCGATACATGGGCGGGGTCCGCCGGAGCACCCAATGTCACGACGGCTTTTACAGTCGGAATACCAGCCCGCGCCCGCAACACCGCCGCGCCACCAAGCGAGTGGCCGATCAGCAGTGCAGGTGCCATGTTTCGACCGGCCAGATATTGCGCGGCTGAAATCAGGTCCTCGACATTCGAAGTGAAGGTCGTGTTGGCGAATTCGCCTTCTGAATGGCCCAGCCCGGTGAAATCGAACCGAAGCACCGCGATACCCATGGCAGCCAGACGGGCAGAAATGCGCCGGGCGGCCGGGATATCCTTGGAACAGGTAAAGCAATGGGCGAACAGGGCCGTTGCCAGCACTGGTCCGTCCGGCAAATCCAGTCGCGCCGCCAATTGGCTGCCGTCATGTCCGGCAAAAGTGATGCGTTCCGTGGGCATGTCGGCTCCTTAAGTGGTACGGGGGAACACGCCCAATACTGTGTATTTGACCCTTCGGTCACAACCCTTAAGTCACACGCGTAACGGGAAGGTGAGAACGAATGGGTGTTTCACAGACTGCACAAGATCCCCGCCGTTTTTGTGTTGCACGGTGGCGGAACTCTCACTTTCTATTAATATCAAGAACGATGATGACAATCAGAACAAACATTCGTTTCACTTATGTCTCTGCACATCCCATCTGTAGTTCATGAAAGCTGAAACAGGAGACACAGATGTCACATGCAGATATTGCGCCCCAGATACCCGACCTGCGTTCACGTATGATCCTGGCCATTATTCTGGCCGGCGTTGCCGGGTTCGCGGTCGGCCAATCCTGGCCCGCACCCCAAGGTGGTTCACAGGTTCAGATCAGCCCTGCCACGGAAGACTGGCATGGAAACGTCCGCCGGTCCCATTGGTCGGAGTGAAGGCCCGGCCTTATTCGATCCCCATCAATTGGGGGTCAAAGGGATATCTGGACAGGTTCTCATACCCGGTTTCGGTAATGAGAACCTGATCCTCAAGCTTGATGCTGAAATCGCCACCGACTTCGCCGACACAGGCTTCGACGCACAACACCATGCCTGGCTCCAGCGGATAGTCATAGGCGCCTTCGACGGCTTTGTCCGGATACGCGACCAGCGGCCATTCATCACACAATCCCACTCCGTGCATCAGGCAGCCGTATTTCTGCGCCTGAAACTTGTCGTCAAGCCTGTGCGACATGGCCGTAAGTTCCGGGATCATCACACCGGGCTTCAGCATTTGCATGTTGGTCATGATGTGTTCATGCGCGTGCTGCATGGCATAGATCATGTCAGGGCGGGGCTTTTGGTCACCAATCCACCATGTACGCGAGATATCGATGCAAATCCCGTAAGACCCGATCAGGTCGGTGTCGAAGGCGATGATTTCGTTTTGCTGCGTGATGCGCGGGCCGCATTCCTGGAACCAGGGGTTCGTGCGTTGGCCTGACGCCAACAGGCGGGTCTCGATCCACTCGCCACCGCGCCGGATGTTTTCCGCGTGCAGAACAGCCCAGATATCATCCTCGGTTGTCCTGCCATTGCCGACATTGGCGCGCGCAAAGCTCTCCATTTCCGCTACAGCGGTTTCACAGGCGTGATTGGCACAGCGCATGGCCAGAATCTCATCTGGCCCCTTCACGGAACGGGTCTTTTCGGTCAGCTCTTCGCCTTCCATGACCTCAAAGCCCTGCGCCTCAAGCGCGCGCAGACCGTGCAACATGATCTTGTCGACGGCCAAACGTTTGTTGCCGCCGCCATGCGCATCGATCAGCACGCGCACCTCGTTCGAGAAGACATCTGCCGCTATATTCACCTTGTCGCCACGGTCGAAGTAAAACAGATCCGCGCCTGAACGCTGCTCGCGCACCAGCGGATTGAACGTGCTGAGAAAAGGTGAGTTCTTGTAGTCCCAGATCACCATATAGCCATCGGCACATAACAGCACCGCGCGAAACGGGTTATGCGTATTCCACAACTGCATGTTCGTGCTGTCGGTCGCATAGCGGATGTTCAGCGGGTCAAAAACCAGCAAACCACCATATCCGCGATCAACGATGGCCTGCGTCAGTCGCTTCCAGCGGTGTTCCCGCATCCGTGCAAGATTGGGCAATTCCAGACCTGCCGCAGCCCATTCGTCAAAAGCCAGCTGTGTCGGCCCGATCTCGATCCGGTCATTCTCATTTGGCGTGCCATCGCCCAGCGTAGCGCCTCGGCAGGGGTCAATCTTGCGCGTGTCTCGGTAATGCTTGTTCATGACGGACCTCGTTGCTTGTTCGGTCAAACCTAAGGTGCCCATGTGGATCGTCTTGGAAAAATGCGACGGCGAACCTGTCGTTTTCGACCGACAAAAATTTCGACCTATGCTAAGTCGCTGGTATGAATAAAGTTCTGCAGGAAAAAATACCATATGATGTCGGCAACCCGCGTGCTTTACCGGGTATACAGCCTGCAACGATGGAAAATTGGTTGCATCGGGACGAGGCTTTTGCCGGTCAGATGCAACGCCGGGAGAAGCTGCTGACAGAACGCCGCGATGACGTTCTGGCGCTTGATCCGCAGGCTGAATCCGCTGCTCGGGAACTGCTCGACCTTGTGGTGTCGCAGGTCTATCCCAATGCGGGTGAGGAGGTCGTCAGACCCGATGGTGCGACCGTCGCAGTCGACCGGGCGCAGCCGCTTGATACATTGTGCAGGCTGGTTCAGGAGGATTTTTGCATCCTTCAAAAGCGCGGAACTGAACATGTATTGACCGGCGCAATCCTGTGTTTCCCGGCCAGCTGGCTTTTGTCCGAGAAATTCATGCGACCACTGATCGACATCCATGTGCCTGTTGCAAGTTACGACGACAATATCGCCAAGCGGGTGCAGCGCCTGTTCGACGGGATACAGCCCGGTCGTCCGCTCTGGCGCTTTAACGCGCTTTGGTATGAAGACCCCGAACTGTTTCAACCCCGAAGCGCCAGTGACAGGCGGGGCGTCACAGATCGACGTAAAACGTCTTACCTGAGAAGTGAGCGGCAAACCCTGCTGCGCTTGCCGAAAACGGATGCGGTCGTCTTTTCAATCCACACTTATGTTCTGGCGGCGAACGCGGTTCCCAAAATGGAAAACCCCGCCTGAAGGCGGGGCATCCAAGGAGGGTCTTCTGTAATTCTCTTATTGGCCCAAGGCGGCCGCAACATCGGCAAACGCGTTTGTTGCGTTCAGGGCAACTATCGCGAAGGTAAAGACAAGCACCTGGGTGTTGAGGCGAAAATCTTCACCCCGGATCAGATTCACTGCAGCCATTGACAGGGCAATCGGGGTCGAAACGCCTGCCAGTACACCCGTCATGCACCAACTGCTGAGACGCAGAACGTCGCTTGGCTTTACGACACCATCGTCGTCATCGAACGTTTCCTGACCTGGCATGTTTGTATCTTCACTGCGAAACGCGATGCTGAGCAATTGTTCATCTGTCAGCTGGATCGGGCGGGACGTCGAAGTATGAAGTACACTTAAGGTGTCACCGTTCTCTGGCATATTCACTGCCGAGAATTGCCCGGTCAGCGACTGAAAAATTTGTTTTCTGTCGCGTGATCGGCTGGGGGCCAGAGTGTCAAAGGCGCTCATAAACTGCTCGACCGTCAGAACCGTGTGTGGCGACAGCCATTCAACGCGCCGGGTCGAACAAATGTCGACCATGCGATACAGAATGACGACCATCATCAGTTCCGAAATCTCGGAGTCATCCAGCAGGGGTGAGACCGGCGTGATTGAAAGAACCAATCTGTTTTGCGGATTTGCGGCGCGGGGTTTTGTTATCGTTTTTAGCCCCGCGGCGCGATCCATACGCTCGTACCGGTCTTCCTGCTCGGGGGTGCCTGTATCCAAGGTCAGTCGCACAAGATACTGACTTGAAACAATGCTGGCTTCAGAATTGCTCAGCAACGCCTTGCGTTCGACCAGATGGCCGTAATCTTCCAGCGTCGTGGCAACGATTGTGCCAAAACGCTCGATCGCGCCATTCGCGTCGCCGTTAAATTGCAGGCCGCCATGGTAGCTGTGCTTCCGAGCCACTGCACTGTCCTTTTTGCGTACTGTTCAGCGAACACTGTAACAACCATTCGTGTGGAGAATTTGGCGGAAAATGCAAAAAAGGTGATTTTACTCCGGTATTGGTTACGCGTTGGAAACCAAGAAACTAAAGGCTTTTGTTTGTCACTGTGGCGGAAATGTGGCGAAAGCGGGTGCGGAGTGTGTTTTTGGTGCGACCGCCTATTGGTCGATTCGGGCGGCCATGATTGCTATGGATTGCTGATAAACAGAGGCCGCGTTCCACTGTTGTAGCACTTGAAAATTCGGCTCCCCTGGCTGATAGCCACGCCCCGGCTTCCACCCTTTCTTGCGAAGATAATTGGCGGTCGAGGCAAGCGCGTCGGTCATGTCATAGAAGTCCACCCGACGGTCGCCGGTGGCATCGACGCCATAGGTCAGGGCGTTGCCCGGCAGGAACTGAGTGTGGCCCAACTCGCCATGTTTTGCCCCTTTTGTCGCCACGGTAATGCTTCCTGCATCGACCAGTTTAAGTGCCCCGATTGCGTGCGGAACAAAGAACTCGGACCGGCGACAATCATAGGCCAGTGTTGTGATTGCGGAAACAACCTGACTGTCTCCCATAAAATTGCCAAAGCCGGTTTCCATGCCGTGAATGGCGATCAGAATGCCCGGCGGAACACCGTATTGCCGTTCAAGCGCAGCATAGAAATCGGGATTTGCAGCCTTGCGTTTGCGCCCCTGCGCGACGATTGCATCAGCGCCTCTGACACGCATGAACTTGTCCAGTGTGTATTTGAAGCTTTTCTGATTGCGGTCTGCCGCAATTGTGCCCGTGGCGTATTGAGCTTGGGCAAGCGCCTGAAGGCCCTTTTTTTTCACACCAGCCTTGCGGGCCTGCTGGGCGAAATCGGCCTTCCAGGCCTCGAACCCCGCGCTGGTATTCCCACAAGGCGCGGCCAGAAGGGGCGAGGACACAAGCAGGGCGAATAATACGTAAAGGCGAAACATGCAGGTAATCCGGTTGTGTTAAAATCTGAGGCCAGCCTACCTTGAGCTTTGAATTGGGCAAAGCAGTTCGTTGGAGTGGCACCAACCGCTCCTGCAAAAGCTTGTTGACTGGTCTGCAGAGCGCCTTTGAAGGGTTTCAGATCCTCAGCATCGGGCAGATAGCAAGGGCGAAGGTAAAAAGTGTGTATTCTGCGTCATGGCGCTCGAAAAGGCTGAACAGCGACAGACCGGCGCAAATGAAACAGGGGCGCCCGTTTGGGCGCCCCTGTAAATCCATGCCGTGTTGCTTAGCAGCTGTAATACATGCCGTACTCAACCGGGTGTGGTGTGTGCTCGTAGGTTTCGACCTCTTCCATCTTCAGGGCGATATAGCCGTCGATCTGGTCTTTGGTGAACACGTCACCTTGCAACAGGAAGTCGTGATCGGAAGCCAGCGCTTCCAGAGCTTCACGCAAGCTGCCGCAGACTGTCGGGATACCGGCCAGTTCCTCGGCAGGTAGATCGTACAGGTTCTTGTCCATGGCTTCGCCCGGATCGATCTTGTTTTTGATGCCGTCCAGGCCAGCCATCAACAGAGCGGCAAACGCCAGGTAGGGGTTCGCTGCCGGATCGGGGAATCGAGCCTCGACACGTTTTGCTTTAGGGCTCTCGGTCCACGGAATACGGACACAACCTGATCGGTTGCGGGCCGAGTAGGCGCGCAGAACTGGGGCTTCGAAACCGGGGATCAGGCGCTTGTAGCTGTTGGTTGCCGGGTTGGTGAAGGCGTTCAGTGTCTTGGCGTGCTTCAGGATACCACCGATGAAGTACAGCGCTTCGTCCGAAAGATCAGCGTATTTGTCACCCGCGAACAGTGGCTTGCCGTCTTTCCAGATCGACATGTTCACGTGCATGCCGGTGCCGTTGTCACCTGCGATAGGCTTCGGCATGAAGGTTGCCGATTTGCCGTACGCATGAGCCACGTTGTGGATGACGTATTTGTACTTTTGCAGTTCATCCGCCTGCTTGGTCAGGCTGTCGAAGATCAGGCCCAGTTCGTGCTGGCATGACGCAACTTCGTGATGGTGCTTGTCGACCTTCATGCCCAGACGCTTCATGGTGGACAGCATTTCCGACCGCAGGTCCTGCGCTTCGTCGATCGGGTTCACCGGGAAGTAGCCACCCTTGACGCCCGGACGGTGGCCCGTATTGCCCATTTCGTATTCGGTGTCGGTGTTCCATGATGCGTCAGTTGCATCAACTTCGTAGGATACCTTGTTGATCGTGTTCGAATAACGGACATCGTCAAACAGGAAAAACTCGGCTTCGGGGCCCATGTATGCAACATCGCCGATCCCCGATGCCTTCAGGTAGGCTTCGGCTTTCTGCGCTGTGCCGCGCGGGTCACGCTCATAGGCTTCGCCTGTATCGGGCTCGACGACCGTGCAGTGTACGCAAATGGTTTTCTCAGCGTAGAACGGATCAACATATGCGCTTTCGGTGTCGATCATCAGCTTCATGTCCGATGCTTCGATCGACTTCCAGCCTGCGATGGACGAGCCATCGAACATGAAGCCTTCGTCCAGGAAGTCTTCGTCGACCTGATCGGCCATCAGGGTCACGTGCTGCAGCTTGCCGCGGGGGTCGGTGAAACGGACGTCGACATATTCGGCGCCCTCTTCCTTGATCAGCTGAAGAACTGCGTCCTTGCTCATTCTCTTAATTCCTCTGACTTGAAGATTGGTATGTTAGAGCGCGTCCGAGCCGGTCTCGCCGGTACGGATGCGAATGGCTTGTTCAACCAGAGAGACAAAGATCTTACCGTCGCCGATCTTGTCGGTCTTGGCTGCCGACACGATGGCCTCGATGGCCGCATCGACCTGGTCATCGTCCAATACGACCTCGACCTTTACCTTGGGCAAAAAGTCGACAACATATTCTGCGCCACGATACAGCTCGGTATGGCCTTTCTGACGGCCGAAACCTTTGACTTCGACGACGCTGAGACCCTGAACACCTACGTCCTGCAACGCCTCTTTCACTTCGTCCAGTTTGAACGGCTTGATGATCGCTTCGATCTTTTTCATTCCGGCTCACCTTGAATGGTTGTCTCAGGCGCAGTGATCACGTCTAAGATCGGGCAGCAACGTGATTGCGGTATCGGTCGGGTCGGTATCCGTTGAAATCAGGCTCTGTGCTAATTTTTGGGCGGTTTGCACAAAAAGTAATCGAAACTGAATCGCGCGAGGGTGTGACATGTCCGAATTGCTGACAGCGGCGCAGATGAGAGCCATCGAGCACGCGGCCATTGAGTCCGGTGAGGTCACGGGCCTGGAGCTGATGGAGCGGGCAGGGCAAGGCGTTGTCGAGGCGATCTTCGAGGAATGGCCAGATCTGGACAGGCGAGGGGCCAACCCCTCGCGCTCCCCGGAGTATTTGGAAAAAGATGAAGATAATCCGTTGCGCGCGGTCGTGCTGTGCGGGCCCGGAAACAACGGCGGTGACGGGTTTGTCGTGGCGCGTCTTTTGCGGGAACTGGGCTGGAAGGTTGAGGTATTCCTGTATGGCGATCCTGACAGGCTGCCGCCGGACGCGCGGGTGAATTATCAGCGATGGGGTGAGTTGGGTGTTATCAACGCGCTTTCAAAAGAAGGCTTGAAGAATGACCGCCTGGCCAATTTTGGAATACCTAACGTTTTGGTGGACGCGATTTTCGGCACGGGGTTGACACGTCCGATTGATCCTGTGCTTGGGCAATTGTTGGAGTATTTTTGCAGCTTGTCATCACGCGTTCGCTTTGTGGCAGTCGATTCACCTTCGGGGCTGTGCATGGACAGCGGAAAGGTGCTTGGTGCCCGAGCAGAAATATTGACCGATGCCAGACCCCTTTCTGCGGATCTGACAGTAACCTTCGAACGAAGAAAACTTGGGCATGTGTTGAGCGACGGTCCGGCCTATTGCCGGAAAGTGAGCGTCGTCGAAATTGGTCTGAATGAAACGTCGGAGCGGCACTGGGGGCAGGTTATTTTGCAAGGAGAAAGAGCAGGCCGGGGTCCAGTCCGCAGCGTCACTCTGGACGACCAAAAGCTCGATAGCGGGCGGCGTGCAAGAACGCTTTTGACAAAGCAAAGCGATTTACCTTCAGTCGTTGCGCACAAATACACCCATGGCCATGCCCTGATCCTTTCGGGTGGCCCCTCCAAATCCGGTGCGGCGCGTCTGGCCGCGCGGGGGGCCTTGCGGATTGGGGCAGGGTTGGTGACGCTGGGGGTGCCATCCTTGGCGTTGGCAGAGGTGGCGAGCCGGATCACTGCCCTCATGCTACAGTGCGTTGATGGTTCTCTAATGCTGTCAGACGTGTTGCAGGACGTGCGGATGAACGCCCTTTGTCTGGGCCCCGGTTTGGGGTTGGAGCGCGCGCGGGACCTGGTGCCGGTCGCCCTGATTGCGAAACGTGCGACGGTTCTGGATGCGGACGCGCTGACAGCTTTTGCGGGTGATCCCGGAAACCTGTTCGAAATGCTGCATGACCGCTGCGTTCTGACCCCACATGGCGGAGAGTTTGCGCGGCTGTTCCCCGATCTGGCGGAAAAGCTGAGCGAAACGCCGGTCAGAGGCCCCGCCTATTCCAAGGTGGACGCAACGCGAGAGGCAGCGGCACGTGCGGGATGTGTCGTGTTGTTCAAAGGGCCGGATACTGTCATTGCGGCTCCGGACGGGCGATGTTCGATCAATGCTGCGTGCTATGATCGCGCGGCCCCTTGGCTTGCAACCGCCGGGTCAGGCGATGTGTTGGCCGGTTATATCGCCGGGCTATTGGCGCGGGGGGTCGATCCGATGACGGCGGCTGAGACAGCAGCGTGGCTGCACGTGGAATGCGCAGGGCGTTTCGGGCCGGGATTGATCGCCGAGGATCTGTCTGAGCAATTGCCCGGTGTTTTCAAACAGCTGAATGTCTAGTTTTTTTGGGCAGAAAGCAGTTCAGGCTCTGACTGAATCGCATGTTTTTGCTGTCAAGATGTGCGCGGATGCATACCGCATATTCGTCAGGTGTATAGGTAAGCATCAGAATTCATTTGCCCGCTGCCAGTATGAGCTGGAGTCGTATCTTGTAAGCTGATGAAAAATAATATAAAATAACAGAATTATCAGTGTGTTCTGTTGCTAAAATACAATTCTTGCGTAAGACAAGGGGCAGACCACTGGAACGCTCGGATTCAGTAAACAAATGGGCAGTATCTGAACCCCGAACCAATTATGGTGAGTGAAATGACCCCAAATATCAAAAAGATATCGGTTGCTGCCTTTCTGACTGCCACGGTCGCTGTTCCGGCAGCCGCAGAGCTGAAATACGAAAATAACAGTGGCGGCTATGTGCTGTTGTACGGGCAGTTTAACCCAGCCTTGATTTCTGTTGATGACGGGCAAGATACCGAGACCCGGGTCCTCGACAACGATCTGTCGAACAGCCGGGTTGGCCTGCGCCTGATGCAGCCATTTGGCCAGAACGAGTTTACCTTTCGCTTGGAAACGGCGTTGGGCTTGCCGAACTCGACTGAATGGAACCAGAACGGTACAAATTTCAGCGGCTGGACTCGCGACGATATCCGATTTGTGGATTTTGCCTTGAAGGGGAGCTACGGCAAATTCTCGGCTGGTCAGGGCAGCATGGTGGCAGATGGTGCTGCCGAGGTGGACCTGTCCTATGTCGGCACCGCGCTGTATTCGTTCACAAACGATGAAAACTCGGGCTTTTTCTATCGTGGCACAAACGGTGTGCTGAGCGGTATTACGGTTGGTGACAGTTCCAGCAACTTTGACGGCTCACGTCGCGGGCGTGTGCGGTATGACACACCAACGGTTAACGGGTTCTCGGCCGCATTTGCATATGGTCAGAACATCCTGTCCAGCAGTGACGATGATGACTACTACGACGTCGGTGTGTTCTATGAAAACACCTTTGCAGGCGGAGTAGAGTTTGCGGCGGCTGTCGCGTATTCGGTGCGGGACCGGGATGACAATTCAGGGGATCGCAAAGATACCATCGGTTCGGCCTCGGTGTTGTTGCCCAGCGGTCTGGGTTTCACCATTGCCGGCGGCACGCGTGACGATGACCGGGCTGGCCAGACGGACCCGAATTACTGGTACGGCAAGGTCTCGTACGAAGGGAACTGGGTTTCCTGGGGTAAGACAGGTGTCGGCATCGACTATTATGACGGCTCGGATTTCGAGACCAACGGGTCCGACACCAAGGCATGGGGTATTGCTGTCGTACAGAAGGTCGAAGCGATCAATACCGATGTATACCTGAAGTATCGCAACCACGACTTCGATGATGGTTCATCCTTTGACAACAACGAAGCATGGGTTCTGGGCGCGCGCTGGAAGTTTTAATTGCCTTCCAGCGACCCAACACGAACGCCCCGAAAACCGGGGCGTTCTTTTTTGCCAAAACCAGGTTGATTCAGCCTTTGCCCCTTGCACGTTGGCGGCAGGGCAAATAGAAGGCGTCAAATTTGCCCGGCGCGCCCGTTTTGCGCGCCCCGAATCCTATGGGGACTACCAAAATGCAGGTTACCGAGACGCTGAACGAAGGTCTGAAACGCGGCTACAACATCGTTGTGACCGCAGCCGAACTGGACGACAAGGTCAATGAAAAGCTGACCGAAGCACAGCCGGAAATCGAAATGAAAGGCTTCCGCAAAGGCAAGGTGCCGATGGCGCTGCTGAAAAAGCAGTTTGGCCAGCGCCTGCTGGGCGAGGCGATGCAGGAATCCATCGACGGTGCGATGAACAAGCATTTTGAGGACAGCGGCGACCGCCCCGCGCTGCAGCCCGAAGTCAAGATGACCAACGAGGACTGGAAAGAAGGCGATGATATCGAGGTCGCGATGTCCTACGAAGCGCTGCCCGCGATCCCTGAGGTCGATCTGAAATCGGTCGCGCTGGACAAGCTGATCGTCAAGGCGGATGACGCCGCCGTCGAGGAAGCGCTGAACAACCTGGCTGAAACCGCTCAGGACTTCAAAGCCCGCCGCAAGGGTTCGAAAGCCAAGGAAGGCGACCAGATCGTGTTCGATTTCGTCGGCAAGGTTGATGGTGAAGAATTCGAAGGTGGATCGGCGGAAGATTACCCGCTGGTTCTGGGCTCGAACAGCTTCATCCCCGGTTTTGAAGACCAACTGGTCGGTGTGAAGGCCGAGGAAGAAAAAGACGTCAACGTGACTTTCCCGGAAGAATATGGTGCCGAACACCTGGCCGGAAAAGACGCGGTCTTCACCTGCACGATCAAGGAAGTGAAAGAGCCGGTTGCAGCTGAGATCAACGATGAGCTGGCGATGAAGTTCGGCGCCGAGGATCTGGCCGCCCTGAAAACTCAGATCTCGGAACGTCTGGAAGCAGAATACGCGGGTGCATCGCGCGCTGTCATGAAGCGGGCCCTGCTGGACGCGCTGGATGAGAAAGTGTCCTTCGACCTGCCGCCGTCGCTGGTTGAAGCCGAAGCCAAGCAGATTGCACATCAGCTGTGGCACGAGGAAAACCCCGAGGTAACCGGTCATGACCACGGTGAGATCGAACCCACCGATGAGCACAACAAGCTGGCCGAACGCCGCGTGCGTCTGGGTCTGTTGCTGGCTGAACTGGGCCAAAAGGCAGAGGTGGAAGTCACCGACGCCGAGATGACCCAGGCGATCATGAATCAGGCGCGTCAGTACCCGGGTCAGGAACGCCAGTTCTTCGAGTTCGTACAGCAGAACGCTCAGATGCAGCAGCAACTTCGCGCGCCGATCTTCGAAGACAAGGTTGTCGACTATGTGTTCGAGCTGGCCCAGGTCAGCGAAAAGGAAGTCAGCAAGGACGACCTGCAAAAAGCCATTGAGGCATTGGAAGAGGAATAATCCTCTTCCTTCCCTCTTTGTTCAGAGAGGGGAAAAAACGGAGCCGCCTGTAAACAGACGGCTCCGCATGGGTGGCTTTTGTATCTATGAGGTGAGGGGGTCAGGCCTCATGAGCAAAAGCACGGGGGGTTTCTAACAAAGCGATCTTCTGCTCTGGTGTGAACGTATCCGAGAGCGCTTCGATCAGCTTCAGAACGTCCTGACGTTCAGCTTCGTTCCTCGCGGCGCTCATCTGTTCCACAAAATACTTCTCAAGATCAGTCAGTGGCTTGTGATCCTGATTGGCCGGGTTCTGGGTTGCGGCCTTCTTGGCTGCAAACAGTGCCAGTGCCTCTTCGTCGTCCATAAAGACGTTCTCATGGATGCCTGCAAATTCGCGCAGGCCCGAGATGCGTTCATCGGTACAATCCAACAGGGCGGCCAGTGCCGAGACTTTCCCCATGGGAACCGTTTCGCCGACATAGTCATATGGCGCGCAGTTCGACCGTTTCAGAACCCGGTCCATGACCGGATCGATTACGGTGATGATATCCTGAATGCCTGAGTTCTTGGCATATTCCAGAGAACCAATCATCAGCTCGCAGGTAGCATAAGAGACAGAGTTCTTTTCCTTGCCACGCGTTAGGCGCTGCGTGTCCACGCAGAAGCGTGTCGATTCCCACATTGTTGCGCTGCGAAGTGGTGCTTCCCCGCAAAGGATTGCCGAAAACACATCCGACAACATATGAGGTCCTGTGGTCTGTAGGGCACGCACGGCTGCGACGACATTCCCCCCGTCGTCGAGTCCGATTACATATGCCGGGTCCAGATGATCGAATTCATCAATTTCCTTGCCGTCTTCGATCTTTACGTCCCATCCAAGACGTCCGCCAAAAACACGTGCTCTCAACTCGAACATTTCGTCAAGAACTTCGCTGAACATATGTCTGTTCAGGCCATCTACCACGATGATCATTTCTTCCCCCTTCGAGTGGTTGTTCGGTAATACTGACGTTACCGCTCTCGAAAGATTTTTCTATTGGGGGATTCCCGTATTTTGACGAAATTTGGGGATTTTTTTGTTTATCCCGGGGTAATAAGCCCGATCGCTATCGCCCGCCCTACAGCCTGAGGGGTGGTCAGCGCACTAAGCTTTTCCCGGCTCGAACGCAAGTGTACTTCTACGGTTCGGTGCGAAATAGACAAAATATCGCCGATATCCTGCTGCGACTTACCTGCGGCGACCCATTGCAGGATTTCCGCTTCGCGAGAGGACAATGTCGGATGATATAGTGCGTTGGTCAGCTGATCCGACGACACGACATTGTCGTGGATGTGTACGGCCATGGCCTGCAAATCGCCGATAAAGTTTGTATAGAGCTTACGCCACTCTTCCTTGCTGCAATTTCGGGTTGCGCTCAGCAGGCCAATATCGCCGTAAGGGCCACGTACCGGGATCGTAACTCCCTGACTGGGCAGGCCAAAATCATGAGCATCCCGGAACACACGCTGAAAATCCGGACTCCGTTCAAGACGGCTCCAATCCACCGGCGCAATACTGCGGCGGGCCATGTGGATGGTCGGGTCGATCATGATCAGACCTTGTTTCTGGTAGTGCTCGGTCCAGGCGTCGTCATAGGTGACAAAGCCAGCCACTGTTCCTGCCGCGGGATTCATACCAGCGTAGGCCGCATGATCCATGTCATGCTTCTCACAGATTTGCCTTAGAAACTCGGTATATCGAACTTCAGAATCCGGCAGAGTGCTCAGATCGACAATTTCCATGTGGCGCCTACCAGCTGTGGCCCATCTTGCCGCCCGATGGTGTCGTCGAGCATGCGTATTACACAGAGTGGAACCCGTTTACCTCACCACGTCAGAACATCATACTTTTCTAAACATGACAAGGAGAGGTCTTAATTGTCTGTGCAATACCGCATATTGCGACAACCAATAGAACATTTTTGTCACTATTCAGTTTCAAGTGCCAAATCCGGCCAATTTCTGACGCCAATGGACGTCAGGGCGCCGGTCTCAACCCGGTTTCGACCAGCATCCCCTTGGCTTTTGCCTCTGGATAGTAACCTTTGGCGTACAGGAAAATCGCCCTGCGTTGATCCCCGTCGGACAGCAGCCAGGCACCGCGCAGGTACTTTCCCGCAAACTCAAGGTTGGTGTCTGCGTCCAGCAAACCTTCGGCTTTACCGGTGTAACCCATCGAGCGCGCAGTGGCGGGTAGAACCTGTAGAAGGCCGTAATAGGGCTGGTTGACGGCCCATGGTCGGTGCGTGCTTTCACGTATGGCCAGCTTGTGAACCAGCTCTCGCGGAACCTGATAATGATCCGCCCATCTGTTGATCGAAGCTCTCAGCTCGGGCGTTTCATTTGGGTGAAGCGGCGGGTCAAAACGTGGCGTACCCGCCTTGGAGACCTGGTCTGCCCCGCAGGCAACCAACGACACAAATAGAAACAGTGCCAGGAAACTTTGGCGCAGATAAACAAGCATTTTTCGGTCCTCTGGATTTCGGCGGCAATGATACGGATCGGACAATAAGTCTTCAAGCTTACCCCGGAAAATGGGCTGAAACTTGCCGGTACGACTTGTGAACACATAGGGAAAAAAGAAAAGGCCGCGCTTTGGCGCGGCCTTTGGAATGCTTACAAGCAGCCGGATCAGGCTTTGGCTTCGTCTTCTTCAACCGGTGCTGCGTCGGCAACCATGTCGTCGTCCGAAGCGGCCGAGCCGATGTCCTCGAACAGTTCGGCGATCTCGAATTCAGCAGCGGCTTCTTCTTCAGCAGCCAGTTCCTGAATCGATTTGCCCGAAGCCTGCAGTTCGGCTTCTTCTGCCGAACGGGCCACGTTCATTTTGATTTCGACTTCAACCTCGGGGTGCAGTTTGACTGCGACAGTGTGCAGACCCAGTTCCTTGATCGGGGCGATCAGGACAATCTGTTTCTTGTCGACGGTGAAACCTGCGTCGGTTGCGGCGTCAGCGGCGTCACGCGGGGTGACCGAACCGTACAGAGCGCCGGCATCCGATGCCGAGCGAATCACGATGAACTGCTGACCGTCCAGCTTTTCAGCCAGTGCTTCAGCTTCTTTCTTGGTTTCCAGGTTGCGGGCCTCAAGCTGCGCTTTCTGGGCTTCGAACGACGCGATGTTGGCGTCGGACGCGCTCAGGGCTTTGCCTTGGGGCAGCAGGAAGTTGCGGGCGTAGCCGGGCTTGACGTCAACGACGTCGCCCATCTGACCCAGTTTCGCAACGCGTTCCAGCAGGATAACTTGCATGTCAGTCTCTCCTTACTTCACAGCGTAGGGCAGCAGGGCGAGGAAGCGGGCGCGCTTGATAGCACGGGCCAGTTCACGCTGCTTCTTCGCCGAAACGGCGGTGATGCGCGAAGGAACGATCTTGCCACGCTCAGAGATGTAGCGCTGCAGCAGACGGGTGTCTTTGTAGTCGATCTTCGGCGCGTTCTCACCCGAGAACGGGCAGACCTTGCGGCGGCGGAAAAATGGTTTTGCGGCCATGGTTTAGAGTCCTTTTCTCAGGCGTTGATCAACGGCGCTCGCGGCGTTCGCCACGTTCGTCACGCTTCTGCATCTGAACCGACGGACCATCTTCGTGGCCGTCGACCTTGATGGTCAGAACGCGCATGACATCTTCATGCAGACGCATCAGGCGTTCCATTTCCTGCACCGCGCCCGAGGGGGCATCGGTTTTCAGAAAGGCATAGTGGCCTTTGCGGTTTTTGTTGATCTTGTAGGCCATCGTCTTGACGCCCCAGTACTCGCTATCAACCAGCTTGCCGCCGTTGTCAGCCAGAACGGTGCCGAAATGTTCGACGAGGCTTTCCGCCTGCGCGTTGGACAGATCCTGACGCGCGATCATTACATGCTCATACAGTGGCATGTGCACTCCTGTTTATATCAAGGCGCATTTCATAGGCGGGGCCAAACGTTCCTTCGCGACCCTGCCACGAGAGGCTGCGCGATTCATACGACTGCGAAGGATGGCCCCGTATACACGTCTGAGCCGCAAGGGCAAGCCCTGCCACATATGCCTCTGAGACGCCGCCCAAATTCCTTTAGGCCGCCCAATTGCTGACGCTTTTCGGCTCAAAGTTGTTTTGCATACCGGACATCAACCGGATCAACAGAATTTCGAAAGTAACCTTAAAAGGGTGACGTGTTATGACCGCTACTAACACAAACGCATATCAGGAAAACGTTGCCGGCTCGCGATTTGAAAATTCAGTGCCGGTAATGATCACGTTTGCACCGAACTGGAAGGCCCGCCTGGTCCTGGCGCGGATGGTCGGGGCGTTCCTGATCGTTTCCGCGTTTTCAATGTGGTTGATGCCCGGATCGGTCGTTGGCGCAGATGTTTGGCCGATCAAGATGGCGGCGTCCATGCTGTTTCTGGTCGTTGGCGTCGCCCTTCTGACGATCGAGGTTCTTGACCCGCGTCCTGACGCCTATTTCGACCCGATCCGTCGCGAAGTCCGGGTGTTGCAGAAAAACGAAGACGGGCGCCCTCAGACTGTCCTGCGCCGCAGCTATGACTCGCTGGGTGGGGCGCGTTTCGAAGAAAACGAAGTTCATCTGTTTGACGTGGACGGCAGCCTTTTGATGAAGCTGCCACTTGAATCGGCGGATGTCAGCCGGGCGCTGAAAGGTCAACTAAGCAAGAGCGTAACAATTTTCGGCTGAGTTTTATTCTGTTCAAAAACGAACAGAAGTTGTGAATCAAAAATAGTTGTGTGCTGCCCCTGGGCAGCACATTTTGCGTTCAAGCAATCCTGACGGATTGCAATCACAAAACCGCGGAGATTGATATGAAATCCACCTTTCTTGCTGCTGCATTGGCCGTGTCAGCGACGACGGCATTCGCCAGCGCCGAGAAATACGTGTTGGACCCCAGCCACAGCCAGGTCATTTTCAGCTATGACCATCTTGGGTTCTCAACCACGACTGGCATGTTTTCCGGCTTTGAAGGCGAGATCATGTTTGATCAGGAAAACCCCGCCGCTTCGAGCGTGAGCGTGTCGATGCCCGTATTGGAGATGTTTACCGGCTGGAAACCCCGTGAAGATCACTTCATGACCGAGGATTTCTTTGGCGCGGCCGAAGGGGATCTGATCACCTTTACATCGACAGGAATCGAAGTGACCGGTGACAACACCGCGAACATCACTGGCGATCTGACGATGAACGGTGTGACCAAATCAGTTGTTCTGGACGCAAAGCTCAACAAGGCTGACACCCACCCGATGGCGAACCAGCCCTGGGCTGGTTTCAATGCCACGACAACGCTGGTCCGCAGTGAATTCGACCTGGGTCAGTTTGCACCGTTTGTCAGCGACGAAGTGCAAATCCAGATTTCGGTCGAGGCACAAAAAGCCGAGTAATCGCAGAATCACGAACAGAAAAACGCCGGTGATTTAATCACCGGCGTTTTTTTTGCCTTACTGACCGCGTATCGCAGTGAGTTCTACGGATACTGCGACGGTAAAGCCCAGCGAGTCTTCGGTAGGCTGCGATGTGCCTACATCAAACGCCAACCGGTTAAGCTCGATTGTGCCCGCCATGGTAGCAGTGTCGCCCTGCAGGTCCAGCGAGAAAAGCAAAACGACATCGATCGACTTGTCGCGAATAGTAAGCGGGCCGCGCGCCTCATAACCACTTTCGGTTTTATAAAGATCGGCCTTGAACTGAGCAGTGGGGAACCGGGCGTTGTCGAAGAAATCTGGCTCCATGGCCTGATCGGATACGGTTCCAAGACGAAGCGAGCCAATGGATATCGTTACATCGACAGATCCCGCCAGGCCCGGGTCTGTGGGCTCGTCAAAGGTAATTGCGGCAGTCCAGTCAGAAAACGAACCTGTCACGGGGCTGTTCAATTGCGAAATTGTAATCGACAGCGTGCCGCTCTGAACTTGCCATTCCGATTGAACCTCAGCCAATTGGACATCCGGGGCTTCCCCTATGTTAGGGGCCAGCTTCCCGGTTGCCCAGCCTCCGGTGACGACGACACCCCAGACCGCCAGTGCAGCGACGGCTGGAATCAGTGAATGGGTTTGATGTGGTGGTTCCGGCGCATCTGACAGACCCGGTAACATCCGACGCAATGTGCCGTCCTTGTCGATGACGTGATGTTTCAGCGCACCTGCAATGTGCAGGACAAGGGAAACAACCAGAACCCACATGAAGAGCCAGTGCAGAACTCCTGTAACCTCGGCCACGGCGGTGGATTTCGGTACAAAAGGCAGGTTTTGGCCGAAGGGCCAAAGGATTGGGGCAAAGCCCTCGGTCGCGGCGTGGTGAATCCAACCGGTCAGGGGCACAAGGACCAGCGAACCGTAAAGCAGCCAGTGGACGGTTTCAGCGGCGAAGGCTTCGGGTTTGTTGTCAGCATTCAGAAGGCCGGGCTTGGTTTGCGTGAACGCCCAAAGAATGCGGGCCAATGCCACGAAGAACACGGTAACCCCTACGGTTTTATGCAATGAGAACACGCGCGCTGCACGGGCAATTTCCAACTCGGTCGGGGCCGCTGCCGAGTGCAATACCGCATGTGCCAGATTGTCCGCGACCCAGCCGAGGGGCAAAGCCGTGAAGATCAGCAACGCGGTTAGCCAATGAAACGTCTTTGCGATGCTGCCGTAGCTTGAAAAGGAATTGGTCGATTGCATGTGTCGGACGCTCCGGGATTCTGGGTTGTGCCCAAGGTAAAGCCGGATGAAACAGACACAAGTGAGCGCGGGTGCACACAAAAGGTGCCACAATGCAGAAAGCAGGCAATGCTTGTGCCAGACGATCAGTCAGTTTACACCCCGCCGCAACCTGAAACCATCCATGAGGTTGCAATGACACTCGCGTTCGTTTTTCCGGGACAAGGCGCCCAGACCATAGGTATGGGCAAAGCTCTGGCAGAGGCCTATCCGGCGGCTCAGGCCATTTTCGATGAGGTGGACGACGCGTTGGGCGAGAAGTTGAGCAGTCTGATTTGGGACGGTGATATTGCTGACCTGACACTGACCCAGAATGCTCAACCCGCGTTGATGGCGACATCGATGGCAGCCATGCGTGCTTTGGAAGCCGAGGGCGTATCCGTCAGCATGGCGGCTTTTGTGGCGGGGCATTCACTGGGTGAATACTCGGCTCTGGCCGCGGCGGGGGCCTTGTCTGTTGCAGATACAGCGCGTTTGCTGCGCACCCGTGGTCAGGCTATGCAAAGCGCGGTACCCGTGGGCGAGGGGGCCATGGCCGCCATTCTGGGGCTGGATCTGGAGGCCGTACGCGCCGTGGCGGAAGAAGCCGCACAGGGCGAGGTCTGTCAGGCCGCAAATGACAACGATCCCACGCAGGTCGTCGTGTCGGGTTCAAAAGCGGCTGTCGAGCGCGCAGCCGAGATAGCCAAGGAAAAAGGTGCAAAACGTGCCGTTATGTTGCCGGTAAGTGCTCCATTTCACTGTTCGCTGATGAAACCTGCTGCAGATGTAATGGCAGAAGCGCTTGTTGCCGTCGAAATTAAGGCACCAGCCGTACCTTTGGTGGCCAATGTTCGCGCCGAGGCTGTCAGCGATCCGGATCTGATCCGTCAATTGCTGGTCGAGCAGGTGACCGGTTCGGTTCGCTGGCGGGAAAGCGTGCAATATATGGCGGCTCAAGGCGTGACTGAAACATGGGAAATCGGCGCTGGCAAGGCGCTGTCCGGTATGATCCGCAAGATCGATCGCGAAATCGCGGGCAAGGCCGTGGGCACACCGGAAGACGTTCAGAAGACCATTCAGGTCGAATCGTAAGCTCAATCCGCGTTGTAAGCGACGCAGCAAGAGGGAAACCGAATGTTTGATTTAACAGGTAAGAATGCGCTGATCACCGGTGCTTCGGGCGGTATCGGAGGTGACATCGCACGTGCGTTGCATGGCGCAGGTGCAACGGTTGGTTTGTCCGGTACACGCGTTGAACCGCTTCAGGCTCTGGCCGACGAACTGGGCGAACGCGCGCATGTTCTGCCTTGCAACTTAAGTGACCCGGAAGCCGTTGAAGCGTTGCCTAAGCAAGCGGCCGAGGCGATGGGATCGGTGGACATTCTTGTAAACAACGCCGGAATCACGCGCGACAACCTGTTCATGCGCATGTCCGACGAAGAATGGCAAAGCGTCATTGACGTGAACATGACCTCGACCATGAAACTGTGCAAAGGGGTGATCCGGGGCATGATGAAGGCGCGCTGGGGCCGTATCGTCAATATCTCGTCCGTGGTGGCCGCAATCGGCAATCCGGGGCAGGCGAACTATGCCGCGTCCAAGGCCGGTATGATCGGGTTTTCCAAGGCTTTGGCCCACGAAGTTGCGACACGCGGAATTACTGTGAATTCCGTGGCACCTGGATTTATCACAACTGCAATGACCGAGAAACTGACCGAGGAACAGAAAAAGGGTCTGTTGCTCAAGGTTCCGGCCGGTCGCATGGGCGATCCCGAGGAAATTGCAGCTGCCGTTCTGTATCTTTCCAGCCCCGAAGCGGGCTATGTTACCGGAAGCACCTTGCATGTGAACGGTGGTATGGCCATGTTGTGAGCGCGACAGGGGCGAGTGCGAAAGCGTTTGCCTCTTGCGTCGACTATGCTATAGGCGGCGCATCTATGCGGGGCCGGTCGTTCAGGTCGGCCTTCTATTTCCCGGTTCGCCGGGACCGAAACCGCCCAAAACGGGCAAACCAAAGCCAACCCGTGCGGGCAAGGGCAGAATCGGGCGGACCGCCCTGTAAAGGAATGAGGAATAGACATGAGCGACGTCGCAGATCGCGTTAAGAAGATCGTTGTTGAGCACCTGGGTGTTGAAGAAGATAAAGTCGTGGAAAACGCGTCCTTCATCGACGATCTGGGCGCAGATAGCCTGGACACTGTTGAGCTGGTCATGGCCTTCGAAGAAGAGTTCGGCATCGAGATCCCCGATGACGCAGCCGAGACCATCCAGACCTTTGGCGACGCCGTCAAGTTCATCAGCGAAGCGTCCTAAGCGTTTCTTTCTGATCAAAATCGGCGCTTCCGGGCAACGGGGGCGCCGTTTTTTTATGCCTGCCCGAATTTCGGACTTGCGTGGCTATTGTGGCCTGCGCACTGTTTCCACTGAGGCAAAACTCAAAGTGGACAGGGCATGATAAGATCCACTCCGATGATAAATACCGCGCGTTTGACGCTGTGCGCCATGCGCCCGGAAGACTTCGACCGGTTTGCGGAAATTTGGCGTGACCCTTGTGTCGTCCGGCATATCGGCGGCTCTCCCCGGTCGCGTGGCGAAGCGTGGGATTCGTTCCTGCGTAATGCCGGGCATTGGCAGATGGCCGGTTTTGGCCAGTGGGGCGTGATGCAACAATCGAATCGCAAGCTGATAGGGCAGGCCGGATTCTTCTATAGCAACCGATGCATGGGCGACGATTTCGACGGCTTCCCAGAGGCGGGGTGGGTGCTGGTCCCCGAAGCACAGGGGCAGGGATTGGGATACGAGGCAGCCAAGGCTGCGCATGACTGGTTTGATCGGGTGATTCCCGGACCGTTGGTCGCGATGATAAACGCGACGAACATGTCTTCGCAGAAACTCGCCAAGAAGCTAGGCTATGTTCTGATGCGGGAAGGGGTGTATAATGAAACCCCGGTGCATTTGTTACGACGCAACGGACCGCCAGCTCGCGCATAGATTCGCCACTTAAACAGTATGCCGCAAAATGGCCAAGCTGTGCCGATCCCGGTGATTTCGGGCGGGCGTTCTGGATGTATGCTGCCGGGGATTTTCAGAGCGATTGAGCGGAGGACCAAGCTCATGAGGATTTACCCCACGATGGAACTGCAGAACGGCCGGTGTGTCTCGCTGGACAAGGGTCGTCTGGAAGAAGCGATGATCTGGCACGTGAATCCGGTAGAAACCGCACGGAGCTGGGCAGAGGCGGGTGCCGAGTGGATGCACCTGACGGATTTCGACGCGATCGAGGGTAAGGATACCAACGCGCAGCTGGTCGAAGATATCCTTCGCAAGGCCGAGATTCCGGTGCAGTTGGCGGGTGGCATGCGCTCGCGCGAGCAGATTGAGCGCTGGATCGACAAGGGCGCGGGCCGCATCGTGGTTGGCACGCTTGCCGCGCGTGAACCAAACCAGGTCAAGGATCTGGCCAAGCTGCACCCTGACCAGATCGTGCTGTCAGTGGATGTCTGGCAAGGCCTTGTTATGACTGACGGCTGGCGCAGCCAAAGTGCGTTCACGCCCGAAGCCTTTATCGACGCATTCGGCGATACGCCCTTTGCCGCCATCGTGGTAACAGATATCGACAGCGAC
Source organism: Ruegeria sp. AL2 (assembly GCF_056540845.1). Classification (NCBI taxonomy): domain Bacteria; kingdom Pseudomonadati; phylum Pseudomonadota; class Alphaproteobacteria; order Rhodobacterales; family Roseobacteraceae; genus Ruegeria; species Ruegeria sp. AL2. The sequence continues at coordinate 188,600 of NZ_JBQFXM010000001.1, forward strand.
ATCGAAGATGTCGAGGCAAAGCTTGGTCTGATCTCGCGATTGGCAAACCATTCGCGTACTCCGGTGATTGCCAGCGGTGTCGTGCGCACAGCAGACGATATCTCACGGCTGGCATACATCCCCAACATCTCGGGCGCGATTGTCGGGCGTGCGTTGTTCCGCAAGACACTGGACTTGGCCAAAGCACTTGAAACTGCCAAATCGGCCCACGAGCCGGTTGCGCAGTTTCAGTAAGCAACTCCGCCCTTTCGGCTGGACGCGCGAAAGGGCGGTTTTGACAAGCGCCGAATTTCTGGTTTCCTTGGGCATTCGGCGGCAGAACGCCGGGACGGAAAGAACCGTTGCTCTTGCCCCCGCACCCCGGGCCGGGGTATGAGCGGTTCTCATAAGAGGAAGCAGGCAAGAGGCACTTCATGCGCAGAGTCGTTGTAACCGGTCTTGGATTGGTCACTCCTTTGGCCAGCGGGGTCGAGGAAACCTGGTCGCGGCTGCTGGACGGAGAGTCCGGTGCGGGCCCAATCACGCATTTCGATGCAGAGGCAAGCGGGGTCGCAACGACCTACGCCTGCGAGGTGCCGCGCGGCGACGGAACCAACGGGACCTTCAATCCCGATGACTGGATGCCGCTGAAAGAGCAGCGCAAGATCGAAGACTTTATCCTGTATTCCATCGCGGCCGCCGAAATGGCCTGTAAGGATGCAGGCTGGCTGCCGGAAGACGAAGAATCGCGCCTGCGTACGGGTGTTCTGATCGGCTCGGGCATTGGTGGTCTGGGATCGATTGCCAATACCGCGAACCTGATCCGCGACAAGGGTCCGCGTCGGGTATCTCCGTTCTTTATTCCGGGCGCACTGATCAACCTGGCCTCGGGTCAGGTATCAATTCGCCATGGGTTCAAAGGGCCGAACCACTCGGTCGTGACCGCATGTTCAACCGGTGCGCACGCAATCGGCGACGCCAGCCGCATCATCCGGGCGGGTGACGCAGATGTCATGGTGGCAGGTGGTGGCGAGGGCTGCATCTGCGAGATCGGTATTGCCGGGTTCAACGCATGTAAGGCGCTGTCGACCAAATACGCAGATAATCCAAAGGCTGCCAGCCGACCCTATGACGTGGACCGTGACGGTTTCGTGATGGGCGAGGGCGCCGGCATCGTGGTTCTGGAAGATTACGAACACGCCAAGGCGCGTGGGGCTAAGATCTACGCCGAGGTTCTGGGCTATGGTATGTCGGGCGACGCCTATCACATCACTGCGCCGTCCGAGGATGGCGATGGGGCCGAACGTTCCATGAGAGCGGCGTTGCGCAGCGCCGGGCTGGAGCCGAAGGACCTGGATTACATCAACGCGCATGGCACCTCGACCATGGCGGACACGATCGAACTGGGTGCTGTCGAGCGCCTGTTGGGCGAGCATGCCGGGAATGCGACGATGAGTTCGACCAAGTCGGCAACCGGTCACTTGCTGGGTGCTGCGGGCGCGATTGAGGCAATATTCTCAATCCTGGCAATCCGCGATCAGGTCGCACCGCCAACAATTAACCTGGATAACCCGGCTGTTGAAACTCCGATTGATCTTGCCCCCAACGCCAAGCGCGAGCGTGAAATCAATGTGGCGCTGTCGAACTCGTTCGGGTTTGGTGGAACCAATGCCAGCGTGATCTTCGGAAAGGTCAATTAAATGTGGCGGGCCATCGCTTCGAATGCGCTGACCATCCTGGTGGTCGGCCTGTTTCTGGTGGGCGGTCTGATCCTGTGGGGACAGTCGCAGTACAAGGCCGAAGGCCCGCTTGAGACCGCGATTTGCCTTCAGGTCAAAAGCGGTTCGAACATGACACGTGTCAGTCGCGATCTGGAAGATCAGGGTGCCATTCGAAGTTCAATTCTGTTTCGAATGGCCGCTGACTATACCGATCAGGCGCAGCGGTTGAAAGCGGGCAGCTTTCTGGTGCGCGAAGGTGCGTCGATGGCGCAGATCATCGAAGAAATCACCAGCAGCGGCGCCAGCACTTGCGGGTCGGAAATCGAATACCGTATCGGTGTGACACGCACCCAAACCCGCGTGCGTGAACTGGATCCGGCAACACTGGATTTTGTCGAGATTGCTTCATTTGATGCGGCAGAGGAACAAACGCCTGAAGCCTATACCGAGAAACGCAACGAGGCTGATACGCGATATCGCGTGTCGCTTGCAGAAGGTGTGACCTCGTGGCAGGTGGTTGAAGCTCTGAAATCATTCGAAGCGCTGTCGGGTGAGGTGACCGAGATCCCGGCTGAGGGCATGTTGGCCCCGGACAGTTACGATGTTGTGGCCGGACAGGATCGCAATGCGATTTTGCAAGCCATGCAGGACAAGCAACAACTGCGGATCAACGCGGTTTGGGAAAGCCGTCAAGGCGGGTTGCCGCTGGACACTCCTGAAGAGATGCTGATCCTTGCGTCTATCATCGAAAAGGAAACCGGTGTTCCGGAGGAACGCGGCCAGGTCGCCAGTGTGTTCGTGAACCGCCTGAAACAAGGGATGCGGTTGCAAACCGATCCGACCGTCATCTATGGCGTGACAAAGGGGCAGGGCACATTGGGTCGCGGGTTGCGGCGCAGCGAATTGAACCGTCCAACACCGTGGAACACCTATCAGATCGACGGGCTGCCTCCGACGCCGATTGCAAATCCAGGTCTGGCGAGCCTGGAAGCAGCGGTTGCGCCGGATGACACCAACTATGTGTTCTTCGTCGCTGACGGCTCGGGCGGGCATGCGTTTGCAGAAACCCTGCAGGAGCACAATCGCAACGTTGCCAAATGGCGCGAAATTGAAGAACAGCAGAGCTCGGGGAATTAAGCCGGGCGGATTGCTGGTTTTGTTAACAAAATACGCCGACGCCGGTATAAAAACTGGCGTCGGCGTTTTCTTTGGCAGGCTCTTCAGTTCTTAGGCGGCTGAGCGTCTTTTGTTGGGACGGCGCCGTCTGGAGTTGGAAGGTTTCCCATCGCCGTTGGCCGGCTTGGGCTTGAACCCGCGACGGCGGTTGTTTTGACGACGTGCAGGTTGCTGAACCTCGACCCCTTCCGGCATGGTGCCGCTTGTGACAGGGATTTCAATTTTCATCAGCTTCTGGATCTGACGCAACAGGTCGACTTCTTCCGGTGCACAGAACGCGATCGCTTCCCCTCCGCGCCCGGCACGGGCGGTGCGCCCGATACGGTGGACGTAATTGTCGGGCACGTCGGGTAGGTCGAAGTTGATGACATAGGCGACGCCGGGGATGTCGATGCCACGCGCGGCAACGTCGGTGGCCACCAGTATGTTCACCTCACCAGCGCGGAAGGCATTGATGGCCCGGTCACGCTGGCCCTGGCTTTTGTTCCCGTGAATGGACGCCGCGTTAAAGCCGTCGTCCACCAGCCCTTTCATCAGCCGTTCAGCGCCGTGTTTTGTGCGGGTGAAGACCAGTGTCAGCGCATCCGCGTCCTGCGACAGGATTTCGCGCAACTTAGACGGTTTTCCGGGTTTCGAAACAAAGTGAAGGGACTGGGTGATCTTGTCAGCGGCCTTGCCCGGGGGCGAAACCTGCACCCGCTGCGGATTGTTCAGATAGGCACGGCTGAGCTCCTCCATCTGTTTCGGCATTGTGGCCGAGAACAGCATGGTCTGGCGGGGCGTGCCCAGTGCAGGCGCGATGCGACGCAGAGCGTGAATGAAGCCCAGGTCAAGCATCTGATCTGCTTCGTCCAATACCAGATGGCGCACCGAACCAAGGTCAACAGCGCCCCGTTCCATCAAGTCAATCAGGCGGCCCGGAGTGGCGACCAGAATATCGGTGCCGCGTGCGAGGAACATCACTTGTTTGTTGATCGACTGGCCACCAACAACTGTAGCGACCCGCAGCTTTGTTCCTTTGGTGAGGGTGCGCAAACTGTCGGCGATCTGGTTCACGAGCTCGCGGGTGGGGGCGAGGATCAGTGATTTGGCTGTTTTGGGATCGGGCTTGCCGGGCTGCGCCAGCAGGTGGTCGATCAGGGGCAGGCCAAAGGCCAGTGTCTTGCCGGTGCCGGTTTGGGCCAGCCCGAGGATGTCATGCCCGTTCAGGGCCAGCGGAATGGCCTGGTTCTGAATCGGGGTGGGTTGAGTGAAATTGGCGCGTTTCAACGCGTCGTTCAGCGTCGGCGCGAGGCCGAGCATATCGAAGTCGAACAAAAAATTATCCTTTACAGCCCGCAGATTAAACCCCACGAGCAGGTGGTGACTGGCCACATTCATGTGACCGGCAGGGTTGTGCGAGACCTCGGGATGCGCGAGCGAATCCAGCGCCATCCGGCCATCGCGTAAAGAACCCTGCGTGAAGGGGAACCGGGAGTAATGTGCTGGCGCTGAGGGGCCTGAAGCCCGACGATGCTCACGCGGTGGCGCCGTGATTAAGGGCACATGAGGGTTTCGGGAGGGAATGTCAAGGACTGGTTTTGCCGCGGGCAGGTTGCGCGCAGGACCTTGACGCGTCGAAATCGGGTGATGCGGGCGATTTTGAGCGCGATTTCGGAAAATGTCAGGTTTGTACACGCGTCAAGGTGGGGAGTGTGCAATTTGTACACGCTGAAAGCGGCACGGGGGTAACCCTGTGTTAATCCCTCTGGTCGGTGAGGCGGTCAGGGCTTGGAAGGCTAAAGGGCGGGGCGGCGTTTTGGCCGAGGGTTACCATGGCCGGAAATTCACTGTCCGTTAACCCGCACCGTACGATCCCTGTTGCGCGCCTGTTGCGTAAATCCTTGACTTTACGCGCTTTATCCCGTATTGGATGTGTCATGCTAGAAGAAGTGGGCGAACGGCCTCGGGGCGACCCGGTGGCCGTTTTTTCGTTTCTCTCGTGCGGAGAACACTCACGCATGAGGTCACAGGCAAACATGACTTTGATTACCCCGGAAGAGCGGATTTCCCAGACGGCTGAACTGTTGCAGTCCCTGGAAAGGTCCATTCGCGATCTGCGGCAAGCGGCAGAAGACCTGCGCAAACAGATCGGTGCCGGGGAGGATGCAGATCTTGCTGGTTCAGCCAAGCAACTCGGTCAGCTGGAGGGGCTGATCCGAAGTTGCCAGAAAGTGGAGACAAGCTTTGTCGAACAACATTACAGACAAGCCGGAATTGCCCAAGGGGGCTATGCGCTCGACCTTGAGCGGGCCCGATTTGAGATCGGGTGCAGGCTGGCTCGCCTCCGCCGATGCTGCGGTGCGGGAGAGATTTCTGAGTGAGATCGGGGAGGGGGGGCTGTGTGCCCTCCCTTTCCTGTTTGAATTCTGGGCGCTGCCGCATCAATTGCCGCCCGAGGGCGACTGGCGGTCCTGGGTGATCATGGGCGGGCGTGGCGCGGGCAAAACGCGGGCAGGGGCCGAATGGGTGCGATCGATGGTCGAGGGTCCGAAACCGCTGGACAAGGGCGAGGCGTGCCGCGTGGCGCTGGTGGGTGAAACATTCGATCAGGTGCGCGACGTGATGATCTTTGGCGATAGCGGGATATTGCAATGCTCGCCCCCGGATCGGCGGCCCACGTGGAAGGCATCGGAACGCAAGCTTATCTGGCCCAACGGGGCCGAGGCACAGGCGTTTTCAGCGCATGATCCCGAAGGGTTGCGCGGGCCGCAATTTGATGCGGCCTGGGTGGATGAGCTGGCCAAGTGGAAGAAGGCGGGTGAGACCTGGGACATGCTGCAATTTGCGCTGCGCTTGGGCGAGCGGCCTCGGGTTTGCGTGACCACAACGCCGCGCAATGTGAAGGTTTTGAAGGAGTTGCTGGCGTCGTCGTCCACCGTGCAGACCCATGCGCCGACCGAAGCGAACCGGGCCAATCTGGCGGCGTCGTTTCTGGAAGAAGTGCGCGCGCGCTATGCGGGTACTCGGCTGGGGCGGCAGGAGCTGGACGGGGTGCTGCTGTCAGACGCGGAAGGAGCGCTGTGGACGGGTTCGATGCTGGAGGCGGCGCGCTGTGCGCAGGTGCCCGAATTGGATCGCATCGTGGTGGCGCTGGACCCGGCGGTGACATCCGGGTCAGGAGCGGATGCCTGCGGGATCGTGGTGGTTGGCGCGCAAGTGCAAGGCCCGCCTGAGGCGTGGCGGGCGTTCGTGCTGGCTGACCGGACGGTGCAGGGTGTTGGCCCGGCGGGCTGGGCGCAGGCGGCGATTGACGCGATGGATGAGTTCGGGGCCGAACGGCTGGTGGCCGAGGTCAATCAGGGCGGGCAACTGGTGGAAGAGGTCGTGCGGCAGGTGGACCCTCTGGTCCCATATCGCGCGGTGCGGGCGTCACGCGGCAAGGTCGCGCGGGCCGAGCCTGTGGCGGCGCTGTACGAACAGGGGCGGGTGCGCCATGTGGCCGGGTTGGACGCGTTGGAGGAGCAGATGTGCCAGATGACCGCGCGCGGGTTTGAAGGGCAGGGCTCGCCCGACCGCGTCGATGCGCTGGTCTGGGCTCTGCATGAGTTGGTTGTGGGGCCTGCGGGGGTGTATCGGCGACCTAGGGTGCGGGCGTTGTGAGAGGTTGTTCAAACGATCATACAAATTTCCTCTTTTGGGGGAGGCAAAAGGTAATCTCACCGCTGAGACAACAGCTTTTCTCGCAATCGGATTCGGTGAATCTGCGCACATCGGTTATACTTCAGTTTGGACTTGGGGGAGAGGATAGATGTCAGACGCTTATTCGTATGCCTGTAGAGATTGTGAGGGAATGGAAGCTTGTCCAGCGAGCATGGTGGCGGAATCCAAGGAAGAAGTTTGGAAGCTCATGGAACTTCACGCGCAGATTGCGCACGATGAAAATCCAGACGATTGGGATGGCGCAACCCGGGACTATTTGGCAACTTTGATCAAGCCAGTCAGTGTCTTTCAGAGTTGATTTAACGGCAGCCCGTGTAGCTGCAACTTCGTTCATCGCAAATACTGTTATTAAGCGGCGGTTCCGGTGCAATCGGTTAAAGAGCTAAGCCGTTGCGCACCCCCCGTACGCCCCATTCCCAAGCCCTAAACTTCTTTCCGTCATAACTCCTTTCAACAAGCCGGGCAGAGCGGCGGCAGAAAGGAGCACAGATGGTATTCGATTTCTTGCGTCGTGGATCGGCTGGGAGCGCGCCCGAGGCGAAGGCGAGCGCGACCGGGCCTGTGGTGGCATGGCAGACCGGCGGGCGCGTGGCGTGGAGCCCGCGGGACACGGTGTCGCTGACACGGACGGGGTTTTCGGGCAATCCGGTGGGGTTTCGGTCAGTCAAGCTGATTGCTGAATCGGCGGCGGCTCTGCCCTTGATTTTGCAGGGTCAGGGGCAGCGTTTCGATGCGCATCCGATCCTGGCCCTGTTGCGGCGCCCGAATGCGGCGCAGGGGCGGGCAGAGATGCTGGAGGCCCTGTTCGGGCAGCTGCTGCTGTCGGGCAATGCTTATGTCGAGGCGGTGCAGGCCGAGGACGGGCTGCCGGTTGAGCTTCATGTTCTGCGCTCGGACCGGATGAGCGTTATGCCGGGGGCGGATGGGTGGCCCAAGGCTTATGATTACAGCGTCGGCGGCAAGACGCACCGGTTCTCGGCCGAGGCCATCTGCCATATCAAGACGTTCCACCCGCAGGATGATCATTACGGGTTCTCGCCGATGCAGGCGGCGGCGACGGCGATTGATGTGCATAACAGCGCCTCGCGGTGGTCGAAATCGCTGCTGGACAATGCAGCGCGGCCCTCGGGGGCGCTGGTGTGGAAGGGCGGTGATGGGCACGGAATGATGGCCGAGGAGCAGTTCCGCCGCCTGTCCGACGAGATCGAGCAGAACTATCGCGGGGCGCGCAATGCCGGCCGTCCGATGGTTCTGGAGGGGGGGCTGGATTGGAAGCCGATGGGCTTTTCCCCCTCGGATATGGAGTTTCAGAAGACCAAGGAAGCCGCCGCCCGCGAGATCGCGCTGGCCTTTGGGGTCCCGCCGATGCTGCTGGGGATACAGGGCGACGCGACCTATTCGAACTATCAGGAGGCCAACCGGGCGTTTTACCGCCTGACCGTGCTGCCCCTGGTGACGCGGGTGGCGGCAGCGGTGTCGGAGTGGCTGACGGGCTTTACCGGCGAGGATCTGATGCTGAAGCCCGATCTGGATCAAGTAACGGCCCTGTCCGCAGAGCGGGATGCGCAATGGGCGCGGGTCAATCGGGCGGAATTCCTGAGCGATGTGGAAAAACGCAGGTTGCTGGGGCTGCCGGAGCGTGCCGATGGCTGAGGGGTATCCGCCGTTCGAATGCGCGCCGGGGCTACGTCTGGCCGCGCATGAGCGGGTGGCCGAGATCCAGCACGCGCATCTGTGCAGGCGGCTGGATCAGATCGAAGAGATGATGGAGCGGCTGGAGAAACGGCTGTGGCTGACGGTCTATGGTGTGGCCGCAGTGATCCTGGCGCAGGTGTTTCAGTCTTTCTTGGTGGTAACGACATAAGTTCAGTGGGTTACATGGAGAAGTTCATGGATTTGGAGCATAAGTTCGCAGGGTTCGGTGACATCCTGTCGGTGACCGAGGATGCGATGATCGAAGGCTATGCCAGCCTGTTCGGGCAAGTCGATCATGGCAGTGACATGGTGCAGCGCGGGGCCTATCGCGCCTCGCTTGAGGGGCTCGCCAAGGCGGGTCAGCGGGTCAAGATGCTGTGGCAGCACGACCCGGCGCAACCCATAGGCGTCTGGGACGAGGTACGCGAGGACGACAAGGGCCTGTGGGTCAAGGGACGTCTGCTGGAAAGCACCCAGAAAGGCCGCGAAGCGGCCGAGCTGATCCGCGCGGGTGCGATGGATGGCCTGTCGATCGGCTATCGCACCAAACGGGCCGTGAAGAATGACAAGGGCCAGCGGGTCCTGACGGAACTGGAGCTTTGGGAGGTGTCGCTGGTGACCTTCCCGATGCTGCCCAGTGCGCGGGTGGCGGCAAAGGGGAGCGACCCCGATGCCGAGAATACCTGGCGCAGTATTGCCGAGGTGTTCAACGACGCCCGGCAGGAGCTGGCGCGGACCTAGCGCGCCTCAAACCCACCCAAAAACAGGACATGCTGATGAGCAAGACCGAGATCCCGGCCTTGACCGGAGAGGGTGCGCCCCTGGTTCAGGAGGTGAAGCAGGCGATGGCTGGCTTCGTGAATGAATTCAAGGGCCTGAAGGCTGAAGTTAAAACAAAACTGCAACAGACAGAAGAGCGACTGACCATGCTGGATCGTAAATCAACCATCGCGGCGCGCCCGCATCTTGCGGCCTCGACCCTGGACGGTGCACCGCACCAGAAGGCGTTCGACGCCTATGTACGCTCGGGCGAGGATGACGGGCTGCGCGGGCTGGAGATGGAGAGCAAATCGCTGTCCACCGCCGTCAACAGCGATGGCGGGTATCTGGTCGATCCGCAGACCGCCGAGACGATCAAGTCGGTTCTGAACGCAACCGCGTCGATCCGCTCGATTGCGTCGGTGGTGAATGTCGAGGCGAATTCGTTCGATGTGCTGATCGACCATACCGATGTCGGTGCCGGCTGGGCCGATGAGAATTCGTCCACTTCCGAAACCGGAACCCCGTCGATCGACCGCATCTCGATCCCACTGCACGAGTTGAGCGCGCTGCCCAAAGCCTCGCAACGTTTGCTGGATGACAGCGCGTTCGATGTCGAGGGCTGGCTGGCCGGTCGGATTGCCGACAAGTTCGCCCGTGCCGAGGCGGCGGCCTTTATCGCGGGTGACGGTGTGGACAAACCCAAAGGTCTGATGATCCACCGCGCGGTATCCGACGACACCTGGTCCTGGGGCAGCCTGGGGTATGTTGCCACCGGCATCGATGGCGGTGTCGACGCGGATGCGATTGTCGATGTGGTTTATGCGCTGGGCGCGCAATACCGGGTCAATGGCACATTCGTCATGAACTCGAAAACGGCGGGTGTGATCCGCAAGCTGAAGGACAGCGATGGCCGTTTCCTGTGGTCGGACGGTCTGGCCGCTGGTGAGCCCGCGCGCCTGATGGGCTATCCGGTACTGATTGCCGAGGACATGCCGGATGCGGCCTCGGACAGCTTCTCGATCGCGTTTGGCGACTTCAAATCCGGTTACACCATCGCCGAACGCCCCGATCTGCGCGTGCTGCGCGACCCGTTCAGCGCCAAGCCGCATGTCCTGTTCTATGCGACCAAACGCGTGGGCGGTGATGTGAGCGACTTTGCAGCCATCAAGCTGGTGAAATTCGGCATAGCATAGGCGGTGGCGAATCCGGGGGGCCATCAGCCCCTCGGGCGGCGGGCACGGGCCGGGGTGAGATCCCCCGCGTTGTCTAGCTGCTCCCCTCCGTCCGAGCAACGTGGGGCGGCGCGTGCCCGTCATTTTCCTGACTGAGGCCCCCGGTGGGGTCCGAGATTGCGGAGTGAATGGATGATGTTGATCGAAGAAACCGCCATCGCGGATGCGGCGCTGCCGGTGGATCAGTTCAAGGCGCATCTGCGGCTGGGCAGGGGCTTTGCCGAGGATGACGTTCAGAACGAGGTGCTGAAGGGGTTCCTGCGGGCGGCCATGGCCGCGATTGAGGCGCGCACCGGCAAGGTTCTGATCGAGCGCGACTTTTCATGGAGCCTGAGCGGTTGGCGCGATCCGTCGGGCGAGGTTTTGCCGGTTGCTCCGGTGACATCGGTGCTGTCCGTGACGCTGACCGATGCGGCAGGTACTGAAACCGTTGCGGATGCGGCGGTGTATCGGCTGGAACGCGATGGCCAGCGCCCGCGGTTGCGGCCGGTCGGGTTGGTCCTGCCTGCGATTGCAACGGGGGGTGCGGTGAAGATCGCCTTCACGGCCGGGATGGCCACGGACTGGGCCGGTTTGCCTGCCGATCTGGGCCAGGCGGTACTGTTACTGGCGGCGCATTATTACGAATACCGGGACGAGACCGCGCTGGGCGCGGGGTGCATGCCGTTTGGTGTCACCAGCCTGATCCAGCGCTATCGGATGGTGCGCTTTGGTGCGGGGGTGGTGCAATGAACACCCCGCGTCTGAACCGCAAGCTGGTGCTTGAGGCCCCGATGTGCAGCGCTGACGGGTCCGGGGGATATACCGAGGCTTGGGCCGCGCTGGGAACGCTGTGGGCCGAGGTCACGGCGCGCAGTGGTGCGGAACGGCAGATCGCTGGCGTTTCCGTCTCGCGCGTGGGGTATCGCATCGTGGTGCGGGGCGCCCCCGAAGGGTCGACCATGCGCCCGGCGCCGGATCAGCGGTTTCGCGAGGGCAATCGCCGTTTCGTCATCCGCGCCGTGGCAGAGCGTGACGCGCGCGGCCAGTACCTGACCTGTTTCGCGGATGAAGAGGTGGCGGCATGAGCTATGGCGTATCAGCCGCCCTGCAGGCGGCGGTGTTTCAGCACCTGACCGCGGATGCGGATGTCAGCGGCCAGTCCGGCGGCGCGATCTATGACGCGGTGCCCACGGGAACGGTTCCGCAGACCTATGCGACATTGGGCCCGGAAGAGGTCCGCGACGCCTCGGACCGGTCGAGCGCGGGTGCGATCCACCGCTTTACGGTTTCGGTGGTGTCCGAAGCCGCCGGGTTTGGCGCGGCAAAGACGCTGGCCGGGGCGGTGTGTGACGCGCTGGACAATGCGCCGCTGGTTCTGAGCCGCGGGCATCTGGTCGGGCTGTGGTTCGAGCGCGCCTCGGCCCGGCGAACCGGGACAGGCGGCAGCATCCGCCAGATCGACCTGAGATTCCGCGCCCGCGTGGAAGACGACTAAGCAATCAACGGAGAGAGCACATGGCTGCCCAGAACGGAAAAGACCTTTTGGTCAAAGTGGATATGAACGGCACGGGCCTGTTCCAGACCATTGCGGGCCTGCGGGCCACGCGGATCAGTTTCAACGCCGAAAGCGTGGACGTCACCAGCCTGGAAAGTCAGGGGGGTTGGCGCGAGCTGTTGTCGGGGGCGGGGGTCAAATCGGCCTCGATTTCCGGCTCGGGCGTGTTAAAGGATGCAGGTACGGACGAACGTGCGCGGTAGCTGTTTTTTGACGGCGAGACCCCGGCGTTTCAGGTGATCATCCCCGATTTCGGCATTGTCGAGGGGGCGTTTCAGGTGACGGGCATCGAGTATGCGGGCTCACACAACGGTGAGGCGACCTATGAGATGAGCATGGCAAGCGCCGGTGCGCTGAGCTTTACGGCGCTGTAATCGCATGGCCAATCCGTGGACGGGCGAGGTGGCACTGACCATCGATGGAGAGCGGCGGGTGCTCAAGCTGACGCTGGGCGCTTTGGCGGAACTGGAGCAGGAGCTGAACACCGGATCCATGGTCGAGCTGGTGCAGCGGTTTGAGGGTGGCGCGTATTCCAGCGGTGACGTGCTGGCGCTGATCGTTGCCGGATTGCGGGGCGGAGGCCGGAATGCCACCCGCGCCGACCTGTTTCATGCCGAGATCGAGGGCGGCCCGATGGCTGCGGCCAAAGCGGCGGCCGAACTGCTGGCCCGTGCCTTCATGGTGCCGGAAACGACATGAGCGGGTTCGACTGGCCCGCCCTGATGCGGGCCGGGTTTCTGGGGCTGCGGCTGACGCCGGAGCAGTTCTGGCGTCTGACCCCGGCGGAACTGCGGCTGATGCTGGGGCAGGGCGCCGGGATGCCCGCGATGAACCGGGCAGGCCTTGACGCGCTGCTGGCCGCCTTCCCGGACAAGCAACAAGGAGAGCGTGATGACGGATCGTGACGGGTTTGACGACTTGCAGGAACGGGGCGCAGCGCTGGGCGATGCCCTGGGTGATGCTGCGACGATGGCCGCGGCGTTTGACAGCCAGATGAAGCGGATCAGCGCCGCGTTCGAGGAAACCGGCAAGGAGGTCGCCACGCTGGAGCGGGGCATGTCCAGCGGTTTGCGCAAGGCCTTTGATGGTGTGGTTCTGGACGGGATGAGCCTGTCAGGCGCGCTGGATGTGCTGAAGAACTCGTTGATCCAAACGGCTTATGCAGCAGCGATCAAGCCGGTGACGGATCATTTTGGCGGATTGCTGGCAAACTCGGTCGGCGGGTTGGTGCAGGGTCTTCTGCCCTTTGCCGATGGCGGCAGTTTCAGCCAGGGCCGGGTGATGCCGTTTGCCAATGGCGGCGTGGTCAGCAGCCCGACGATGTTTCCGTTGCGGGGCGGCACCGGGCTGATGGGCGAGGCCGGCCCCGAGGCGATCATGCCGCTGGCGCGCGGCGCGGACGGCAAGCTGGGCGTGCGCACGCAGGGCGGCGGGCGTTCGGTGAATGTGGTGATGAACATCACGACCCCGGATGTGCAAGGGTTCCGCCGCTCGCAGGGACAGATTGCAGCACAGATGAGCCGTGCCCTGGGGCGCGGCAATCGCAACAGGTAAATCAGGGAGCAGGTGATGACTTTCCACGAGGTGAGATTTCCCGCCAGCCTGAGCTTTGGCTCGGTCGGGGGGCCCGAACGGCGCACGGATATCGTGACGCTGGCCAACGGGTTCGAAGAACGCAACACGCCCTGGGCCCATTCCCGGCGCAGGTATGATGCGGGGCTGGGGATGCGCTCGCTGGACGATATCGAGACGCTGATTTCGTTCTTCGAGGCGCGGCAGGGCCAGATGTATGGGTTTCGCTGGAAGGACTGGTCGGATTTCAAATCCGGCAAGGCCACGCTGGATGTCGATGTCGGAGATCAGGTTATCGCACGCGGCGACGGTGTGCGGACCGAATTTCAGCTGATCAAGACCTATAGCTCGGGCGGGGTCAGCTATGCCCGCCCCATCGTCAAGCCGGTGCTGGGGACGGTGCGTCTGGGGCTGGATCAGGATGAGATCCGGGAGGGCGTGGAATTCGAGGTCGATCTGGCAACAGGCCGGATCACCTTTGCCGACCCGCCACCGGAAGAGGTGGATATCACCGCCGGGTTCGAATTCGATGTACCGGTACGGTTTGACACCGACAAGATCCATACCAACGTCGCCAGTTTTCAGGCCGGAGAGGCGCCGAACGTTCCCGTGGTCGAGGTGCGTGTCTGATGGCTGTGGATGAACAGGGCCTGCACGCGCATCTGCAAAGCGGAATGACCACTGTGTGCCGGTGTTGGGCGATCAGACGCCGGGATGGTCAGGAATACGGGTTCACCGATCATGATCTGGAACTTGGCTTTGACGGATTGACGTTCAGGGCCAGCACCGGATTGACGGCGGCGGCCATCGAACAGGCCACCGGCCTGTCCATTGACAACGCCGAAGCCATGGGCGCGCTGTCGGATGCGGCCATTCGCGAAGAGGATATCGAGGCGGGGCGGTTCGACGGGGCCGAGGTGCGCGCGTGGCTGGTCAACTGGGCCGACCCGGATCAGCGTATCCTTCAGTTCCGGGGTTCAATCGGGGAATTGCGGTGCGCAGGCGGCGCGTTTCACGCCGAGCTGCGTGGCCTGACCGATTTGCTGAACCGCCCGTTGGGGCGCGTGTATCAGAAGCCTTGTACCGCCGTATTGGGGGATCGGACTTGTCGGTTCGACATGGATACGCCTGGCTATTGGATCGAGGGCGCCGTCACCGGTTTCGATGGCGGAACCTTTCTGCTTGTGGCAGGCGGGGGAACCATCGATGACGGGTGGTTCGAGCGCGGCAGGGTCGACGTAGTGTCGGGAGCGGCGAAAGGGCTCTGGTCATCGATTAAGCATGACCGGCAGGTGGCGGAAGGGCGGCAAATCAGGCTCTGGTCCGGTTTCGGGGAAAGCCTGGTGCCGGGTGACATGGTCAGGCTGCGGGCGGGGTGCGACAAACGCATGGAGGCCTGCCGCCTGAAGTTCAACAACCTGCTGAACTTTCAGGGCTTTCCAGATCTTCCGGGCGAAGACTGGGTGATGGCCGTTCCCAAACAGAGCAAAGCCAACAGCGGAGGGAGCCTGAGGTGATGATGCACAGGCAGGATATTGTCGCAGAAGCGCGCAGCTGGTTGGGGACGCCTTATGTGCATCAGGCCTCGACCAAGGGGGCGGGCACGGATTGTCTGGGCCTGCTGCGCGGCGTCTGGCGCGCCGTGATCGGGCAGGAGCCCGAGGCGGTTCCGGTCTACAGTCTGGACTGGTCCGAGCCGCAGGGCGAGGAACGCATGTGGGCGGCGGCGCGGCGGCATCTGGTCGAAAAAACGGCCGCCGATTTTGCGGTCGCAGATGTGCTGCTGTTCCGGATGCGCGATGGCAGCGTGGCCAAACATCTTGGCATCGTCAGCGTCGCAGGCTCTGAGCCGAGGTTCATTCACGCCTATTCCGGCCATGGCGTCGTCGAGAACGCGCTGAGCGGCCCTTGGCGTCGCAGGGTCGTTTCCTGTTTCGAATTCCCGTTGGAGGTGCTCTGATGGCTACTATTCTTCTTTCCGCTGCCGGGGCCGCGCTGGGCGGGTCAATCGGTGGCACCGTCGCGGGCCTGTCCACCGCGATCATCGGCCGGGCCATTGGCGCGACGGTCGGGCGGGTTATCGACCAAAGGTTCTTCAGTCAATCCGTCATGGGCAGTGGCAGTGAAGTCGTCGAAACAGGCCGCATGGACCGGTTCAGGCTGACGGAAACCGGCGAGGGCGCCCCGGTGACCACGGTCTTTGGGCGTATGCGCGTGGGCGGTCAGGTCATCTGGGCCTCGGACTTTCTGGAGACCGAGACCCGGGAAACGCAGGGCGGCGGAGGCGGGGGCAAAGGAAAACCCAAGGCCCCCGAAGTGACCACCGTCAGCTACAGCTATTCGATTTCGCTGGCCATTGCCGTTGGTGCAGGCGAGATTGCCGATGTCGGGCGCATCTGGGCAGACGGGGAAGAACAGGACCGATCCGGGCTGAACATGCGCATCTATCACGGCACGCAGGATCAGTTGCCCGATCCCCTGATCGAAGCAATCGAAGGGGCGGGTACGGTGCCGGCCTATCGCGGTACAGCCTATGTCGTGATCGAGGATTTCCAGCTTGCGAGTTTTGGCAACCGGGTGCCGCAGTTCTCGTTCGAAGTGGTGCGCCCCGCGCAGCGCGACTTGCCTGATTACCCAAGCGCCCTGCCGCAAATCGTGCGCGGGGTGGCGATGATACCGGGCACGGGCGAGTATGCGCTGGCCCGTTCGCAGGTGAATTATACGCAATCCGGGACAAGCTGGGCGGCCAATGCGCATTCTGCGTCCGGTGTATCGGATCTTGTGAGCTCGACCCGTGCGCTGGAGACCGAGCTGCCAAATTGCGATGCGGCCTCGTTGGTGGTTTCGTGGTTCGGTGACGATCTGAGATGCGGCACATGCACGATCCGGCCCAAGGTCGAACAGAGCGACACGGACAGCCGCAACATGCCCTGGATCGTGTCGGATCAGGTCCGAAGCACGGCGGGCCAGGTCGCGCGGCAGGATGGTCGCCCGGTCTATGGCGGAACACCCGCAGACCCGGCAGTGGTCGAGGCGATCCGTCACCTCAACCAGTCGGGTAAGCGGGTCATGTTCTACCCGTTCATCCTGATGGAGCAGTTGCCGGGAAACGGGCTGCCTGATCCCTGGTCGGAGGCCGCAAGCCAGCCCCATCTGCCTTGGCGGGGACGGATCACGCTGGATGTGGCACCGGGGCGCGCGGGGTCTGCTGATCAGACCGCTGCGGCGGACGCGCAGGTGGCCGCGTTCTTTGGGACAGCAAGTGCTGCGGATTTTACGATCAACGAAGGCTTTGACGACCCGGTAGGCTCGGGCGGCGGCAGTGGCTCGGGCCCGTTGCTTGGCGGGCGGCCGGATGATCGCGGGCCTGGCGATATGCAATGGCTAAACGGTGGTGGCACGTTTGGCGGCTTGCTTGGCAATGGTCCCGTTCGGGCCACGAAAATCGTCAAATATTCTGGCCCGCAGGAATGGGGCCTGCGACGGTTCATTCTGCACTATGCCATGTTGTGCAAGGCGGCTGGTGGAGTGTCGTCCTTCTGTATCTCGTCCGAGATGCGTGGCCTGACCCAGATCCGCGGAGCCTCGGGCTTTCCCGCTGTTGCGCAACTGCGTGCGCTGGCGGCAGAGGTGCGCCAGATTCTGGGCCCGGACACCAAGATCGGCTATGCAGCGGATTGGAGCGAGTATTTCGGATTCCAGCCCGACGGAAGCGGAGACAGGTATTTTCACCTCGACCCGTTATGGGCGGATGACAACATCGATCTCATTGGCATCGATAATTACATGCCGTTGTCTGACTGGCGCGATGGCGAAAATCACGTAGACGCCGCGGCAGGTGCGCCGTCGGTCTACGACCTGGGATATCTGCGCGGCAATATCGAGGGGGGCGAGGGGTATGACTGGTATTATGCCTCGCCGGAAGAGGCCGAGGCACAGATCAGAACGCCCATCGAAGATCAGGAGCATGATGAGCCATGGGTCTGGCGGTACAAGGACCTGCGCGGCTGGTGGTCAAATCTGCACCACGAGCGGATCGGTGGCGTTCGTCAACCCAATCCGACCGACTGGGTGCCCGGATCAAAGCCGATCTGGTTTGCCGAGTTGGGATGTGCGGCAATCGACAAGGGCACGAACCAGCCGAACAAGTTTCTGGACCCGAAATCGTCTGAGTCGCTGCTGCCTGCATATTCAAACGGTCTGCGCGACGATTTCATTCAGGTCCAGTACCTTGCAGCGACACTTGGATATTGGAGCGACCCGGACGTCAACCCGGTGTCGCAAGTCTATGGCGGGCCAATGCTGGATTTGGCGAATGCCTATGTCTGGGCGTGGGATACCCGCCCGTTTCCGACCTTTCCCAATCTGCGAAGCCAATGGGATGATGGGGCGAACTATGACCGGGGGCATTGGCTGAACGGCCGGTCCGGCTCGCGGACGCTGGCCTCGGTCGTGACTGAGATATGCCACGCGGCAGGGGTGACGGATATCGATGTTTCCGGGCTTTATGGCGTGGTTCGGGGATATGTCATCGAAGATGTGACAAATGCGCGGTCGGCTTTGCAGCCGCTGATGCTGAGCTATGGGTTTGACGCGATCGAACGGAACGGCATCTTGCGCTTTCAGATGCGCGATGGCTATAGCGCGATTGCCCTGAATCCTGATCATCTGGCGATCAGCGGCGATCTGGATGGCACGGTTGAACACCGGCGTGAAGCCGAGGCCGAGATGACGGGCCGCGTGCGCCTGCGCTTTGTCCAGTCGGATGCGGATCACGATCTGGTTGCGGAAGAGGCGGTTCTGCCCGAGGACAGCACGCATTCGGTCTCGGTCAACGAGATGCCGCTGTCCATGACACGCACCGAAGGTCGGCAAACGGCTGAGCGCTGGTTGAGTGAGGCCCGTGTTTCCCGCGATACGGTGCGGTTTGCCTTGCCGCCATCGCTGCTGCATCTGGGCGCAGGTGATTTGGTGCGGTTGTCAGAAACCGAAAACAGCCCCCTTTACCGGATTGACCGTCTGGAATCGGCCGATCTGCAACTGGTCGAAGCGGTCCGGGTTGAACAGGGTGTGTACAAGGCATCGCACCTGCGCGACGACCCGGCGGTTGTCAGGCCCTATGCCGCGCCCGTTCCAGTGTTGCCGGTGTTTCTGGACCTGCCGATGATCACCGGGGCAGAGATCCCGCATGCACCTTATCTTGCGGTGACCGCTGATCCCTGGCCGGGGGCTGCAACGGTTTATTCCTCCTCAACCGATGAGGGGTACAGCCTGAGTGATGTGATCACCGGTCAGGCCATTGTGGGCGTGACCGAAACACCGCTGAGGCGCGCCAGCATCGGCGTCTGGGACGAGGGCCCGGCGGTGAAGGTGCGACTGTTGGCCGGTCAGCTGGAATCGCGCCCGCGCAGCGCGGTTTTGAACGGTGTCAATCTGGCGGCCATCGGCGACGGAACACCCGGCAACTGGGAGGTTTTCCAGTTCTCGGATGCCACGCTTGACTCCCCCGGCGTTTACGCCCTGTCCGGGCGGTTGAGGGGCCAGTTGGGGTCGGATGCCCTGATGCCGGATGTCTGGCCGGACGGGTCCCTTTTCGTGTTGCTGAACGACCAGGTGCAGCAGATCAACCTGTTGCGCAACGAGCGGGGGCTGGCCAAGCATTATCGCATCGGCCCGGCGACCCGTGGTTACGATGATCCGGCTTACCAGCATCTGATCGCCTCATTCGATGGCAATGGTTTGCGCCCGTATTCCCCGGTTCACCTTCGGGTGCGATCCGACGCAACCGGCGATCACCTGAGCTGGGTGCGGCGCGCCCGGTTGGATGGGGATGACTGGTCAGGGCTGGAGGTTCCACTGGGCGAGGAAAGCGAATCCTATCTTGTGCGTGTCGTTGCGGGGGGAACCCTTGTTCGTGAAGAGATGACATCCCTTCAGGGCTGGTCCTATTCGGCGGCGATGAAGGCGGCAGATGGTCTGACCGGGTCATATGAGGTCGGGATTGCGCAGGTGTCGGCCATTTACGGCCCCGGTGCGATGGCGCGTCTGGTTGTCAGATAAGCGGCCTGATGCGACCGGTTTTGCATGGTGATGTAAGTGCCGCGGCGCGCGCCTTGTTGGCGGCGCCGCCGCCAGAGCGGATCCGCTTATGCGTCCGGATGATCTATGAGGCGGAACTGGCCGACAATCACCGCGCGCGCACGGGTCGGCTGCATCCGGTTTACGGCAACGGATCGTTGATGGCGGTTGCGCGCAACAGGGTGCTGGCTGATGAACCGGGGTTTGACGATTTGCAATATTGTCAGTGTTTTTCGATGGTTTTGCACCATCTTGCCGAGTTTCTGATCACCCGGTCGCGCAGCTGACACATTTGCTGGCGGCCAGATCCAGAGACAATCGTCCATCGGGAATACGGTCGCCACAATCCTCGCAATACCCGTACTCCCCCTCGTCCAGCCGCATAAGCGCGGCCTGAAGGCGGCGGGTTTCAACATTGCGATTCACCTGTTGCGCCTTTGCCATCGCCTGGTTTTGCAGCGCATCCATGCGGCTGAGCCGACCAACGGCCTGCTGATCCAGCTCAACAACGGCCTGAGCCTGTTGGCCTGATGCGGACAATTGATTCAGTTCGGCCAGACGCTCGCGAATTCGTGTTTCAAAATATGTGCGCTCGGACTCATTCATTTTCGTTGTATCGCGGATCACGGGTTTGCGTTTGGCCTTTTTGCCACTAAATGGCATTCTAGGCGCAGCAAAGGATCAAAAGCTATGTTTGAAAAACGCAGCCCTGTGACACCGGTCGATCCGGTCTGGAACCGTATCACATCCGAAGCCCAAGCAGCCGTCGAGACGGAGCCGCTTATGGGCGGGCTTGTACACGCCTGTATTCTGCATCACCGCAGCCTTGAGCGTGCACTGTCCTATCGGATCGCGGCCAAGCTGTGTTCGAACGAAATGTCGATGATGGTTCTGCGTGAGATCGTGGACGAGGCCTATGCAAACGATCCCGGATTGCTGGAAGCCGCCCGCGCCGATCTGATGGCGGTTTATGAGCGTGATCCGGCCTGCCATCGGTTGTTGCAGCCGATCCTGTATTTCAAGGGCTATCAGGCCATGCAGGCCTATCGCGTGGCGCACTGGCTGTGGCGCAAGGGGCGTTTTGATCTGGCCTATTTCTTCCAGATGCGATCGTCGGAGATATTCGGCATCGATATTCACCCGGCCGCGAGGATCGGCAAGGGGATCATGATCGACCACGCCCATTCCATCGTCATCGGTGAAACCGCCGTGGTCGGAGACAACGTGTCGATGCTGCATTCAGTGACGCTGGGCGGAACCGGCAAGGAGGAGGAAGACCGCCATCCCAAAATCGGAGATGGTGTTCTGATCGGGGCCGGGGCAAAGGTTCTGGGTAACATCAAGGTCGGCCATTGCAGCCGTATCGCCGCCGGTTCGGTGGTGTTGCAGGACGTTCCGCCGTGCAAGACCGTTGCCGGTATCCCGGCCAAGATCGTGGGCGAGGCCGGATGCGATCAGCCGTCGATCTCGATGGATCACATGCTGGGCAAAGATCAGTAGGTTGATTTGAACTAACAAAAAAGGCCGCCTCGATATTCGAGGCGGCCTTTTTTTTCGCGAGGTCGGTATGGCTTACGCCAGCATGACCATCGGGTTTTCCAGATTGTCGACAATGGCCTTGAGCAGCTCGGCCCCCAGCGCGCCGTCGATGACCCGGTGATCAACGGACATGGTGACAGACATCACCGTTGCCACGGTCAGCTCGCCATCATCCCCGACAACCGGTTTCTTGACGCCGATGCCGACGGCCAGAATACCGGCATGGGGAGGGTTCACGATGGCGTCGAAATTGTCGATGCCGAACATGCCCAGGTTCGAGATGGCAAAGGTGCCGCCCTGATATTCATGCGGAGCCAGCTTGCGTTCGCGTGCGCGGGCGGCAAGGTCTTTCATCTCGGTCGAAAGGGCTGACAGGGATTTCATGTCAGCATCTTGCAGGACCGGCGTGAACAACCCACCTTCGATTGCGACGGCAACAGCCACATCTGACGGTTTCAGTTGCAGCACCCGGTCACCTGCCCAGACGGCATTACAAGCCGGAACCTGCTGCAACGCGTTGGCGACAGCCTTGATGATGAAGTCATTGACGCTTAGCTTGACGCCGCGACCTTCGAGTTGCTTGTTCAACTGACCACGGAATTTCAGCAGCGCATCAAGCTTGATATCGCGGCGCAGGTAGAAATGCGGAATGGTCTGTTTGGCCTCGCCCAGACGTGCGGCGATGGTTTTGCGCATACCGTCGAGCTTGATTTCCTCGTACGGGCGGCCTTCGTACATCCGCGCGACCATATCCGCCGATGGACCAGACGGAGCTGCTGGGGCAGCTGCGGGCGCGGCGGCGGCGGGAGCAGTGGCAGGAGCTGCTGCCGGAGCGGTGGCAGTTGCGCCTTCAACATCAACCTTGACGATGCGACCATGCGGGCCGGAACCGGCAATCTGCGTCAGGTCGAGACCTTTTTGCGCAGCAATCCGGCGGGCCAGAGGCGAGGCAAAAATCCGACCACCATCAGCCTTGGCCGGAGCGGCCGGGGCAGGGGCGGCCGCCTCGGGTGCCGCTGGCGCGGCAGCCTCGTTGCCCGCGACGGCTGCGGGGGCAGCAGCCGTGGCTGCAGCCGGGGCCGTGCCAATGTCATCGGCGCTTTCGCCATCTTCCAGCAGAACCGCGATGGCGGTGTTGACCTTGACCCCTTCGGTCCCCTCGGGGATCAGGATCTTGCCGATGGTGCCTTCGTCAACGGCCTCGAACTCCATCGTGGCCTTGTCGGTTTCGATCTCGGCCAGCAGGTCACCGGAGGAGACGGTGTCGCCTTCCTTGACCAGCCATTTGGCGAGCGTGCCTTCCTCCATCGTCGGGGACAGGGCGGGCATCAGAATTTCTGTAGGCATCTGTCTGTCGCTCCTTACCGGTAGGTCACTTGTTTGACGGCGGCGATCACCTCATCGGTGGTGATCAGGGCCAGCTTTTCGAGATTGGCGGCATAGGGCATCGGAACGTCCTTGCCGGTGCAGTTGATGACCGGTGCGTCGAGGTAATCAAACGCCTCCTGCATCACGACCGAACTGATGTAGCTGCCGACGGACCCCTGCGGCCAGCCTTCTTCCACTGTCACCAGACGGTTGGTCTTCATCACCGAGTTGATGATGGCGCCAGTGTCCATCGGGCGGATGGTGCGCAGGTCGATCACTTCGGCGCTGATGCCGTCTTCGGCCAGCTTGTCGGCAGCTTCCAGCGCGTATTGCATGCCGATGCCAAAGCTGACGATGGTCACGTCCGAGCCCTCGCGCCAGATGCGGGCCTTGCCCAGCGGAATGGTCAGGTCATCCACCTGCGGCACTTCGAAAGAGCGGCCGTAGAGGATTTCGTTTTCCAGGAACACAACCGGGTTGGGATCGCGGATGGCCGATTTCAGCAGACCTTTGGCATCAGCGGCTGAATAGGGCATGACGACCTTCAGACCGGGGATCTGCATGTACCACGCGGCATAGTCCTGGCTGTGCTGTGCGGCCACGCGGGCCGCGGCCCCGTTGGGCCCCCGGAACACGATGGGGCACCCCATCTGACCACCGGACATATAGAGCGTTTTGGCCGCAGAGTTGATGATCTGGTCAATCGCCTGCATGGCGAAGTTGAAGGTCATGAATTCGACAATCGGTTTCAGACCGCCAAAGGCCGAACCCACCGCGATACCGGCAAACCCGTGTTCGGTGATCGGGGTGTCGATCACGCGTTTGGAGCCAAATTCATCCAGCAGACCTTGCGAGATTTTATAGGCCCCCTGATATTCAGCGACTTCCTCGCCCATCAGATAGACGTTTTCATCGCCGCGCATTTCCTCGGCCATTGCATCACGCAAGGCTTCGCGCACGGTTTCGGATTTCATTTCAGCATCCGCGGGCCAGTCGGGTGACAGGTCCACCGCTGGAGCCGCGGGGGCTGCTGCGGCAGGAGCCGGGGCCGGGGCTGCTGCGGGGGTGGCCTCGGGCGCCGCTGCCGCTGCGGGGGCTGCTGCGGGCAGGGCAGAGGCGTCTTCGCCTTCTTCGACCAGCACCGCGATGGGGGTGTTCACCTTGACCCCTTCGGTGCCCTCGGCGATCAGGATCTTGCCGACGATGCCTTCATCGACGGCTTCGAACTCCATCGTTGCCTTGTCGGTTTCAATCTCGGCCATGATGTCGCCCGAGGATACGGTGTCGCCTTCCTTGACCAGCCATTTGGCCAGCGTGCCCTCTTCCATCGTGGGGGAAAGGGCGGGCATGAGAATTTCGGTTGCCATGTCTTATTCGTCCTCTCAGGCGTAAATGTCAGTCCAGAGCTCTTCGACCGAAGGCTCGGGGCTTTCTTTCGAGAATTCGGCGGCCTGATTGACGATCTCCTTGATTTCCTTGTCGATCGCTTTCAGGTCATCCTCGGTCGCGTGCTTTCCGGTCAGCAGCAACTCGCGCACGTGTTCGATCGGGTCGCTTTGTTCGCGGACCTTCTGAACCTCTTCGCGGGTCCGGTACTTGGCCGGGTCGGACATCGAGTGGCCGCGATAGCGGTAGGTCTTGATTTCCAGGATATAGGGGCCTTTGCCCGCGCGGCAGTGCGCGACAGCCTTTTCGCCTGCTTCCTTGACCGCCAGCACATCCATGCCGTTGACGATCTCGCCCGGAATGCCGAACGCTTCGCCGCGATGGAAGATGTCTTTGGTCGAAGTCGAACGGGACTGAGCGGTGCCCATGGCGTATTGGTTGTTCTCGATCACGAAAATCACCGGCAAGCCCCAGATGGCCGCCATGTTGAAGGTCTCATACACCTGACCCTGGTTCGCGGCGCCGTCCCCGAAATAGGTGAAGGTAACGCGGCCGTTTTCCTTGTACTTGTCGGCAAAAGCCAGCCCCGCGCCCAGCGGAACCTGCGCGCCCACAATACCATGCCCGCCGTAGAAATGTTTTTCTTTCGAGAACATGTGCATCGAGCCGCCCTTGCCTTTGGACAGGCCACCGATGCGCCCGGTCAGTTCGGCCATTACGCCGCCCGGATCCATGCCGCAGGCCAGCATGTGACCGTGGTCGCGATACGAGGTGATGCGCTTGTCGCCTTCCTCTGCAGCGGCCTCAAGCCCGACAACAACGGCCTCTTGTCCGATATAAAGGTGGCAGAACCCGCCGATCAGGCCCATGCCATAAAGCTGACCGGCCTTTTCCTCGAATCGGCGGATCAGCAGCATCTCGCGGTAGTATGTCTGGAGTTCTTCCGCAGAAACATTTGGTTTCTTTGTGGTTTTTCGCGCAGCCATCGTGGCGATCTCCCCCTTTCGGACAGATAGTTTAGCGTTAAACTATCTCTTAAAGCATTTGAGGCTTTCTGGCGAGGGGAAATGTGACGCAGCGTTCGGCACGGCGCATCCTGGCCGAAACGCCGGGCCTGAGTTGCCTTTTCTGAAAAGGGTCGTTGATCAGCGGATCACAATTTCGTCCGACCGGATCATGCCCAGAACCGAGCGCGCCTGCTGATCCAGCAGGTCCAGATCCAGATAGGTGTCGGACAGACGCCGTGTCAGGTTTTCCATCTCGGCGATTTCGACATTCAGTTTTTCCAGACTGCGTGACAGAGCGTCCCGTTCCGCCGCAATTTCGACCCGCCGGAACAGGCCGTAATCCCCCTGAACGGCGGCGAAGGTGAAATACACACCCAGCATGAAAGCCACCGAGAAGAAGAGAACTGCACCCAAACCGGGCCGATGGGAACGGGACACTCTGTTTACCGCCGTATGAAAACTTGCCTCAATAACGGGCTCTTTCCGAGCCTCTGATCGCACTATGTCACAGGCGATTCGGGTTGTGAATCCCCTGATTCGGTTTTTTCATCAGTATTTCGTGTGCGTCCCGGTTAAAGCTCAGCGCCAGGACTGAAGCTGCTGATTTCTTGCAAGCGTCTGCTCTTTCATACAGGTCCAGTAGAACATGGGCGCAGCGCTGCCGCTGCCGGACAGTTCCTTGTCGCAAGTGGCGTCCCGTGTCTTTAGCCACGCACGTTGTTCCGCCAGAAGGGCATCGCCGTTGCCACGCGCATCAGCGACCGGCTTGATCTGTTTCCATAACCGGTTGAGGTTGCGGTCAACGGCTTCCCATTGTTCTTTCGCACAGAAATTTGCGTCAAGCTGTGTCTGGCCACCGCAGCTGGATTGTGCCGTTGCAGGCCACGGCATCGCGAGAAGGACGAGCAGGTATAATGACCTCATGGTATTATCCCCCATTCAAATAGGGGATAATACCATGAACCCTGACAAGCGGCCAAATGCGGTGAGTGTCGCTTAGTGTTCCAGCGCAGCGACACCCGGCAGGGTTTTGCCTTCCATCCATTCAAGGAATGCACCACCTGCGGTCGAGATATAGGTGAAGTCCTTGGCCGCACCCGACGCGTTCAGCGCCGCAACCGTGTCACCGCCACCCGCGACCGAAATCAGCTGACCCGAACGGCTGAGGGCTGCGGCTTTCAGGGCCGCGGCATTGGTGGCCGCGTCGAACGGCTCCAGCTCGAACGCACCCAGCGGGCCGTTCCAGATCAGGGTTTGGCTTTTGTCGAAAATCGCGGTAATCGCTGCGACGCTTTCGGGGCCCGCGTCCAGGATCATGCCATCCGCAGGGCATTGATCGGCGGGCAGAACCTTGTGGGGTGCGTTGGCCTCGAATTTTTCAGCCACCACAACATCAAGCGGCAGGACGATCTGGCAGCCCGAGCTTTCGGCCTTGGCCAGAATTTCGGCGGCGGTGTCCTTCATTGCGGTTTCAGCCAGAGATTTGCCAACGCTGATGCCTTGGGCGACAAGGAATGTGTTCGCCATGCCGCCACCAATCACCAGATAATCGACCTTGTCGATCAGATTGCCCAGCAGTTCCAACTTGGTCGAGACCTTGGCGCCGCCAACAACCGCCGTTACCGGGCGCTTGGGCGCACCCAGCGCGCTTTCCAGCGCCTGCAACTCGGCCTGCATCAGACGGCCCGCACAGGCCGGCAGCAGACGGGCGATAGCCTCGGTCGAGCTGTGGGCGCGGTGCGCGGCTGAAAACGCATCGTTGCAATAGACATCGCCCAGCTTGGCCATCCCAGCGGCCAGATCGGCGTCATTCTTGGTTTCGGCTGCGTGAAAGCGCGTGTTTTCGAGCAACAGGACCTGGCCGGGCTGCAAGGCACTGGCGGCCAGTTCCGCCTCGGCCCCGACGCAATCGGCAGCAAACAGAACCTTTGCGCCAAAAGCGCTTTCCAAAGTCGGGACCAGTTGTTTCAGTGACAGGCTTTCACGCCGTTCGCCACCGGGACGGCCAAAATGGGCCAGAAGGATCGGTTTGCCGCCAGCGGCCAGAATATCGCGTACCGAAGGGACGATCCTTTGGATACGGGTGGCGTCGGTCACAACACCGTCAACCACGGGCACGTTGATATCCACACGCACCAGCACGCGTTTGCCGTTCAGGTCCATATCGTCCAGTGTTTTCCAGCCCATTGTGCGATCCTTGTCATTGGCAACCGATTTAGGCGGTTCTTTTCCTGCATTTTGCCCTCAGGTCAATGCGTCACTTGGCATTCGCACGCGTGCGTCATAGGTATTTGCGCAAGATAAACGACAGGAGGGCCTCATGGCCGAGATCAAAGACCCCGAAAACACAATCATCATCGAGCTGAAAGGCGGCAATGTCGTCATCGAGCTGCTGCCGGATGTAGCGCCTCTGCACAGTGCGCGGATGAAGGAACTGGCCCGTGGCGGTGAATATGACAACGTGGCGTTTCACCGTGTGATCGACGGTTTCATGGCGCAAACCGGCGACGTGCAGCATGGCGATATGGAAGACGGGTTCAACCTGCGCATGGCGGGCACCGGCGGTTCGTCGCTGCCGAATGTTCCGGCAGAATTTTCCAAGCTGCCCCATGATCGCGGCACGCTGGGCGCGGCGCGCTCTCAGAACCCGGATTCGGCCAACTCGCAGTTCTTCATCAACTTCAAGGACAATCACTTCCTGAACGGTCAGTACACGGTCTATGGCCGGGTCATCGACGGGATGGAGCATGTGGACGCCATCGTACGCGGTGAGCCGCCTGCGAGCCCGGACCGCATGATCAGCGTCAAGGTGGCAGCAGATGCATAAACTGGCTGCGGCTTTTGCCTTGCTGGCAAGCCCGGCGCTGGCCAGCGGTTTGCAGATCGAGGTCGAAGGGGAAGGGGCCAATGGCACAATCTCGATCGACCTGTTCGAAGATGTCGCGCCCCAGCATGTGGAACAGATCACCGCTCTGGCTGCTGAAGGTCAGTACGATGGCGTCGTGTTTCACCGCGTGATCGATGGCTTCATGGCGCAGACCGGCGACGTGCAATACGGCAACTCGGGCGCGGACGGATTCGACATGCGTTATGCCGGGCGCGGCGGGTCTGATCGCGCGGACCTGCCGGCCGAGTTCTCGGACGTGAGTTTTGACAGGGGTGTGGTCGGCATGGCCCGGTCCAGCGATCCGGATTCGGCCAACTCGCAGTTCTTCATCATGTTCGCCCCCGGCCCGTTTCTGGACGGCCAGTATACCGTGGTTGGTCAGGTGATCGACGGTATGGATGTAGTCGACGCGATCAAGCGGGGCGAAGGTCAGAATGGTGCGATCATCGGTGCACCGGATATGATGAAAAAAGTCACCGTTACCGAATAAGATGATTTAGCCCGGCTCAAGCGCCGGGCTTTTTCTTTGGCCTATTGGTCGATGAAATCACGGATGGCACGGGTATAGTCAACTGGATCCTGAAAAGATGCGAAGTGACTGACATCTTCCAGAACAAGCAATTTGGCTTCGGGGATCACGTCAGCAATTGCTTGTGAATGCGCCATCAGAATGGCCTCGTCATGTGCGCTTTGAACCACGAGTGTCGGGACGGTGATCGATGACAGCGCCCCGAGCCCACCGGGTTTTTCGGTGCCCCACATGGTGGCAACCCCACCAAGAAATGCCTCGAACCCGTCAGGAGTGGGGGACATGGCCGCATAATCTTGGGCCATCATGCCCACGTAAGTGCCAAACACCTCGTTGGTTTCCACCGAAGGATCGATCCCGTCCAGCGTGACATTGCCTGCATGGGCAAAGTGACTGGCCAGCCGATCCGGGTTGGTGGTCGAGATAGAATACCCGATATTTGCCCCATCGGACCAGCCGACCAGATGCACCTGATCGACCCCCAGATGATCCAGCAGCGCCAGATAATCCTGCGACAACAACTCGTAAGAATAAGGGCTGCCATCGTTTGTGGATCGTCCATGCCCGCGCGTATCCGCCACAATCACCCTGTGGTCCTGCGACAGGTCGGCAACCTGCGCAGCCCAGAGATCGGCATGGGCAAGCCCGCCGTGGATCATCAGAACCGGGGTGCCGCCCGCATCGCCATACGTGGCGTAATACATGTCGATGCCGTTGATCTCTGCCGTGCCCGCTTCGGTGGCGGCGGGCATCTGGGGGGCTTGCGGGATGCTCAGCCATTTGTCTTCGGCCCAGCCTGCCGTCGCAGCGCAGCTTAGGAAAAGTGCTATGGAAAATGTCTTCATTGTATCCTCCCGTTGAATTAAAGGCTGTGACCAAGCCAGGTTGGGCGGAAGGATACCGTGTTTTTCAGAAAACGGGATAACTACCTTTCCCGCGCGGATCAGTCATCCGAGGACATTGCTTTCCATATCAAAGCGCCGATTGCGCCGCCAATCA
This sequence comes from Ruegeria sp. AL2, assembly GCF_056540845.1. Classification (NCBI taxonomy): domain Bacteria; kingdom Pseudomonadati; phylum Pseudomonadota; class Alphaproteobacteria; order Rhodobacterales; family Roseobacteraceae; genus Ruegeria; species Ruegeria sp. AL2. The sequence goes on from NZ_JBQFXM010000001.1 coordinate 217,769, forward strand.
GGGGGGCCACCCAGAACAGCCAGAGCTGAGCCAGAGCCGGGCCGTCGGCAAACAGGGCAACGCCGGTTGAGCGCGCCGGGTTGACGGAGGTATTCGTCACCGGGATTGAGATCAGGTGGATCAGGGTCAGCGCCAGACCGATGGCAATCGGAGCGAACCCGGCGGGTGCCTTTTCAGACGTCGTGCCCAGAATGATCAGAATGAAGAAAGCCGTCATCACGATTTCGATGATCAAAGCCGACATCAACGAATATCCCTGCGGCGAGGCCTCACCATACCCGTTTGACGCGAACCCTCCGACACCTGCGAAATCGGGTGCCCCGCTGACAATCAGGTACAGAACCACTGCGGCAGCGATTGCGCCAATGACCTGTGCAACCCAGTAGGGCAGAAGGTCTTTGGCCGGAAACCGTCCGCCAATCATCAGACCCAAACTGACGGCCGGATTGAAATGCCCGCCCGAGATTGGGCCAACCGTGTAAGCCATCGTCAAAACGGTAAGGCCAAAGGCAAAGGAAACACCAAGCCAACCGATGCCGACATCTGCCACACCAGCCGCCAGAACGGCACTGCCGCACCCCCCCAAAACCAACCAGAACGTGCCGAAGAACTCGGCAAGTAGTTTCGATGACATAGAATATCCTCCGCCCAATAATGAGGTTAACCGTAATTCAAGAATTAGCTTATGTTAAATTGTTGCGAACGGGGAATTTTTTTCGAAGCTTCCTCAATCGGGTCAGAACGGACCGCTGTGCCATTGAGCGGGATCAAGATGAAAAAGCTTTGACAGCTGTTCATAGATTGCCGGGTCAGAGGATCTCAGCGCATGTGGTCGTTCAAAGAACACCTCGACCGAAACGGCAAAGAATTCTTCGTGCCCTTCCGCGCCGTAGGGATCGATCACTGTGGGTTTCCCGGTTTCCACGGCGTGAACATGTGTCTTGTAACCGTTCAGAAAGGCGGTTTCCCACTCGCCAAAGCTTTGGTCATTGCTGAGCACGGGAACACCATTGGTTGCGCCCGAGAGGTCATCAAGCTGGTGCGCGAACTCGTGAAAGACGACGTTCCGACCATCGTGATCATTCAGGGCACCGCGCTGGCTATGGGCCCAGGACAGGATCACGGGGCCGCGGTTCCAGCTTTCCCCGCTGCGGATGATTTCCTGTTCGGTGACGACATAGCCACTTTGGCGGCGCTGTTTTGATTTGAAGGCACCGGGGTAAACCAGAATGGTCGTCAGGTTGTCATACCACTGGTCTGTATTTACCACGAGCAGACAGGCTTGCGCGGCAATCGACACCTGCATATCTTCGGTGACGTCCAGCCCGTCGCAGCCGACGAAATCGACCTGATCAAGAAACAGGTTGATCTTTCCTTCCAGCGCCCCGCGCAAGTCTTTGGGCAGCTTCTGGATAATCGGCACCTGAGCGTTCACAATATCGCGCTGGTGCTGGGACAGCGACTTGGCCAGCAAGGTCAGGCGGGTTTGTCGTTTCGACCAGAAGTGAAAGGCCGCAGCGCCAGCGATCAGCGCGACAACCGTCAGAAAAAGCAACATGGATCGACTGTAGCGCGATCAGAAAGGGACGAAAACGGGAATCCCTGATCATCCGGACACTCAAAAGAAATGACGCCACGGGTTTCCCCACGGCGCCCTGACATGAAGTGCAGTCTGCTTACTGTTTGACTTCTGCCGCCGGGTTCGATCCGGCTTTGGCGCTGCGGCCGGGGTTCAGGGGATCGTCCTGACGCTGAACCGAGCCTTCGAAATGCGCGCCGCTTTCAATGGCGATGGTCTTGTGGATGATGTCGCCTTCGACACGGGCGGTCGAGGTCAGGCGAACCTTGAGGCCACGTACGCGGCCAACGATGCGACCGTTGATCACAACGTCATCTGCGGTGACTTCGCCCTTGATCGTTGCCGATTCACCAATGGTCAGCAAATGGGCGCGGATGTCGCCTTCGACAGTGCCTTCCACCTGAATGTCACCGCTGGTCTTGATGTTGCCGGTGATGTGCAGATCCGAGGACAGAACCGAGGCCGGCGGCTTGGGTTTGGGTGCCATTGCAGGTTTCGCGTCAGCCGGAGCAGGAGCCGCTGGGGTCGCCGGAGCGGCAGGTTTGGCCGCCTCAGGTGCTTTGGGTGCGGGCTCGTTGATTTTGCTTTTAGAAAACATTTTTCGCAGCCTTGATGTAAGTCATTGGGTTTACGGGATTTCCGTTCACGCGCACCTCGTAGTGCAGATGCGTGCCGGTGGACCGTCCGGTGTTACCCATATCAGCAATATGATCCCCGCGCGAGACCCTTTGGCCGACCTTTACGTTGATCTTGGTGTTATGAGCATAAAGTGTCTCAATTCCGAACGCGTGCTTGATTTTCACAAGGCGTCCGAAGCCTGATTGCCAACCGGCATGCGTGACCACGCCATCAGCGGTCGCAAAGATATCGGTGCCCGTTGCTGCGGCAAAATCCGTGCCGTTGTGCATCCGGCTACCGCCGGTTTTTGGGTCGCGGCGGCGACCATATCCGCTGGTAAAGCGAAACGCGCTTTTGACCGGGCTGGCGAAGGGGGCCTTTTCCGCTGCAATTCGGTACAGGTTCAGCTGATCCATCTGGCGCAGCAACGTGTTCGCGCGCACTTCTTCGGGCGAAAGCTCTTCTTCTTCGCCGCGTGTGCTAAGGGATAAAGGGGTCAGCGGACCGCCCATACCGCTATATCCGCGCCGGACCTCTTCGATGATGCGATCTGTCGGCATTCCGGCCTCTCGGAACATCTTGTCCAGAGGTTCGACCGAGATGACCATCGCCTCTTCCAACTGGCGGAAAATCTCGTCGCTGCGTTCCTGCATCAGACGGATTTCCAGTTCCAGGTCGTCCCGCTGTTCCAACGCGTCCTGCGCGTTGGTGGCGATCAGGTCGCGTTCTTTGGCGGTTCGCGCCAAGGCGTCCGTCATAAAGGCCATCTGCACCGGGGCGCTGGAAACCGCGGCATACATATCGGATCCGCTGGTGTCCTGTTTCAATTGGGCCAGCTCTGAGCGCGCCTCCTCGCGCTGTTTCATCGTGGCGCGCAATGTCGTCTGGATGACTTCAATACCTGTCTCAAGCTCGCGGCGACGGTTTTCCGAGGCCAGCAGTTCCGACTGCATCGCGGAAATCTGGTCCAGCGCGGCATTGAATCGGTCCTGAGCGGCCAGTGCCTCATGCGCACGGGAATCGCGTTCTGCCGACAGGGTGTTCAGGCGTTCCTGATAGATGGCCTGATCGCGCTTTGCCTGTTCCCGGAAATTCCCGGCCCCGATGCTGTCCATCAACAATATGGCTGTCGCAACCGCTGTCCATCCGACCATGACGGCAACGCCGGCCACTGCGACGACCTGAGTTTCCGAACTGAGCCGGATAAATTTTGTGTCTGTGTCGGATTTCAGAAAGACCCGGCGTTCCGGGAAATGCCTCTCAAGCAGTGAGTGCAGTTTTATTGCCAGACGTGTTCGCACGCGCCCTACCTTTCATCCCCAAGATCGGAACCGGTCGTGAGTGCCTGCCGTCCCTTGCGCCGATTGCATAAAGCGGCAGGGGCGTTCGGGCAAGTTTGTTGACCAATCAGGTGCAAATGGCGCTGAAATCCCGCAAAGATCGGCGAGATTTTGCCGAAAATAACGCAAAAGTGTCAGTTCGAGAGGTCTCCGGGCGCAGGCAGGTCTTCGGTCAGGGGCCAGTAGAAATCGGGGGGCAACCCGGCTTCGGCCCGTTTTTCTTCGTTGAAGGGGGGCTTGAGAACACCGTGGAAGTACCGCCGGACCAGCGCGTGAAACACATCCTTGGGGTCGGCGTTTTCGCGGCCACACAGGAAGTGGAACCATTTTGAGCCGTAAGCGACGTGGCCGACCTCTTCGGCATATATCACTTCGAGCGCGGCGATGGCCTGCGCGGCCTTGGCCTTGCGGAATATCTCGATCATGCCGGGCGTCACGTCCAGCCCACGCGCCTCAAGCACCATAGGCACAACGGCCAGCCGACCCATCAGATCTTCGGCAGTATCTTCGGCGGCGCGCCACATGCCAGCATGGGCGGGCAGGGCACCATAGTGGCTGCCCATCTGTTCCAGACAATCGCAGACCATCTCGAAATGGCGCGATTCTTCTTCGGCGCATTTCACCCAGTCATCATAGAACCCGATGGGCATGGGTACATGGCCAAAGCGCGCGATGATGTCCCAGTGCAGATCGACGGCGTTCAGCTCGATATGGGCAACCGCGTGCAGCAGGGCAATGCGCCCGGCTTCGGTACCCGGTTTTCGTTTGGGTACCTCACGCGGGGACAACAGCTCGGGCTTGTCCGGGCGCGCGGGGGACAAGGGCGGTGATGCGGTGCCGATCTCGATCGGCTCACCTTCGGCCTTGCGGGAGGCAAACCACGCGGCGGCATGGGCTTTGGACAGGGCGGTTTTGGCCCGCCCGTCCGCTGTTGTCAGAACCTCTGTCGCCATCTGTGTCAGTGTTTTGGGCACCGGGTTGCTCCGCCTTTGGCATGTCAGCGCGGGTGATAGACCGGATGGCGCGGCAGGTCGAGGGGGGCTTAGAGCGCCTTCACCGCTTCCAGCACCTCATCCACGTGGCCGGGCACCTTGACCTTGCGCCAGACCTTGGCAATGCGGCCCTCGCTATCAATGACAAAGGTCGATCGCTCAATCCCCATTGATTTCCGGCCATACATGTTCTTTTCAACCCATACGCCATAGTCCTCGCAGACGGTCGAGCCTTCGTCCGACAAGAGCGGAGTGGTCAGCCCGTGTTTGGCGACAAACTTGTCATGCTTAGCGACGCTGTCCCGCGAAATGCCGAAAACGTGAGCCCCTGCCTCGGTAAACGCCTGAAGCTGCTCTGAGAAACCGATGGATTCCTTGGTGCAGCCCGGCGTATCATCACGGGGATAGAAGAACAAAACCACGGTGCCACCGCGCAACGCCGAAAGCGTCACCTCGCCACCGCCGTCGCGCGGCAAAGTGAAGTCGGGGGCGATGTCTGAAACGTCGGGCATTGGAAACTCCGCTAAAGGTTTTTAAAGGCTGCCCGTCATCATAGGGCAACGCGTGCGGGTTGGAAGGCGTGGATAGCAAATTGAAGCAGCACGAAGACGACGAAGCAAAGCCGGGCAAGCCTGTGCGCCGTCGGTCGCGCCGCCGCACCGCTGGTCTGTGGGCCATGCGTGGGGCCATCGTGCTGGTGCTTCTGGCGATGTTCACTGGTTTCATGGTCGTGGGGCAGAGGATGCACGCGCCGGTCTGGCTGCGCGACAGGGTCGAAGCCCGGCTGGAACGGGCGCTGGGCGGGCTGCAAATCCGGTTTGGAGACGTCAGTTTCATCATCCACGAAGGCTGGCGCCCCCGTCTGCGGCTGACCGATGTTGCCATCAGTGATGCCGCAGGCCAGCAGATTGCGCAGGTATCCGACATGCGCGCCAGCCTGGCCATGCGCCCCTTGCTGCGCGGTCAGGTCCGGCCCAAGCGCATCATTCTGAGTGGCGCGCAGATCGCCATGACCCGCGATCAGGACGGGGCGCTGACCCTGACCGTGGGATCGGGCAGCGCGCCGGTGCAGGAAGCGCCGGACCTTGCACAGCTGATCGAGGGATCGGACGAGGTCTTTCAATCTCCGATCCTGTCGGCGCTGACTTCGGTCGAACTTGATGCGATTACGCTGGATTACCGCGACCTGCGGCAGGGGCGGTCGTGGGTTCTGGACGGTGGGCATATTCAGGCGAACCGCAGTGATAACGAAGTGCGGCTTGCAACCGGGTTTTCGGTTCTGTCGGGGCGTGACTATGTCAGCAGTATCGAGGCCAACTATACCAGCGTACTGGGCACGCCTGCCGCCAGCTTTGGCATCTCGGTCACCGATCTTCCGGCCGAGGATATAGCAGGTCAAAGCCCGGCCCTTGCCTGGTTGCAGGTTCTGCGCGCACCGATTTCAGGGGCTTTGCGGGGCAGTGTCGATGAAAACGGGGCAACAGGAACCGTGTTCGCAACCCTCAATCTGGGGGCCGGGGCGGTGCAGCCCAACCCGGAAACACGCCCTGTCCCGTTCGAATCTGCCCGTACATATTTCACCTATGACCCGAACGCCCAGATGCTGGACTTCAATGAGGTGTCGGTGGTGTCGGCCTGGGGCACAGTTCAGGCCGATGGAAAGGCGTTTCTGCAAGGGGCTGAAGATGGTGTGCTGGACAGTCTGGAGACACAGTTGCGCTTGTCCGGGATCAATGTGAACCCGGCGAACCTGTTCCCGGAGCCGATTCAGCTGTCGCGCGCCAGCCTGGATTTCAAGATGGCGTTCAACCCGTTCCAGTTGCGCCTTGGCCAGATGACCATCGAGGATCCGGGCCACACCGTGCGCGCCTTTGGTGTTTTGCACGGACGTGCAGATGGCTGGGCTGTGGCGCTGGATGCCCATCTGGATCAGATGAGCTCGGACAATGTTCTGAGCTACTGGCCGGAGCGTCTGGCACCCAAGCCACGGGAATGGGTGACGGAAAACCTCTATCAGGGGGTTTTGTCGGACATGGATTTTGCCCTGCGTCTGGAACCCGGTTCCAAACCGGATCTGTATCTTGATTTTGGGTTCGAGCAGGCCAAAGTTCGCTTTGCCAAGACGCTGCCGCCGATCGAAGATGCACAGGGTCAGGCCAGTCTGATCGACAGCCGGTTTACGGTCACCGCGCAGCAGGGGCTGGTGTTCGCCGATGACGGGGGGAGTGTGGATGCCGCGGGGACGTCCTTCATCATACCTGACACGGATATCAAGAAATCCGCACCCGGCATCGCCCGTATTCAGGCAAAGGGCAGCGTGACTTCTGCGTTGTCGCTGCTGGACCGGCCGCCGCTGGAATTGCTGAGCAAGGCCGGTTTGCCCGTTGACGTTGCCAAAGGCACGGTTGCGTTGACCGGAACGCTGTCCTTGCCGTTGATAAAAGAGCTGAAGTTTCAGGATACCGAATTTCACTTCAACGGAACGCTGGCCAATCTTTCCAGTGACCGTCTGGTGCCGGGATTTTCCATAAGTGCCCCGATGCTGGATATTTCCGGCAATCAGTCGGGTGTTCAGATTCAGGGACTGGGTCAGTTCGGCGATGTTCCGCTTGAGGCGCTTTGGCAGCAGCCCATTGACGGCGAAACCGAACAGCGCAGCACCTTCACCGGCCAGATCGAATTGTCCCCGCGTCTGATGGATGAGATCAAGGCTGGCCTGCCGCCGGGGATGCTGACGGGCAAAGGGGTTGCTGATATTACGCTGGGTCTGGGCGCTGGGGCGCCTCCGAAACTGTCTGTTGTTTCGGACCTTCAGGGCGTGGCGCTAGCCATCCCTGAACTCGGTTGGCGCAAAGAGGTAAACACCACAGGATCACTGACTGCGGACGCGACGTTGGGCGCGCAGCTGAAAGTGGACGACCTGCGGATCAATGCAGCGGGACTGCGCACAACCGCATCCATTTCCTTTCACGAAAACGGTGAATATGACCGTGTCCAGTTCAGCTCGTTCGATCTGGGGGACTGGCTTGCGGTTCCGGCGGAACTGATCGGGCGGGGAGCCGCTGTCCCGGATATCCGCGTCCTTGGCGGTGTGCTGAACATGGGGTCTGCAAACTTCGGGGAAAGCGGCGGATCGGGCGGCGGCGGTGCCCCGGGGCCGAAACTGGACGTGGCACTGGACCGTCTTCAGGTTACCGAAACTGTTGCACTGACAGGTTTCCGGGGGGCGTTCCAGACAACCGGCGGCGTAAATGGCACCTTCACAGCGCGGGTGAACGGCGGTGCGGCTGTTGCCGGTCAAGTGACCCCACGGGGAAATCGAAGCGCCGTTGACCTGACGTCGAAAGACGCGGGGGCCGTTTTGCGATCGGCCGGGGTTCTGACACAGGCGCGTGGCGGTGATCTGGACCTCAAGCTTGAACCGGTGGCTGAGCCCGGCAGTTACGACGTCATCCTGAAAATCGTTAATACCCGGATCACCGATGCCCCGGCCATGGCCGCGATCCTGAACGCGATCAGCCTTGTTGGTCTGCTGGACGAGATGGCCGGGCAGGGGATCTTCTTTTCGGCGATTGACAGCCGCATGAGGATATCGCCCACCGACATCAAAGTGCTGAGTGGCAGCGCTGTTGGCCCGTCAATGGGGCTTTCGTTTGATGGAACAATCGACACCGTGAACAGCCTGCTGAACCTGCGGGGGGCGATTTCACCGATTTACCTTCTCAATGCCGTTGGCAGCGTGTTTACCCGCAAGGGCGAAGGTGTCATCGGATTCAACTACACGCTGACCGGGCCGATATCCTCGCCCAAAGTCGCGGTGAACCCTCTGTCCGGTCTGGCGCCCTTGTTTTTGCGTGATCTGTTGCGTCAGCCTGCGCCAAAGGTCTCGGACGGCCCCAATGCTGCGCCGGTGGAACCTGACGAGCCGAAACCGACATTTGGCTCTCCTCCCAGTGACCGCTGACGGGATATGGCCGAATCTTTTGCGGGGTTGTAAGGCGCGGTCATGAAGCTCAGCGATTTTGATTTCGACCTGCCCGACGACCTGATTGCCACGCGGCCTGCCAGCCCGCGATCCTCTGCGCGCCTTCTTGTGGTGCGGGGGGGTGCCACAGTGGACAGCCACGTGTTCGACCTGCCCGATTTCCTGCGGCCGGGCGACCGGCTGGTGCTGAACGACACGCGCGTTATCCCGGCGCGCCTGAACGGGCGGCGCCACAGAGACAGCGCGCAAGGCCCGGTTTCCGCCGGGGTCGAGGCCACTCTGCTGGACCCGCAGGCCGATGGCACCTGGTCTGCGCTGATCAAGCCATTGAAGAAAGTGAAGCCGGGGGAAGAGATCGTGTTTTCGGCCGATCTGAGCGCGACGCTGGATCGGGTGGAAGACGGGCAGGCCTACTTGCGCTTCAATCTCAGTGGTCAGGATTTCGACAAGGCGCTGGATCAGGCCGGTGCGATGCCGCTGCCGCCCTATATCGCCGCCAAACGTCCGGCGGACGAGCAGGACAAGACGGATTATCAGACCATCTGGGCCCGCAGGTCCGGTGCGGTGGCAGCCCCGACCGCCTCGTTGCATTTTGACGATGCCCTGATGCAGGCTTTGTCGAAACGGGGTGTCGCCGTCACACATGTGACCCTGCATGTTGGCGCCGGAACCTTCCTGCCGGTCAAGGTCGAGGATGTGACAACCCACAAGATGCACGCCGAATGGGGGCAGGTCAGCGCCGAGGCTGTTGCCGAGATACAGGCGACAAAAGCTGCGGGCGGGCGTGTCATCCCGGTGGGCACCACCGCCTTGCGCCTGATCGAAAGTGCTGCGCGTTCGGGCACGATCGAACCGTGGGAAGGTGACACCGATATCTTCATCTATCCCGGTTTCCGGTTTCACGTGACCGATGCGCTGATGACAAATTTTCATCTGCCGAAATCCACGTTGTTGATGCTGGTTTCGGCGTTGATGGGTCAGGACCGGATGCGCGAGGTTTACGCCCATGCCATCGCGCAGAAATACCGTTTCTTTTCTTATGGCGATGCGTCGCTTTTGATCCCCGGATAGGCGCGCATACGGCATCACCGACAGGGAATGTCGTAGACAAGCGCGATGGAAGCGGTCTTTGATCGCAGAACAAAACTCAAACCAGCTTGGCACCTATCGGAGGCCCAAATGATTCAGGTTCTGTCCAGCGCATGGGCATTGTTGCTCGGCATGGGGTTGCTGATGGTCGGAAACGGCCTTCAGGGCACGATCCTGGGTGTTCGCGGACAACTCGAGGGGTTTTCGACCCTTGAGATGTCTTTTGTAATGTCAGCATATTTTGTTGGTTTTCTGGGTGGTTCACGGCTTGCGCCCGAGATGATCCGGCGTGTTGGTCATGTGCGGGTCTTTGCGGCGCTGGCGTCTTTCATTTCTGCCGTGATGATCATGTACCCGATGCTGGCAGACCCGATCGCCTGGGTTCTGGGACGCGTAGTGATCGGGTTCTGTTTTTCGGGCGTTTACGTCACTGCGGAAAGCTGGCTCAACAACGCAGCCAATAATGAAAACCGCGGTCAGGCCCTGTCGCTTTACATGATCGTTCAGATGTTGGGTATCATCGGCGCGCAGGGCCTTTTCCTGTTGGGCGACCCTGCCGGATACGAAACATTCGTGATCGCCTCGATCCTTGTTTCGGTATCTTTCGCACCGATTTTGCTGTCAATTTCGCCAACGCCTGCATTCGATACTACCAAGCCGATGACGTTGCGGGAATTGATGAAAAGCTCTCCGCTGGGGTGTGTCGGCATGTTCCTGCTAGGCGGCGTGTTCTCGGCGCAATTCGGGATGTCTGCGGTTTACGGGGCCCAGGCCGGTCTGTCCTTGGTTGAGATCTCGGCATTTGTGGCGGCGTTCTATGTTGGGGCAATTGTCCTGCAATACCCGCTGGGCTGGTTTTCCGACCGGATGGACAGGCGTTTCCTGATCCTGTTGGTCGCGGCAACCGGGGCAGTTGGCGCCGTCAGTGGTATGCTTTATGGCTTTTCCTTCGAAATCCTCCTGGCGTCTGCTTTTGTGATCGGCGGAATGACCAACCCTTTGTATTCATTGCTGATTGCGCACACCAACGATTTTCTGGAATACGAGGATATGGCCGCGGCATCCGGTGGTCTGATCTTCATCAACGGCCTTGGGGCAATTACCGGACCCGTTATCACAGGCTGGCTGATGGGTGACGCAGTCTTTGGCCCGCCGGGCTTTTTCCTGATCATTGCCGTGTTGCTTGTCGCATTGGCCGCCTATTCGGTTTACCGGATGACCCAGCGTGCAGCAGTTCCTGTTGATGAAACCGGCACCATGTCGACGCTTTATCCCACTGCATCGCCCGTTGCATTCGAGGTTGCACAGGAAGTTGCCATTGAGGCGGCAGAAGCAGAGTTCGAAGAAGGTGCGCGCGAAACCGCTTGAGACACGAAATTATGTCGGTTGTGTTGCAATATGTTACTGTAACAGTTCTGTAAAAGGGACTTAAATGACGTTACGTCTGGGGCGCGGGCAATTGACGGAGTTTGAGGCAATGGTAACGCCTGAAGAAGTATTGAGTTTTTGGTTAGATGAAGTTGGCCCTAAGGGCTGGTATATTGAAAATGAGGCGCTGGACGCAGACATTCGGGCGCGGTTTCAGTCAACTTGGGAAGCAGCGGCAGCGGGTCGGTTTTCGCTCTGGCTGACTTATCCCAGCGGGGCGCTGGCCTATATCATCCTGACAGATCAGTTCCCGCGTAACATGTTCCGAGGTGAGGCGCGTGCCTTCTCGACCGATCGTGCGGCATTGGCGGCGGCGAAATGCGCAGTCGACAAAGGCTGGGACAAGAAGATCGACGAACCAGCCAGACAGTTCTTTTACCTGCCGATGATGCACTCGGAAAACCTGTGCGATCAGGAACGCTGTGTGCGTCTGATCTGCCAAAACATGAGCAGCGACGCAAGCAACCTGCTGCACGCCAGAGCGCATCGCGAGGTGATCCGCAAGTTCGGTCGTTTCCCGTATCGGAACGCGGCGCTGTCCCGCAGCTCGACTCCGCATGAAACTGCCTATGTCGATATGGGCGGGTACGGCACGACCGTGCGCGAACTACAAGCTACGGGCTGAACGCGAAGCCGCAACCGCTCTTTGGTCACGGCTGCGCTTTATGACTCAGGTGTGCATCCCCGCAATGCCAAAACGCGTTCCGCTGCGATATCGGCGCCGGTTTGGATCGCCTGCGCAATCAGCATTTCTGGCGTGTCAGCCAGTTCCGAAATCCGCTCCTGAACCGTTTGCAGCTTCTGTTCTGCTGCATTCAGGCGCCCCAGCGTTGCCCGGAGGTTTTGCGCGGCTTGGCTGTCTGCAAACGTGTCTTGCTGTGCAAGCGCCGCCAAATCAGTCCGCAACGCCGCAAGCTCGTCCCGAATGCCCTTCGCCTCATCCCGGATGGGGGCCAAGGCCTGAACCGTTTGCGAGACTTCAGCAGTGATGTTTTCGGCTTTGGACGCCAGTTTCCAGCCCAGAAACAGGCACAGCGCAACAAGTATCAATGTGGCATTGAGCAGGGCAAGCAGCAGATCTTTCAGAGTTTTGGCCATGGTCAGCCCCTTGAATGGGTTGAGAAAAGAATAGGTCCGACCGGTGTCGGCGTTTCTTTTCTAGCCATTGCATGGCCCGGGGTATAGGCTGAAATCCGCAAGTTCAGGCATCGCTTACCCTGCGTCCTATTTGTCGCGGGAACGGTGTGTTGATGCGTTCCGAATAATAGTTTAATGGTAAACTAAATTTTCAACTCCTGCGCCGAGAGGAACACATGGCTGCACAATCCTATGATCTGATCGTAATCGGGGCTGGCCCCGGCGGCTATGTCGCTGCAATCCGCGCAGCCCAGCTGGGCCTGAAAACCGCAGTGGTCGAGCGCGAGCATTTGGGGGGGATCTGCCTGAACTGGGGCTGTATTCCGACCAAGGCGCTGTTGCGGTCGTCCGAAGTGTTCCATCTGATGGAGCGCGCCAAGGATTTCGGTCTGAAAGCCGAAAAGATCGGATATGATCTGGAGGCGGTGGTCAAACGATCCCGTGGCGTGGCCGCGCAGCTGTCAGGAGGCATTGGCCATCTGTTGAAGAAGAACAAGGTTGCCGTCGTGATGGGTCAGGCCACGATCCCTGCAAAGGGCAAGGTCAGCGTCAAGACCGACAAAGGCACCGAGGAACTGACCGCCAAGAACATCATTCTCGCAACCGGGGCACGGGCACGGGAACTGCCGGGCCTTGAAGCTGACGGCGATCTGGTCTGGACGTACAAGCACGCGCTGCAACCGCCGCGGATGCCGAAAAAACTGCTCGTCATCGGGTCTGGTGCGATCGGCATCGAGTTTGCCAGCTTCTACAATACGCTGGGCGCAGACACCACAGTTGTCGAGGTGATGGACCGGGTGTTGCCGGTCGAAGACGCCGAAATCAGCGCATTGGCCAAGAAGGCGTTCACCAAACAGGGCATGACCATCATGGAAAAAGCCATGGTCAAGCAGCTGGACCGTGGCAAGGGGAAAGTGACCGCGCATATCGAGGTAAAGGGCAAGGTCGAGAAACAAGAGTTCGACACAGTGATCTCGGCTGTCGGGATCGTTGGCAATATCGAAAACCTTGGTCTGGAAGCTCTGGGCGTCAAGATCGACCGGACACATGTGGTTACGGACGAGTATTGCCGCACCGGCGTTGAGGGCCTTTATGCGATCGGTGACATCGCAGGCGCGCCCTGGCTTGCACATAAAGCAAGCCACGAGGGTGTCATGGTCGCGGACCTCATTGCGGGTCAACATGCGCACCCGGTCAAACCCGAAAGCATCGCGGGATGCACCTATTGCCAGCCTCAGGTTGCCTCAGTTGGATATACCGAAGCAAAGGCCAAAGAGCTGGGTTACGACATCAAAGTCGGCCGCTTTCCCTTTATCGGCAATGGCAAGGCCATAGCCTTGGGTGAGCCGGACGGGCTGATCAAAACCGTGTTTGATGCGAAAACAGGCGAGTTGCTGGGCGCCCACATGATCGGTGCCGAAGTTACCGAACTGATTCAGGGTTACGTGGTCGGTCGCCAGCTGGAGACAACGGAAGAAGACCTGATGAACACCGTCTTCCCGCACCCGACACTGTCAGAGATGATGCACGAAAGTGTGCTGGATGCCTATGGTCGCGTGATCCATATGTAAGATCGGCGTAGTTCCCCGTCAGGGTTGGGGGCTCTGCCCCCGCCGCGCGTGCCGCGCGCCTCCCCCGGGATATTTTAGGCCAGATGAAGCAGGGATCCTTTATTCATCTGGCTGCAAATGTCCCGGAGCGCGAGGCAGAGCCTCGCATAAGACCTATTTGTTCAAAGCATCCAGAATGCGCGCCCATGACCGGATGCCCTTGTGGAAGCTTTTCACGTCATATTTCTCGTTCGGCGAATGGATGGCATCATCTTCGTTTGCATAGCCAACCAGCATCGAGTCGAGCCCCAGAACGGTGTTGAAATAGCCGACAACAGGGATTGATCCCCCCATTCCAGTGAACACTGCCTCGCGGTCCCATTCATCCGACAATGCACCGCGCGCGGCTTCGAATTCGGGGCGGGTGATATTCATGACCGAAGCGGGAGACCCTTCCATATCGTTATCCCAGACCACTTTGGCGTCCGGGGATAGCTGATCCTCGACATGTTTGCGAATTTTGGCGCGCAGCGCGTCCGGGTCCATGTCACCAACAAGACGGCAGGTGATTTTGCAATGGGCCTTGGACGGAATAACGGTTTTGGAGCCTGCACCGTTATAACCACCCCACAGCCCGTTCACTTCGAGCGTTGGTCGTGCCCATTGTTGTTCCAAGGTGGAGTAACCCTTTTCGCCATGCGGCTGGGTGTAGCCGACCGAATTCAGATAATCCGCTTCGTCGAAGCCGCAATTCTGCCATTGGCGCAACTGGTCTTCGGGTACTTCATGCACGCCTTCGTAGAACCCGTCGACAGCGATCCGCCCGGTTTCGTCGTCATAAAAAGAGGTCACGATTTTCGACAGTTCGCGCAGCGGGTTCAGGCCCGGGCCGCCATAGTGGCCGGAATGCAGATCGATGCGCGGCCCCACAATGGTAAACTCGTCCTTCAGCATGCCCCTCAACTGCGCCGCAATCGACGGAACGCCGCGTGACACCATGGATGTATCGCAGACCAGCGCCAGATCCGCTTTGAGTTCGGCGGCATTTTCCTTGAGGAAAGGAACCAGTGAAGGCGAGCCTGATTCTTCTTCGCCCTCGAAAAAGAAAGTGATGCGGCAGGGCAAGGACCCGTGTACGGCCTTCCAGGCGCGGCAGGCTTCGACAAAAGTCATCAGCTGGCCTTTGTCGTCTGACGCTCCGCGACCGCGGATGACCGGTCCGGTTTCGGTGTCCTCAATGGCGGGATCGAACGGATCCCGGTTCCACAGGTTCAACGGATCGACCGGCTGCACATCGTAGTGGCCATAAAACAGGAAATGCGGCGCAGTCGCGTCCTCACCCACGTGGCCAACAACCATCGGGTGGCCCGGTGTTTCCCGTTTCTCTGCCGCAATCCCGATGCTGTTCAGATCGGCGACCAGCCAGTCCGCGGCGCGGCTGACCTCGGCCTTGTATGCGGGGTCGGTCGAGATCGACGGGATGCGCAGCAGTTCCATCAGGCGGTCGATCGAGGTTTGCAGATCTTCGTCAATCCGGTTCAACACGGCGTCTAGCGACATGGGGGGCTCCTGCCTGTTTTTTGTTCCCGCGAACCCTAGCAGCGTTGTCGGCGCCGTCCAGAGTTGTTGACACGAATTGCGGCCCGGCAGCGTAAGCTTTGGGTAGGGAGGCGAGACCTGCGTCGTTTCCACGCGTTCGATGGCCGTAACTTTACTTGTCTGATGGGGTGCAAACTTATATTTGATGCAAATCAAAGTTGGGTTCACCTTTTCGGCTGTAACCAGCTGAATAAGGGAACACAAAGCCACCGAAACAGGGTAAGCTGTGGGAGGTGGCGAAAATATCGCCCAATGGGAAACCGGATACGGGCGTTCAAGGAGGGTCCTTTGGACTATACTGCTCAGCTCGATTCAGCGATTGCCAGGCTGCATGATGAAGGTCGTTACCGGACCTTCATCGATATCGAACGTCGCAATGGGCATTTTCCCCATGCGGTGCGCACACGTCCGGAAGGGTCACAGCAGAACATCACCGTATGGTGCGGCAACGATTATCTGGGCATGGGGCAAAACCCGGTCGTTCTGAATGCAATGCACGAAGCTGTTGATGCAGCCGGTGCAGGTTCAGGCGGTACGCGCAATATCTCGGGCACCACGGTTTATCATAAAAGGCTTGAGGCTGAACTGGCCGATCTTCACGGCAAGGAAGCTGCGCTGCTTTTTACCAGCGCCTATATCGCTAATGACGCAACGCTCAGCACGCTGCCCAAACTGTTCCCGGGCCTGATCATCTACTCTGACGCGCTGAACCATGCCTCGATGATCGAAGGCGTGCGCCGGAATGGCGGGGCCAAGCGCATCTTCCGGCACAACGATGTGCCGCATCTGCGCGAACTGCTTGAGGCGGACGATCCGGTCGCACCCAAACTGATCGTATTTGAGTCGGTTTATTCTATGGACGGCGATTTTGGTCCGATCGAAGAGATCTGCGATCTGGCAGATGAATTCGGCGCACTGACTTATATCGACGAAGTGCACGCGGTAGGCATGTATGGCCCGCGCGGCGGCGGTGTGACCGAGCGCGATAACCTTGCCCACCGGATCGACATCATCAATGGCACGCTGGCAAAAGCCTATGGCGTGATGGGCGGCTATATCGCGGCCAGCGCCAAGATGTGCGACGCCGTGCGGTCATATGCGCCGGGCTTTATCTTTACCACGTCCCTGCCACCTGCGGTTGCGGCCGGGGCTGCTGCATCTGTTGCCTACCTGAAAACCGCACCCGAACTGCGCGAGCAGCATCAGACGCAGGCCAAAATCCTCAAGCTGCGGTTGAAGGGGATGGGGCTACCGCTGATCGACCACGGTAGCCATATCGTGCCCGTGATCGTCGGAAACCCGGTCCATACCAAGAAGCTCAGCGATATGCTGTTGGATGATTACGGCATTTATGTGCAACCGATCAATTTCCCGACCGTTCCGCGCGGAACCGAGCGTCTGCGCTTTACCCCTTCTCCGGTGCATGGGCCTGACGAAATGAACCGTCTGGTACAGGCGATGGACGAACTTTGGTCACATTGTGCGCTAAATCGCGCCGAACTTGCCGGTTAACCTCACGCCAAAGTGTGCAACGTATTTGCCGCGTGTTAAGCTTACGCTAACAAAATCGGCGGACGAATCGTTTTGGGGATGATTCGCCGCTAACGCGAAACACGCGACAGGCAGAATGGGGCAGCAGGAATGATTGGGCGCAGATCACAGCGCGAATCTGATGAGGATGTAGATGTCAGACCGAAAGGGTTTGACGACTACGAGGTACGCCTTGGTGACAAGATGCGCGGCGAACGCGCAACCATGGGCAAATCCCTGTTGGATGTTCAGCGCGAGCTGAGGATCAAAGCCAACTACATTGCTGCCATCGAAAACGCAGATCCTGATGCCTTTGACACGCCCGGCTTTATCGCCGGGTATGTGCGTTCTTACGCGCGTTATCTGGGGATGAACCCGGATGAAACCTTCTCGACTTTCTGCGCGGAAAGCGGTTTTTCGGTCGCGCATGGCATGTCGGCCGAGGCTTCGGTGGTGCGAAAGCCGACCGGCGCGCTTCCGGCGCGTGGGCCAATGGGGCGCGATCCCTTCATCTCGCCCAATACGCCGTACATTCCGGGCAAGGAATCTCTGGTCAGTCAGATTGAACCGCGCGCCATCGGATCGTCGCTGGTGCTTTTGGCGGTTATTGGTGGCATCGGCTATGGCGGGTGGGCGGTTCTGAACAAGATCCAGCAGGTACAGGTCAGCCCGGTTGAACAAGCGCCTGTGGTGCTTTCCGACCTTGATCCGCTGGATGCCGTGCGCGGTGGCGTTGTCGATGATGCGGTTGCTGCGGCGAACACCGAGGCACTGGACCGCCTCTATCGTCCGCAGGCCTTGGATGTTCCGGTTCTGGTTGCCCGCGATGCGCCAATTTCGACCCTTGATCCACGCGATGTCGGAACCTTCCGCCCGCCAAGCCTGCCGCAGTTCGAAGTCGCCGAAGTGCACACGGTTGAACGACCATCCTTGCCGCAGGTCGTGGAACAGATTGATACCATGCTGAAAATCGTTGCTGTCGATCCTTCTTGGATGCGGGTGACGGCGGCGGATGGCAGTGTTATTTTCGAAGGGACCCTTGGAACGGTCGAGCAAGGCAGTGTCTTTGAGATTCCGCTAACGGAAGAACCACCGCTGTTGCGGGCAGGGGCGTCGGGATCGGTTTATTTCTCAATGAACGGCGAGCACTATGGCCCGGCAGGGGCACCCGGCACGGTTGCCAAAGGGGTGATCCTTTCGAAAGACGCGGTGTCTGAAGTTTATGCCGTTGCCGATCTTGAGGCGGAACAGAACAGCGCTCTCAAGCAATTGGTGGCTGAACTGCAAACCGAGGCGACAGAAGCGCCCGCCGAGTGATCTAGCCATTGCGGTAACCCCTTTGCCGGACTATCTACAGTCGCAACTCAGGCAGACGCGGATCCGTCCTTATGTCCCTTAATCACGTGCGCCCCTGGCGCGACATATATCGTCGTAAATCCCGTCAAATCATGGTCGGTAACGTTCCCGTCGGGGGGGATGCCCCGATCGCCGTTCAGACCATGACCAACACCCTGACCACCGATGTGGCGGCAACGGTGGCGCAAGTTCAGGCCGCAGCCGAGGCTGGCGCGGATATCGTGCGCGTTTCAGTCCCAGATGAGGCGTCGGCTAAGGCATTGAAAGAAATCGTGCGCGAAAGCCCGGTGCCTATCGTTGCGGACATCCATTTTCACTATCGCCGTGGAATCGAAGCGGCCGAGGCGGGCGCTGCCTGTCTGCGTATCAATCCCGGCAACATCGGCGATGAAAGTCGGGTGAAAGAAGTCATTCAGGCCGCGCGCGACCACAATTGCTCGATCCGCATCGGCGTAAATGCAGGCAGCCTGGAAAAGCACCTGCTTGAGAAATATGGCGAACCGTGCCCCGAGGCGATGGTCGAAAGCGGGTTGGAACATATCCGCATCCTTCAGGACAATGATTTTCACGAGTTCAAGATCAGTGTGAAGGCCAGCGACGTATTCCTGTCCGCCGCCGCGTATCAGGGCATAGCCGAAGCCACTGATGCGCCCATCCATCTGGGTATCACCGAGGCGGGCGGACTGGTGTCCGGCACCATCAAATCCGCCATCGGGTTGGGCAACCTGCTGTGGATGGGGATCGGCGACACGATCCGCGTCAGCCTGTCTGCCGATCCGGTGGAAGAGGTGAAGGTCGGCTTTGAAATCCTCAAATCCCTTGGTCTGCGCCACCGTGGCGTCAACATCATCTCATGCCCGTCCTGCGCGCGGCAGGGGTTTGACGTTATCAAGACCGTCGAGGCGCTGGAACGTCGTCTGGAACACATCAAGACACCGATGAGCCTGTCAATCATCGGCTGCGTGGTCAACGGACCGGGCGAGGCGCTGATGACCGATGTCGGGTTTACCGGTGGCGGGGCAGGGTCCGGGATGGTCTATCTGGCGGGCAAGGCCAGCCATAAGATGTCCAACGATCAGATGATCGACCACATCGTGGAGCAGGTCGAAAAGAAAGCCGCGGAACTGGACGCGGCTGCGGAAGCGGCGGAGTAGTGTGGGGTCGGCTGTGTCGGTAAGGCAGACATAGCGACCTTACTCATCCCTTGCCCTGATGCCTGAGCTGTTGCAAACTTGTTTCGTGACCGAACGATGCCTGTTTCGTCGCTGGTTCCGTCGTTAAACAGAACAGCGCGGACCCATGCTTTGGGAGGAGTGTGTCATGACATCCAAGACCGCAGGCCCTACGCCACCTGAGAACCTGACGCCACACCAGCAGGCCATGCCCAAGGTCAATCGGGTTACTTCGGATGATATAAAGGCGTCGCTGAAAGCTGGGTTTTCCGATTTTCTGGCGCGCCCCTTCATGAGCGGTTTCTTCGGGCTTTTCTATGCGGCTTTCGGCATCCTGATGGTCTGGAGCTTGGTCTGGCTTGGCAAGATCTGGATGATCATCCCAGCGATTGTCGGGTTTCCTCTGGTCGCGCCTTTCGCCGCTGCAGGACTTTATGAGATGTCCCGGCGGTTACAGAAGGGAGAGAAATTTGGCTGGTATGAAATCCTCACAGTCATGGCCGATCAACGCAAGCGCGAAATGGGCTGGATGGCCTTTGTCACACTGTTCATTTTCTGGGTTTGGGTTTACCAGGTCCGGCTTTGGCTTGCGATCATCCTGCAGAATTCATCCTTTTCGGATTTTGACGGATTCTTGAACATCATCTTGTTCACTCCGCAGGGTTGGACTTTCCTTGCAATCGGCACCTGTGTCGGGGCATTTCTGTCGGCCGTCCTGTTTTCGGTCACTGTCGTCGCCATGCCCATGCTTCTGGACCGGGAAACAAATTTCGTTTCAGCCATGTTGACGTCTTTACGCGTCGTCTCGGAAAGCCCTGTGGTCATGCTCGGCTGGGCAGCGATCATCTCGGTGACAATGTTGTTGTCGATGGTTCCGGCGTTTATGGGCTTGATTTTCACCTTGCCGATCCTTGGCCATACCACGTGGCATCTCTATCAACGGGCCGTGGAACCGGCAGACGGCTGAGATCAGCGATCAGTCCGTCTTTTTTGTCTGGGGGCAGCTGTGCCGCCCCAAGACCTATCAACCCTGTTCCGCGCGAACGCCATCTGCAATCTGCTGCATCTGATCAGCGGGGAGATAGCCGCGCAGCAACTCGGTTCCCAGCACGAATGAGGGCGTGCCCGAAATCTGCATCCGTTGCGCCAGGGCGCGGGTGCGGCTGATCTCATCCGTGACGGTGTCGCTGTCCATCGCGGCTATGATCGCATCGCTGTCCAGGCCCAGCCCGTCAGAGATGCGGCGCAGGGTGACCTCGGACGGTTCGCCATTGAATTCCATCAGCGCATCGTGAACCTGTTTATAGGCGTCACCACCAGCGACGTGCTTGGTGGCCACAGCAAAGCGCGAGGACAAAACAGAGGCGTCGCCCAGAATTGGCAGTTCTTTGATCACAAACCGGATATTGCCATCACTGGCCAACAGGTTTGCCACTTCGGGTACAGCGCGACGGCAATAGCCGCAGCGGTAGTCCATAAACTCGACCAGTGTGATATCGCCATCCGGGTTGCCCCCAACCCAGCTAAAGCCATCGTCGAACAGTTCGGCCGCATTGGCGGCAACCAGTTCCTTGTCTGCGGCCGCTTCGGCCACTGCGTTTCGCTGTTCGAGGATATTGATTGCCTCGATAATGACTTCGGGGTTTTCCAGCAGGTATTCGCGTACCTGAGCGCCAAACTCTGCCTTTTCGGCATCATTCATCGCGTTCAGGTCCAGCGCCTGCGCTGAGGTCGCCGCCATGGAAAGCCCCAGAAGGGCAGGTGCAGCATGTCTGAGGATCATTTCCGTTTCCTTTTATCTTTCTTGAGTCGTTCTGAGGCAATCAACACGTCTTGTGCCCTTTGCCAACCCGGAGAGCCTTCCGGCAATTGCGCCACGGCCCGTTTCGCGTGAATTCCGGCATCCTCCATCCGACCCTGCAGGGCATAGCGCTCTGCCGTCACGGTCGAAGCCATGCCGTTATTTCCGACCTGCGCGTAAGCCACACCCAGGTCCTGCATCAGGCGTGCATTACGAAAGTCGCGCGCACGCGCCTGTTCCAGTGCATTCAATGCCTGTTTTGTTTCCCCTTGCGCCAACAGTGCGCGCCCATAGCCCGCAAGGATCAACGCATTGTTAGGTGCCATTTCAACAGCGCTTGCATAGGCTTTAACAGCCTCGCTTACCCTTCTGTTTTCCAACAGGATTTGCCCTTTCAGGTCGTAATAGAACGGGTCATCAGGACGCTCGGCAAGCGCCGAGTCTATCGCGGCACGAGCGCGGGACAGATCGCGATTCTGATGATAGGCCGAAGCCTCTCGCATCAGGCGGATGTCGCGGTAGGGTTCTTCGCCGGCGCGCCGCAAGGTCCAACTGGGCGACCGCAGAAAGGCCGACAGCTTGCCTTTAACCCGCGCAAACCAGTAATCCGCATTGGGGTTTGGAACGGCTCGGTCGCCAAACTCATCCAGGAAAGCCTCAGCGGCGCGCAGACGGTCACGGCTTGTCGGGTGTGATCGCATATAGGGGTCCTGATTGGCGACACTCAGCAGTTCCTGACCGGCGAACTTTCGGTGCAACTCCACCATCCCGCTGGGCGAGATTTCGGCCCATCGCAGGTAACTTGCGGCGCTGCGGTCGGCGGATGCCTCTTCCGCGCGGGTGTGACCCAGAAAACCGCGGATTGCCGCGCCTTGGGTGCCAGCAGCGATCCCGATGGCGGCCTCGCCCCCACCCGCCGCTGCAGCCAGCAGGGCCAAAGCCGTGCCGAGGCTGGCGTTGCGCTGCGCGGCTTTCAGGTTCTCAGCCCGTCGCGCCAGATGACCATTCGAGATATGGGCGGCCTCGTGGGCGATGACAGCCTGCAACATCTCAGGGCTTTCGACGGTCAGAATCAGCCCGTAGTTCACATAAATCGCGTTGTAGTCGATGACGAATGCGTTGAACGTGTTGTCGTTTACGACCAGAATCTGAACCCGGTTCGTGTTCAGCCCCGCAGCCCGCAACACCGGAAAGGCCAGTTCACGCAGGCCATGTTCGATATCAGGGTCGCGGATCAGGCTCTGCGCGTGCGATTGCATCGCTGCCGCCAGCCAGACGACAACGGCAACCATCAGGGCCGGGATTGACGCCAACCGGGATACGCGCTCAAAAGCCATGACTGCAACATGGGAGATGGGCATGAGAAACTCAACCCGGTCCGGGGTCGATCCCTTCATCGTGATGGATGTGATGGAGGCGGCACGCAAGGCCGAAGAGGCGGGTCGCCACGTGATCCACATGGAAGTCGGCCAACCCGGAACCGGCGCGCCAAAGGGCGCGACCGAGGCTTTGGCCGCGGCGATGGAGCAAGGCCCGCTGGGCTATACGGTTGCCCTGGGTCTGCCCGCCCTGAGGCAGCGGATCGCCCGGCTTTACGGGGATTGGTACAATGTCGATCTGAACCCAGAGCGGGTGGTGATCACACCTGGCTCGTCCGGCGGATTCCTGCTGACCTTTACCGCATTGTTCGACAGCGGTGACCGTGTCGGTATCGGGGCGCCCGGCTATCCGTCCTATCGCCAGATCCTGAAGGCGCTAGGGCTGGTCCCGGTCGACCTGCCGACCGCGCCGGAAAACAGGTTGCAGCCCGTGGCGGCGGATATTCAGGGGATGGACCTGAAAGGGCTGATGGTGGCCTCGCCCGCAAATCCGACCGGTACGATGCTGGACCGTGCCGCCATGAGCGCCCTGATCCAGGCGGCGCACGGGCAAGGCGCGTCGTTCATCAGTGATGAGATTTACCACGGGCTGGAATACGAAGCCAAAGCCGTGACGGCGCTGGAGCTGACTGATGAATGCTATGTGATCAACTCGTTCTCGAAATACTTTTCGATGACCGGATGGCGCGTAGGCTGGATGGTGGTGCCCGAGGATCAGGTGCGCGTGGTCGAACGGATTGCTCAGAACATGTTCATCTGCGCCCCTCATGCCAGCCAGGTCGCAGCGCTGGCTGCGATGGATTGCGACGACGAATTGCAAGCCAATCTGGATGTGTACCGCCGCAATCGCGCGCTGATGCTGGACGGGCTGCCCAAGGCCGGGTTTTCGAACATAGCGCCGCCCGACGGGGCGTTTTATGTTTATGCAGATGTATCCGACCTGACCGACGACAGCCGCACATTTGCGGCCGAGATTCTGGAACTGGCCGGTGTGGCCGTGACGCCAGGGCTGGATTTCGACCCGCAGCGCGGCCATACCGCATTGCGTTTTTCCTATGCGCGCGCGACGGATGACATTCAGGAAGGGCTTGAGCGTTTGCGTCAGTTTATGACCCGGCGCGGTGCTGTCAGGGAAAGGGCCTGAACCGTTCACAAACCGCCGCTTGTGGTATAGGGTGCCCGACAAACGATCTCGGGAAAACTTGAGGCCATGAGCAGGATCTTCTTTAGCATTGCGCTGTTCTGGGCGTTGGCTGGTGGTGCCATTGCGCAGGATTTCAGCGCGTTGGCGCGTGTCCAGCCTGACCAGAGCCGTATTACGGATGTCGGGCGTACCGGTGTTCGGGTGGACATCGCCCTCAGTCAGGGCGTTCCCTACAGGATTTTCACCTTGCAGGATCCCTACCGTATGGTTCTGGACTTCAACGAAGTGGACTGGGCCGGGCTGACCCGCGAAGATTTTCTGCAATCTGATCGCATTAGCGCTGTGCAGTTCGGTGCGTATGTTCCGGGATGGTCACGACTGGTGCTGGAGTTGGGTGCTCCGATGGCAGTGGCGACGGCAGAATTGTCGGTGGCAGAGGATTCGGGGGCCGCTTTGCTTTCGCTCGACCTTAAGGGGACGGATTTCGATGCCTTCAACGCCTCGGCGGGCGCGCCGCGAAACCCGGGCTGGGACCTGCCGGAACCGGCGAATGTGCCGCAAGCCGCGGTGCGCAGTGCCGACAAACCCTTGCGTGTCATGCTGGATCCGGGCCACGGAGGCATTGATCCGGGGGCCGAGACTGACGCGATTGATGAAAAGACCCTTATGCTGACTTTCGCGCGTGAGCTGCGCGAAGTTCTTCTAAGATCAGGCGGATACGAGGTGGTTCTGACGCGGGTCGACGATCAGTTCGTCTCGCTGGAGCGTCGAATTGCGCTGGCGCACCGGGCCGGTGCGGACCTGTTCATCTCGCTTCATGCCGATTCCCTGTCCGAGGGGCGGGCGCATGGCGCGGTGGTTTATACCCTGTCTAACGATGCCTCGGATGTGGCCAGTGCGAAGCTGGCGGAACGGCACGACCGCGGGGATTTGATTTCCGGTATCGATCTGAACGGGGCGGATGATCAGGTCACCGATGTTCTGCTGGACATGGCCCGTCAGGAAACGATGCCACGCACAAGCGCGCTGGCCAAGGCCATCGCAAACGGCCTGGCACAACAAGGCGGGCCGATGAACGGCAAACCCTTGCGTACCGCATCTTTTTCAGTACTCAAGGCGGCGGACATCCCGTCGGTTCTGGTCGAGCTTGGATTTCTGTCCAGTCCCAGAGACCTGAAGAACCTCAAAGATCCTGATTGGCGGGCAAGAATGGCGCTGGGAATTCATCGGGGGCTTGAGGATTGGCGCCAGCAGGATGTGATCCGCAAATCCCTTATTGGTCAGTGACCTTGCGGCGTAAAACGGCTAGAATACGCTCGGTGTTTTGACCCTTGGGCGGCGCATCACTATATATGCGGCACCGCGAAAAAAAGGCAGTAACGTGATCCGGTTCATTCTTTCGATTTTCGGGGCGATTTTCAGCCTCGTGACATTGGGTATTTTCATGGCCGCGCTGGTGATCGGCGCGGTGTTCTGGATGTATGGGCGCGACCTGCCCAGCCACGAGTCACTGGCACAGTACAAACCACCCACGATCAGCCGGATCTATTCGGGTGAAGGCAAGCTGATTGATGAATTCGCGCAGGAACGCCGCCTGTTTACGCCATCCGAGGAAATCCCGGATCTGGTGAAGCAGGCGTTTATTTCGGCAGAAGACAAGAATTTCTACAACCATCAGGGCTATGACCCGCGCGGCATCATTGCCGCCGGGGTCGAGGCAGTGCGGACCAAGGGCGAAACCGTACGCGGCGCATCAACCATCACGCAGCAGGTCATGAAGAACTTTCTGCTGTCCGGTGACCGCCGGGCCGAGCGTAAGATCAAGGAAATCATTCTTGCGACACGGCTTGAGGATACATTGGACAAGGAACAGATCCTCGAACTTTATATGAACGAGATCTTTCTGGGCCAGAACTCGTACGGTGTGACTGCCGCCGCGCAGACCTATTTCAACAAGACTCTGCAGGAACTGGCCCCGCATGAGGCCGCCATGCTGGCTGCCATGCCCAAAGCGCCGTCAGATTACCACCCCGTTTGGGAAAAAGAACGCCTTCTGGCCCGGCGCAACTACGTGTTACGTGAGATGCGGCAGAACGGTTACATTGATCAGGCGACCTATGAGGCCGAGGTCGAGCTGCCTCTGCGCTCGGTCCAGAATGGAGATTTTGAAAGCTTCCGTACGGCCCTGCCGCCCCGCGACTATTTCACCGACGAAATCCGCCGCCAGCTGAGCGAAGATTTTGGTGAGGGCGAGTTCTTTACCGGGGGCTTCACCGTGCGTGCATCGGTGGACGAGGAAATGCAGGTTGAGGCCGCACGGGCCTTGCGCGAGGCGCTCGAGAAATACGACCGGTCCCGTGGCAAATGGCGCGGAACAGGTGACGTGATCCCGGAAGAAAAACTGGCGGATGAGGCGCAATGGCGCGAGGCGCTGGCGACCATGGAAATTCCGCGCGACGTTATTCTGCCAACCCGTTGGTATCCCGCCGTGGTTCTGGGCGTGACCGACCAGCAACTGACCGTTGGTGTCGAAGAAGGTCCTGCCGATGGGATTATCCCGCGCGCGGACATCAAGTGGATGCAGGGTGATTTTGCGGCCAACTTCAAGCGTGGTGATGTCATTTTTGTCGTTGCGGGTGAAGATGGGCAATGGTCGGCGCGCCAGGTGCCCGAGGTACAAGGCGGCTTTGTCGCGATGGATGTGAACTCGGGTCGTGTTCTGGCGATGCAGGGCGGGTTCTCGTATCAGGATACCGTGTTCAACCGGGCCACACAGGCACAACGCCAGCCGGGATCGTCGTTCAAGCCGTTTGTCTATGCTGCCGCGCTGGACAGCGGATACAGCCCCGCGACCATCGTTGTCGATGCGCCAATCGAAGTGAACACGCCGCAGGGTCTGTGGCGCCCCAAGAACTCCTCCAACAAGTTCTACGGCCCTACACCTTTGCGAACAGGGATCGAACAGTCGCGGAACCTGATGACCATCCGTCTGGCGCAGGAAGTTACAATGCCCGTTGTTGCCGGCTATGCGGAACGGTTCGGTGTCTATGACCGGATGGGCGCGTTTTTGGCCAACTCGCTGGGGGCCGAGGAAACCACGCTTTACAAGATGGTCGCGGCCTATGCGATGTTCGCCAATGGCGGCCAACGTGTGGAACCGACTCTAGTCGACCGCATTCAGGACCGGTTCGGAAAAACCATCTATCGCCACGATGACCGTCAGTGTCTGGACTGTAACTCGACCTGGCTGGAACCAGATGAATCGCCGACCCTTGTCACGGATCGCGCGCAGGTCATGGATGCGATCACCGCCTATCAGCTGACATCGATGATGAAGGGCGTGGTGGATCGCGGGACAGCATCCGGCGTAGTGAATCTGCCGGTGCCAACAGCAGGCAAAACCGGAACCACCAACGACTCCAAGGATGCGTGGTTCATCGGCTTTACGTCGAACATCGTGGCGGGTTGCTACATCGGCTATGATCGACCGCGTCCGATGGGACGTGGGGCCTATGGTGGCACGTTGTGCGGCCCGGTCTTCCAGAGCTTCATGGAAAAAGCGGTCGAGAAATATGGCGGCGGTCCGTTTGAAGTGCCCGAAGGCGGCCATTTCATCAAGATCGACCGTTTCAGCGGGGCCCGCCTGCCAGATGATGCCACCGGTGAGTATGTCGTGGCTGAATTCTTCCGCGACGGTGTCGATGGATTCATCGACCGTGTCTATGATGGTGGTTTTGCCATCGGATCGGATCTGCCATTGTTTGAAGAAGTGCAGCGCGCGGGGGTTCAGGTTCAGACGTCAACGGGCGAGACCGTGACCGTTGGACCGAAAGCTTCCCAAGGGGACCTGAGCACCGGCGGGCTTTACTGACAAGGTGCGTTCCAATTGGCTAAGATCCCGCTGATTCCGCACTCTTTGCTGGGGGCACCCGGACAGTTGAGCATTTCTCCGGGCGTCCTCTCGGGCCAGCACGTGTTTCTAACCGGCATGACCGGAAACGCGGCGGACGGCTCCATGCCAAGCGATCCGGAAGAACAATTCCGAAACGCCTTTGCAAAGATTGCAGAGGTTTTGAAGGAAGCCGGCCTTGGATTGGATGCGGTCGTCGAGATGACGACATACCACGTTGAAATGCGGGATCATTTCGACCTGTTTGATCGCGTGCGCCTTGAGGTACTGACCGCGCCGTACCCGGCCTGGACCGCAGTTGAAGTTGCGGGATTGCGACGGGAAGGGGCGCTGGTGGAAATTCGGGCGATTGCGCATCTTTCGGATTGAAAGCACGATAGCTGTTTCAGCATCCAGCCTGTCTTGTGGTGTCTCGCACCTCTTGCTATCACGCAGGCCTGATTGAGCAAGTTGGGACAAGACCATGCGCGCCGAAACCCAGAACATCGTGGCGGATATCAAAAAGTCGCTGGAGCTGCTGGCGCAGCGTATGGACTATGAAACTGCGCCGCATCGCCTTGAGGAATTCAACGCGCGCGTCGAAGACCCCAACCTTTGGGATAACCCTGAAAACGCGCAGAAACTGATGCGCGAGCGGCAGATGCTGGTCGATGCAATCGAGACGTATGAATCCATCAAGACCGATCTCAGCGACAATATCGAACTGATTGAGTTGGGCGAGATGGAGGAAGACCAAGAAGTCGTTCAGGATGCCGAAGCCGCGATCAAGACGCTGAAAACCAAGGCTGCAAAAAAAGAGCTTGAGGCGCTGCTGGACGGTGAGGCCGACAGCAATGATACCTTCCTCGAAATCAACTCGGGCGCGGGGGGAACCGAAAGCTGCGACTGGGCGTCGATGCTGGCGCGCATGTATGTGCGCTGGGCCGAGAAAAAGGGTTACACAGTCGAGCTGCAATCCGAGACACCGGGCGAAGAAGCTGGGATCAAATCCGCAGCCTACAAGATTTCTGGTCACAACGCCTATGGCTGGCTGAAATCGGAAAGCGGCGTGCATCGGCTGGTGCGGATTTCGCCCTACGACTCGGCGGCCAAGCGCCACACGTCGTTCAGCTCGGTCTGGGTCTATCCGGTGGTCGACGACAATATCGAGATCGAGGTGAACCCGGCCGATATCCGCATCGACACCTACCGGTCTTCGGGGGCTGGTGGCCAGCACGTGAACACCACCGACTCGGCCGTCCGGATTACACACATCCCGACCGGGATTGTTGTGACCAGCTCGGAAAAGTCGCAGCACCAGAACCGCGATATTGCCATGAAGGCCCTGAAGTCGCGTCTGTACCAGCAGGAACTGGATCGCCGCAACGCGGATATCAACGCCGCGCACGAGGCCAAGGGCGACGCAGGCTGGGGCAACCAGATCCGGTCTTACGTGTTGCAGCCCTATCAGATGGTAAAGGACCTGCGAACCAATCACGAAACCTCGGATACCAAAGGCGTTCTGGACGGCGATCTGGACGGATTCATGGCGGCAACCTTGGCCCTGAACGTGGCAGGCAAAAGCCGATCCGAGGCGCAGGGCGACAGCTAAGGTGACACGCCAGCGTTCCTTTTTGGACCTGCTGAAAGGGCACTGGCAGCTTATCCTGATCACCGGTCTGGTCTTTGCGCTCTCGAATACGCCGGTTGTTGTTCCGCTTAAAATTCTGGTCGTCTTTCTGCATGAGCTGTCTCATGCCGGGACAATCCTACTGACTGGCGGCTCGGTCGAGAGTTTCACGATTTCACCCCAGCAAGGCGGAATGGTGATCGGCCGGGGCGGCAGCAGGTTTCTCAGCCTGTCCGCCGGGTATCTCGGCTCGCTTGTGTTTGGCATTGCGCTTTTGATCATCGCCTTGCGGACAAATGCTGACCGAGCTGTTCTGGCTGTTTTCGGCGCAATCATGTGTCTGATCGCACTGCTGTACATACGCGATGCTTTCGCCTTGCTGTTTTGCGCAGGGGGCGGGACGGCAATGATTGCGACAGCATGGTTTATGAGCCACTAGGTCAGTGATCTGGTGCTGCGCGTCATCGGGCTGACCAGCATGATCTACGTGCCGTTTGATATCTTTGATGACACCATCCGACGATCCGGTGCGCGCTCGGACGCGTTCCTGCTGGCCGAGGAATTCGGCGGCACCGCGATGCTGTGGGGTGGCGTCTGGCTGGTGTTGAGCAGCGCCGCCATTGCGCTTTGTCTACGGTATTGGTTGGGCCGGGACAGCAACCTGCCATTGCGCCGCAAAGCGCTGTGATGCTGTTGTTAGTAAGACAAGAAAATATACATCTAAACAGTGGGTTTAAATGAGGTGAACCGCTCGCTAGGCTGCTGAAGACAACAATAGACTGGCGTGTTATGGACCTGACCCGGATATCTGCCACAGAGCTTCTGAACCAACTGGCTACACGACAGGTTTTGGCCACGGAAGTCATGCAGGCCACGCTGGATCGCATTGCCAAGGTCAACGGTGACGTGAACGCCATCGTGGCGCTGCGGGACAAGAGTGAACTGATGGCCGAAGCACAGGCCCGCGACAGCGGCCCCGTCACTGGCCCGCTGCACGGCTTGCCAATTGCGGTCAAGGATTTGGTCAATGTAGCAGGTATTGTCTCTTCGCATGGATCGCCTGTTTTCAGGGATGTCGTCCCTGACAGGGATGATCTGATTGCCGCTAGGATGCGGGCCGCAGGCGCCATCCTGATCGGCAAGACCAATACGCCGGAGTTCGGGCTGGGTTCGCACACGTTCAACCCGGTCTATGGTGCGACGCGCAACCCGTATGATGCCAGTTTCACCTGCGGTGGCTCATCCGGTGGGGCAGCAGTGGCTTTGGCGACGGGTATGGTGGCATTGGCCGACGGGTCCGACATGATGGGCAGCCTGCGCAACCCGGCGGCATGGAACAACATCTATGGCTTTCGGCCTAGTTGGGGCAGGGTGCCGTCTGATCCTGTGGGTGACAGTTTCCTGCATCAACTGTCCACGCTGGGCCCGATGGCGCGCAGTCCCGAAGATTTGGGTCTCCTGCTCGATGTGATCTCGGGGCCTGATCCACGCCTGCCGCTGGCCAGAGATTGTACGCCGGTGTCGCCGGTGGTCGCAGCAGATCTGAGCGGGCTGCGCATTGGCTGGCTGGGCGATTGGGGCGGGGCCTTTCCAACAGAGGTCGGAATTCTCGAGCTGTGCCAAGATGCGATGAAGGTGTTCGAAATGCTCGGCGCGCGCGTTGAACATGTCGCCCCGCCTTTTGATGCCGAACGGTTATGGACCAGTTGGATCACCCTGCGGTCCTGGAGCGTTGCCGCAGGGCTTGAACCCTTGGCTGAACGACGGGACCACCTGAAAGACACAGCCCAGTGGGAGCTGGACCGGGGTCTGACGATGAGTGCCATGGATGTGCATCACGCCAGTGTTATCCGGTCAGACTGGTTCCGGCGCGCGGCTGAACTGTTTGAGCAGTTTGATGCCCTTGTCCTGCCAGCCGCACAGGTTTGGCCGTTTGGGATTGAAACACCATACCCCACACGGATCGCGGACTGCGCAATGGATACATATCATCGCTGGATGCATGTCACGGTACCGGTCAGCCTGATCGGCTTGCCTTGTCTGGCCGCGCCCGCCGGATTTGGTGTGCAGGGCTTGCCCATGGGCTTTCAACTGTTTGGACCAAAAGGATCGGATCAGAAATTGCTGTCGGTCGGGGCGGCCTATCACGCCGAAACCGACTGGCCCAACAAGAGGCCGGCGATGTCATAACGCCGATCAGGGAGGAGACTTAATGGAAAAGCCATTTGGCGTTCCGGACATGCGTCCGGTAGATACTGCCATGCTACGCGCCGCGTTGGGGCGCGCCTGGGCCGACTTTCGGTGTGCGCCGCAGTTCGGGTTGATCTTTGCCGGTTTCTACGTGCTTGCGGGATGGACGATGGCATGGGTCACCATCCAGACTGGTACAACCTTCTGGCTGGTTCTGGCAGCAATTGGCTTTCCGTTGATTGGCCCGTTTGCCGCTGTTGGCCTTTACGAGGTGTCGCACCGGCTGGAACAGGGTGAACCGCTGGATCTTGGCGCAATCTTTGGTGTCGTGCTGCAACAAAGCCGTAGGCAATTGCCGTCGATCTGCGCCATCATCGTCGTGGTGTTTCTGTTCTGGTTTTTTCTGGGGCACATGATCTTTGCCCTGTTCCTTGGGCTGGCCACGATGACAAACGTGTCATCCTCGCTTGAGGTCTTTCTGACGGCGAATGGCCTGACAATGCTGGCTGTGGGCACGGTGGTCGGGGCGGTTTTCGCAACCGTTCTGTATATGATCACCGTTTTGTCGATCCCACTGCTGCTGGATCGCGAGTTGGATTTTGTCACGGCAATGATTGCAAGCTTTACCTATGTGTCCGGGAACTTTCCGGTGATGCTTGCCTGGGGGGTGATCATCGCTGTTTTGACGTTTCTGGCCATGGTGCCCTGGTTTTTGGGCCTTCTGGTGGTCCTGCCACTGTTGGGCCACGCCAGTTGGCACCTGTATAGGCAAATCACCCAAGTCGAAGGCGAGGGCACATCGTCCTGAGAAAACCGGTCAGGGATACTGTGCCGGATTGTTGGTCGACAACCGTGCAGCGGCGAAAATCGCCGTTGCATCGTGCCCGAGATATTTCAGAACCACGGGTTCCGGTGTCGAAGGGTTGGCCGGGCTTATGACCGTGCCGCGCCACTGAACTGCTGTTCCCGTCGGATCGGGTGCAATCATATAAACACGACTGTTCTGACCCGCTCGCTGAGAGGTCAGCATATAGACGGAACTGCCGGTGCAGGCGACGATCCCCTGTATTTCGCGCGCCTGTGGTGTTGCTTCGGGCATCGCGGCGCGCGACACATATCCGCGTATCAACGTGCATTGGGCCAGTGGTCGGGCGTGCAGCAAGGTCATACGGTGCGAGGCCGAGACGCTTTCGATCACGGCATAAAACCCCGGAGAAAACGCAGTTCTGGCGATCATGTCCACACCTGATCCCAGGAACTCGGTCAAGGCCGCCGCTGCGGGGTGGTCCTCGATCTTTTCAATTTCGTCCAGCGGCTTCAGGAGAATGCGCGCATCCACGTCGAAAAACCGGCAGATGCGATCCAGAACATCCGGCCGTGGAACACTTTCGCCCGAAAGATACCTGTTGAATTGCGTCCGATTCACGCCAAGCTTGCGGCACAGTGCCGAGACTGACCGATACCTTCGTGCCAGTTGCCGCAGGTTCGCACCAAACATCGCGCGAAGTTCAGCCGGGCTGCGAATGTCGTCGGTCATGGATGCCCACGCCTTGCTGAGTTTCCCGAAAAACCATCGCAACACCGGGCCAAACCCTGGCGCGCATTCAAAAATCGTACAGATTGACCCCAAGCAACGTATCCCCACGTCGCGTTGCGGCATCGAGGCTAATGCCATTAAGCGCAATGGCAATAGGCTTTATGTGAAAATACCTGATCCTTATTCGGAAAAGCCGGCCCTATGGCAAATTTAGCGCATAGAAGGGCGCGTGGGTTGGTTTTAAAAATGCCCACCAACCTCAAATAGTGTTCCCGCCTTGGGTGCAAGAAAAGTCCCAAGGCGGGTATGTTGTTCAGTCGCCGCGCAGTAGGGCCGCCACGCCGGTGCGGGCGATTTCCATCAGGCCCAGCGGGCGCATCAGGTCAGCAAAAGCGTCGATCTTGTCCGGCGCGCCGGTGATCTCGAATATGAAAGAGTTCAAGGTGCTGTCGACCACATTGGCGCGGAAGATGTCAGCCAGGCGCAGCGCCTCGACGCGTTTGTCGCCTTCACCTACGACTTTGATGATGGCCAGTTCGCGTTCAACCGACGGGCCTTCGACCGTCAGGTCATGCACGTCATGGACAGTCACGATCCGGCCCAGCTGAGCCTTGATCTGCTCGATCACCTGCGGCGTGCCGGTGGTGACAATGGTGATGCGGCTCAGGTGTCCTGTGTGATCCACCTCGGCCACGGTAAGGCTTTCGATGTTATATCCACGCCCCGAGAACAGTCCGATCACGCGGGCCAGGACACCGGGTTCGTTTTCGACCAGCACGGCAATGGTGTGGCGTTCCTGCACGTCCGAAAAAGTAGGCCGTAGGTTATAGGCCGAATGACGGTTGGAGCCTTTTTTGATATGTAGGGCAGACATTTATGTCCCTTTCATCATCCTGTGTTTTCCGGGCGCAATGGTCGCCCGGCGGTAATCCTCGGACGGTATCAGACCAGAACCGAACCTTTGCTGTCGATCACGCCCTGCGTTTCGGCCTCACCCAGAAGCATCTCGTTATGCGCTTTGCCGGACGGGATCATCGGGAAGCAATTCTCGTGCTTTTCAACCAGACAGTCGAAGATTACCGGACCGTCGTAGTTGATCATTTCCATGATTGCGTCGTCCAGATCGGCGGGGTCGGAACACTGGATGCCTTTGGCGCCGAACGCTTCAGCGAGTTTTACGAAATCGGGCAGGGCTTCGGACCAGGAATGCGAATACCGCTCGCCATGCAGTAGCTCTTGCCACTGGCGGACCATGCCGAGGCGTTCGTTGTTCAGGATGAACTGCTTGACCGGAAGACGGTACTGAACGGCCGTTCCCATCTCCTGCATGTTCATCAGCCACGAGGCTTCACCGGCGACGTTGATCACTAGCGCGTCCGGATGTGCCATCTGCACACCGATCGAAGCGGGGAAGCCGTAGCCCATAGTGCCCAACCCGCCTGAGGTCATCCAGCGGTTGGGGTCTTCGAACCCAAGATACTGTGCTGCCCACATCTGGTGCTGGCCGACCTCGGTGGTGATATAGCGGTCATACTTTTTCGTCAGTTCTTCAAGCCGTTGCAGCGCATATTGCGGTTTGATCGACTTTTCGCTGTTGGTGTAGGACAGACAGTTGATCTTACGCCACTCAGAGATCTGTGCCTGCCATTTCTTGACAGCCGCTGCATCGGTCTTGCGCCCGCGTGACTTCCACACCTTCAGAATGTCTTCCAGAACATGCGCCACGTCGCCGACAATTGGAATATCCACACGGATGACCTTGTTGATCGAAGACGGATCAATGTCGATATGGGCTTTCTTCGACTTTGGAGAGAACGCGTCAATGCGCCCGGTGATCCGGTCGTCGAACCGTGCACCGATGTTGATCATCAGGTCACAGCCGTGCATCGCAAGGTTCGCCTCGTAGAGGCCGTGCATCCCCAGCATACCCAACCAGTTTTCGCCTGAGGCGGGGTAAGCGCCCAGACCCATCAGGGTTGAGGTGATCGGGAAGCCCGTGGAATCCACCAGTTCGCGCAACAACTGGCTGGCTGCGGGGCCAGAGTTGATGACACCACCGCCCGTATAGAAAACCGGCTTCTTGGCTTTCTCAATGGCTGCAACAAGCTCGTTGATTTCCTCCAGATCGCCTTTCAGCACAGGCTGGTAGTGCGAGGTCGAAGGTTTCGGACTGTTGTATTCACCCGTGGCAAACTGCACATCCTTGGGAATGTCGATCAGAACCGGGCCGGGACGACCCGATTTGGCCACATGGAAAGCCTCGTGCAGCGTCTCGGCCAGCGAATTCGTGTCCTTTACCAGCCAGTTATGTTTGGTGCAGGGGCGCGTGATGCCAACGGTGTCGGCCTCCTGAAAGGCATCCGATCCGATCATGAAGGTCGGGACTTGTCCGGTCAGAACCACAATCGGGATCGAATCCAGCAACGCATCGGTCAGGCCGGTAACTGCGTTTGTGGCACCGGGACCAGAGGTTACAAGCGCGACACCTGGCTTGCCGGTCGACCGCGCATAGCCTTCGGCGGCGTGGATTGCACCCTGTTCGTGACGCACCAGAATGTGACGAATGTCGTTTTGCAGAAAGATCTCGTCATAGATCGGTAGGACGGCGCCACCGGGGTATCCGAATACCGTGTCCACGCCCTGATCCTTAAGGGCCTGAACTACCATCTTTGCGCCGGTCATCTCACGTGTCATCTGCTTTGCTCCGTTCGCGACATGTGTCTTGCGTTTGACAAAAAAAAGCCCCCGAAATTTCGGAGGCGCATGGGTTCGATTATGGTTTACCGTTACCGGCCCATGCGCGTGGTTCCTACGATTACGACTAGCGTTCTCATCGCCAGAGGCTCCTTTTTGCTTGGAGGGGACATTATGGTCGGTGGGGAGGAGCGTCAACAGGCAAATCCACCAATTTTCTATCTCAATGGCGGTATTTTGCGAAATTTTGTTGCGCAGATTGCCGCATGCTGGGAATTTCCGGGAAAAGGGCAGTCGTTTTCCTGAGGGCGGGACAGGTATGAAGGTCTGAATGCGTCAGGCCGATGTCTGAAACTGGCATGATCCGGTGATTTGTCTGGGTCACGCTGACCCTGTGGTCGCAAACGAGGGAGGCGGAGCATGTTACAGGACCTGGTAGATCTGGGACGATATCCGATTGATCGCCCGGATTCGCCAGCTTACAGGCGATTGATCGGGGATTTGCGGCGCGAGTTGGAACAGGACGGCTGTGCGGTTCTGCCGGGTTTCGCACATGCGCAAGGGATCGAGCTGTTGGTGCAGGAGGCCGACGAGGTGGCGCCCAATGCACACCGGTCTTTCAATCGCACAAATGCCTATTTCACCAAAGACGACCCACGGTTCGACGCCGCCCATCCGATCAGACGGTTCTATGACCGGTCGAACGCGTTTGTTCCTGCTGACAATTTTGCGCATTCCGGTCCTTTGCGCAGGATTTACGAGTTTAGCGGATTTCTTCCCTTCATTCGGGATGCGCTGGATGAGCCTGAGGACCGCTTCTTTCGTTACGATGACCCTCTGGCAGATGTGATCATCAATGTCGTGGAAGAGGGGCAGGGCTTTCCCTGGCATTTCGACACCAACAACTACACCGTGACACTGGCGATCCAGAATGGCGAGCAGGGCGGTGCATTCGAATACGCACCCAATCTGCGCACAGCCGAGGATGAGAATTTCGATCAGGTCGCGTCGGTTCTGGACGGAAACAATGAGCGCGTTCATCGGTTGGAGCTGCGACCTGGGGACTTGCAGATATTCAAAGGCCGCTACTCCCTGCACAGGGTCGCCCCTGTCAAGGGCACGCGGCGGCGGTATGTGGGTATCTTTTCATTTGTCGAGGCCGAAGGCATGTGTGGTGGGATCGAACGGACGCAGCAGCTCTATGGACGCGTGTTGCCACACCATTATGAGCGTGCGGGTTTGCGAAAAGATCAGTTGCTGGATTGAAGGGGCACTACCGGAGGTCAAGGCTCCCGCCCGTCGTCAACGCGCCTGTGGCGCGTCTTATCTGCTTGGGCCGGGCAGCGCTGCGCGCTGCGGTTGCGCAAAGATCAGAAGCCGACCCCCGTGCCTTGCAGCATGCCATGTTCCAGCGCATAGCGGGTCAGCCCGGCGGTCGAGGATATTCCCAGTTTGCGCTTGATGTTCTTGCGATGCGTTTCAACCGTTCGCACCGAGATATCCAGCTTTTGCGCAACTTCTTTGTTTGATTTGCCCTGAGCCAGTTCCAGCAGAATTGTTTGCTCGCGCCCAGTCAGCGCCTCGCGTGCGTTGTCGCCTTTGGGTTTCAGGGACCCACTTGCACCTGTGCACAGATACTGCTCACCCCGCATGACCGCATCGATGGCCTGCTTGATCTCTTCTGTTGGGACATCTTTGAGAACATAGCCTTTTGCGCCGTGGCTGAGCGCGGTCGAAATGTATTCGGGGCTGTCATGCATCGACAGGATCAGGATGCGCGTATCGGGCAGACGTTCCAGAATGATCTCCGTGGCGCTGAGTCCGCCGAGGCCAGGCATGTTCAGGTCCATCAGGATGACATCCGGGGCGAGGCCAACCGCCTGATCCACCGCGGCCTGACCGCTGCCGAGAGTTCCAACCACTTCGATATCGTCGTAGCTTTCAAGGATCGACTGAATGCCCTCGGCCACCATGGGATGATCGTCGACAATAAGAACTCGGATGTTTTTGGCGCTCATGTACCGGCCTTTCGGTTCGGAGTTGCGTCTTCCTGCGGAGGCAACAGGTGGCTCAGCGGCAGGCTGGCCTCGATTACCGTACCGCCGCGCGGTCCGCGTGATGACAGAATACGCAGCGATCCGTCAAGTTGCTCAATTCGCTCCTGCATGTTGCGCAGACCGATGCCGGTGGTTGGGGTTCCGGATTCTGCGCGCAACCCACGGCCATTGTCGGTGATCCGCATGGTTGCGCCTTTCTTGTGGCCGCGCAGGTCAATCGTCACATAAGAGGCATCCGCGTGGCGTTCGATATTTGTCAGCGCCTCTTGTGCGATGCGGTAGAGTGCGATCTTG
Source organism: Ruegeria sp. AL2 (assembly GCF_056540845.1). NCBI lineage: Bacteria > Pseudomonadati > Pseudomonadota > Alphaproteobacteria > Rhodobacterales > Roseobacteraceae > Ruegeria > Ruegeria sp. AL2. Next base: position 255,759 of record NZ_JBQFXM010000001.1, read on the forward strand.
CTGTCCTGATCCAGCCGGTTGCGGAATACGACGGTGGAAAACTCGGTCTCGATCCCGGTTCGTTCGCGAAAATCGTCGGTCAGAGCCTTCAACGCAGGTCCAAGGCCAAGGTCATCCAGCACGCCGGGGCGCAGGTCGCGGCTGATGCGGCGCACCTCGGTGATAGCGGTGCGAAGATGGTCAATGCCTTTGTCCAGCGGATCGCGCGCGCCTGCATCATCGCCGCGCAACAGCCGGCGGCGCGCATTGTCCAGCGCATAGCGCACACCCACAAGGATCTGGCTTATGCCATCATGCAGTTCGCGGGCAACCCGGCCGCGTTCCTCTTCCTGCGCGTCGAAGACACGCTGCGTCAGTTCTTTCAACTTGGCATCCGCCAACCGTCTCTCGCGAATGTTCAGCAACATGCCCGAAGCAAAAACAATCAGAACCGCAGCAACAACAATGGCGCCGATATACATGAAGGTGCGCTGCACGCGGGTCTCAACCTCGGCCCTTGCGTTGGCGACCGTGGCGACAATGTCGTCAATGAAGACCCCGGTACCCACGACCCAGCGCCAGTCCTGCAACCCGACGACATAGGCGATCATCTGCGCCTCATCCCCGGTCGAGGGTTTTTCCCACATGAAGCTGTGCCACCCGGCTCCCTGACGGGCGAGGCGAATGAACTCGTCAACGATAGGTGTGCCATCGCTGTCGGTCAGACCTTCCCAGTTGCGGTTGATGAATTGTGTCTGACGGGGGCTGACCAGATTGTTGCCATCATAATCGTAAACGAAAAAGAACCCGTCCTGCCCATAGATCATTGCCGAAAGTATCTGCGAGACAAGGTTCTTCGACACCTCATCGTCCGGTTCAGCGCGGCCATAGATATAGGCAAAACCATTGCGCGCCTGCGTCACGTAGTTGCGCAGTTCTTCTTTCTTGGCCTCGATCAGGCTGCGCTCCAGGGCTTCGATCTCGCGCTCAGCGGTCGCACGCGCCTCATATGCGACAAGCACAGCGATTGCTGCCACGGCCACAACCAGCGGGATTGCGGCCACCAGCGACAGTTTCTGCGCATAGGTCAGCGAAATCAGATGTCGGAGTCTTTGCATGGACGAATCGATACGCAAGCGGCGGCAAAAATGCAAAAAGATTGGCGTTGGTCGGTGAAATTCCGGTATTTGGGCCGTATTTGTTGGAGTTTTCATTCGGAAATTTCACCGCATCCCCCAAAGAAATCGATTCTCTACGCAGTAGTAGGTATTCCCTTTCGCTTCGCTCACATTAGGCTGACGCGCACTGAATGCGACAGGTCCGGTTCTGCCGGATCGTGACTATGAAGGGGAGGAACACTCATATGGATCGTCGTTCATTTCTGAAAAAATCCGCGCTGGGCGGTTCGGCAGCCGCAGCAACCGCTCTGGCGGCTCCGGCCTATGCACAGGGACAGCGCACACTGACCATGGTGACCTCGTGGGGCCGTGGTCTGGCTGGCGTGTTTGACAGCGCGCAGCGTTGTGCCGACAGCATCAACGCCATGTCGGATGGCAGCCTGAATGTTGAGATCAAGGCGGCAGGCGAACTGGTTGGCGCGTTCGAGGTGTTTGACGCGGTGTCGTCCGGCCAGGCCGACATGTATCACGCCGCTGACTATTACTTTGTCGGTCAGCACCCGGGCTATGCGTTCTTTACGGCAGTGCCTTTCGGCATGACCGCACAGGAACTTGTGAACTGGTACTATCATGACGGCGGTATGGAGCTGCATGATGAGCTGGGCGAAATCTTTGGCCTGAAGTCATTCCTGGCCGGTAACACCGGTGCGCAGGCGGGCGGCTGGTTCTCGAAAGAGATCAACAGCCCCGAAGACTTCAATGGTCTGAAGTTCCGTATGCCCGGTCTGGGCGGTAAAGCTCTGGGCAAACTGGGCGCGTCCGTTCAGAACATCCCCGGTTCCGAAGTGTATCAGGCGCTGTCGTCCGGCGCAATTGACGGAACCGAGTGGATCGGACCCTGGGCCGACGAAAAGGCAGGCTTCCAGGAAATCACCAAGACCTACTACACCGCGGGCTTCCACGAGCCGGGCGCAGGTCTGTCGCTGGCAACCAACCGCGACGTGTTCAATGAACTGACCCCGGCCCAGCAGAAGATCATCGAGATCGCTGCCGCCGAAGCGCACCAGTGGAACCTGGCGCAGTTCCTGGCCAACAACGGTGCCGCCCTGCAGCGCCTGCAGGCCGGTGGCGTCAAGGTTTTGGAATTCCCCGACAGTGTCTGGGATGCGTTCGGCAAGGCCAGCCAGGAGGTTCTGGACGAGAACATGGGCGACGAGCTGTTCAAGAAGATCTACGACAGCGCAATGCCGTCGATGGCGGCTTCGTCGGCCTGGAACAACCTGTCGTCGGGTGTCTACACCGCACAGCGTGACCGTGTTCGCGGCTAAATCTTCCTGACCAAAGGAAAAACGGTTTCCCCGCGCCTTGCGGGGAAACCTTTCCCGTTGCGCGAAAGGACTTGGGCAAGCCACAATAGGCCTGCGCGCAACTGAGACGACCTGGGGACAACATGCAGGACGAAAACGGTATCTCGTTCTTCGGCGCCCTGTGGAATGGACTGGTTTGGTTCATTCAGAACATTGCCGAAGCCTTCTATAATTTCGGATATGCGATCACGCATCCGCAGCTCTGGCTGGACTGGTCTGACAAGGCGTCGATCATGCGCTTTGTCTATTACGGCGGTTCGGTCGAATTCTTCTTTGTGGTGTTCACCTTCTTTCTGGTTCTGACAGCCGTCGGGTTGTATTACAGAAACTTTATGTGGGCCATCGTGCGTGGCCTGGAAGGGTTTGCAAACACCACAGGGCGGTTCTTTGCCTGGGCGGGTCTGCTGATGGTAATCCAGCAGATTGTCATCGTATTCATGCAACGGGTCTTTACCCGTCCTGATATGTCCTTCGGTCTGGGAATTCCGTTCCAGATGGATATCAGCTGGTTCGCGGAAGAGCTGAAACTGTATAACGCCATGGTCGTCTGTCTGTGCTGTACATACACATTTGTGCAGGGCGGGCATGTGCGCGTTGATCTGATCTATGCCGGTATCAGCCACCGCGCCAAGCGCGTGGTCGATATGTGCGGTGCGCTGCTGTTCATGATGCCAATGGCGGTGCTGACCTGGATGTACGGCTGGTTCTTCCTGTGGCGTCACCTGATCGTGCCGAACCCTTCGGCCAGTGACGCGCTGGACCGTCTGGTGGCCAAGTCCCGTGCCTTGCGCTGGAACGTGGAAACCATCGGGTTCAGCCCTAACGGGTTCAATGCCTACTTCCTGTTCAAGATCCTTCTGGTGGCTTTTGCGGCCATGGTGTTCCTGCACGCCATCGCGTTTTTGTACCGGTCGTATCTGGAATACGTGGAAGGGCCGGACAGCATCGGAAAATACCTCGACAAGGACAGCCTTGGTGAGGGCGAAGAAGCCTATGAAGGCGCGCATTAAGGGCGGAGACAAAGACAATGCTATTCGGACTTGATGGCGTCGAGATAGGCCTCATTATCGTATTCTTTTGCCTTTTCGGGGGCATTCTTTCCGGCTTTCCGGTGGCTTTTGCCATCGGCGGGGCGGGGATCATATCCTTTGGCATCATCGCCGCGCTGGACAGTGCGGGGTTGCTGATCCACCAGGCGATTGATGTCGGATCGCAAAGTTATCGGGACCTTGTGAATTCCGGGATCAAGCCGGACACCATATCGGTGTTCCGATACCCGGATTTGCCAAGGCTTGCCGAACCGGTTTTTGCCTCGGGCTGGGAAACCGCGCTGGACCGCAACGTTTCGTTCATCGTGAACCGCATGAACGAACGGGTTCTGGCCGGACAATCGATCGAGACCCTTCTGGCCGTGCTCATGTTTGTTCTGATGGGCATCACGCTGGAACGTTCGAAGATTGCCAATGATCTGCTGACGACGATGGCACGTGTTTTTGGCCCGCTTCCGGGTGGTCTGGCCGTGTCAATTGTGGTTGTGGGGGCGTTTCTGGCGGCTTCGACCGGTATCGTTGGCGCGACCGTTGTGACGATGGGCCTGCTGGCGCTTCCAACCATGTTGCGCAACAACTATTCGCCGGAACTGGCGACCGGTGTGATCGCGGCATCGGGCACCTTGGGGCAGATCATTCCGCCGTCGATCGTGATCGTCCTACTGGGCACATTGGCAGGAGATCTGTATTCGACAGCCCAGGAAACCCGGGCTGTTGAGGCCGGTTGCACCGACGCGCTGACCTATCTGGGTGAGCCTGCGGTTGTCTCGGTCGGGACATTGTTCCAGGCTGCGCTGTTGCCAGGGATCATGCTGGCGCTGCTCTATGCGCTCTATGCCTTTGGTTATGCATTGCTGAATCCACACAAAGCGCCCGCTGTGGCTGTGTCCGGTGGTTCCGGGGAACCCATTACGCGGTCAGAAGGCCTGACATGGTTGCTGGGTGCGCCTGTAGCCCTGATCGTCGGCGCGGTCCTTTTGGGCAATGTCGGTGTGATCGGAAGCCAGAACATCTCGGTCTCGGCCTTCTCGGATATCGGCGAGGGTGCGTCGCTGCGGACCAACGTATCGGAAGAATGCAAGGCGTCAATGATCGACCTGCATGGGCAGGCTGCATGGGATCAGGCGGTTTCCGAGCAGGAAGCCATTGATGCCGCGGGCGGCACAACCCAAGCGCATCGCCTGACAGAAGAGGAACTGGCTGCTGAACAGCAAAAAAGGATTGCCGATGCGGCACCGATCGGCACCGGAGTGGCGGTTACCCTCGTCCTGCTGGGTCTGACCCTGGTTCTGGGCCGAGGGATCGCACCGTCGCGGTCACCGCAACCGCTGATACTTGGCGCAATCGGGCTGCTGCTGATGGCGTTGGTCGATATCCTGATAATATCGCCTACCACATCCTCTGGCGTGACTTTCGTGCTGCTCGCCCTGCCGTTCGCGCTGGCCATGTATGGTTGCAAAGAGGCTGCGGCCCGCTGTGCCACAAACGATCTGATCCGCGTGGTCTTCCCGCCGCTTGTTCTGATCATCGCGGTGCTGGGCTCGATTCTGGGAGGTGTCACCAATCCGACACCGGCGGCTGCGCTGGGCGCGGGTGGCGCGATCATGCTGGCCGCCTATCGCAAGCTGCAGGATCAGGGCCGTTCGGGCAAAGTGGTCATCTGGTCGACCTTCGCCGTTGTCATTGCACTGCTGATGGGGGTCAACTTTGACCTGCGTATCAATCAAGGCAGTGTGACCGTGGAAACCTGGATCGCCTTCATCATTGCTTATGCGGCCTACCTGTACGCCCTGTTCGGGCTGCTGTACGGATGCTGGGTCCTCTATTCCAGCGGTGTTTTGACCCCGGTGGTGCGTGAGACAGCCAAAGTGACCTCGATGGTGTTCACCATCCTGATCGGATCGCAGTTGCTGAACCTCGTGGTGATTTCATTCGGAGGGGAGCATTATATCCAGCAATTCCTGAAGAGCTTTGACAACGAGTTCACGGTTTTCCTGATCGTGATGCTGGTGCTGTTCATTCTGGGGTTCGTGCTGGATTTCCTCGAGATCATCTACATCGTGATCCCCATCGTGGGCCCGGTGATCTATGGCGGCTCGTTCGATCCGAAATGGGTCACGATCATGGTGGCGGTGAACCTTCAGACGTCGTTCCTGACGCCACCTTTCGGGTTTGCGTTGTTCTACCTTCGAGGGGTTGCGCCGAAAGAGGTCACAACAGGTCATATTTATCGCGGGATCGTTCCGTTTGTTCTGATCCAGGTGATGGGGATCGCGATCTTGTGGTTCTTCCCGACGATTGTCACGATCGTTCCGGACCTGATGCCAAACTGATCCGATCCGGAAGAGAATATTGCAAAGGGGGCCGATTGGCCCCCTTTTCTGTTTGTTTCGGGCAAGGGGCCAGCCCCTTCTTGGCCTGCGGCCAATTCATCCCCGGGATATTTATAGCCAGATGAAGATGCGGATCAGGTGAACTGGATCAGGTCCCAGCGATTGCCGAAGGGATCACGCCAGACAGCGACGATGCCATAGGGTTCGTGGCGTGGGTCTTCTTCGAAGTGGACATCCCCAGCGCGCATATCTGCGTGGTCACGATAAAAGTCATCGGTTTGCAGGAAGAACCCAACGCGCCTGCCGGTCTGGTTGCCTATGGCGGCGGTTTGTTCAGGTCCGTCAGCCTTTGCCAATAGAAGGCATCCGCTGTCCGAACCTGGAGGCGCGATCAGAACCCAGCGCTTGCCATGGCCGAGGTCGATGTCCTTGATGAGTTGGAAGCTGAGTGTCTTTGTATAAAACAAGATGGCGTCGTCATAATCCGGCACCACAAGGGTGACGGCATGCAGGCTTTGTTTCATCGCGCGGTCAGCCTTTGGTCGGATGCCGGTCAGGGAGCTGGATATTGGCGACCTGTTCGGCGATTGGCGGCGCCGACAAGGGGTGATGCGATGTGCCGGAATAAGCGTCCGGATCACTGATCTTTTGCCACACCCCCTGAATATACGCCTCAAGCCCTGAAAACTTGGCTTTGTAGCCCATCTTGGGACTGCCGGGGACCCAGTACCCCAGATAGATATAGGGCAGGCCCGCCTCACGTGCGATGTCGATATGGTCGAGGATCATGTAGGTGCCGAGTGAGTTCTGCGGCTGTTCCGGGTCGTAGAAGGAATAGACCATGCTTAGCCCGTCATCGAGCACATCGGTCAGGCTGACGGCGATCAACTCGCCCGTTTCAGAATCGGCATATTCCACAACGCGGCTGCGGATCGGTGTTTCCTCGATCATCGCGGCGAATTCGAAAACGTCCATGTCAGCCATGCCACCATCGGCGTGCCGGGTGTCAAGATAGCGGCGAAACAGCTCGTATTGCTCATCCGTGGCCCATGGCGAGGTTGCGCGGCGTTCCAGATACCCGTTCCGCTTTGCCGTGCGCTTCTGGCTTTTGGTCGGACGGAAGGCTGAAACATCGATCCGGGCCGACAGGCAGGCTGCGCAATCCGTGCACGAAGGCCGGTAGAGTACATTCTGCGACCGGCGAAATCCTTGTTGAGACAGGGAATTGTTCAGCTGTTCAGCCCCTTCGCCTTGCAGGGCGGTGAACAGTTTGCGTTCCATCCTGCCGCCAAGATAAGGGCAGGGCTGCGGTGCCGTGACATAGAATTGTGGCGCAATTGGCAGCGTATGTCGCATGAAATCCCCATCCAGCCTCGGGAGGGATGATAGCAACCGTTCCCGAGACCGCCAAGTGTTTCACGCAACCTTGCGTCAGGCCCGTTGATTGATCATGACGGTGCCCAGAAAACTGTCGGTCAGACCCTGGCCACGGGCGCTGGTCATCATCATGATGACCGAGATGATCTGGACCACGGGAAAGGCCATGCTAACGAAATAGCCAGAAGTGTGGGCAAGCGCCTTGCCCAGATCCATTCGTTCTCCGAACGCATCGCGCAGCTCGATCCCCATAAAGCGCATTCCCAGCGTGGCTGAGCCGTTGGCAATTGTCACTACCCGGTAGACGAAGCTGACAACCGCGTAGATCAGGGCCAGAAAAAACAGACCCAGAAAGGCGGTTAAAAGGATTGCCACCGTGCAAAGCAGCGAAATGAAGGCGATATCGAACAGCCAGGCAACGAAGCGTTTGGTTGTCACCGAACGATAGAAATCAGGTTGGGTGTCCGGGTCGGGCAGATGGTTCATTCGATAGGTCCGTAAAACAGGGGTAGGGGGACCCTGTCCCGAAACACCGGGGCAGGGCAAGGTCAATCAGGCGGGCTCGCCCTGGCCGTCTTCGTCATGGCTTTCGCGGGCGCGTTCATCCATGAATTGATCGAATTCGGCTTTGTCCTTGGCGTCACGCAGGCGGCGCAAGAAGGCTTCGAAATCCTGTTGTTCGCGTTCCAGGCGGGCCAGGGTATCTGCTTTGTAGGCGTCAAAGGCGCTGTTGCCCGAGGGCTTCATTGCACTCATGTGGCTGTGCCAGGATTTGCGGCGGTTGCAGGATTTGCTGAACATGCGTTTGCTCCAGATCATATAGGCCAGCAGGGCAAGGCCAACGGGCCAGAAGAAGATGAAACCAAGAACCATGGCGGCGATCCAGGCCCCTTTGCCTTTGTCATCCAGCCAGGCTTCGGTTCGGTAAAGCCATCCCGGATTCGCGGGGACGGCGGGGTCGGACAATGCGGTCATTTGAGCTCTCCAGGGTTGATGTAAACTCTATTCACATTGCATAGATGGGGTATCGTTTGGTTGGGTGCAAGGGGTAATGTGAAAAAGATTTACATTAAGCAATCCGGTTGACGTTTCAGGATCTGGCTCGCAGGGTCTGGGTATGGATATGACGGACAACAAAGCCGCCCCTGCACTAAAGGACATTCTTGAACTGGAAACGCAGGTCTGGGTGGCGCTGGTTGAAGGCGACGCAAGCGCCGACCGCGCCTTGTTGAGCGCGGATTTTCTGGGTGTTTATCCCACGGGGTTTGCCAATCGGGACGATCACGTCGGGCAATTTGCAGATGCGCCAACGATGGCCGAGTTTGATCTGAGTGACGCTTGGTTACGTGTCCTGACTCCGGATATCGTGTTGCTGTCCTACCGTGCCGATTACCTGCGCCCGGGTGCAGATCGGCGCGAGGCGATGCTGATTTCATCTTTGTGGGAAAGAAGAAACGACGTCTGGGTCAACAGCTTCAGTCAGGACACGCCGGTTCAGGAAACCTGATCAGAATGCCCCATTGACGATTACGTCCTGCAATGCGCAGGGTGCGCGCATGACTGACGCTCTTGCCATTACCCGCCTTCCGCGTGCGTTTGATCCGTCCCTGGGCGATGAAACCCGCGCTCTGATACCTGATCTGTCGCAGGAGATGGGAGAGCTGGTGGCGGGAACCGCCGGGTCCAGCCCATATCTGAAAGGCCTGATAGAGCGTGAAAGGGAATGGCTGCCTGATGCCTTAGTGCGCCCGGACCAGGCGCTGTCTGAAGTCATGGCGGAAGCGCGTGAGCTGCCCCCGGATCAGCTGAAATCCGGCTTGCGGCAGGCAAAGCGGCGTGTGGCGCTGTTGACCGCGCTTGCCGACATCGCAGGTGCCTGGCCGCTTGAGAAAGTCACCGCGGCACTGACCGATTTCGGGGCACTGGCCGCAGATGTTGCGGCCAAGGCCGAGATTGCGACGTTGATCCGGCGCAACAAACTGCCGGGTATGACCGAGGACGATATCGAAACTGCCGCCGGGATGGTCATTCTGGCCATGGGCAAGATGGGCGCGCATGAGCTGAACTACAGCTCGGATATCGATCTGATTGTGCTGTTTGATGAGACACGGTTTGACCCCGACGACTTCTACGAGGCCCGGCAGGGTATGGTGCGGGCAACGCGGAACTTCTGCGCGACGCTTAGCGACAAGACTGCCGATGGCTATGTTTTCCGTACAGATCTGAGGCTGAGACCTGATCCCGCCGTAACACCGGTCTGCATGGCGATGGAGGCCGCTGAACGGTACTACGAAAGCCTTGGCCGCACGTGGGAGCGCGCAGCATATATTAAGGCCCGCCCCTGCGCCGGAGACTTGGCCGCGGGGCAGCGGTTTCTGGACACATTGCGCCCTTTTGTCTGGCGTCGCCATCTGGATTTTGCCGCCATTCAGGACGCGCATGATATGCGTCTTCGAATTCGCGAAAACAAGGGTACGGGCGGGGCCTTGTCGATCCCCGGCCACGACATGAAGCTGGGGCAGGGCGGTATTCGCGAGATCGAGTTCTTCACCCAGACCCGTCAGTTGATCGCAGGTGGCCGCGATCCGGATTTACGGGTGCGCGGAACGGTCCCGGGGTTGGCGGCGTTGGCGTCAAAAGGCTGGGTGCCGCAGGATGTCGCGGACAAACTGACCGATCATTATCGGGCGCATCGCGAAGTCGAACACCGCATTCAGATGGTTCATGATGCACAGACGCATAAGGTGCCGAAATCACCGGAAGGCATCGAACGCATCGCCTGTCTGATGGGGATCGGCAGCGACGAACTGAAACAGGACCTGAAAAACCGCCTGACGGAAGTACACGAACTGACCGAAGGTTTTTTTGCGCCCGGGCCCGGTCCTGCACCTGTGGCGGCGCAGGATGTGGAGTTTGACCAGAGTGTTCTGGCCCGGTGGACGACCTATCCGGCCTTAAGGTCCCAGCGCGGGTCGCGGATATTCGAACGGTTGCGGCCCGAGCTGCTGTCGCGTCTTGCCAAGACCGCCAAACCGGACGAGGCGTTGATGGCGCTGGACGGGTTTCTGTCAGGCCTTCCTGCCGGGGTGCAGCTGTTTTCATTGTTCGAGGCCAATCCGCAACTGATTGACCTACTGGTCGATATCGTTGGCACGTCTCATGCTCTGGCCTCGCATCTGTCGCACAATGCCTTGGTTTTCGATGCGGTGATCGGCGGCAGTTTCTTTGCCGATTGGCCGGGGCAGAAGGCTTTGCAAATCGAACTGGCCCGTGCGCTGGCGGAAGAGCCTGACTATGAAACCCGGCTCGACCTTGCGCGGCGCTGGTGTAAGGAATGGCATTTCCGGGTCGGTGTCCACCACTTGCGCGGTCTGATCGACGGGGCACAGGCAGGCCGGCAATATGCAGAGCTTGCACAATCGGTGATTGCCGCCATCCTGCCATATGTTGCCGAAAATTTCGCCCGCAAACACGGGCCCGCACCGGGGCGCGGAGCGGCGGTGTTGGGCATGGGGTCGCTGGGCGCAGGACGGATCAATTCGCAATCCGATCTGGACATGATTGTGATCTATGACCCGCAGGATCAGGACATGTCCGATGGTCCGCGCCCTCTGGCCACGCGCACCTATTATGCGCGGTTCACGCAGGCGCTGATCACAGCACTTTCAGCTCCGATGTCACAGGGGCGGCTGTATGAAGTTGACATGCGCCTGCGCCCGTCCGGCAATCAGGGGCCGGTCGCCACCAGTTGGGCCAGCTTTACCAATTATCAGCAGAACGAGGCCTGGGTGTGGGAACATCTGGCCCTGACCCGTGCTCATGTCGTTGCGGGTGATGCCGGTTTGGCAAATGATATCGAAGCGTTCCGCGCCGGGTTTCTGTCGCGCCCACGCGAGCGGGACAATGTCTTGCGCGAAGTCGCCGAGATGCGAACGCGCCTGGCCGCAGCCAAGGCACCTGCCGGGATTTGGGATGCCAAAAACGGGCCCGGCCGCCTGATGGACATCGAACTGATGGCCGAAACCGGTGCCTTGCTGGCAGGGACTACGGCACGCGATGTGTCCTCGGGCCTCGATGGAGCCGTCGCTGCCGGGTTGCTGGATGTCGCGCAGGCGCAATCCCTGAAAGACTGCTACAGCCTATGCTGGTCGGTGCAATGTGCGGCCCGGCTTCTATCGGGCAAAGTCATCGAGGCGGAGCAGATCGGTGAAGGAGGTGTGGATTTCCTGTGCCGTGCCACCGGGTTTGAACAGGTCGATGCACTGCAACGGGCATTGCAGGAGAGTTACACAACTGCGGCCGACCTGATCGGCAGCGTGATCCAAGAGGGCGAAGATGGCACGCAGCACTGATCCCAATGACCACAAAGGTCTGATCCAGGAAGCTTATCGCATCGAAGGCATCACCCTGCCGGAATGCCGCAGCATATTTCTGGACTGGGCGCTCAGCCTGCCCGAAGAGCGTGACCAGAACACGGCGCTGACCGAGTTGCATGCGGCATACGCGCTGCACAGCCCGGATCATCCCATGACTCAGGTTCTGTCCGAGGGCCTTCAGGCGGCCCAAACCCCGAAACGGCGCGGTGGCTGGCGTTCGCGAAGCCGCTAGGTCTTTTCCATCGGCACATTCGCGACTAAGAGGGCACCATGACCCAATCTGCCGACCGCCCCCGTATCCGCCTGAAACCCAAAGCCAACGCGCGCGGCCTGCGCCATGGCTTCCCTTGGGTCTATGCAAATGACATCGTCACCGACCGCCGTACGCGCAAGATCCCCGCAGGCGCTCTGGCGATTCTCGAGGATGACACTCGCGCAGCGCTTGCGCTGGTGGCGGTCAATCCTGAGTCAAAAATCATGTGCAGGGCGCTGGATCGTGATACCAACGCGCAGTTGGACAATACTTGGTTCGAAACCCGCCTCAGCCGCGCCCTTGCACTGCGTGAACGTCTGTTTGATGCGCCTTTCTACCGTCTGGTCCATGCCGAGGCCGATGGCTTTCCCGGTGTGATCATCGACAGGTTTGGCGATACCTGTGTCATCCAGCCCAACGCGGCCTGGGCCGAGGTGCATCTGGATACGCTCACCGAAGCGCTAATCAAGGTCGCAGGCGTGACGACGGTGCTGAAAAACGCCTCGGGCCGCACGCGCGGGCTGGAAGGGCTCGACGATGAGAACCTGACTTTGCACGGCACAGCACCAGACGCGCCCCTGCCTGTGCCAATGAATGGTGCCACGTATATGGCCGACCTGACCGGAGGTCAGAAAACCGGCCTGTTTTACGATCAACGCCCCAACCAAGCCTTTGCCTCACGGCTGGTACATCCCGGAGCGCAGGTGCTGGACGTGTTCAGTCATGTCGGCGGCTTTGGTCTGGCGATGCTGGCCGCAGGTGCCGGACGGGCCTTATCCGTCGATGGGTCTGCGGCCGCGCTGGAACTGGCCACCAAAGGTGCCGAGGCTTCGGGCCTTGCCGACAGGTTCCAGACCCGGCAGGGCGACGCGTTCGATGTACTGACTCAATTGGGGGACGAGGGTGCGGTTTTTGACGTGGTCATTTGTGACCCACCTGCCTTTGCCCCATCAAAACAAGCGCTGGATGCGGGTTTGCGCGCCTATGAACGTATCGCACGGCTTGCCGCACCTCTGGTCAAACCGGGCGGCTATCTGGGGCTGTGCTCGTGTTCTCATGCCGCCGATCTGGGACGGTTCCGCGATGCCTCCTCCCGCGGGATCGGCCGGGCGGGCCGACAGGCGCAACTGATCCACACCGGATTTGCCGGGCCGGATCATCCGCAACTGCCGCAACTGGCGGAAAGCGGCTACCTCAAGGCGGTGTTTTACCGCCTATGAAGGCTGTTCTCGACACTTGCGTCCTCTATCCCACGGTCATGCGCGAAATGCTATTGGGCGCCGCGCGATTGGGACACTTCACCCCGATCTGGTCCGCCCGCATCCTCGAAGAATGGGCCCGCGCCGCCCGCAAGCTGGGCCCGACGGGGGAGGCGCAGGCGCGTGCTGAAATCGCGCTGGTGCAAGGTGCCTGGCCGGATGCCGAACGTCCAGCGAACGAGGGTCTTCAAAACCGTCTGTGGCTGCCGGACGCCGCAGATATCCACGTGCTGGCCACAGCAATCGCGGCTTCCGCTGATCTGATTGTCACGGTAAATGCCAAGGATTTTCCCAGAAATATCCTGACTGATGAAGGGCTTGACCGGAAAGATCCCGACAGCCTGTTGTACAGCTTCTGGCAGTCAAACCCAGAAGGCATGAGCACACTTGCCACACAGGTCCTTGCCGAAGCCGATCGCCTCTCAGGCGAACAATGGACTCTCCGCGCGCTCATGAAAAAAGCCCGGCTTCCGCGATTGGGCAAAGCGCTCGCCATCTGAGCGGGATCCAGCTTCATCTGGCCAAAAATATCCCGGAGAGCGCGAGAGGCTGGCCTCTCGCAGCACAGGCATCACCCGCGTGCCCAACGCTGTTCAAGCTTTTCCAACGCCGCAACACGTTCATCTGTCTTGGGATGGCTCATCAGCCAGGCCGGGACCACCCCGGCGCGCTGCTGTGTCAACTCTTCCAGCTTGTGAAACAGTGATTTCTGTGGTCCGATTCCAATCCCGGCTTTTGTCAGCAAAGCGGCTGCGTATTCATCCGCCTCATACTCGTCCTGCCGCGACAGGCGCGAGGCGATCAGTGCGGTCAACGCATTGGCAATCATCGCCCCGACAAAGGGGATGAACCTGTTCAGAACCATGATCAGCGCCGTTCGCATCGCATTCTGCCCTGAAAAATCGATCATCCGCCGCCGTGCGTGACCCAGCGCCACGTGCCCCAACTCATGCGCGATTACACTGGCCATTTCCTCAGCCGAAACCTCTCCGTTGTGAAACTTGCGGTAAAATCCCCGCGTGATGAATATCCGCCCGTCCGGCGCGGCCAGCCCGTTCACCGGGTCGATCTCGTAGATATAGACCGGCACCCGTTCGATCCCGAGCGCCGCCGCCAGCCGGTCGGTCATGCGTTTCAGCGCCGGATCGGCAAGTTCCGTCGATTTCGCATCCAGTTCCCGATGGGTGCGCCAGACGGAAATCCGGTACATCACAATTCCATAGGCAATGGCCAGCAGGATCGGGGTCAGGCGAAGCATGGGCTAGATATGGTAGCACTGGGCTTTTAGAGCAAACGAAAAATTCAATGGACCATGCCGCCGTTCGCCGCATGGCAGTAATGTCGAATCTGTACTCCGGAAAAGGTGTCAGCAGTCCTAAAGCGGCACTTAAGGAAAAATCGAATTGGACCTCGACAGTAATGTCCGGCATAAAGACGAGTTTTCGCGTCCAGACGACCTACTCGATCTCGATCAATATGGCATTGCGGGCGACATGCCAGTTTCCCCAGCGCCAGTCAGAAGGAAGCGTGCCAGTCCTGCGTGGCCCGTGGACAAATTCGCCGAAAGGTCTAGGACGGTTGCTTCGAGGAAAACCCGGTTGCCAATTGCGGTAGCTCAATGGCTGGCCATCGGTCCACGCCCACACTCCGTTGTTAATTGTTAACCCGAAAGTAGGGCCGATCACGTCAAGATTGTCGTCTCCGGCAAACGGATAGGTGTCGCGGGCGTTTCGCTCGGTCCAGAATAGGTTATCGTAACGAAAAAGGTTCTTTACCATCTCCTCTTCGGACGCCGACCCAATGGACGCCAGATCACCTCCCGATTGCATTGTCAGCGTCTTAATTTGATCCCAAGACAAATGGCTTGTGCGGACTACTGCGTAGAGCCGTCCGTCGTAGAATCCATAGTTCATGACGCGCCCCGAAAAGGTACGTGCCAACCGGTGTGGGCGTGGATCGGATTCAAGGGCCCGAATCGCTTCGATATCGTAGCGATTGCCCAAGGTCGCAGCGATAGGGAACCAGCCGAACTCGGGTGGTTCGATCCCGAGCGCTGACAGCGTGGCCCTGTCAAGCACACCGTCCGCCGCCAGCCGTCGATCCCTCTGGAAATCCGAAACGGCGCCGAAACTCTGTGGCCCGAGAACTCCATCAATCACTCCAGGGTCATATCCGAAGCGCTGCAATGTCGACTGGATCACAAGCTGGTTCGCCCGCGAAAGTGTCAAATACTTTACAGCTTCGCCCCGCATCCAGTTCAGCGACTCAGCCGCCGCGAGATTTCTTCCGGCATGTCGCGCCTGCAGATTGTAGCGAAAAAGAGTCGCCTCAGCTTCAAGTGCTTCCGACTTCCGCGCGCCATTTGGAAATTTATCGAAAAAAAGCGACCAGGCACGAACCGAGCCCAGTTTGCGCGCAGCTTCGAAAGCGGCATCTTCTCCTGAAACGGGGTCGGACCCGGTAGCTTCGGCGACTGGCTCAGCGGCACGCAAGGGCGCTGCCGCTGGTGTCAGGTAGATTCCGTGTCCTGGTAGTGAACCGTATGTGAACGGTTGCTGATAACCATTCGTGAGCTTTGACACTGTGTCGCGCACTTTCCGAAAGAAAAAGCCCAACTCGAGCCCCGGTTCCGCGAGATGTGTTAGAAGAGCCTCAGCATACGGGCTATTTCGGCCGTCGCCGTCGAGCGCCAGTGTCCCGCCGCGAGCGGCAAAACCTACCAGAACTGCGCCCGGTTCAACCCCCGCCAGCCCCCGACCCACTGACCGAGTCGCTGACGACCGAAGCATAGAGGTAAGAAACGGATTATTGCGACAGGCATCAAGGAGTACGATCCGAATGCCTTGCGAAGTATCGAGCGCAGACAGAACGCTGTCGAGCCGGATTGCCTCAAACTCGATGTCGCGATCGCTTTTCAATTCTGCGTTGACCGGAATCAGGTAGTTGATATTGTCGATCTCTATGCCGTGGCCCGCGAAATAGACAACGGCCATCTCCGCGTCTTCCGCAGCTTGGGCGAAGTCCCGAAGCGCAAGCCGCATCTCTCGGTAGTCAAGATCCCGTCCTCGCGTTACCTCGAACCCGATCCGCTCCAAGGCCGATGCGATGTCTTCGGCGTCGTTCGCGGGGTTTTGTAGGCTCGAAACATGATCATAGTCCGAATTTCCGATAACGAGAGCCACGCGCCCGTCCGATGCGGAAACCGGACTTCCAAAGATCGCAAGAACTACCGCCAAAAACGTCACAGCAACAAAAGTATGTAACTTCATCAGCATGGCCCACTTTTACTCGTACGCGGCAACATAACACAGAAGGTGGCTCCTGTGGCAGGCGGCTTTGGACTCAAACAGCCACAAGGCTTTACCGCGTCAGCTCGCGCATTCCCTTTTCAAGACCAGCCAGTGTCATGGGCACCATGCGATCTTCAAAGATGTCGCGGATCATGCTGATGGAATGGGTATATTCCCAGTATTTCTCGGGCACCGGGTTGATCCACAGGTTTGACGCCCACTGTTCGCGCGCGCGTTGCAGCCAGACCTGACCAGCTTCCTGATTCCAATGTTCATTGGCACCGCCGGGATAGGCGATCTCATAGGGGCTCATCGAAGCGTCGCCGACAAAGATGCACTTGTAGTCGGACCCATAGGTGCGCAGCACTTCGTGGGTCGGGGTCTGTTGGTTCCAGCGGCGGCGGTTGTCCCGCCAGACCCCTTCATACAGGCAATTGTGAAAGTAGTAATATTCCAGATGCTTGAACTCGGTTCTTGCAGCGGAAAACAGCTCTTCAACCACCTTGATATGCGGGTCCATCGAGCCGCCGACATCCAGAAACAACAGTACTTTGACGGCGTTGTGGCGCTCGGGCCGGGTTTTGACATCCAGATAGCCATGCTCGGCCGTGGCGCGGATGGTGCCGTCCAGATCCAGCTCTTCGGCTGCTCCCTCCCGCGCCCAGCGGCGCAGGCGTTTCAGGGCGACCTTGATGTTGCGGGTGCCCAGTTCAACCGTATCGTCGAGGTTCCTGAATTCCCGTTTGTCCCAGACCTTGACCGCACGCTGGTGACGGCTTTCTTTCTGACCGATACGGACGCCTTCGGGGTTGTACCCATAGGCCCCGAACGGAGAGGTTCCTGCGGTGCCGATCCACTTGTTGCCGCCCTGATGACGGCCCTGTTGTTCCTTGAGCCGTTCGCGCAGTGTTTCCATCAGCTTGTCGAACCCGCCAAGCGCTTCGATCTCGGCTTTTTCCTCCTCCGACAGGTGTTTCTCGGCCATCTTGGCGAGCCAATCGGCAGGGATATCGACAGCTTCCAACACCTGATCGAAACTGATCTCGCCCAAGCCCTCAAAGCTGGCGGCAAAGGCACGGTCGAATTTGTCGATATTGCGCTCGTCCTTCACCATCGACACCCGGGCAAGGTAATAAAACGCTTCGACATCATAGGTGACCAGACCCTTTTTCATGCCTTCCAGAAAAGTCAGATACTCCCGGAGTGATACCGGGATGCCCGCTTTGCGGAGGTTTTTGAAAAAGGGCAGGAACATTGCGTCATGCCACCATGCGAAGCAGAACCAGCGAGATCACCAGCCCCACAAGCGCAAAAGCGATCCCATATCCGGCGGCATACTGTGCCATGTCAGCGCCGTTTCCATTGCGTTTTTTTGCGGTCAAAGCACCCAGGATTGCACCCAGTATCGCCATTCCCAGTACTAGCAACATATGCGTTTCATCCGTCTTTCGTGCTGTCAGCGGGGCGTCGGCCACTGTTTTGAACCAAAGACTGAGCCACCAAATCAGAACCGAACCCGTATCGCGCCCATCCAAGGCTGTCCAGTCTGACGGCACGTGCCTTTTGTAATTGACCGGCCTGTTTCAAGGCCTCGGATTTCAACAGCAGCAAGGTTGCCAGAAGCGAAGCGTTTTCCGCGCGGGTCATCACGTCGATGGCCTGATCCAGTTCGGGCAGGACCTCTGGCCCGCGATCCTGCGCAAGCGCAAAGGCTGCGGTTTGCGTTGAGACATAAGCCTGATGAACCTCGGTTCCGGGCGTTGCGCGAAGAAACTGTTGCGCGATCTTGAACTGCCGCTGGGCTTCCGCCGGGTCACGAAACTGCTCCATCCGACCCATCAGGTAGTGGGGATAGGCGCGGCGGTGATCCGTCCATCCCAATTGCTGCCCGATGCGGGCTGCCTTTTGCGCGGCGCGTATCTGCCGGGGGGAACCCGGCCCTGGTCCCAGTGATTTCTGGATCGCGTTGATCCACTCTCGGGGGGTATCCGTTGGCCGTTGCGCGGCTAATCGGTCACCGCGTGGATTCAGGCGGCTGAGAACATCGGGGATGACGGCGGCGACCTGATCCCGTGTCATACCGGTGTGCAGTTCGGGCGCATAGGCCGCGCGCAGAATCAGCATGTCGAACCCGGTCAAAACCGTATGAATATTGTCGTCGTTGAACACGGAATCCGGCAGGTGATAGAGGTCGTTCAGCGGACCAAGGGCTTGCGCCAGTTCTTCGTGCAGACAATCGCGCATTTCCTGCGGGCTGACATCGTAGGGGATGAATATCCCCAATCGTTCGCGCTGGCGCAGCTCAACCCAACTGCTTTTGGTCTTGCGGCGGTCGCGCCGATACTCAGCCAGGCTGGACGCGTTTGGCACCACGAAACAGGCCGCGTTTGGCAGAATTTGCAGAATTTCCTTCTGACTGACCGCTTCGATCGTGATATTGGCCTGACCGTCGTTGATTTGTCGGATGTTGATACCCGCCTCGCGCTTCAGGCGGTTCAGCAGGCGGGTCAAATCCTGCTGCATACTTTGTGTCGGCGATCCGGTCAGGCGAACGGTGATCGGCATTTCGAACCGGGTGAAAACGGGCAGGGCGGCCCCGCTTTCCAGTTCGAAATGCAGGGACAGGAAATCCGCCGCGATGTTCGTGTTGGACCGTGCCGGTGGCGAGGGACGCGGTGCCGCAAAAGACTTGGCTGGTGGCAACGCCACTTCGACATATGATACATCGTTCCCGAGTTCGATTGTCTCGACAGACGTGCAGCCAGCGATAACCAGCGCCAGAAAAAGGGCGCCCAAACGCATCATGGGCGGGCGTACTTGATGAACGGTGTCAGGGTGCCGATGCGATCATAAAGGTGGCGTGCCGTGTGGTTGAACTCTTGCGTCAGCCAGTAAACGGATGGGGCGCCCTGGCGATCCGCCTCTTCATAAACCGCCTGAATCAAGGCGTGACCGACGCCCGTTCCTCGGGTTTCAGGTCGGGCGAACAGGTCTTGCAGGTAACAGACCTTTTCCACTTTCCAAGCGTGGCGATGAAACAGGTAATGCGTCAGCCCGACCAAAACGCCATCCTGTTCCGCAACAAAACAGGAAAAATCCTGTGGGTCGTCGCCCAACAATCTGGAAAAGGTCGTTTCATACACGTTTTCAGGCAGGGTAGTTTCATAAAACGCCAGATAATCCCGCCACATTTCGGCCCACTGATCTTTGTCCTCGGCCCGCAGGGTCCGGATTGTCAGAGCGTTCGCCAAGTGATGACCCCAATACTGCTGCTTTGAAACGCGGTTGCGTCAGGTATTTCGATGCTGACACCCGGGATACGCAATGGCAAGCCGTGATCACTGATTGTTCACACGCAGGCTAGCGTTTGCCACGTGCCATGAAAGCAAGACGTTCGAACAGATGCACATCCTGTTCATTTTTCAGCAAAGCGCCATGCAGCTTCGGCAGCGCGCTGGCCCCGTCACGCCTGAGGTCTTCGGCCGTCAGGTCTTCGGCCAGCAACAGCTTCAGCCAGTCCAGCACCTCCGAGGTCGAGGGCTTTTTCTTGAGCCCTTGCGTCTCTCGGATCTCATAGAATTGCGTCAGCGCGGCGGTCAGAAGTGCGTCCTTGATGCCGGGATGATGCACATCAACGATCCGGCGCATCGTCGCCTCATCCGGAAAGCGTATATAGTGGAAAAAACAGCGGCGCAGGAAAGCGTCTGGCAGCTCTTTTTCGTTGTTCGAGGTTATGATGACGATAGGGCGGTGCTTGGCCCGGATCGTCTCGCCCGTTTCGTAGACGTGGAACTCCATCTTATCGAGCTCCTGCAACAGGTCATTGGGGAACTCGATATCCGCCTTGTCGATTTCATCGATCAGCAGAACAACCTTTTCGTCGGCGTCGAAGGCCTGCCACAGCTTGCCCTTGCGGATATAGTTCGACACATCATGGACACGCTCTTCGCCTAGTTGGCTGTCACGCAGGCGGCTGACGGCATCATATTCGTAAAGACCCTGCTGCGCGCGGGTGGTGGATTTCACATTCCACTCGATCATTTTCAGCCCCAGCGCACCGGCCACCTGTCTGGCCAACTCGGTCTTGCCGGTACCGGGTTCGCCCTTCACCAACAGGGGGCGCTCAAGCGTGACAGCGGCGTTCACGGCAATGGTCAGATCGTCGGTGGCGACATATTCGGCTGTACCTTGGAAACGTGCGGTCATGGGCCTCTCGTGCGTATATTGCGTTGGACGGGCAGGTTGTGGTTTCCGGGTTACAGAGCGGCAAGGTTTTTTACAACCCGCGTCCCTGCGTCGCCCGGCGGGAATTGTGCTGCAACTCCAAACCCTTTTGCTTGATTCCGATGTAGACCATTCCCGGACGTTGTAACTCTCGCCCCAAAAAAGCCTGTCAAATTTCATAGAAATACAAGGTTTTGTTGATGTTTGTCTCATAGTTAGACAAATCCGCGGGGGTGCACTGTTGCGCAACGTTTGTGTAGTGACATTCCACCGCCCGTCGGCTAAACGCTGCGCAGAAGGGAGAGCCAAATGTCAGCTGAAACAGCCTCGAACGACGTTACTGGCCATACCGAGGGAGCAAATATGAAGCAGGAAGTTTTTCTGCCGGAAGATTACCGTCCGGCCGAAGATGAGCCTTTCATGAATGATCGTCAGCTTGAGTATTTTCGCCGCAAGCTGCTGGATTGGAAGACAGAGTTACTGGCTGGTAGCCGCGACACCATCGAAGGGCTGCAAGACAACACCCGTAACATTCCGGACGTGGCGGACCGCGCCAGCGAAGAAACTGACCGTGCGCTGGAACTGCGGACCCGTGATCGTCAGCGAAAGCTGGTCGCAAAGATCGACTCGGCCCTGCGCCGGATTGATGATGGCGAATACGGGTATTGCGAAATGACGGGCGATCCGATCTCGTTAAAGCGTCTGGACGCACGACCGATTGCAACCATGACACTTGAGGCACAAGAGCGCCATGAGCGTCGCGAAAAGGTCCACCGCGACGATTAATCGCCGGGTATGTGTAAGAAATCCAAACGCCGGGGCCTGTGGCTCCGGCGTTTTTGCGTTATGCGGATGCCATGAAGATAGATGGATTGAAATTCTGTGTCATTGGCGGTGGAATCGGCGGCCTGGCCTCGGCTCTGGCACTGCAACACCGTGGGGCGCATGTCACGCTTCTGGAGCAAGCCCCGGCCCTGACCGAAGTCGGCGCTGGTTTGCAGATCAGCGAGAACGGGATGCGCGTTCTTCATGCACTTGGCGTCACAGGTCTTTCTGTCGGGCAGAAGTCCCATGGAACTGTCTTGCGCGATTACCGAAAAGGGCGCGTGGTCAGTCACCTGCCGGGCCCTGCAGCTGGTCCGACTTATTACTACCACCGTGCCGACCTTCTGAACCTTCTTCATGATGCGGCTTGTGACGCAGGCGTGAATATCCGCTTGGGTGCCAGAGTTTCGCATGTGCAAAAGCATCCCAACGAGGCCGAGGTGATCTTGGCGTCAGGCGAGCGAATTCGCGCCGAGTGCGCCATTGCGGCCGATGGCGGCCGCAGCATGCTCCGCCCGGCTCTGAACGGGGCAGAGATGCCGGAGTTCACGCATCAGGTGGCGTGGCGCGCCGCCATCCCCTGGCAGCCCGGTCATGACCCGGTTTCCGCATCCCTGACGATGGGGCCTGGGCGGCATGTGGTAACCTATCCGTTGCGTGACGAAAGCATGATGAACATTGTCGCGGTTGAAGAGCGTTCGGATTGGCGGGAAGAAGGATGGCGTCAGACGGGCGACCCTGAAGAGTTGCGCAAGCGCTTTGCAGATTTCGGTGGCCCCGTGTGCGACATTCTGTCGAAAGTCACGGATGTGCATCTGTGGGCATTGTTTCTGCGGCCTGTCGCGCAAAACTGGCAGAATGGCCGATTGGTTCTGGTAGGGGACGCGGCCCATCCGACATTGCCGTTCATGGCGCAAGGGGCGTGTCTAGCGCTCGAGGACGCTTGGGTTCTGGCGCGCGCGTTTGACGAACGATCGGGTATCACCAGCGCACTGGCAACCTATGAAACAACCCGGAAACCAAGGGCGCAGCGCGTTGTCGCGGCGGCCGGGTCAAATGCGCGGAACTTTCATCTGCGCGGTCCAGCCCGTATGGCTGCGCAATGTGTGCTGAGGGTCGTCGGTGCCCGGTTGTCACAACGCTATGAATGGATCTACAGTCACGACGTCACGGCTGCCTAGGGCCTCAAAGATCCAAGTCAATCCAGACGGGAACGTGATCGGATGGCTTTTCGTGCCCCCGAACAGCCGCATCAATCTGGCAATCCCGCATGAGGTCGGCCGCTTGTGGCGTCAGCAGGAAATGATCAATTCGAATTCCGTCATTCCGGTTCCACGCGCCAGCCTGATAATCCCAGAAAGAATAGTGATCGGGGCCCTGCGTTGTGGCGCGAAAGGCCTCGGCAAAGCCAAGGTTCAGGATCTTTCGAAAGGCGGCCCGGCTTTCCGGGCGGAACAACGCGTCTTCCCGCCAGGCATCGGGGCGTTTGGCATCCTCGGCCTGTGGGATGATGTTATAGTCTCCGGCCATCAGGGCAGGCTCCTCTGATTTCATCAGGGCCTGGGCGCGGTCGTAAAGCCGTTCCATCCAGGCCAGCTTGTAATCGTATTTCGGTCCGGGTGCCGGATTCCCGTTGGGCAGATACAGCCCACAGAGCCGCAGGGCCTTTTTGCCTACGACGGTGGCCTCGATCCAGCGCGCCTGTTCATCATTGTCATCGCCGGGAAGGCCGCGAGATACATCCTCCAGCGGAAGCTTCGACAGGATCGCGACACCATTAAAGCTTTTTTGCCCATGTGTTTCCACGTTGTACCCGCGATCTTCAAACATCTCGCGGGGGAAGTTCTCGTCGACGGATTTGATTTCCTGAAGAAGAACAACGTCGGGTTGGGCGTCGTCCAGCCAGCGGGGCAGCGCCTCGGTTCGTGCCTTGATGCCATTGATGTTGAACGTGGCGATTTTCATGCGCGATCCTCCGAAACCTTGTGGCAACCTATCGCTCAGAACGGGCCCAGCGGCAAGTCGGAGATCGGATTAGCGAGGCTCTGCCTCGCGCTCCGAGATATTTTTAGCCAGATGAAGAAACGAACCCTTAACCGTTTTTTCGATACTAGAAGGAGCGGTACAGGCGGGGACGCCGATGACCGCGCCAGGTGAAGCTCTCTGGTCGTTTTGGTCAGAGAGCGGATCCCTGCTTCATCTGGCTGAAAATATCCTGGGGGTGTGGGGGCAAAGCCCCCGCCGGTTACATCGAAAACGACGTGCCGCAGCCACAGGAAGAGGTGGCGTTGGGGTTGTCGATCACAAACCTTGCACCAATAAGCTCCTGAGTGAAATCGATCACCGCGTTTTCAAGAAAGGGCAGAGAGACCGGGTCGACGATGACTTTCTGCCCCTTGCCTTCAAGGATGAGGTCATCGGTGTTTGGCGTGTCCAGAGCGATTTCATATTGAAAACCGGAACATCCACCACCCTCCACTGCGACACGCAGGGCTTGCCCCTGTTCCGCGGCACCGATCTCGGCGAGGCGGTCAAAGGCGCGTTCGGTGACTGATGGGGGCAGATTCATGCCGGTCTCCAAAGGTTTATTTCCCAAGCGTCCTACAATATATGAAACAAAAAGACAGGCGACAAGGACAAGGCCTTTGGACAGAGCGGGATTTGCTTCGGACCCAGACCGTGCAAGGCGGCGGCTGGTGCCAGAGGAAGAAAGCAGCTTCCGGTCATGCTTTCAGCGTGATCGCGACCGGATCATTCACGCCAGTGCGTTTCGGCGGCTCAAACACAAGACGCAAGTCTTTGTCGAGCATGAAGGCGACAGTTATCGAACACGGCTGACCCATTCCATCGAAGTTGCTCAGGTCGCGCGAACCATTTCAGGGGCGTTGGGCCTGAATCCTGAACTCACCGAGGCTGTAGCCCTGGCGCACGACCTGGGTCATACACCCTTTGGTCATACGGGTGAAGACGCCCTCCACGCGCTGATGGTGCCTTACGGGGGGTTTGATCACAATGCCCAGGCCATTCGGATCGTAACGAAGCTGGAGCGGCATTATGCCGGGTTTGACGGATGCAACCTGACCTGGGAATGTCTGGAGGGTATCGCCAAGCATAACGGTCCAGTTGTTGGCGATCTGCCGTGGGCGCTGGCTGAATGCAACCAGGGCTTTGATCTTGAACTTCATACCCATGCAAGTGCCGAGGCGCAGGTGGCGGCTTTGTCTGATGACATTGCTTACAACAATCACGACCTTCTGGATGGGTTGCGCGCGGGGTTGTTTGAAGATGATGATCTGCGTCACCTTCCGATCGTGGGGGGATGCTACGCGGATGTGGATGCTAAATACCCCGGTCTTGATCCGTATCGACGACGTCATGAAGCACTGCGGCGGGTATTTGGGGTCATGGTGGCAGATGTCATCACAACGTCACGAGACTTGATTGTAGCCTCGGGCGCGCAATCGGTCGAAGAGATTCGCCATCTTGGGCATCCTGTCATCCAATTCTCGACCGGGACTTGGGCGGATCTGAAACAAATCAGGGCGTTCCTGTTCACCCGGATGTATCGCGCACCCAGCGTCATGAAGGTACGGGCCAAGGTTGCAACGGTTGTCGAAGACCTGTTCCCGATCTACCTGAACGACCCGAAACAGATGCCCGCACGTTGGCACGAGGATATTGAAGCTGCGGCGGATGAGACAGCTTTGGCCCGGATCGTATCGGACTACATCGCAGGTATGACCGACCGTTTTGCCTTGCAGGATCACGCGCGGCTGACTGGCTGACTGGGCCGCAATGACACGGGTAATGGTACATGTTTGCGACCTTTTTTGTGGGTTGATTGGTGCCTTGCGCAGGCGGGAAGCGATGATCAGAAGCCGTACGACAGACAGCCCGCAGGGTATTTGAAATCTCTGACAGTGGATATCCGGGCGAGATTGGCAGACATTGGGCGCAAACCAAGTCCAAACATTAGGCGTCCATTGACCTTGCCGTGATGCGTGGTAAACCGCCGGGCAAGCAAAAGGACATCCGAAATGAACCTGTTTTCCGAGATCCGCGGCCTTGTACTGGACGCGCTGGCGCAGATGCAGTCCGAAGGCGCGTTGCCCGAGGGGCTGAGTTTTGACAACGTGGCGGTCGAACCGCCGCGCGATGCAGCGCATGGCGACATGGCGACAAACGCGGCGATGGTGCTGGCAAAACCGGCCAGGATGAAACCGCGTGACATTGCCGAGGTATTGGCGGGGAAGCTGGCGGCAGATGACCGGATCACCAGCGCCGATGTGGCAGGTCCGGGCTTTCTCAATTTGCGGCTGGCACCGTCGGTCTGGCAAGGCGTGCTGGCGGCTGTGCTGGAGAAGGGCACCGATTATGGCCGCTCGACTATGGGCCATGGGCAAAAGGTCAACGTTGAATATGTTTCGGCCAACCCAACCGGTCCGCTGCACGTGGGTCATACACGGGGCGCGGTTTTCGGTGACGCTCTGGCAAGCCTGCTGGCCTATTCCGGCCATGACGTGACCCGTGAGTATTACATCAACGACGGCGGCGCGCAGGTGGATGTGCTGGCGCGCTCGGCTTACGAACGCTATCGCGAGGCCAATGGTCTGAGCCCGGAGATTGCCGAAGGTCTTTATCCCGGCGACTACCTGATCCCAATTGGGGAAGCGTTGAAAGAGAAATACGGCGACAGCCTGATCGACAAGCCGGAAAGTGACTGGCTGGAAGAGGTACGTGAGTTCTCGACCGACGCGATGATGGATCTGATCCGTGCTGACTTAAAAGCGCTGGGCGTTGAGATGGATGTGTTCTTCTCGGAAAAATCGCTCTATGGCACCGGTCGGATCGAGGCCGCATTGCAATCGCTGACTGACAAGGGCCTGATTTACGAAGGCGTGCTCGAGCCGCCGAAGGGCAAAAAGCCCGAAGATTGGGAGCCACGCGAACAGACGCTGTTCAAATCGACCGAACATGGCGATGATGTGGATCGCCCTGTCAAGAAATCAGATGGCAGCTGGACCTATTTTGCCCCGGATATTGCCTATCACTATGACAAAGTGTCCCGTGGTTTTGACGCGCTGATCGACGTGTTTGGCGCGGACCATGGCGGCTATGTCAAGCGGATGAAGGCGGCTGTTTCGGCACTGTCCGACGGTGAGGTGCCGCTAGATATCAAGCTGACGCAGCTGGTGAAGCTGTGGAAGAATGGCGAGCCGTTCAAGATGTCCAAGCGTGCAGGGAACTTTGTCACTCTGCGCGATGTGGTCGATCAGGTGGGCCCGGACGTGACGCGGTTTGTTATGCTGACCCGCAAGAACGACGCGCCGTTAGATTTCGATTTTGACAAAGTGCTGGAACAAAGTCGCGAGAACCCTGTATTCTACGTTCAATACGCTCATGCCCGTGTCATGAGCGTGCTGCGCCGCGCGGCCGAGGCTGGAATTGCGGTTGATGATGCGACCCTTGCATGCGCTGACCTGAGCAAAAACGATCATGCCTCGGAACTGGTTGTTGCCAAGAAGCTGGCAGAATGGCCGCGGCTGGTCGAGATTGCGGCGCGGACCAATGAACCGCACCGGGTCGCCTTTTACCTTTATGAACTTGCAGGCGACTTTCATGCGTTGTGGAACAAGGGTAATGACGAGACGCAATTGCGTTTCATCCAGGATGGCGATGTTGCCACAAGCCAGTCAAAAATCGCTTTGGCCCGGGCCGTTTCTGTTGTGATTTCAGCGGGCTTGGGTATTCTTGGCGTTACTCCGGCGCAGGAGATGCGGTAACAAATATCGCCCGAACCGCCGGTACGAGGTAGGCAAGAAATGACCCGCGGGCCTTATTTTCAGGCGTGAAACGGGCAGTGAGGCGGACATGGCGAGTTACGATTACTCGGGGCATCAAAGCCCCGGGCAGATTCATTACCCGAATCAAGCGCATTCTGAAGATGTGTATGATTTTCCCGAAGACACGCAGGAAGATGACGCGCCGCGAGGCTCGTTTGGTCTGGGCAGGGCGGTGAATATCCTGGGGGCCGTTGCATCCTTGGCGCTGGTCGCCGGTGTCGGGGTCTGGGGCTATCAACTGATCATGCGCGATGTCAGTGGCGTGCCGGTTGTCCGCGCCGCCGAAGGGCCGATGCGTGTGCAACCGGAAAATCCGGGTGGAACACCCGCCGATCATCAGGGCTTTGCCGTGAATGCCGTCGCCGCCGAAGGCAGTGCCGCGGCACCGGCTGACCGGTTGATCCTTGCGCCGCGCCCGGTGTCCCTTACGGAAGAAGACCTGCCCGCCGGAGAACTGAAGCCGACCCCTGCGCTGCATGTGGTCGAAGAACCGATCACCACGCAGGAAGCCGCGCGCCTGCGCCAGAACGCAGTAGATGCGCTGGTTGCGGAATTGGCGGGTGCGGCAACAGAAACGCGGCAAGAATTCGAAGACGGTGTGCAACTGGCATCGCTGACCGCCCTCGACGAAGAACCCGCCATTGACCCGGCAGATTTTGCTGCGGCCTTGCCAGACCCAAGTTTCGCAGAGTTGCCGGGTGTGCGCCGATCGTTGCGCCCTGTGACGCGTCCGGCACGGTCGACCCGCAGTCAGGTCGCACCCAGCGAGAATTCCGAAGACGCCATTAATGCAGCGGTGAAAGCTGCGGTTGGGGTGGATGTTGATCCGGATACACTGGCCAAGGGGACCCGACTGGCGCAGCTTGGGGCTTATGACAGCACGCAAGTGGCACAGGCCGAGTGGGACCGTTTGAATGGTCAGTTTGGTGAGTATATGTCGGGAAAACAGCGCGTTATTCAGAAAACCTCAAGCGGTGGGCGGACCTTCTACCGCCTGCGCGTTCTGGGGTTTGAAGATCTGAGCGACTCGCGCCAATTCTGCGCCGCTCTGGTCGCGCAAGGCGCTGACTGTATTCCGGTGGCCGTGAGGTGAAGTTCGGAGCAGCGATCACAGATGCTGAAGGACTGCGCCTGACGCAGGAGGAAAGAGACCTGTTTCGCCAGATGAACCCGTTTGGGTTCATTCTGTTCGCCCGCAATATTGAAAGCGCCGATCAGGTGCGCGCCTTGTGTGATGATTTCCGAGAGGCTGTTGGGCGCAACTGCCCCATTACCATTGATCAGGAAGGAGGGCGCGTACAGCGTTTGCGCGCACCCTTGGCCCGCGAATGGCTGCCCCCGCTGGATCATGTGACCAGGGCGGGTGATCAAGCGGAACGCGCCATGTACCTCAGGTACCGCCTGATTGCGGATGAGCTGTTTGGTCTGGGCATCGACAGCAATTGTGCCCCTATGGTCGATGTGGTGCGGCCCGAGACACACGCGTTTCTGAAAAACCGCTGTTATGCCTTTGATCCTGAGCAGATTTCCAGGATCGGCAGGGCTGTGGCGCAGGGCCTTCTTGATGGGGGCGTTCTTCCGGTTCTCAAGCACATTCCCGGCCATGGCCGTGCCACTCTGGACAGTCACCATGACCTGCCGCATGTTGATTTGCCGCTGGAAGAGTTGGAATACAGCGATTTCGCGCCGTTCCGTGCCTTGAACGACCTGCCGATGGGGATGACCGCGCATCTGGTCTTTGATCAGATAGATCCCCGGCCGGCCACCATTTCCGCGGCCATGATGGGTCTGATCCGAGACAATATCGGCTTTGGCGGGCTGATTATGACCGACGATATCTCGATGAAGGCGCTCAGCGGGGCGTTGACGGACCTCTCCCGCCAATCTTTGCAGGCGGGCTGCGATGTAGTCCTGCATTGCAATGGCAGTTTTTCTGAACGTGCCGCTGTAATGGAAACTGCCGGAGAAATGTCGGATGTGGCACAAGCCCGCGCAGAACGGGCGCTGGCGATGCGCAAACGCCCGCGGGAACTTGACATCCAAGCCGCCGAAGCGGAACTATCTGCCCTAATGGGCGGGCAGGTATATGAACGATAATCTTTTTAGCGAAGACCCTGTCTCGGTCGCGGATCGTCTTGCGGCCGAAGCGCTGATTGTTGATGTCGACGGGTTCGAAGGCCCGTTGGACGTTCTGCTAACTCTATCACGCACGCAAAAAGTGGATCTGCGCAAGATCTCGGTTCTTGCGCTGGCGCAGCAATATCTGGCCTTTGTTGAAAAGGCGCGTGCGCTGCGCATTGAACTGGCCGCCGATTATCTGGTCATGGCGGCGTGGCTGGCCTTTCTCAAGTCCCGTCTATTGCTCCCGCCAGATCCGGATGACGATGGGCCATCGGGTGAAGAACTGGCCGCGCATCTGGCGTTTCAACTTGAACGCCTGCAGGCAATGCGCGACGTCGCTGCGCGGCTGATGGCCCGCGACCAACTGGGTCGTGATTTTTTCAAGCGCGGGCAGGGCGAGGACGTAACCCGCATCCGCACCGTAACCTATTCCGCCACGCTGCTGGATCTGATGCAGGGATATGCCCGTATTCGCACCCGTGACGAGTTCCGCCCCTTTGTGATGGACCGCGACTCGGTGTTTACGATGGAGCAGGCACTGGAGCGGATGCGCCCGCTGATCGGTTTTGCGGGGACGTGGACCGATATGGAAACCTATCTGCCCGATGGTTGGGATACTGACCCGGTGCGCCGCAGGTCGGCGACGGCTGCGACCTTTGCGGCCTCGCTGGAACTGGTGAAAGAAGGACATATGGAGATCAAGCAGAGCGAGACATTCGCGCCGATCCATTTGCGCAAGAGGACCCAGACACGTGACTGACGCCCCAGAAGAAACCGGCACCCTGTTCGAGGCGCCACCATTGGCGGAACAGGAGCGTATGGTCGAGGCCGTTTTGTTTGCCAGCGCCGATCCGGTGACGATTGCCGACCTTGAGGCGCGGATGCCGCATGGAAGCGACGCCGCACAAGCCGTTGAGTTGCTTCAGAGACGTTACGAAGGGCGCGGCGTGCGCGTGGTGCGTGTTGGAGAGGCATGGGCGATCCGTACGGCCCCTGATCTGGGCTTTCTGATGCAAAAGGAAACGGTTGAAACTCGTAAACTCAGCCGGGCCGCGATCGAGACATTGGCCATCGTTGCCTATCACCAACCCTGCACCCGCGCCGAGATTGAGGAAATTCGCGGTGTGTCAGTCTCTCGCGGGACGATTGACCAGTTGCTTGAGATGGAGTGGATCAGGCTGGGCCGTCGTCGCATGACACCGGGTCGTCCGGTGACATTTGTGGTGACGTCCGAATTTCTGGATCATTTTGGTCTGGAGAACGCCCGCGACCTGCCGGGGCTCAAGGAACTAAGGGCTGCGGGTCTGTTGGAAAACCGGCCTCCACCGGGGGCTATCCCCTTGGGCGAGGGGCGCGAGGACGAAGTGGACGAGGACCAGTCGGAACTGTTTGATGAGTAAAAAATCCGGACAGGTCACTACAGGTCAGACGCAGAACCTACGACAGGCAACGCGGGTTATCTAGCACAAGCACCGTTGCAAGAAATTCTGAGGATTAGCCAACCGCTTTGAAGTGCTTGGACAGTTTCAGGCCTTGCCCCTGATAGTTCGATGCAATCCCGGCACCATATAGCTGCGTGGGCATCTCGGCCATTTTCTCATAGACAAGGCGCCCGACCACCTGTCCGTGCTCCAGGACGAAAGGCGCTTCGTGGCATCGCACCTCAAGCACACCACGTGACCCGGCACCGCCCGCTGCGGCATGGCCAAAGCCGGGATCGAAGAACCCGGCATAATGCACCCGGAATTCACCAACCATCGCCAGATAAGGTGCCATTTCGGCGGCACACATCGGCGGGATATGGACCGCCTCGCGGCTGACAAGGATGTAGAATGCACCGGGGTCAAGTATGATGCGACCGTCCTCGGTGCGTACTTCCTCCCAATAGTCCTGGGGGTCGTATTCGCCAATTCGGTCCAGATCGATTACCCCGGTATGGGGCTTGGCGCGATAGCCGACCAAATCGGTATCGGGCAGTTGCAGATCGACCGAAAAGCCAAGACCGTCCTGAATCACAGCAGGGCCGTCTACCAACGGCGATTCGGCGTGCAGGGCGGTCAGTTCGGCGTCAGACAAGACGGCCTGACCCTGACGGAAACGAATCTGGTTCAGACGCATACCGGGCCGGACCAGAACCGAAAACGAACGTGGACAGATCTCGGCATACAGCGGGCCCTTATAGCCCGCAGGAACGCGATCGAATTCTGTGCCACCATCGGTAATGGTACGGGTCAGAAGGTCAAGCCGCCCGGTCGAGCTTTTGGCATTGGCGACGGCGGTTATGTCGCGGGGCAGGGCAAGTGATTCCATCAGGGGCACCAGATAGACGCAGCCCTTTTCCAGAACAGCGCCGTCCGAGATGTCGATGCGGTGCATTTCGAACTCGGCCAACCGATCCGTAACGGTCCGTCCTTCGCCCGCGAGGAACGAGGCGCGTACCCGGTAGGCCACTGTTCCCAAACGCAAATCAAGGCTGGCTGGTTGAATTTGCGCTGGCAGGACATCGGGGTTGGCGGCAATCTCTCCGCGCGCGATCATTGCTTCGATTTGCTGGTTCGCGCAAACACCTGTCATCTCGATCCCCTCGTGTGCCAGAGCGGGATCTGGCCTTTGTGCCATAAACGTCGGTGTGATTTGGTCGGGCTAGCAGGACTCGAACCTGCGACCTTCCGTCCCCCAGACGGACGCGCTACCAGGCTGCGCCATAGCCCGACGTTGGGCCGTTCATAAAGATTTTCCCGGCAGGGGCAAGAGGAAAACACTGCCTTTTTTCCTAACCCGTCGCCTGTGTTTCAACACGATCCAGCCAGCGGCGCAGGTCTTTTGCAATTGGTGCAATCCGGCGCAGTAGTTCGTCGTCAAACTCGGCGCGCTTCCACGCCAGCGACGCGATCCCACCCATCAGGGGCGCAGTGTTCAGGTCTGGCTGTGGTTCTTGTTCTGACGCAGTCGCGGGAAGTGCGTCGGCCTGCACGCCTTCGTTCACCGGCTGCTCGGCCGGTTCGTCCAGATCCATAAGGATTTGTTCGGTGGCGGCAGCGGGTTTCGGTTCGAACGGCACCACTTTGCCCTGAACGGGTTCAATCAGGGCAGGGCCCGGTTCGTCTAGAGGCGGAGACAGTGCTGCGACATGTGCGACGCCTTGCTCGCGCAGGATGCGCTGCACACCTTTGATTGTGATCCCGTCCTCGTGAAGCAGTTTCTTGATGCCGCCCAGAAGACGCATGTCATTGGGGCGGTAATACCGACGCCCGCCCGCGCGTTTGACCGGTTTGACCTGAGTGAAGCGGCTTTCCCAGAAACGCAAAACATGGGCCTGAACACCAAGCCAATCCGCTACTTCACTGATCGTGCGAAACGCGTCGCGGGATTTGCTCATATCCGCGTGACCCTGGGGTTACTTGCGATTCCCGACGGCGACGCGATCTTTCATAAGATGCGACGGGCGAAAGGTCAGTACGCGGCGGGGCTGTATCGGAACCTCTTCGCCGGTTTTGGGGTTGCGTCCGACTCGCGCGGTCTTGTCGCGAACACTGAACGTACCGAAGGACGAGATCTTCACCTGCTCGCCACGCACCAGAGCGTCGGACATGTGGTTCAGAACGCTTTCGACCAGCTGCGCACTTTCGTTGCGCGAAAGCCCAACTTCGCGAAAGACGGCCTCGCTCAGATCCATTCGAGTCAGTGTATTGTCGCCCATGTCATTTCCCCTGTTGCTGTCAAAGCATATGGGTATGGCAAATTCGCTGTCAATATCAATGAATTGCAAGCAGCTGTGTAAGCTGGATTGCGCCGGTTACCAGCGCAGAACCACCGCGCCCCAGGCCAGACCGCCGCCAATTGCTTCGGTCACGATCAAGTCGCCGGGTTTGATCTGCCCGCGTTGTTTACCAACCGACAGTGCCAATGGGATGGATGCAGCCGAGGTGTTGCCGTGATCCTGAACGGTCACAACCACGTTTTCCATCGGCAGGCCCATCTTTTTGGCCGTGCCCTGAATGATGCGAATATTGGCCTGATGAGGAACAATCCAGTCGACGTCAGCACTGCTCAGCCCCGCGCGGCTCAGGGCTGTTTCAGCCGTTTTGGTAAGCTTTTCAACGGCATGTCGGAAAACCTGATTGCCCTGCATACGCAGATGCCCGGTGGATTGGGTCGAAACACCCCCATCGACATAAAGCAGGTCCTTGTAGCGCCCGTCCGAGTTCAGATCGGTTGCGAGTATGCCGCGATCCGCAGCGGTGCCTTCGCCATCCTGCGCCTCGAGTACCAAAGCGCCGGCACCATCCCCGAACAGAACACAGGTCGAGCGGTCGGTCCAGTCCATAATCCGGGAAAAGGTTTCGGCACCAATGACCAGCACGCGTTTGGCCTGACCGGACAAGATCAACGCATTTGCGTTGCTGAGGGCGAAAACGAATCCCGCGCAGACGGCCTGTACGTCGAAAGCAAACCCCTTGGTCATACCCAGCCGGGCCTGAACCATGGTCGCGGCAGAAGGAAAGGTCAGGTCCGCGGTCGATGTCGCAACGACGATCGCGTCAATATCATCCGCTGTCAGGCCCGCATCGGCCAGGGCAGCCTCGGCAGCTTTGGTGGCCAGGTCCGACGTCGTTTCGTCATCGGCAGCAAAATGGCGGCGTTCGATCCCCGACCGGGTTCTGATCCACTCATCCGTTGTGTCCAGCGTTTTCTCAAACTCGGAATTTGGAACAATACGTTCCGGCAAATAATGCCCTACACCTACTACAACTGAACGGCCTGCCATTTTTGGGGTACTGCCTTTTTTGTTATTTATCGGTCTGCGGCGCAGCTTGCGCGGCATCTTGTGCAAGCTGGGCCGTGGATGCAACCCGCGCAGCTAATTTTTCGGCAAAGCCGGACCGCGCCAGAGTAAAGGCCAGTTTGATCGCTGCCGACACTCCGGTCGCATCTGCCCCTCCATGGGATTTAATAACAGTCCCGTTCAGACCCAGAAACACGCCACCATTCACACGCCGCGGATCAATGCGCTTTTTCAGGCGCTGTAGTGACGTAATGGCCAGGACCGAAGCCAATCGCGACAACGGAGAGTATTTGAACGCCTCACGCAGAAGATCTCCGATCAGCCTGGCTGTGCCTTCGCCCGTTTTGATCGCAACATTGCCCGTAAACCCATCTGTAACAATGACATCTGCCTTGTCGCCGGGAATGTCGCTGCCTTCGACAAAGCCAACAAACTCGAAATTCGCCTGTTCGGCGTATTCCGAAATCATGGCATGCGCTTCTTTCAGTTCGGCCCGGCCCTTATGCTCTTCGGTGCCAACGTTCAGCAACCCGATCCGGGGGCGGTTCAGGGCCATGCCGTTGCGCGCATAAGACGCGCCCATCAGGGCGAATTGCAGCAAATCCTTGGCGTCGGCGCGCACATCGGCGCCCACGTCCAGCATTACATTGAACCCCTGCGGGTTGCGCGAAGGCCACAGGATCGCGATTGCGGGGCGGTTCACGCCCGGCAATTTGCGCAGACGCATCATCGAAAGGGCCATAAGGGCACCGGTGTTCCCGCAGGACACCGCGCCATGGGCTTCACCCTGACGAACCGCTTCCAGCGCGGACCACATCGAGGTCTGCTTGCCGTTGCGCACGACCTGGCTGGGCTTGTCTTCCATCGTGACAACGTCGGGGCAATCACGAAAAACGACGCGCCCTTCAAGGACACGTCGTTTGGCAACCAGCTTGCGCAATACCTGTTCGGGCCCGTGCAGCAGGAACCCGATATTCGGGTTCTTGCCAGCCGATTTTGCCAGACCTGCAACGACGACAGCGGGACCTGCGTCCCCTCCCATTGCGTCAACCGAGATGGTGATCCGTCCGGCGTGCGTGGGCTGATCGTTCATGCCTTGGCCTGCGCTCAATCAGGCTTAGGCTGCGTCTTCGTCCAGATCGATTTCGTCGGCCTGTGCGACGACTTCGCGATCGTCATAGTGGCCGCAAGAGGCACAAACGTGGTGCGGGCGTTTCAGCTCGCCGCAGTTCGGGCATTCGTTCGGGTTTGCAGCAACCAGAGCGTCGTGTGCGCGGCGGTTGTTGCGACGCGACTTGGAAACTTTGTTCTGTTGGACGGCCATGGTCTCAACCTTTGTCTGACTGGGGGCCGCAGATTCGCTGCCGACCCGGGTTTCGTAGTTCGTTTATCGTGGTTTGACGCGCGTTTAGGCGACGGGCCCCGCAATGTCCAACCCAAAATCCGATGAGCGCGCGAAAATACTGCGATTCTCGGCATGTTCAAGCGATTTTTCTGACCGCCTGCTATGACAGGAAATCTGGCACCTGTCACTCGTCTTTTTTTAGCACATCGCGCAGTCCTGCCAATCCTGCAAAGGGATTGGCATCGTCATCCGTCATCGCCTGTTTGCCCGGTTCTGTGTAGGCAGCTTGGCCCAGTTCCGCGCCGTCTTTACGCGGATATTGTGGCAAAGCCAGAGACAGGGCCTCGACCATGACAAGGGCCGGATCAATTTCAGGCCCCAAAGGTTCAGATTCGTCATCTTCCTGGATTTCGAACTCTGGATCATCTGGGTCTGCCCAATCCGCAAGAAAAGTCCGGTGCACTGGTATGTCGATCCTTGTCGTCACCGGTTCCAGCGTCACTACGCAAGGTTGGATGACAGTTGCACCGAGTTTCCCGTTTAGAACCCAGTCCCGTTTGCCCTGCGCCCTCAGTTCGCCCGAAAAGCTGAGTTTGCGCAGCCCCAGCAGCCCAAGGTCTTGCCTGATCTGCTCGAGCGCGGTGGTTGCGGGGCGCAGATCGAACGGTGTCGGGGCGTTCTGCGGCAGGTCAGACACCCGAAATGATGTCGTGTTGCTCATTCGTGAGCCTTTCTATGTGTTGAACCGTGGCAGCGGTTTATGTAATCGGATAGAAGCCGAAGAAGGCCAAGGCAAGAGGGTGCAGATGTTGAAGGTAGTGAACCGGTTGAAACCAACTGCGAAATCGCTTGTGTTTGTTGCCTGTCTGGCTGCGACCGGGGCTTGTACGGCTATCTTCAAGAATCACGGCTATGTGCCACCGGCCGAAGAACTGGCAGAAATCAAAGTAGGCGTAGACACGCGGGACAGTGTGCAAGAGGCTATCGGCGCGCCGGGCGCATCCGGCGTGGTTCGGGATTCGGGCTATTACTATGTCCGCTCTCGCGTGCGTCACTACGGTCCGAAACGGCCCGAGGTGGTATCCCGCGAACTGGTTGCCATCAGTTTTGATCAGCGCGGTGTCGTCAGAAACATCGAACGCTTTGGTCTTGAAGACGGGAATGTGATTGCTCTGGAGCGCCGCGTTACCGATTCCAACGTTCAGGACAAAGGCTTCCTGCGTCAGCTGCTAGGCAATATCGGCAACTTCAACCCGGCGAACATTCCGGGCGCCAACTAATTTGCGCCTAAACCTTGCGGTGGTCACAGGGCAGTCACATGTCTTGTGCTAATGGTGTCGTACCGACGCCTGAGGGTCGGCAACCGTGGAGGGCGCGACCGTGGCAACGGCAGTTTTGTTAAGCAAGGGGCGCTATCGCGCCAGACTGGCGCAGTCGCCCGAGGATATCAGAACAGCTCAGGCATTGCGGACCTTGGCTTTTGGCACAGAGCAACCGGACTGCGACGAGTTTGATGCACGCTGTAGCCATATCCTGGTCGAGGATATGCGCTCGGCAGAACGGCTGGTCTGCTGCTTTCGGATGCTGACCATGGATAGTGGCGGCGAGATCGGGCGAAGTTATTCGGCGCAGTTCTATGACCTGACCTCGCTCGAAGGCTTCAAAGGTCGGATGGTCGAAATGGGACGATTCTGTATCCATCCTGATCACAGCGACCCCGACATCCTGCGTGTCGCCTGGGGTGCAATGACGGCCTACGTTGATCGGAACAACGTCGAGATGCTGTTTGGATGTTCCTCTTTTGCCGGTACCGAAACAGAGCAGTATCTGGATGCGTTTGCGATGCTAAAACATCGCCATCTGGGCCCGAAACGTTGGTTGCCGCGCGTGAAGGCTCCGGATGTGTTTCGTTTTGCCGCGCGTTTGCGGCGCAGACCGGATTCTAAAAAGGCAATGCTGCGGATGCCGCCTTTGTTGCGGACCTATCTGATGATGGGCGGTTGGGTCAGCGATCATGCGGTGGTGGATCGCGACATGAACACGCTGCACGTTTTCACAGGGGTGGAAATCGGTGCGATCCCCCCGGCGCGCAAACGTCTGTTGCGGGCGGTGGCCGGGTAGATTGAGTATTTTTGAAAAGGTGAAGACGGGGCGTTGACGCAATGTGTCAGCCGGTTTAGCTGGCGGACATGGCGAGAATTCCTTTGTTGCAGATGTCCGGCATTTCCCTGACTTTCGGGGGTGACCCGGTGTTTTCCGAACTGGATCTGGTGGTTCAACCCGGTGATCGTGTTGCGCTGGTGGGGCGAAACGGGTCCGGAAAGTCCACGTTGATGAAAGTGATGGCCGGTCTGGTCGAGGCGGATCGGGGCGAGATTGTCGTGCCGCCCGGGAAATCCGTTGGCTATATGGAGCAAGATCCGACGATGGAAGGCTTTGCCACGTTGGGAGATTACGCATCCTGCGGGTTGGAGCCGGGAGAACTTTACAAAGTTGAACGGGCCGGTGAAGGGTTGAAGTTCGATCCTTCACGCGCGGTTGAGACCGCTTCGGGCGGAGAGCGGCGGCGGGCGGCACTGGCCAAGCTGATGGCCGAAGCACCGGATCTGATGTTGCTGGACGAGCCGACCAACCATCTGGATATCGAAGCCATCGCGTGGCTGGAACGCGAACTTGGCGCGAGCCGAGCGGCCTTTGTGCTGATCTCGCATGACCGAGCCTTTTTGAGGGCTCTGACGCGGGCAACGCTTTGGATTGACCGGGGGGCTGTTCGGCGACAGGAGCAGGGTTTTGAGGCCTTTGAGGCCTGGCGGGACAAGGTCTGGGAGGAAGAGGACCAGCAACGCCACAAGCTGAATCGCCTGATCAAATCTGAAGCGAAATGGGCGGTTGAGGGCATTAGCGCCCGACGCAAACGCAACCAAGGCCGGGTGCGGGCCTTGCAGGCGTTGAGAACTGAAAAGGCGGGGCAGATCAAACGTCAGGGTTCGGCTGCAATGGCGCTGGAGGCAGGGCCAAAATCGGGCCGCAAGGTCATTGAGGCCAAGGCGCTGGCCAAAGGATTTGGCGACAAGCAGATCGTTCGGAACTTTGATCTGCTGGTACAGCGCGGTGACCGGGTGGCCTTTGTCGGGCCGAACGGTGTTGGAAAAACAACGTTGCTGAAGATGCTGCTGGGGCAGGTGGAGCCGGACGCGGGCTCGGTATCTCAGGGGACGAACCTTGAAATCGCGGTATTCGATCAGAACCGCGCCCAACTAGACCCTGAGATGAGCCTGTGGGACAGTCTGACCGGCGATCCGGCTATGCGGGTGTCGGGCAAGGCCGATCAGGTGATGGTGGGCGGGCAGCCCAAACATGTTGTAGGGTATCTCAAGGAATTTCTATTTGACGAACGGCAGGCCCGAGCAGCCGTCAAGTCCCTGTCCGGTGGGGAAAAAGCCCGATTGCTTCTGGCCAAGCTGATGGCGAAACCCTCGAACCTATTGGTGCTGGACGAACCGACCAACGATCTGGATGTCGAGACGCTGGACCTGCTGCAAGAGCTTTTGGACGATTACGACGGCACCGTTCTGCTGGTTAGCCATGACCGGGATTTTCTGGACCGCGTGGCGACAACTACCATCGCGATGGAGGGTAACGGACAGGCGACAGTCTATGCTGGCGGTTGGTCGGATTACATCGCACAGCGCGGTGATGTGATCGAAAAAAGTGTAGAAAAAGCAAAGCTTTCAAAGCCAAAGGTCAAGCAGGAAGAAAAGCCGAAATCCGGCTTGTCCTTCTCGGAGAAGCACCGGCTGGAGAAACTGCCTGCCGAGATCGCGCGCCTAGAGGCCGAGATTGCCAAGCTGGAAGAGTTGATGTCCGATCCCGAGCTGTTCACGCGTGAGCCGGTGAAGTTCCAAAAAGCGACCGAGGCGTTGGTTGAGCGGCAGGAGAAACTCTCGGCCGCTGAAGAGGAATGGCTGACGCTCGAAGAGAAAGCTGAAAGCGTTTAGAGGGCCAGACGTCTTGCTGGATTACCTGCCACGGTTTCTCTGGCGGGGACATCTTTGGTGACGACGCTGCCTGCGCCGATTGTGGCGTAGTCGCCTATGGTTATGCCGGGCAACAGGATCGCTCCGCCGCCAACCCAAACCTGCCTGCCGATGGTGACGGGCAGGCCGATTTCCAGCCCTTGTGCCCGATCAGCAGGGTCCTTGGCATGATGGGCGCAGTAAATCTGGACATTAGGGCCGAACATCGTGTCGTCGCCAACCCGAACGAGGGCCGTGTCCAGAACCACGCATCCGGCATTGAAAAAAACCCGGCTGCCCAGATGGGTGTTCATTCCATAGGCGCAATGAAAAGGGGCTTCGAGAAAACAGTCCTCGCCGACATGGCCCAGCAGCGCGTGCAGTTCCGGGGCCATCGCGCCGCGTGTGTCGGGCGGACAGGTGTTGTGAGCGTGTACAGCCCGTCGTGCTCGCGCGCGCAGATCGTCCAACTCAGGATCGAGACAGCAATACCACTGCCCGGACTGCATTTTCTGGCGCTCCGACATGGAGCTGTCTTACCGCATCCGCAGAGCGCCGTCGATGCGGATGACCTCGCCGTTCAGGTAGCCCATTTCAACGATGAAACCGGCCAGTCGCCCGTATTCCTTGGGGTCACCCAGGCGGGCCGGGTTCGGGACGTCTGCGGCCAGTTGTTGTTGCACGTCTTCAGGAAGGCCCGCCAGCATCGGGGTCATAAAGATACCCGGCGCAATGGTCATGACGCGAATCCCGGTTGAGGCCAGGTCGCGGGCCATCGGCAGGGTCATGCCAACCACGCCGCCTTTAGAAGCTGCATATGCCGCCTGTCCCTTTTGGCCGTCGAATGCAGCAATAGATGCAGTGTTGATGATCACACCGCGCGCCCCGTCTGGTTCGGGTTCGTTCTTTGCCATCTCGGCCGCAGCCAGCCTTGAGACGTTAAATGTGCCGACAAGATTGATGTCGATCGTGCGCTGGAACGCGTCCAGCGGGTGTGGGCCATCCTTGCCGACCGTCTTGATTCCATAAGCGATACCGGCGCAGTTCACAGTCGCGGTAATCTTGCCCATCCTGTCCATACCGTGGCGCACGGCAGCTGCGACCGAGGATTCATCTGTTACATCCGTCGGCGCAAAATACCCGCCGATTTCGGAGGCGACTTGAGCGCCACGGTCCGCGTCACGGTCTAGAATAGTAACTTGTGCGCCCTGCGCGGCAAAGTGACGGGCGGTGGCTTCGCCCAGACCGGATGCGCCGCCGGTGACAAGAGCGGCTGTGGTGGACAGGTGCATCGGAACTCCTCCCTAGGATATGAACAACTGTTCAATAACTGCTTTGCAGGGGCTGTGTCCATATCTTTGAGCCCGAACGCCCAAAGGGGCGGCGCGGAATAGCCGCTGCCGGGTCAATACGCATCTTTAAGGCATCTTAATCCGCGCTTCACGAAAACGCGCCTGTTCGTGAACGAAGTAATCACAGCCATTGCGTGTTTTTTCGTCAGGAGGTTCCGATATGGTAAATAGTAAGAAACTAACACTGGGCGCTGTTCTGGCCGCGCCTGTCTTTGGGGTTGTGGTTGCCGGCAATGCTTTTGCAGCGCCGGAAACCTGTAATTGGCAAACGGCTCGAAGTCTTGCGAATGCAGGCGACTATGCCGGGCTTTGCGAATGTGTTCAGGTGACCCCAAGCTTTCTGGACAGACTTCAGAAGAGACCGGATTTCGAGACAACGTTGAGCATTACCGGGGCGCAATGTCCGGGTCTGGCCGCTTTGCTGACAGACTTGCCAACGGCGAGCCTGTCCGGTCTGGCCGAGAATCGAGGTGAAAGCCGCGGTTCAGAACCCGGCGGGGCAGGGTTTGCGAATGCAGCTGGTCCTGACGGCCCCGGTGGTGGAGGAGAACCTGACAACGGCGGTGGAGAACCCGGCGGCGGTGGCGGAGAACCCGGTGCTGGCGGTGGAGAGCCCGGCGGTGGCGATGGAGAACCCGGCGGTGGCGGTGGGGAACCCGGCGATGGCGGTGGAGAACCCGGTGCTGGCGGTGGAGAGCCCGGCGGTGGCAAAGGCAATGCCGGCGGCGGCAAAGGTGGCGATAGGGGTAACAATGGCAGCGGCAACGGCGGCGAGGGCAGCAGTCCGGGTCGCGGAAACAACGCCAATGACGACGAGGGCGAAAGCGACCGGCCCGGTCGCGGAAAGGGACGTCAGTAGTCTCGTCCACCCCAATATAGATACGGCCACCCAATCGGGTGGCCGTTTTCTGTTTTGCTTTCCAAGGTGAAAGGGGCGTCAGCCCAGTTGCACCAATGCGTGGCGTTTCTTGCCTGCACTCAGCTTGATCGGAGACGTCAATGCGCCCGCGTCGATCATCAAACCCGCATCCGTCAGCGGAGCGTCGTCCAGTTTGGCCCCGTTTTCGGCAATCAGGCGCTTGGCCTCTTTGCCGGATTTGGCCAGGCCTGACTTGACAATGATCTGCACGATGGACATGCCGTCGCCCAGTTCATCCGCGCTGAGGGTCAGGGTGGGCAGATCGTCTCCAACCCCACCTTTTTCGAACACTTCACGGGCCGTGGCCTCGGCCGTTGCCGCAGCTTGCGCCCCGTGCAGAAGGGCTGTCACCTCATTGGCGAGGCGGATTTTGGCCTCATTGATCTCGGACCCGGCAAGCGCACCAAGACGGTCACATTCATCCACGGGCAATTCGGTATAGAGCTTCAGGAACCGCCCGACATCCGCATCGGTGGTGTTGCGCCAGAACTGCCAGAATTCATAGGGCGAGCGCATCTCGGCGTTCAGCCAGACCGCGCCATCCTGCGATTTGCCCATCTTCTTGCCGTCGCTGGTGGTCAGCAGGGGTGAGGTCAGGCCGTAGATTTCGTGATCCAGCACCCGGCGAGTCAGGTCGATACCGTTGACGATGTTGCCCCACTGGTCGCTACCGCCCATTTGCAGAACACAGCCATAGCGGCGGTTCAGCTCCAGAAAGTCATAGGCTTGCAGGATCATGTAGTTGAACTCGAGAAACGACAGCGATTGCTCGCGATCCAGCCGGGATTTCACCGATTCAAAGCTGAGCATCCGGTTGACCGAGAAATGCCGCCCGATGTCGCGCAGGAAATCGAGGTAGTTCAGATCATCCAGCCATTCGGCATTGTTCAACATCAGCGCCTTGTTTTCGGCATCAGTGTCGTAATCGATATAGGCCGCGAACACTTTCTTGATGCCCGCGATGTTTTCGTCAATCTGTTCGGGTCCCAGCAGGGGGCGTTCATCCGCGCGGAACGAGGGGTCGCCCACCTTGGTGGTGCCGCCACCCATAAGGGTGATCGGCTGGTGGCCGGTCTTCTGGAACCAGCGCAGCATCATGATCTGGATCAGGCTGCCCACATGCAACGACTTGGCCGTTGCATCAAAGCCGATATAGGCCGGCTTGCACCCGCTGATCAGCGCGTCGTCAAGGCCCTGATAATCGGTGCAGTCGGCGAGGAAGCCGCGCTCGATCATCGTGGCGATGAAATCCGATTTGGGGTGGTAGGTCATATCGTGCCCTCGGGGTTTGTGTTGCGGGGCACTGTATAGGCGGCGCTGCGGATGAGGAAAAGCCACCTTTTCACTCTAAAACCGCGTGCCGTGATATGCGCGCGCAACTTGATAGCCGGGGTGTTGATCATGAAACGCGACGTCGGAAAAAAACCGACGCCCCTAATCAGAAGGCTTGCCAAGGCGGCATAACAAAAGCACCTTGACCAAGCTGCAACCCAGAGGTGAAGTCCAGAACCCCGGGCACGGCGGAAACATTGCCAGATCAGGAGGCAGGCGTGGGCCAAACCATCAAGAAATACGGAATGGTTCGGGCATTGGGCGCAATGTCCGGTACGTCGCTGGACGGGGTGGACGCTGCGGTGGTGGAAACCGACGGGCATTCCATCGCTGGGTTCGGGAAAAGCGGCTATCGCGCCTATACCGATGCCGAACGCGAAATTCTGCGGGCGGCTTTGGGGCAATGGCACGGTCCACAGGTCGACGCGGCGGCTGAGATGGTGACCTTTGCCCATGCCGAAGCGCTGTCCGAGTTCGAAGATGTAGACCTGATTGGCTTTCACGGCCAGACTTTGGCGCATGAACCGCGCGGGCGCGGGACATTGCAGGTGGGCGATGGTCTTGGGTTGGCGCAGGCGCTGGGGCGCCCGGTGGTCTGGGACTTCCGAAGCGATGACGTGGCTATGGGGGGCGAGGGCGCTCCGTTAGCACCGTTTTTTCACTTTGCCTGCGCCAAGTGGTTTGGCGCGGACCGCCCCTTGTGCTTTTTGAACCTGGGTGGTGTTGGCAACCTGACCTATGTGGACCCAAGCTTTGATGGTCCCGAGGCGCCGGGGGCGCTGCTTGCCTTTGATACGGGGCCGGCGAACGCGCCGGTCGATGACCTCATGCAAGCCCGGCTGGGGCAGCCGATGGACCGGGATGGTGCGGTTGCGCGCAATGGCACCGTCGAAATGGGCGCGCTGGAGCTGTTTCTGGCTGAGCCTTTCTTCGCACGTATGCCGCCCAAGTCGCTAGACCGGAACGATTTCTCTGAGATGATCGACCTAGTGAAAGAACTGGGTGATGCTGACGCGGTGGCAACCCTGACCGGGATGTGCGCAGCGGGTGTGGTGCAGGGGATGGAACATTGTCCGCAGCCGCCGTCTTGCGTGCTGGTTACAGGCGGTGGACGGCGCAATCCGGTGTTGATGGAGATGCTGCGCGTATCCCTCGACTGCCCGGTCGAACCGGTCGAGGCGGTGGGGCTGGACGGCGACATGCTCGAGGCGCAGGCCTTTGCCTATCTGGCTGTGCGCGTGGCGCGGGGATTGCCAACCTCATGCCCCGGAACAACCGGGGTGAAAGCGCTGGTGGGTGGCGGCATGGTCAGTTCAGTGAACGTTCAACCGGTGGGTTGAGGCTGCATACAGGTATTGGCTAACGCGTTATCGACACACAGGCTTGCCACTGCGACGGGCTGTGTCGAAGTGAAAATGCCCTTTGTGATACCGGTCAGCGTCAGGACCAAGAACAGTTCCGAACAGGCCACAGGCTCCGCTGTGCAACTCTTGCAACACGACGCTTTGATCGGTGTCGCTCCACCCGTCCTGAACGGTGATCTGCGTTCCGTCCTGCAACACGAAGGTCGAGATATCGATGGCCCGACCCCGCGCATGTTCGGAAATGCGCGCATAGGGCTGGTTGTTCTGCGTCTTGCAGGCATAGTGGCCAACAACCCGCATACCCTTGAGCCCACCCCCCAGATCGGCAAAGGCGGGTTTGGCGACGTTTTCGATCCACGTTTTCAGCGTGACGGCTGTCTGACAGTCCATCAGCGAGAACTGGCTGAGCGCAATGTCCGAAATTCTGTAAATCCGGACCGGGTTGGCGATCCCGCAACCCAGCGCTTTT
This sequence comes from Ruegeria sp. AL2, assembly GCF_056540845.1. Taxonomy (NCBI): domain Bacteria; kingdom Pseudomonadati; phylum Pseudomonadota; class Alphaproteobacteria; order Rhodobacterales; family Roseobacteraceae; genus Ruegeria; species Ruegeria sp. AL2. The sequence continues at coordinate 300,756 of NZ_JBQFXM010000001.1, forward strand.
CCAGCCAAAGACGTGCGGGTTTCGCCCAAGATGGTCCAGTCACCACAGACCGCCCCGCGGTCACGCATACGCTGACGACCCACTTCAAACTGGCGAAACTTGCAAGGGCGCAGCGCTGGGCGTTTCGAGGTCAGCACCGCAGGTTCGACAGTCCCGGTAGGATCGATATGTTCGGTCGTGACTTCCTCCTGCAGATCGGGCAGTGCCAGTTCGGATGAAAGGCGGGATTCTGCACAGGCGGGCTCAGCGTTTGCAAGACAGGTACTTGCGAACAGAAGCAGAAGGACCAGAAAGATGCGTTTCACAATCACCCGATGCTCCGATACCTGCGGTTGCGTTGACAGAATGATATATGGGTAACTTTCTGTAAACTCACCTTTTCAGAGCATCCCCAGATCAGCTTATCCCCGAGGGATATCAAACCCAGGTTCTGCCAGTTGGAACCCATCGAATTGAAATCCGGGAGAAACTGTACAGCTGACCAGCGTGTAATCACCGGTGCTGCGCGCGGCCTGCCAATGGCCGTTGGGAACAATCAGTTGCGGTGCGCCCCGAGACAAATCGGGCGACAGCACATGGTCAACCGCCGGACCCTTGTCTGTTGCACTCAAGGACAGGATCAGTGGCGCGCCCGCGTGGTAGAGCCAGATCTCGGTCGCGTCTACCCGGTGCCAGTGGCTGCTTTCCCCCGCTTGCAGCAGGAAGTAGATGCAGGTGCCGGTCGGGCGGCCCTTGTTCTCGGCACGCCAGGTTTCCGCGTACCAGCCGCCCTCGGGGTGAGGTTGCAGGTTCAGGCGGTCGATGATCTCTTGTGCTGTCATGTGGCCCCCGTGTGTTTGGCGCAATTATGCACGGCAAGGTGTGATCCGCTATGGTATTCGTGCGCACGGGGAATATGTATGCCGCATGACACTGACCATTCCATTCGATAACTCATATGCCCGCCTGCCGGACGCGTTTTTTGCACGACAGAATCCGGTGCCTGTACGCGCGCCCAAGTTGATCGCGTTCAATGATGATCTGGCACGGCTGTTGCAGGTCCATCCGGGCGACGTGCAAGAGATGGCGGAAGCCTTTGCAGGTAATCGCATCCCCGATGGTGCGGACCCCATCGCGCAGCTTTATTCCGGGCATCAGTTTGGCCAGTACAATCCGCAGCTTGGGGACGGACGCGCGGTGCTGTTGGGCGAAACTGTCGGAACGGATGGCGTGCGGCGGGATGTTCAGCTGAAAGGCTCGGGCCCGACGCCGTTTTCGCGTCGAGGCGACGGCAGGGCTTGGCTGGGTCCGGTTCTGCGCGAATACGTGGTATCCGAGGCGATGCACGCGCTGGGCATTCCGACAACACGCGCGCTGGCGGCGGTAGAGACGGGTGAAACCGTGTTCCGGGAGGGTCCGATGCCCGGTGCGGTGCTAACCCGGGTTGCAACCAGCCATCTACGGGTAGGCACCTTTCAGGTCTTTGCAGCGCGGGGGCAGTTGGACAATCTGCGGCGCCTGACAGACTACGCAATCGCGCGCCACTATCCCGGGGCCGAAGGGCCAATGGGTCTGTTGCGGGCTGTGCGGGATGCGCAGGCACGCCTGATCGCTCAGTGGATGAGCGTGGGTTTCATCCATGGGGTCATGAATACCGACAATTGCTCGATTACAGGTGAGACCATCGATTATGGCCCCTGTGCCTTCATGGATGTTTATCATCCCAATACGGTCTACAGCTCGATAGATCGGATGGGCCGTTATGCCTATGCCAACCAGCCAGATATAGCAGTGTGGAATCTGGCGCAGCTGGCAACCTCTCTGATTCAGCAGATGGACAACAAGGACGCCGCTGTTGAGCAGGCGACCGAGATCGTGCATGCCATGCCGGACCTGCTGCAACAGAACTGGTTGACCCGGTTCCGGGCAAAGATCGGGCTGACGACCGCTGAAGAAGGCGATCAGGCGCTGATCACCGATTTGCTAAAACGTATGGCCGAGGGGCAGGCTGATTTCACCAACACCTTCCGTGCGCTGGGCAAAGATACCGTGCGCGATCAGTTTGTCGATCCACAGGCCTTTGACAGTTGGGCAGAAGGCTGGCGTGCGCGTTTGGCGCATGAGGCGTCACCGCATGAAGTGATGACCGCGGCGAACCCGGCCTTTATCCCGCGCAATCACCGCGTCGAGCAGATGATTCGATCAGCGGTGGCGGGGGATTACCAACCGTTCCATCGGTTGAATACAATCCTAACGCGGCCATACGACGATCAGGCAGAAGCGGCGGATCTCAAACCGCCCCCGACCGATAACGAAGTTGTGCACGCCACGTTTTGCGGAACATGACGGTCAAACATCTCTGGAAATCCCTCGCTGCGGAACGTTTCGCTGGGAGGGGCGAACGGATTTGCCCGTTCCAGATCGGTGTCGGATGCGCTGAAACTGCTGTATCTCCGTCCTGCCGCACCTGGATGATATGAGGGGAAACCCGTCTGTTTCCGGCCACGCCACGTGCCGGGTTTTTAGGCGATATATTGTGCCGAGGCGACTTCCCCGGTTGCCGTTGTTGAGAAGTGAAACTGAAGGGTTGCGTCCGGCGACAGGCGTGGCACTTTGGGTCAAGCCCACTGGTCAGGTCTATATGCAGTCATCTTCCACCCTTCGCATCGCCAGCTATAACATTCAGAAATGCCTCGGGCTGGATCTCCGGCGCCAGCCGCAGCGCATTTTGCAGGTCATCGAACATATGCAGGCCAATATCGTTGTGTTGCAGGAGGCCGACAAACGTCTGCCGCCGCGGCCGGCGGCCCTGCCGCATTTCATGCTGGATGAAGCCGGTTGGCAGATCGTCGATCTGGGTGGTGCCGGCAGTCTGGGCTGGCATGGCAATGCAGTGATCTGGCGTGGCGAGGGCCTTTCGGTCCGGCGGACCGGACATCACGAATTACCCGGGCTTGAACCGCGCGGCGCGGTCCGTGTTGAATTTGATACCCATATCGGGCCGTTGCGGGTGATGGGAATGCATCTGGGGCTGTTGCCTGCATCGCGACGTCAGCAGATCTCGCATATCAGGCGGTTTGATAAAGAGCTGGAGCAGATGCCGACTGTCTGGGCGGGGGATTTCAACGAATGGTCCCGACAGCCTGTTCTGGATCACCTGGCACCGGAAATGCGTTTTCTGCCCCCCAAGCCGAGTTTTCCCGCCGCGCAGCCGCTGGGCGCGCTGGATCGGATCGCGCTGGGCGTGGGCGTCAGGGCCACTGCGCATGGTGTCCATGACGCGCGCCCGGCACATATCGCTTCGGATCATCTGCCGGTTTGGGCTGATTTGGCGCGCGTGGCTTAAGTTCACCGGAAAAGAAGAAATCCCTGTGGCGCAAATCGCACAGACATACTAAGACAGACACCCGAGCAATTCTGAGGGGCATCATGTCGGAAACGATTATTGGACGTTGTGAGGCCAAGGGTCTGCGCATGACCGGTCAAAGAAGGATCATCGCGCAGGTATTGGAACAAAGCGACGACCATCCGGATGTCGAAGAACTGTACGCGCGTGCTTCTGCCATCGACACAGGCATCTCGATTGCGACGGTGTATCGTACGGTCAAACTGTTCGAAGAGGCCGGAATTCTGGATCGTCTGGAGTTCGGCGATGGGCGGGCCCGTTACGAGGATGCCGAGCGTGATCACCACGATCACCTGATCGACATGCAGTCGGGGGAGGTTATCGAATTTGTCGACCCCGAGATCGAAGCCCTGCAGGAAAAGATCGCCGCCAAGCTTGGGTACAAGCTGAAAGGGCACCGGCTGGAACTGTATGGCGTACCGCTCAAGCAGAAGTGATCCATCACAAATCACGAACGGCCCCAACACGTTAATTCATTGAACGTGTCGGGAATTGGCTTGCCAGATGCCGCTGGTTGCGGTTCATGTGCCCGCATACTGCACCCCAAGTACCCTTTTCCTACGGACGCGCGCATGAATAACGTAAACGGCATCCTTTTGCTGATCGGCTCGATGGCGGCCTTTTCGCTTGAGGATATGTTCATCAAGTTCCTGTCGGGCGCTGTGCCGACCGGTCAGATCATGGTGTGTCTGGGTGTGTTCTGCGGGCTTGTCTTTGCGGTGATGTCGGTGGTCACCCGCAAACGCATCTTCGATCCCGTGGCGTGGAAACTGCTGCCGATGGTACGCGCAGGGACAGAAGGATTCGGTGCCGTAACCTTTGTCACCGCGTTGTCGCTGATTGATCTGTCCACTGTCGCCGCCGTGTTTCAGGCCATGCCGCTTGCCGTGACCATGGGCGCGGCCCTGTTTCTGGGAGAGCAGGTCGGCTGGCGCCGCTGGAGCGCCATTGGTGTCGGCTTTATCGGTGTTCTGATGATCATTCGCCCCGGATTGGAAGGGTTTCAGCCAGACTCGCTGTTTGTCGTCCTGACCGTGTTTGCGATTGCGGCGCGTGATCTGATAACGCGCAAGCTGGATGCTCGGGTGGCCTCATCCGTTGTGGCGATGCAGGCGTATATCGCAGTGGCGCTGGCCGGGCTGCTGTTGATGGTCATTTCCGGAACACCCTTTGTGCCGGTGCAAAGCGGCCAGGCAGGGCCATATCTGGGCGCGATCGGTTTCGGCGTTTTGGGGTATTACGGCATCGTAACGGCCATGCGGGTTGGCGAGGCTTCGGCCATGATGCCATTCCGTTACACGCGTCTGGTGTTTTCGATCCTTGCCGGAATGCTGATGTTCGGTGAACGCCCTGACGCGCTGACAATGGCTGGGGCGAGCCTCATCATCGGATCTGGCCTGTATACCTTTATCCGCGAGCGACGTCTGGCGCGCAATCTGGTCCCGGCGTGATCCTGTTGGCGCAAACAGCAAACTGTTAGCCCTAAAGGTCGGTAAATATGCGTGTTAGCGATAACGGAACCGGTTTACTTTTGGCCGGTTGCTGTTATGACGCGTGCAACCGACTGCAGCCATAGGGACAGACCTCATGAGCACCATTATTGACATCCACGCGCGCGAAATTCTGGACAGCCGGGGCAACCCGACGGTCGAGGTCGACGTGATTCTGGAAGACGGCACCATGGGCCGCGCCGCCGTACCGTCCGGTGCGTCCACCGGCGCACATGAAGCCGTTGAAAAACGCGACGGCGACAAATCCCGCTATATGGGCAAAGGGGTACTGGAAGCCGTGGCCGCCGTGAATGGTGAAATCGCCGAGGAACTGGTGGGCTTTGACGCGACAGAACAAGTGGCCATCGACCAGGCGATGATCGAACTGGACGGAACCAATAACAAAGGCCGTCTGGGCGCCAACGCCATTCTGGGTGTGTCGCTGGCCACCGCAAAGGCGGCAGCCGATTTCACGACGCAGCCCCTTTATCGTTACGTCGGTGGTACCTCAGCTCGCGTGCTGCCGGTACCAATGATGAACATCATCAATGGCGGCGAACACGCCGACAACCCGATCGACATTCAGGAATTCATGATCATGCCAACCTCGGCCGCGAATATTCGCGAGGCCGTGCGAATGGGGTCCGAAGTGTTCCATACGCTGAAGAAAGAACTGTCTTCCGCGGGTCTGGCCACGGGCGTGGGCGATGAGGGCGGTTTTGCCCCCAACATCGCCAGCACCCGCGAGGCGCTGGATTTCATCCTGAAATCCATCGAAAAGGCGGGCTACAAACCCGGCGAAGAAATCCACCTGTCCTTGGATTGCGCGGCGACCGAGTATTACAAGGATGGTAAATACGTTCTGGCGGGCGAGGGGATCACCCTGACATCCGAAGAAAACGCAGCCTATCTGGCGGCTCTGGTCAATGACTATCCAATCATCTCGATCGAAGACGGCATGTCCGAGGATGATTGGGACGGCTGGGAAGCCCTGACCGACGCCATCGGCGACAAGGTGCAGCTCGTGGGCGACGACCTGTTTGTGACCAATCCGGCGCGCTTGGCCGAAGGGATCAAGCGCGGCTGCGCGAACTCGATGCTGGTTAAGGTGAACCAGATCGGATCGCTGACCGAAACCCTGCGCGCCGTCGATATGGCGCACCGTGCGCGTTATACCAACGTGATGTCGCACCGTTCGGGCGAGACCGAGGATGCCACCATTGCCGATCTGGCGGTGGCGACCAATTGCGGTCAGATCAAAACCGGCTCGCTGGCGCGGTCGGATCGGTTGGCCAAATACAACCAGTTGATCCGCATTGAGGAATCGCTGGGCGAGGTTGCGGAATACGCAGGCGCGTCGATCCTTCGCAAATAACGCGCTTGGCGCTAGGCTGGCCCCTGGTTTTAATCCGGGGGTCGCGTTGTGCTGAACATCATCGAACCGGAAACGCCGGACCAGATTGAAGCGGTTCGGCGTTTGTGTTGGGATTACAGGGATTTCCTGCTGGCACTGGATGAAAGAACCGCCCAGATTGTGCAGGCTTTCTACCCAAGCGAAAAATACGCCCGCGTGATGGACAACATCGACGCAGAACACACACCGCCGACCGGTGGGATCAAACTGGCATTGCTGCATGGGGAACCGGTCGGCTGCGGTATGTTTCACACGTACGAACCCGGTGTAGCTGAAATCAAACGTGTATTTGTAACTGACGCAGCAAGGGGGACCGGAGCAGGCCGTGCCATCATGCTTTCGCTGATCGAAATGTGCCGAGATATTGGGTTCGACTATATTCGAATGGACACCGGCAAACCCCTGGAAGCGGCGACTCGGTTATACCTGTCTTTGGGCTTTCACTTGCGCGACGCCTATTACGAAACTCCTGAAATCGCACGCGACCACCTGCTTTTTTTTGAGATGCCGCTATTTGAGAATGGCACCCTCAGGCCAGAGAAAAGTTAAATTTTTCAGGGACATGTTCGTTTGCGGTTGAGGTGTTTGATAAAAAAATGTGGCTTATCTATTCTTATGTGTGAACTTGTTACTTATCACGCCCGCACAGAATGCCGTAGTTTGTCTTCATTGCAGAAAGGAGACTACGATGTCTGTATCCAAATTCCTTCTGATAATCGTCACAGCGTCCATCACAGTATTGTCCGCCTGCGCGGGTCCGGGAACGTATCCGATAACCGGAGAAGAGGTTTCGTCGAATGACCCGGTTCAGCATATGAATCCGGCAAATATCTTCCGCGGCGAGTCGCGCTAAAGTACCTTGCTCATCAGCATATACCTGTCGCGTTGTCTAAACCCGGTACGCAGATAGAGCTTATGGGCAGATTCATTGTTTCGGTCGACTTCCAGATGAAGAGCCATCAGGCCTGCCCCGGCAAGAGCTTTGGGCAGATCCAAAAGAACCTCGGTGGCAATGCCGCGGCCCCGAACGGCGGGGCGTATATAGATTTCGTCCACGAAACCGTCCATGCCGCCAAACTCGACTGACCAGCCAAAGGTCAGGATGATATATCCCAAAGGCGCGCGCCCGGGCCCAATCAGATAGACACAGCCATGAGGGATACCATCCAGCATGGGGGCGAGGGCATTGCGTGTCTTGTCGGCGTCCTGTGTGAGCCCGGCCTCGGTATGAAAGGCGGTGACCAGCGTCATCAGGCGATCCAGATCGTCGGGACGCGCTAGGCGGAGGGCAGCGCTCATAATCTGGCCAGCCTTTCTGTCAGCAAGGTGAAAAAGCCGTCGGCGTCGATTTCCCCCATGAACAACGCATTTGGTGCGCGGTTGGTGACACCCCACCAATCCGCAACGGTCATGCCCAAGGTCAGGTCGGACCCTGTTTCAATCTCGACATTCACGCGGCGGCCCGAAAACAGCTCGGGGCGGATCAGATAGGCGGTGACGCAAGGGTCGTGCAGGGGAGCGCCCGCGCTGCCGTATTTCTCTTTGTCGAAGCGTTCAAAGAAATCCGTCATCTCGGCCACGGCATGCCCAACCTTGCTGTCCAATGCGCGGAACGCGTCGTTTCGCGGGTTGGTCACCAGCGCTTTGTGCGTGACATCCAATGGCATGACAACAATCGGTATTCCGGATTTAAAAACGATATCAGCAGCTTCTGGGTCGACGTAGATGTTGAATTCAGCGGTGGGGGTGATGTTGCCGACTTCGAAATACGCCCCACCCATCAAGACGATTTCCTGCACGTGGTCGATGATATCGGGTGCCTTGCGAAACGCAGTCGCGACGTTTGTCAGCGGACCCAGTGGACAAAGGGTCACGGTCCCCGGCTCTTCGGCACGCAGGGTGTCGATGATGAAATCCACAGCGTGACCTTCGGCCAGGGGCATCTGCGGATCCGGCAGGACCGGACCATCCAGCCCGGTTTTTCCATGCACATGTTCTGCGGTGACAAGCGGGCGGTTCAGCGGTTTGTCGCAGCCCGCATAAACCGGCACATCCGTACGTCCGGCCAATTCACAAACGATTCGGGCGTTCTTGGCCGTAAGGGCGAGCGGCACGTTACCCGCGACGGCCGTAATACCCAGAACCTCGATCTCGTCCGGGCTGGCCAGCGCCAGCAGGATGGCGACGGCGTCGTCCTGTCCGGGATCGGTGTCGATGATGATCTTGCGAGGGGGCATAGGCGTCTCCGGGGGTCGTGAAGGTGGGACACTCGCAAGTGTCGGATCGCTTGTCTACCCGTTTCTGGTCGCGGCCAGTGTATCCACCGGCGGGAGTTTGCCATTCGCGCGATGCTCTTCCGTTTTAACTTCGTCCCACAGCGCATCCATCTCGGCCAGATCGCTTTGCGAGGGGGTCTTGCCCCGTTCGGCCAGCCGGGCTTCGACCTTTTCAAAGCGACGGGTGAACTTGGCATTGGTGCGACGCAGGGCGGCTTCGGGTTCGATGCCAAGATGACGACCCAGATTGACCATCACGAACAGCAGATCGCCGAATTCGTCTTCCAGCGCGTCAGCATCCATTTTGTCACGCGCCTCTTCCAGTTCGGCGGCTTCTTCGGTGATCTTGGCCAGAACATGGCTGGCGTCAGGCCAGTCGAACCCCACCCGAGCGGCACGTTTTTGGAGCTTATGCGCGCGCAGTAGTGCGGGCAGGTTTGCGGCCACACCGTCCAGCGCACCTTTCTGTTCCTTGCCCGCCCGCTCGGCGGCTTTGATGGCCTCCCAATCTTTGATTTGCTGGTTAGCCGACTTGTCGCGGGATTCATCGCCAAACACATGCGGATGGCGGCTGACCATCTTGTCTGACATGGTGCGTACGACGTCCTGAAAGGTGAAATGTCCTGCTTCTTCTGCCATTTGGGCGTGAAACACGGATTGAAACAGTAAATCCCCCAGTTCGCCCTTAAGCTCGTCAAAGGCTTCGCGTTCGATGGCGTCAGCGACCTCATAGGCCTCTTCGATCGTATAGGGGGCGATGGTCGCGAAATCCTGTTCGATATCCCACGGGCAGCCGGATTGCGGATCGCGCAGGCGGCGCATGATTTCCAGCAGCCGTTCGATACCTGCATCGCTGTCATGGATCAGAGGATTTTCAGCCATTGCGAACCCTTTCATTCCGGTGTCAGATGCATCCATTCCGCAGTCCCGATCAGGAGTCCACCCCAGATGCCCGTCGTCAACCGAATTGCCGATTTCTCTGCCGACATGACCAGATGGCGCCAGTATCTGCATACCATCCCAGAGTTGGAATTCGAATGCCATGAAACTGCGGCCTTTGTGGCGGAACGTCTGCGTGAGTTCGGGGTCGATGAGTTGCATGAGGGGCTCGCAAAGACCGGGATGGTCGCGATCATAAACGGGCAGGGCGACGGGCCGACGATTGGCCTGCGCGCCGATATGGATGCGTTGCCAATTACCGAAGAAACAGGCGTTGACTACGCCTCTCAGAACCCCGGAAAGATGCATGCCTGCGGTCATGACGGGCATACCACGATGTTACTGGGCGCGGCCCGTTATCTGGCCGAGACGCGAAATTTCAGCGGTCGCGTGGCGCTGATCTTTCAACCCGCCGAGGAAGATGGCGGTGGTGCTGGCGTGATGGTCGAAGAAGGCATCATGGACCGGTTCGACATCTCACAGGTCTACGCGCTGCACAACGCGCCGGGATTTGCCGAAGGGACATTCTATACCACGCCGGGGCCGATCATGGCGGCTGTCGATACGTTCGAAGTGCATATTCAGGGTGTCGGCGGCCACGGTGCGATGCCGCATGAAACCCGTGATCCGGTTATGGCGGCCTGTGGGATTGCGCAGGCCATTCAGACCATTGTCAGTCGCAACCACTATGCGCTGGATGATCTTGTCATTTCGGTCACGCAAATTCACACCGGCACGGTCAACAACGTGATCCCGGATACGGCCTATATCAACGGCACCGTTCGAACATTCGATCCGACCGTCCAGCAGATGGTGATGCGACGCATGGCCGAGATTGTCGAAGGGCAGGCCAAATCCTATGGGGTCGAGGCGCGTTTGGAATACAATGTCGATTACCCTGCCACCATCAATGATGCCGAAAAGGCGGGTTTTGCGACCGAAGTGGCGCGAGAAATATCCGGAGATGACCGGGTCATCGGCAATACCGGGCGCGAGATGGGGGCCGAGGATTTTTCGTACATGCTGCAAAAGCGCCCCGGTGCTTATCTGTTCCTCGGGCAGGGTGAAGGCGCGGGGCTGCATCATCCGAAATACAACTTTAACGACGAAATCGCACCGGTGGGCGCGTCGTTTTTCGCGCGGATCGTGGAAAAAGCGCAGCCGTTGAGCTGATAAAGGTTCGGGAAAGGGACTACGGAAGACATGGCACTGGAAGACGCAAGAAACCAAGTGGATGAGGCATTCACCAATCCGGACCTCAAGGGGTTGTCTTATGAAAATACGTTCGGCGGCGCGACGTCTTTTCTTCGGCGGCTTTACACCAAGAACCTGAAGGGTGTGGACATCGCCGTAACCGGCGTGCCGTTTGATCAGGCGGTTACGAACCGGCCCGGCACGCGCCTTGGCCCTAGGGCGATCCGAGAGGCCAGTGCGCTTCAGTCGCCTGATGCGCCCTATGGCTGGCCCTTTGATGCGCTGAGTGAACTGGCGATCGTGGACTATGGCGATATGGCTTATGATTATGCCAATATACCGGCCTTTCCCGACACGCTGACCGACCACATCCGGACCATTCTGGCCGCTAACGTGGCGTCGGTCGCGTTGGGTGGCGACCACTATATCAGCTTTCCGATCCTCAAGGCTTATGCCGAGAAATTTGGGCCAATGTCCCTGCTGCAATTCGATGCGCATACCGACACATGGGCCGATGATGACATGTCCCGCGTGGATCACGGGACAATGTTCTACAAGGCTGTAAAGTCGGGCATTGTCGATCCGAAACGCTCGGTCCAGGTGGGTATTCGCACGACGAATGAGGATACGTTGGGCGTGAACATCATCGATGCGCGCGAGGTTTATGAATCGGGACCTGCTGCCGTGGCAGAGAAGATCAAGAACATTCTTGGTGACAGCCCCGTTTACCTCAGCTTCGACATTGACGGTCTTGACCCGGCCTTTGCCCCTGGTACGGGCACGCCAGTCTGGGGTGGGTTAAGCTCGATTCAGGCGCAAATCATCCTGCGCGACATTGCCGGGATCAATATCAAGGGCGGGGACGTGGTCGAAGTATCGCCGCCCTTTGACACCTCAGGTGCGACAGCGATTGCTGGGGCTCATGTGGCGACGCAGATCATTTGCCTGTTGGGGTGGAACAAGCTGGAAAAAGCAGAAGGGTAAACCCGCATGGGTTCACGTTAACCAACAGTTAGCCATGCTTAAGGTATGTGCTGGATCACAAGACGAACAGGGGCGGGACTATTACGCGCATGACCGAATTCAACCAACCAATTAGCGGGAATGATCTGGCTCGGTTTTCCGGGCCGAACACATTCATGCGCCTGCCGCAGGCCTCCTCGCTTGAGGGGCTGGATGTGGCGGTGCTGGGGGTGCCGATGGATATCGGCACGTCGTGGCGGTCGGGCACGCGCTTTGGCCCCAAGCAAATCCGCGGCGAAAGCGCGATGATCCGGCCCTATAACATGGCCACCAGAGCGGCCCCGTTCGACGGTTTGCAGATAGCCGATATTGGGGATCTGGCGATCAACACCTTCTCGCTGGCAGACAGCCTCAGGATCATCAAGGAAAGCTATGACGCCATATTGGCGAAAGGCGTGATCCCGGTGGCCATGGGGGGCGATCATTCGATCACCCTGCCGATCCTGCGAGCCATCAAGGCAAAACACGGACCCGTGGCGCTGGTGCATGTGGACGCCCATGCCGATGTGAATGACAAGATGTTCGGTGAGCGTGAAACCCACGGTACCGTCTTCCGCCGCGCCTATGAAGAGGGGTTGATTGTTCCCGACAAGACGTTCCAGATCGGCATTCGGGGCTCGGGCTATGCCGCCTCGGACTTCACCGAAGCCAAGGACTGGGGCTTCCGCCAGTTCCCGGCCTGGGAGCTGTGGCAGCAGAACCTGACCCAAATCGGATCGCAGGTTCGCAAGATCATCGGGGACCACCCGGTTTACATCTCGTATGACATCGACAGCCTTGATCCCGCGTTTGCTCCGGGCACCGGCACGCCGGAAATCGCAGGTCTGACGACACCGCAAGCGCTGCAACTGATCCATGCCCTGCATGGGGTAAACGTGGTGGGATGTGATCTGGTCGAGGTTTCACCCCCTTATGATCCATCGGGCAACACTGCACTGACAGCGGCCAACCTGATCTACGAGATGCTGTGTATCCTGCCGGGTGTGACGTCGCGGTAAGACGCGGTGGAATGTCTTGCCGCCGGTTTTGTTCCGCTTAGGGTTCACCAAAAAGGATAGAGCGGGATGAAAAAGGTGGCTTTGGGGGCAGTGATTGCGCTTGTGGTTGGGGCGGGCGGCTATGTCCGCCTGGCACCGTCCGACCCTACGCGGTGGCACGTCGCTTTTGTTGCAACCGAAAATCAGGATTTGCCCGGTGGTGTGGTGCGCGTTGTCGAAACCGGCTCCGACGGGTTGCAGCGTCTTGACGAGATTGCCCAAGCCACGTCGCGCACCACGGTTTTGGCAGGTTCGGTCAGTGAGGGTATGATCACCTATATCACCCGCACGAAATGGATCGGCTTTCCCGACTACACCACGGTTCAGCAGGATGGTGACACCCTGCGCATTCATGGGCGCCTGCGATTTGGCCGCAAGGATTTCGGGGTTAACAGGGCGCGAGTCGATGGGTGGTTGGCGCAGTTCTAGTCGTTGCTCAAACGGTCAGGACGCGCCGTCCAGATCCAAGGGGTCGACAGGCTCACTCTGTAAATTGGACGACAAACACCCCTCCTGAACCTCACGCCACATGGGAACGTTCAGGGACATCTGGCATTGCGCCGTGAACATGCGTCCGTCGACCTGAAGGCAGATCATCTCACCCAGTTCGATGCGAGACCCGGATGTGTCAGTGCAATAGCAATCCCGCGTCTTGCCATCAGGGCCGATGTAATCCGCGAATGCAGGCGTCGTTGTCAGCAGCAGAGAAATTAAAACCCGTTTCATGGCCGCAAGCTTAGCATGACGTTGCCCTTGACCAAAGCCCCCGGATGAGAGACACCGCCGGGATGATCCCCGAAGAACGTCTTGAACAGATCACCCAGCGTTTCCAGTACCTCGAGGCAGCCATGGCCGATGGCGCGTCGGGTGGTGACATAGCGGCGCTGGCCAAAGAATATTCCGACCTCAAGCCTGTCGTCGATCAGATCATGGCCTGGCGACAGCTGGTGGGAGATCTGGCCGAGGCGCAGGCGATGCTGACTGACCCGGACATGAAAGAGCTTGCCGAGGAGGAGATCCCCGAGTTGCAGGCCCGCATCCCCAAGGCGGAAAACGCGCTCCAACTGGCATTGTTGCCAAAGGACGCGGCGGATGCCCGTCCGGCGATGCTGGAAATCCGCCCCGGCACCGGCGGGGACGAGGCCGCTTTGTTCGCAAGCGACCTGTTGCGCATGTATCAGCGTTACGCCGAGGCGCGTGGCTGGAAATTCGAGATTATCGAAGAACAGGCCTCGGATCTGGGCGGCATCAAGGAAGTGGTCGCCCATATCAAAGGCGACAATGTCTTTGCGCGCCTGAAATACGAATCCGGCGTCCATCGGGTGCAACGCGTGCCCGAAACCGAAAGCGGCGGGCGCATTCACACTTCGGCGGCGACTGTGGCGGTTCTGCCCGAGGCCGAGGATGTAGACATCCAGATCGACGCCAATGATATCCGAATCGATACGATGCGAAGCTCGGGCGCGGGCGGACAGCACGTGAACACGACCGACTCGGCAGTGCGGATCACGCATCTTCCGACGGGATTGGTGGTGACGAGTTCCGAGAAGTCCCAGCATCGCAACCGCGAGATCGCCATGCAAGTTCTGAAAACGCGCTTGTACGATCTGGAACGGCAGCGGATTGACAGCGAACGCTCGGCAGATCGCGCCAGTCAGGTGGGCTCGGGGGATCGCTCGGAACGCATTCGTACTTATAACTTCCCGCAGGGGCGCATGACCGACCATCGGATCAACCTGACGCTATATAAGCTGGATCAGGTGATGCAGGGCGATCTGGACGAGGTGATTGATGCGCTGACGGCAGACGATCAGGCCCGGCTGCTGGCCGAGATGGCACAATGACGGGTCTGCAAACAGCGGCACAGGCCATGGTAGCAGCGACAGCGCGCCTGCGTGCAGCCGGTGTGGACGATCCGGCGCGCGACGCGCGTCTGTTGCTGGCCCACGCTGCACGGATTGAAGCCAGCCGGGTGACACTGATTGCCCCGGAAGAATTGCAGCCCGAAATCGCCGAGCGTTATGACCAGCTGATCTCCTTGCGTGCCGTTCGGGTTCCGGTGTCGCATCTGTTGGGTGAGCGGGAGTTTTACGGCCGCAGGTTTCGCGTCAGCCGGGATGTCCTTGATCCGCGCCCGGAAACAGAAACCCTTATCGAAGCGGCGTTGAGCGAACCATTTGATCATGTCCTCGACCTGGGGCTGGGCTCGGGGTGTATCCTGATAACCCTTCTGTCCGAACGCAGCAGTTCCACGGGCGTGGGTGTCGATCTGAGCGAAGCCGCCTGCCTGCAAGCCAGTGCCAATGCGGTTCAGCATCAGGTAGAGGCGCGGATTGAGATTCTTCGATCAAACTGGTTTGAAGACATTAATGGTCAATTCGACCTGATTGTCTCCAACCCTCCATATATCTCAGTGTCTGAGATGGAAGAGCTGTCGCCCGAAGTGCGCGAGCATGAGCCGCGCATGGCTCTGACGGATGAGGGGGACGGGTTGGGAGCGTATCGTCGGATCGCGGCTGCGACCCCGGATTTTCTGTTGCCGGGCGGGCGAATTCTTGTCGAAATCGGTCCGACGCAGGCGGCAAAAGTATCAGCCCTGTTCGACGCTGCCGGGTTGGTGGATGTTCGGATCATCCCTGATCTGGACGGTCGCGACCGCGTTGTCGGCGCAAGAATGCCGGGTTGAGTGGCGGGTTTGCGGCAAAAAACGCCAACCCGAACAAAAAAGCTTGTGAAAACCCGAGATTCCTCTTGTCTGCGCCGTCAGGACATGTTTACTCAGGATTAGTCGGCGAGGTTGACGCTGTTGCAGCGCACCCCTGACGCCAAGCCCAAAAAGTCGACTTCCCGTCACGGCAAACGCCTTAGAGCAGTGCAAAACACGGGTTGAGCGACAGCGCATTGATAAGGCTGACGTAAAGTAAGATGAGATCTTCCAAACCCCGTTCGCGGGCCAAGAATAACCGCAATCGTCCTTCTGGCGGCAACGTCGTAAACCGGGTTTTTGACAGCTCGGGTCCCGAAGGCAAGGTTCGTGGCACGCCGCAGCAGATTATTGACAAGTACAACCAGTTGGCACGTGACGCTCAGCTGTCGAATGACCGCGTGGCGGCAGAAAACTTCCAGCAACACGCGGAACATTATCTGCGGATGCTGAGCGAAGCGCAGCGCGAAATGGATGCGCGCCGTGAAGAGCAGGAGCGCCAGAACCGCGAACGCCAGGCTGAGCGCGATCGTGAACGTGCCGAACGTCAGGAACGCGAAGCGACCCGTCAGGCTGATCCGGCCGAAGCACCGCAGCCTGATTTGATGGACCTGTCTCAGCAAGTTTCAGAGCCCGATAGCGGCTTGGTAGAAACACCGGAAAACAAAGAAACCCCGGTAGCTGAGGCACCGGAAGAGGCACCGCTCAAAGAAAAACCCGCGCGTAAACCGCGCACGCGGAAGCCCAAAGCTGCACCCGAGGCAAAAGAGGAAGCACCCGCCAACACCGGGGATGCTCCAGAGGCGGCTGAGTAAAGCTGACGCCCAATGAACCAAGCCCCGAGGTCAAACTCGGGGCTTTTTTGTTTGATCAGGTTTTCTTAACTTCGCGCGCCAAAGCGCAGAACGCTTCAAGCGGGATTTGTTCGGCACGGTCCGTGGGCTTGATACCAGCAGCCAGCAGACGGTCTTCGATATCCGGGGCAATGCCTTTGAGTGAGGCGCGCAGCATCTTGCGGCGTTGGTTGAAGGCGGCGGCCACGATACGTGACAGGGTGGCGGCATCGGCGGGAAAGCGTGGTTCGGGCAGGGCGGTCAGGTGGACCACGGCGCTTGAAACCTTGGGCGGCGGGGTGAAGGCCCCGGGGGGAAGCGACATGGCGATACGTGCCTCTGCCCGCCATTGAGCGAGGATGGCAAGGCGTCCATAAGCTTTGCTGCCAGGTTGGGCGACGATACGCTCGGCCACTTCGCGTTGGAACATCAGCGTCAGGCTCTGCCAGAATGGGGGCCATTCGGGCGGTGTCAGCCAACGCACCAGCAGTTCGGTGCCGACATTGTAGGGCAGGTTGGCTGCGACGCGGATTGGCGGTGACAGGTATTCAAGCGGGTTTATTTCCAGGGCGTCGCCGTTGATCACCTCAAGCCGACCCGGATACGCAGCCGCGATGTCGTTCAGGGCGGCAATGCACCGGGTGTCTTTTTCAACGGCCACGACCTTGCGCGCGCCTTCGGACAGCAGGCCCCGCGTCAACCCACCGGGACCGGGGCCGATTTCAAGCACATCGCATTCTGACAAATCGCCAGCCTGTCGGGCGATCTTAGCGGTCAGGTTCAGATCCAGCAGAAAGTTCTGCCCCAGCGATTTGCGCGCTGAAAGCTGGTGGGTTGCGATGACCTCGCGCAGAGGGGGAAGCGTGTCTATAGCGCTCATGATCGGAATACCTTGGCGCCTGTGAAAGGGGCTGCGCCCGAGATTTTTGTGCCTCCGGCGGGGATATTTTCAGCCAGGTGAAGGATCAAGAGCTTTTTACCATGCGCCGGGCAAGTTTCAGGGCTTCGATCAGGCTGGAGGGGGTGGCGATGCCTTTCCCCGCGATGTCCAGTGCTGTTCCGTGGTCGGGTGAGGTGCGGATGAAAGGCAAGCCAAGGGTGACATTCACGCCCCGGTCGAAATCCAGCGTCTTGATCGGGATCAGAGCCTGATCATGATACATGGCGATGGCGGCGTCATAGCGGGTGCGGGCAGCGGCGTGAAACAGAGTATCCGCAGGATGGGGGCCGGTGATGGTTGCGCCCTCTGGGTTCAGATCAGCCAGCATCGGAGCAATCCAGTCGAGTTCCTCTGTGCCCATCTTGCCGCCTTCACCTGCATGTGGGTTCAGACCTGCAACTGCGATGCGGGGATGTGTGAGCCCGAACTGATCACGCAAACCGCGTACAGTGATTTCAATCGTCTCGCGCAGAAGATCAGGGGTAAGTGCCGCGGGAACCTGTGACAATGGAATGTGAATTGTCGCGGGAACGACGCGCAACCTCTCGCTGGCCAGCATCATGACAACCCGACGGGTTCCGGAAAGGGCTGCCAGAAACTCGGTATGGCCAGGAAAGGTGAAGCCTGCGCCGTCGATCAGGGCTTTCTTGTTGATCGGTGCAGTGCAAAGCGCTGCGGCCTCACCGGTTTGTACCAGTTCGGCGCCGGTTTCGATGGCATCAACCACCGACGGCGCGTTGGCCGGGTTTGGCTGGCCGAATACGTTAGGGGCGGGAAAGTCCATCTGAAGAACGGGCAGGGCCCGATCACAGATTTCAGCAACCTGACTGGGATGTTCGATTTTGGCAACCGGAGTGCCTGCGGGCAGGTGGCTGGCGTCCCCGATATAGAAAAACGGGCAGGCATCGCGCAGTTCAGCCCACGCCTTGGCCGCGATTTCCGGGCCGATACCGGCCGGTTCGCCGCAGCTGAGCGCGACGGGGCGTATCATTCCTGAGTAATGACAGCGTCAGCCCGCAGCTGTTCCACCAGACTGGCCGCAAAGGCCTGAAGACGTTGCTGCGCCAGCGCATTGGCGACATCGCCCCGAGAGGTGTCTTCGCCCAGATCCCGCGTGCGGTTGCACAGCATCAGGAACACAAGCGTCTGACCATTGTTGCGAGTCAGATTCGCCGATGCTTCGTTCCGGTCCAGCTTGGCCAATTCTACGGCAATATCACCGGGCACCTCGGAAGGCGCGGCTTCGACCCGGTCCAGAACTTCGGCGGGCTGATCCTTGGCAATGCCATAGAGATCATCACAAGTGTCGATTTCTTCTTTCAGCTTCGCGGCCCGCGAAAGGGTTTCGGCGCTGCGCCCGCCTGGCAGGTAATAGGCGGCATAATCCAACTTTGAAATGCGCGGAGCGCCGGTTGCGACTTCGCGCAAGCCACGCATCTGAAACAGGGCAACAGCGTTCGGCAAGGTGATCGGGTCGGTAATCTCACCGGTCTGAAGCCCCAGGATGACAGGTTGAAGCGCCGGGGGCAGGTTCGAGATATTCAACCAGTCCAGACGTCCACCCTGACCCCGTGTTGCGGCTGCGGAATACTGAGCCGCGGCGGCAGAAAAAGCGTCTTGCCCTTCCAGCCGCGAGATTTCTTCGGCCAACAGCTCGGTCTGGGCAACCGTTTGCGGGTTTACCGGGATGATGATTTCGGACAGCAGGACCTGCAATCCGCCACCGCCCGTCTGGCCCAGAGCGCGATCGATCTCATCCTCGGTCGGGCGGGCCTGCGACAGATAGCGCGAACTGATATAGTCGCGCCATGCCAGTTGATCGGCGACATAATCCCGGACCGTTTCCGGGTCGACGCCCGCGTCGCCGAGAAGTTTTAGGAATTGTTCGGATGACAATTGTCCGCGCGAGGCGAATTCGTCGATGCCCAGTTGAACGGCCTCGGGCGTTGCTTGCACGCCGGCATCACGCATGACCTGCCTGCGCAGTTTTTCATCAATCAAGGCATCCCTGACGTCAGCTTCGCTACCACCGGGCAGGCCCAGAACATTCAGGAATTGCAAGCGCTGTTCAAGCTCATACCAGGTGACAATGTCCTGATTGACGCGGATCGCGGGTGAGAACAGGCTTTGCGCGCCGCCCTGAAGAGGCGCAATTGCAAAAACTGCGGCAACTAGTGCCGGTGTGACCGGCTTAAGCCAACCGGAACGGAGAAACCTGGAGAAACCTGATATCAACTGCATGTTCTCTTGTATGTCTTGCCACCGCCTTCAAGGGCGTACCCTGTCAGAGAAAGGGTAAAGCCGAATTCTGTCGAAGGCTCAATAGTGGATGTTGAAGTAAAGCGCCGACTTACGGACATGTTAACCTGAACACATTCGTTCTGGTAGGTCACGCCCAGACCCAGCCGGATCGGTTCCGACTCGGCCAGATCGTAGCGCGCCAGGGCATTTGTCAGCCAGTTCTGATCGACCTGGTAACGCCCGAGCAGCAGAATTTCCGAGATTTCTTCGGTGATGTTTTCCGCCGGGTCCGGTTCCTGCCAGATATAGCTGCCAGACAGGCCGGCATATTTGGATGCCCATGCGCCGCGCAGCTCGGCTTTGACAAAGCTGAAATCACCGTCGATCAAACCGCGCCCGGCAAGTGACCAGCCATTGGCCGTGCTGATCTGCCCGGCCACCAGCAAATCCGACGATGTGCCCTGCAACCCCGATGTCAGCGTGAAATTCGGATCGGCGTCAGCACGAAACACCTGACCCACGGTCGCCTGGGTCTGCCAGCCACCCGCGCTATACCGAGCCCAGTTCAGGCCAACCACGCCGGTGGCGCTGTTCTCGCGCTGATCTTCAGCCGGGAAACGCGACAGGGACAGAAGGTTGCCCTGATCGAATTCCTGAAAGGTACTTTCATCATTCGGTACATCGGTGTCCGACACATGTGTCCATCCAAACTGTGCGATCGGTTCGAGGAACTGAACTGCCCCCGACTCCTCGCGCCGTGTCATTGGATAGCGGAGTGTCAAAGCCGCACGCGGTGTAGATCGGGTCACGTTGTCTGGATAGTTGCTGTCGTGGCGGACGTTGAAAGTGTCAACTGACGCCCCTAGCGTCGTATCGACCCGCAGCCCCGACGCGAACGTCCAGCTGCGCAACCATTCGGCGTCGAAGGTGGCCCGTGCAATATCCCGGCCAACAACATCTGTGTTGCTGGTACGTTCGTGCGCGTGGCCGATGAAAGCCAGCCGAACCTCGCCACCCAGTGTGTTGGGAAAATAGCGTTTTTCATAGTTGAGATCGAAGACGCGGGACGGGATCTCGTCCTGATTTTCGCTGTCCCGCAGTGTTTTGTAATAGATCAGGCTGGTTTTGAACGCGCTGTCGCGCTTGATCCTCTCCAGCGCGATTTCACTGCGCAAACGGTCCAGATCCGGCAAGCCGTAGTCGGCCAGGTAGGCATTGTCGGATGTGGATTCCAGATTGAAGGTCAGACGGAAATCGTTCTTCAGATTGAACCAGCCGGTGGCAAAAAGGTAGCCGCGATCCTGATCGGGTTGCACATCATCCCGTGTATAAGCGCCTTCCACCTGAATGCGTCCGTTCACGAAAGCCTGACGATAACGGTATCCCAGCGTTGTCGTCTTGGCTGAGACGTAAGGAGTAAGTGTCAGGTCCTTGTGATCGCCAAGTTTAAAGAAATAAGGGACCTGAACTCCAGTGCCCAATTGCGACGTGCTGCGGATCGAAGGAACCAGAAATCCGGGTGCCCTCTCTAGCGTTGGGTCGGGCAAGCGCAGATAGGGAAAGTAGAATACCGGATAATCCAGCACCCGAAGCTGAGCGCCTTCGAAATATAGTTGCCGTTCTAGTTGATCATGCGTGACTTTGCGCGCCCTGATCTGCCACAGAGGCGGCCTGCCGTCGGTGCAGACATGACAAGATGTGGCCGAAACCTTGCTGAATTGCGTATAGCGGCCTGCGGTCCGTTTCGCCTGAACCGAGGCGATCTGTACCTGCTGTTCGAACACCATGCGTGCGCCGATCAGCAGTCCGTTCTGAATTCCGCTGTCCAGTTGCCCTGAATCTGCCAGTAGCGTGGTCTGACCACCCTGATCGATACGAATGGGGCCTTCCAGTATCAGCTCGCCGGTCTCGCGGTCATAAGTGATGCGATGAGCGGACAATTTGATGTCGCCCTGAAAAGCTTCGACATTGCCTTCTGCCACAAGTTTGCGTTCATGCGTGATGAAAACCTTGTCGGCCACCAGCAAGGCGGGCTCTTGCTGCGCTTGTGTGCCCTGTGGCTGTGGTTGACCTTGAGAGGTCTGTGCTGCAAGTATCGCCGGGACGGACAAAGCGAGCGCACTGGTAAGCAACACATGAATAATATGCCGCATCAGCCGTCCTCCGCATGCAGTAGCAGACCAAGAGACAACAGAATTGCGCCAAAGGGCGGTGCCCAGGCAGCGATATAGATGGGCAATTGTCCGTTTTCCCCGAGGATTTGCGCGAAATTGCGCACGAAATAGATGGCAAATCCAAGCAGGACGGCTGTCAGGACGGCGATCCCTGTGCCGCCGAACCGAACGTGGCGCATGGTGAACGCGGCGCCGATCAGAACCATCGAGATCAGAAACAAAGGCCGGGCCAGCTGTACGTGCAGCCAGACCTCATATTGTTTGGTCGAAAATCCCGCCTCGCGCAGGTCGCTGATCAACTGGGGCAGGTCATAAACCGAAACCGAATCCTGTTGTCCCAATGTGTCCATGATCCGCTGTCGGGTCAGCGAGGTCGGCAGCTCCAGGCGCTCGTGCACAACTGAATTAGATTCGGGGTTTTGCCCATCCTGCAAGGCCCAGGTTTTTGCCTGATACAGAACCCAGTTCCCGTCTTCCAACTCGGCCCGGTTTGCAACGATCTGCTGGGTCGGTTTGCCATCCCGCCCAAAGGTGATGACGGTTACACCGTCCAGCCGCAGCTTGTCTTGGTTCGACGTTGACCGGGCGTGGATAACGGCCTGTCCGTTTTCGGCGGACTGGCGCAGCCACAGGCCCTCGCTGCTGATCGAAAGGGCCGAACTGCCGTTGTTTCGGTATGAATCCGACAGGCGGCGGAACTCTTCGGATGTGGCCGCTGCGATGGGGTTCAACAATGCAACGGCCAGCGCGCCGATGATTAGCGACAACAGGACAGGGGCGACCAAAGCGCGGATGCCTGAGCGGCCAGTTGCACGGGTCACCACAAGTTCTGATGTGCGTGCCAGCCCGACGAACAAGGCGATGGTGGACAGGATAACCAGCAGAGGCAGCATTTCGCTGATGGCGGCTGGTGTATTCAGGAGCGTAAGGTGCAGCAACTGGGCAAATGACAGGTCGAAATCGTCAAAGCGGCGAATCTGTTCGATCAGATCGATGAGAATCATCAGGGTCAGGAAAATACCTCCGATGACCATGAAGCTTTGCAGGAACCGGCGAGCGAAATAACGGTCCAGGATCATAGGAACGACCCCGCAGTGCCTGTAGTGCGAGGGTTCGGGCCGATATCGCGCCTGCGCAATGCTGTGCGCGACGGCGTATGCCTGCCCTCTCGTACCACGTCTTTCTCCCCCGAACCTGCCGGTCATTTTTTCGGGACCTTAATGCAATTGAAAGGCGGGGAAAACTGCTATCTGGTCAACGCGTGCCCTGCGGGCTAGGTCTTGGGGAACAGAATTCGAGGAGAGTACAATGAGCAGTCTGATACCGATCCGTTTTCAGGAGTTTGACCTGGAGGTTATGGCGCAGGCCGGAGGGCGCGTCGCCATCATCATTCCGGATGACGGTAAGATGAGCCCGGCAGCCCGCCGGGCAAACCGTCTGACGAAGGGCGGGTTGGCGCGGCTTGTTGAAAGCGAGAGTTTCAGAAAGTCCAAGACAGGTGATGTCATCTCGATGGCATGGCCCACAGGGATGGCGGCTGAGGCGCTGGATGTTCTGGTTCTGCCACGTCGCCCTGAGGCCGCCGAAGCCCGCAAGGCAGGTGCGGCGCTGGCTAAGCTGGCAGGCGGCAAGGACATGCTGGTGATGGTGGGCAATCAGGCGCGGGCCGAGGATCTGGCACTGGGGATTGTTCTGCGCAGCTACGAATTCGACGCGCATAAAACCAAGGAAAGCCAGAAGGCTGGCACAGTGACAATCAGCCACGCAAAACCTGCAGAGATCGAGGCAGATTTTGCACCTCTCTATGCAATTGCTGATGGCGTTCGGATGACGCGCGATCTGACCAATGAACCGGCAAATGTTTTGACCACTACCGAATTCGCGGACCGTCTGGTTGAGATGCAGGAACTGGGTCTTGAGGTCGAAGTGCTGGACGAAGACAAGCTGGCCGAGTTGGGAATGCGCACATTGCTAAGCGTCGGGCAGGGCTCGGACAGCCCTTCGAAAGTGGTGGTGATGCAGTGGAATGGCGGTGCCAAGGACGACGCGCCTCTGGCTTTGGTCGGAAAAGGCGTAGTGTTCGACACGGGTGGTATCTCGCTCAAACCAGCTGCTGGCATGGAAGAGATGACCATGGACATGGGCGGAGCCGGAGTTGTTGCGGGCACCATGCGCGCGCTGGCCAAGCGCAAGGCAAAAGCCAATGTCGTGGGGCTGGTTGGTCTGGTCGAGAATATGCCCTCGGGTAACGCCACCCGTCCGGGTGATGTGGTCAGGTCTATGAAAGGTGATACGGTCGAGATTATCAACACCGACGCCGAGGGCCGCCTGGTTCTGTGTGACGTGATGTGGTACGCGCAGGAACGGTTCAAGCCGGTCGGCATGATCGATCTGGCAACTTTGACCGGTGCGATTATTATCGGGTTGGGCCATGAGAATGCTGGTGTCTTTTCGAACAATGACACATTCTGCGATGCCTTCCTGAAATCAGCCAAGGCCGAGGATGAAGGCGCCTGGCGGATGCCATTGGGCGATGCCTATGACAAGTTGCTGAAATCGCGCATTGCCGACATGAAAAACGTGGGCGGTCGTCCCGCGGGTTCAGTCACCGCCGCGCAATTCCTGCAGCGTTTCGTGAAAGAGGAAACGCCGTGGATTCACCTGGATATTGCGGGCGTCGCCTCGGTGGCCGACGAGACATCTTACGCGCCCAAAGGCGCCACCGGCTGGGGTGTGTGCGCACTGAGCCGGTTTGTGCAGGACAATTTCGAGTAGGCATATGGGCGCTGTCTATTTCTACCACCTGACCCGCCAGCCGCTGGAGCACACCTTGCCTGCGCTGCTTGACAAGGCGCGGCAAGCCGGGTGGCGGATAGCCGTGCGGGGTACTGACACTGCACGGATGGACTGGCTGGATGAAAAACTGTGGCTGGGACCCGAGGACGGGTTCCTGCCCCATGGACGCGCAGGCGGTCCGTATGACGCGGACCAGCCGATCCTGCTGACCACCAGCGCCGTGGCGGGAAATGGCGCGACCTGCATCATGGCTGTGGATGGCGCGGTGGTCGAGGCGGAAGAAGTCGCCGCGCTGGAACGGGTTTGTATCCTGTTCGATGGCAATGACGGCATGGCTGTACAACACGCGCGCGGGCAGTGGAAAGCGCTGACGGATGCCGGATGTTCCGCACAATACTGGTCGGAGGAGTCCGGGCGGTGGGAAAAAAAGGCCGAAGCCTGACCGGCCCGCAATTTTCAGGAGATACGACGATGCAGAAGAAGCCTTTGGGCCGTACCGGAATTATGGTGAGTGATCTGTGCCTTGGCACGATGACATTTGGCTCTCAAACATCTGAAAGGGATGCGCACCGGCAGATGGATATCGCGCTGGACGCGGGGATCAACTTTGTCGACGCGGCCGAAATGTACCCGGTGAACCCTGTCGCGAAGGAAACGATCGGGCGCACCGAAGAGATTTTGGGAAACTGGAATGCCGCCAATCCTACCCGCCGGGGTGATTATGTTCTGGCGACCAAGCATTCCGGCGCGGGGCTGTCCTTTGTCCGTGATGGTGCGCCGATCACCGCCCGCACCATACCCGAAGCGATTGAGGGGTCCTTGCGACGATTGCAGACCGGGTACATCGACCTCTATCAGTTCCACTGGCCCAATCGGGGCAGCTATATGTTTCGGCAGAATTGGGATTATGCGCCGTCTGGCGAAAACACAGACGAAGTGCTGAGCAACATGCAGGAATGCCTTGAGGCACTGCAGGCTCAGGTGGACAAGGGCAATATCCGTGCCTTTGGCCTGTCGAATGAAAGCGCTTGGGGAACCGCGCAATGGCTGCTGCTGGCCGAACAGATGGGGGCGCCGCGTGTGGCATCTGTGCAGAACGAATATTCATTGCTATGCCGCCATTTCGACACCGACCTGGGTGAGTTGAGTGTGCATGAAAATGTTGGGCTGATGGCGTTTTCCCCTTTGGCAGCAGGATTTTTAACCGGAAAGTACCAAAACGACTGCGTGCCCGACGGATCGCGTATGTCATTTGTGCCAGAGATGGGCGGCCGGAAATCCGGTCGTGTTTTCGAGGCGGTTGCAGCTTATCTGGACATCGCCGCGCGGCACGGTCTGGATCCGGTGCATATGGCGTTGGCGTGGTGCCGGACGCGCCCTTTCATGATGTCGGCTATCTTCGGGGCCACGACCGTCGCGCAGCTGGATCATATTCTGGCGGGCGTGGATCTTGAGTTACCCAAGGACGTGTTGGCCGAGATCGGCAGGGCGCATCGGGCGCACCCGATGCCGTTTTAGGTGCTCTGCCCCCGTCGCCTTTGGCGACGCCCCCGGGATATTTTTGGCCAGATGAAGGGGGATCCGGTCAGTGATGGGTGGGATGCGCGCGTTCGTGTCTCAGGTCGCGGGCCGATTGACCGTGGGCGGTGCGGAAAGCGCGGGCAAAGCTGGATTGTGAGGCGAAGCCGGTGGCGAGTGCCACATCCATCAATGGCATGTCGGTGTCGGTGACCAGACGGCGGGCCTCGGCCAGGCGCAGTTGTAGATAGTGGTCCTGCGGCGTGGTGTTCAGGCGGAGGCGGAACTGTTGTTGCAGCGTCCGTGGGCTGGTGCCCAGGCGGTCTGCGATAAGGGCCAGCGGCAGGGGATCATCCAGTGACGCCTGCATCATCGAGTTGGCCTTGGCCGTCAGCGCTGTGTGGCGATGTGGTGCGCCTGTGCGGCTTTGCGGTTTTCCGGGGTCCGGAGCGCCATCGTAAAGGAACAGGCCTGCAACGCGCGCGGCGAAACTTGCGCCGTGACGGGCGGCGATGATGTGCAGCATCATTTCTACAGCCGGAATTGCGCCACCCGAAGTCAGGCGGTTGCCGGAAACGGTGAAGCGATCGGTGCGCACATCAACTTCGGGAAACCGAGTGGCAAAATTTTCGAGGTCTTCCCAATGAGTTGTTGCCAGATGGCCATCCAGTAGCCCGGCCTCGGCCAGGAGCCACGGGCCGCCATCAATGCCTGCCATCGTTGCGCCTGTGCCCGCGATGCGCCGCAGACCAGCCAGCAGGCTGGGGGTGGCGTGGCGGGCCAGTTGGAAACCGGCGACCACGATCATCAGGTCGCAGGATTGCAACCGGGCCAGTGGGATACCGGGCACTTGCAACGCACTGGTAAGCACCGCGGGTTCTGGCGTCGCGGTCACATAGTCCCAGTCAAAGGCCGGGCGGTCCGCCAGACGGTTCGCGGCCCGCATCGGGTCCACCGCAGAGGCAAAGCTGAGCGTGTTGCATTCGTCCAGTACAAGCACCGCAGTTTTTAGGGCGCGGTGTTCCGGTTGCAGTATGTTTTTTGCGGATTTCATCAAGTTTGATTCGCATATTGCCAAGTGGGTTTCCCAAAGCTGCGCCAGAGTCGGGTCAGAACGCAAATCGGAATCCGGGGAAAAGCCTGGGGAAAACCCAAGGCAGAACCGGGTATAACTTGGGGAAAACACCATGCCTCTGGAAATGAACCGCGAAGTCTTCATTACCTGTGCCGTAACCGGCTCGGGCGGAACGCAGGACCGCAGTCCGCATGTGCCGCGGTCACCGCGGCAGATCGCCGACAGCGCGATTGCCGCCGCCAAGGCCGGGGCGGCAGTGGTTCACTGCCACGTGCGTGACCCTGAGACCGGCGTGCCAAGCCGCCGGCTGGATCTGTATCGCGAGGTAACGGACCGCATCCGCGACGCTGATGTGGACGTCGTATTGAATCTGACGGCCGGGATGGGCGGCGATATCGTGTTCGGCGGTGTTGAAAACCCGTTTCCAGTGGCCGCGGGCACGGACATGGTCGGAGCATCGGAACGCGTGGCGCATATTGCAGAATGTTTGCCCGAAATTTGCACCCTGGACTGCGGCACAATGAACTTTGCCGAGGCAGATTATGTTATGACGAATACGCCCGGGGCATTGCGCGCCATGGGCAAGATGATGACCGATCTGGGTGTCAAGCCCGAGATCGAAGCCTTTGACACTGGCCACCTGTGGTTTGCAAAGCAACTGGTGAAGGAAGGGATTCTGGCACCCAACGCTCTGGTCCAGCTGTGCATGGGGGTACCGTGGGGCGCGCCGGATGATCTGAATACCTTTATGGCGATGGTGAACAACGTGCCGGATGACTGGACCTTCAGCGCGTTTTCGCTGGGACGGAACGAGATGCCGTTTGTCGCGGCTTCGGTTCTGGCGGGCGGCAATGTGCGCGTTGGGCTTGAGGACAACCTGTGGCTGGATAAGGGCGTAATGGCCGAGAACTGGCAACTGGTGGAACGTGCAGGATCCATCATCGAGAATATGGGCGCGCGCGTGATCGGCCCTGACGAAGTCCGTGCGAAGCTGGGGCTGACCAAGCAGGCACCTGTTGCAAAATAATGGACACGCAGGTTTTTGGGGGCCAGCCCCCAAGCCCCCGGAGTATTTCTAAAAAGATGAAACATGAGCAGCCAGTAGGTGGGGAATCATGAAAACGGCGGCAATTATTGGGGGCGGAGTTATCGGCGGCGGATGGGCTGCGCGGTTCCTGCTCAATGGCTGGGATGTGCGGGTGTTTGACCCTGATCCCGAGGCGGAACGCAAGATTGGCGAGGTGTTGGACAACGCAAGACGGTCCTTGCCGGGGCTGAGTGACGTTCCGTTGCCAGCCGAGGGTGCGCTGAGCTTTCACAGCGACATGGCCGAAGCGGTTAAGGGTGCGCGTTGGATACAGGAGAGCGTGCCAGAGCGTCTGGATCTGAAACTGAAGGTTTACAAAGGCTTGCAGGAGGCTTGCGATCCGGGCGCGATCATTGGATCCTCGACCAGCGGGTTCAAGCCGTCCGAACTTCAGGGCGGAGCGCTGCGCCCCGAGCAGATCGTGGTGACGCACCCCTTCAACCCGGTTTACCTGCTGCCTTTGATCGAGCTTGTACCAACGGACAAGAACCCGCCCGAGATGATCAAACAGGCCCAGGACCTGTTGAAATCGCTTGGGTTCTTCCCGTTGCATGTCCGGAAAGAGATCGATGCGCATATCGCCGACCGGTTCCTGGAAGCTGTCTGGCGCGAGGCGCTTTGGCTGGTCAAGGATGGCATCGCGACAACCGAAGAAATTGACGAGGCCATCCGTATGGGTTTCGGCATCCGCTGGGCGCAGATGGGTCTGTTCGAAACCTACCGCGTGGCCGGGGGCGAGGCGGGAATGCGGCATTTCATGGCGCAGTTCGGGCCTGCCTTGAAATGGCCTTGGACCAAGTTGATGGATGTTCCCGAGTTCACTGACGAACTGGTCGATTTGATCGCCAATCAATCTGACGCACAATCCGGGATGCATTCGATCCGAGAGCTGGAGCGCATTCGCGATAACAACCTTGTCGGTATGATGCGGGCCCTCAAGGCGCAGAATTACGGCGCGGGTGCGGTGCTGAACCAACATGATGCACGGTTGAAACCCGGAGCGCTGCCGACGCTGGATCAAGCGGATTTGAGCCAGCCCATCCTGACCCTGTCGCGGGCTGTTCCCCTGGACTGGACGGATTACAACGGCCACATGAACGAAGCGAAATATCTGGAAGCCTTTGCCGCCGCCACCGATCGGTTCATGGAAATCATTGGATGCGATGCGGATTACATCGCCTCGGGTGGCAGCTATTTCACGGCGGAGAACCATATCCGTTATGTGGATGAAGCTCATGCTGGTGCCAAAATCGACGTGCGCACGCAGATGCTGTTGGGGCAGGGGAAGAAGCTGCACGTGTTCCACAGCATGTACGAGGGCGACAAGCTGCTGGCCACGGGCGAAAGTTTTCTGCTGCATGTCAGTCTGGAAACCCGTCGCCCCAGCCCGCCATCTGCTGAAATTGAGGTAGCTATGACGCGGGTTGCCGAGGCTCAGGCCGGGTTGCCTTACCCCGAAGGCGCAGGCGCGGCGATCAGGAAGCCTTCATGACGCGCCGGGTTCTGGTGACGGCTGGCGCGTCAGGCGTCGGCCGGGCCATGGCCGAGGCGTTTGACGCTGTTGGCTATGACGTCCGCGTCACTGATATCGATCAGGCGGCGTTGGATACTTTGCCCGATCATTGGACCGGGCACCGAGCGGATGTTGCGGACGAGGCTGACATGCGCGCGGTATTTAACGCCATCAGGTCGATGGGCGGGTTGGATGTGCTCTGCGCCAATGCCGGTATTGCCGGCCCGACAAATGCTATTGAGGATATTGATCTGGACGCGTGGCGTGCTTGTGTCGCGGTCAATCTGGACGGTGCTTTTCTGGCGGCAAAATATGCAGCGCCGCTGATGAAATCGGCGCGGGCGGGCAGTATAATTCTGACCTCGTCGACAGCCGGGCAGTATGGCTACCCGTTCCGTGCGCCCTATGCGTCGGCAAAATGGGCCGTCATTGGGTTGATGAAGACGCTGGCCATGGAGTTGGGGCCCTATGGCATTCGTGCCAATGCCATTTGTCCGGGCGCAGTTGAAGGCCCTCGGATGGAAGGCGTCCTGACCCGTGAAGCCGCAGCCAAGGGCATGACCCGTGACGAGGTCTATCAGGGCTATGCCTCTGGCACCTCAATGGGGCGCTTCGTCGAAGCGCAGGATGTCGCCAATATGGCAGTATTCCTCGCCTCGGATGCGGCACGTCTGGTTTCAGGTCAGGTGATCGCGGTGGATGGTCACACGGTCAACCCGGACCCGAAACTGTAACTCAGCCTTGGTTTGGACCACGGATCTGGCGGATGGTCCGACGGACCGCTTGCCAGTCCTGGGCCTCTTGCCGATTCCCGGCAGCTTCGCAGTCGCGCATTTTTTTCGCGGCTTCGGCCTCGGCTTGGTCTCCATGGGCGGCAAAAAGTGCACGTGCGTATTGAGCGGTTTGAATTGCGTCCATTCCTGTGCTCCTCCGTCTGTGTTCGGAATGCCTTATGGTTCGCGCCATAGTAAAATAGCACAGGTTGAGCGCTGCTGCATCACACGTCGCGGGAAACCGCCGTTCTGAGGCAACGCAGGTGGTTTGGAAAATCCCGGGCGGCCACTTCGGCCTCACGTACCAGCGTGTCGAAATGGCGTGAGAATGTCTCGATCCGATCCCGGTCGCGGAAGGCCATATAATGACTTCCTGCGTAGAATACACTGAGTAGCGGGCCGAAAATCGTTACCGGTGCCGAATAAAGCCGTTTTGCGTCAAACAGATAGATGCGCATCCGCGGATAGAGCTGTTCGCACAGCGCCAACAGGTGATCGATCTGTTCCAGCCGAACCTCTGGGCTGAGACCTTGATAATACCCGGTGCCGTTTGCAAAGCTTTCGATTTCGAATAACGGCATGGCGATCTCATAGTCCGACTGGGCGCTGCGCATCCAAGTCAGACGATCCGCCGACGCGCCGATGGCTTGATCAGCGGTCCGGCCCAGATGCGGGGCGTATTCCCATTCCAGTATCGCACGCGTCTTGAGCATGTCGGGCAAGGTGGCCGGGACATAGCGGATTTTGTACCCGGCGGCCTCCTGATGCCACTCGAAGATACGTTCATCGACAAGGGCGCGGGGGGCCTCGGTAAAGGTCAGCGAGCTTGCCAGAAGCTCAGCCGCGCTTTCCGGCCTGTCGGAAAGGTTCAGCAACCAGTCGGCCGATACACCAAGCGCCGCTGCGCATCCGCCAACAACATGTGCGTTGGGCAACCGAGCGCCATGATCTGTCAGCAATTGGGAAACGGTCGAGCGGTCAACGCCAATATAGCGCGCAAGGGCACTTTGGCTGACATGGCGCTCTTCCATCGCGCGGGCTAGGCGGAGACGAAACTGGGAGGCGCGATCGCGCTTGTCGATATTTTCCTGCATGTCATGATTTTTATCACAGTTGTTGAATTTTGTTAATCATATTCAGAATTTCCAATACTGGGGTCCGGATGTAACGCTTTTGAGTAAGAAAAAGGAACGGGGTTCGGAATGGAAACGCGGCGAAGATCAGTCGTGAAAGCAATCGTTTGGAATGCGATGGGGTTGGCTATCATGACAATGGTGGGCTTGTTGGCAACAGGCTCGGCCGCTGTAGGAGGGGCGCTGGCGCTGGTGAACACGGCCATCGGCCTGACGATGTACGTGATTTACGAAAGAATCTGGGCGAACATTTCGTGGGGACGAAATGGCTGATCCCACTGCACCCAAATCACCCGAATGGGGCACGTTATTCCTGATTGTCTTGTGTTATGCGGCATGGCTTGCCGGTTTGTTTTGGTTGGCGCTTGCATCCTTGTGGTTGGCAGTCCCGGCTCTGGGTGTCGTTGCGGCTCTGCATTCGTCACTGACGCATGAAGCCCTGCATGGGCACCCCTTTCGTGCCAAATGGCTGAACGAGACGTTGATGGCACTGCCGTTGACATTGGCCATTCCGTATAGCCGCTTTCGGGACCTGCATCTGGCGCATCATCAGGATGCCACCCTGACGGACCCTTATGACGACCCGGAATCGAATTATCTGGATCCGCATATCTGGTCGAGATTGCCGCGGCTGGCGCAGATGATCCTGAGCCTGAACAACACGCTGTTGGGGCGGATGGTGCTGGGTCCTGCTCTTGGTCAGGTTCTGTTTATGCGGGACGAATGGCGTGGATTTATGCGCGGGGACAGGGCGATCCTCCTAGGATGGGCTTTGCATTTGCCCGGTGCGGCGGCGGTGCTGTGGGTGGTTGCGCAATCGGCCATGCCGGTCTGGGCCTATCTGATCGCAGCCTATCTGGGGTTGTCGCTTTTGAAGATCCGCACGTTTCTTGAACACCGTGCACATGAAAAATCCCGTGCCCGCACGGTGATTATCGAAGATCGCGGACCTTTGGCTTTTCTTTTTCTGAACAATAACCTGCACGTCGTTCATCATATGAATCCGGCCGCTCCTTGGTATCGCCTACCTGCATTGTACCGGGACGGAAAGGACAGGTACTTGGCTTGCAATGAGGCTTATGTTTACCGGTCCTATACACAGATCTTCCGGCAGTATTTCGTTCGCGCAAAAGACCCTGTGCCACATCCTCTCTGGCCAAAGCCTTGATTTATCGACACAACGGGTGGCATGAGTCTCTGGATTCCTGTCACCATAGCCGCCGCCAGTTTTCAGACTGTGCGTTTCATGCTGCAAAAGTCCCTGGCCAGCGTGAAGCTGTCTGCTGCAGGTGCAACTTTTGCGCGGTTTGCCTATTCTATGCCGTTGGCCGTTATCGGGCTATGTGTTGCGTTGCAGTTAACTGGGGCGAGTATGCCCCAGCTCAGCAGTTTGTTCTTGCTTTACGCGGTTATCGGCGGGACAGCGCAAATCCTTGCTACGATCTGCGTGGTGGCGCTGTTCAAACAACGCAATTTTGCCGTTGGAATTACCTTCAAGAAAACCGAAGTGATCCAGACCGCGATTGTTGGCTTTTTGGTCTTGGGGGACAGTGTATCGCGCGGCGCATTGATCGCGATCCTGTTGGGGTTGATGGCTGTGCTTTTGTTGTCAAAAACACCCGGAGGGGACGGACCCTGGTGGCGCCATCTGACCAATCGGGCTTCGCAATTGGGGCTTGGATCAGGTGTTTTGTTTGCGTTTTCCGCCGTCAGCTATCGTGGGGCTTCACTGCAACTGGGCGATATCGATGCGTGGTTCCGGGCGCTGGTAACACTGGCAGCGGTGGTGACATTCCAGTTTACCAGCATGGGGATATGGCTGCTGTGGCGCGACCGCGCAGAACTGCACGCAGTCTGGCAGACGCGGAATACCGGAGTGTTCGTCGGCCTGACCAGCCTCGGTGGCTCGTTTTGCTGGTTCTGGGCCTTCACCTTGCAGAATGCGGCTTACGTCAAAGCTCTGGGGCAGGTAGAGCTGATCTTTAGCCTCATGGCTTCGATCCTATTCTTCCGAGAAACGATCACCCGGCGCGAGATCGCCGGGATGATGTTGCTTGGGTTCTCGATTTTAGCGCTTGTGCTGGCAATCTAGCTGGCGCGACGTTCGTCAAAGCTAAGCGCGATGAAGCTGGGCAGGTGATCTCCCATGCCCACGACGGTCTGGCCGGTGCCTTCCTTGCGCCCACGACTGTGCCCCTTCGGCTCACGCTCTTTCCTGATGTCTTTTTTTACTTCGGTGTCTCGGGCTTTTTTCTCGGGCTTCGGCTTTTCTGGTATGGGGTCTTCGTTGACCGGATTTTCGAGGCGCGGGATTTCTTTCTGGATCAGCTTCTGGATCGCATCCAGCGCCTTTTCATCGCGTCCCGAACAGATTGTGATGGCTTTACCTTCACGGCCGGCGCGGCCGGTGCGGCCAATGCGGTGGACATAGTCCTCGGGGTGGCCGGGGACGTCGAAATTGAACACATGGCTGACGGCTGGCACATCCAGGCCGCGTGCCGCCACGTCTGAGGCGACCAGCAGGCGCAAGGACCCGTCACGGAATCCATCCAATGTTTTCATCCGCTGCGACTGGTCCAGATCGCCATGGATGGCGGCGGCGTCGTAACCGTATTTCTTCAGCGACTTGGCGCAGATATCCACATCTGTCTTGCGGTTGCAGAAGATGATCGCGTTGGTGCATTTGTCACCTTCGGCATCGATCAGCGCGCGCAGAAGGCCGCGCTTGTTGCTGGCCTCGCGGTCACGGCGCCCACCTTTGAACATGACGACGCTCTGTTCGATGGTTTCGGATGCGGTGGCCTGGCGGGCCACTTCGATCCGGGCAGGGGCCGACAGGAACGTATCGGTGATCCGCTCGATCTCGGATGCCATTGTCGCTGAGAAGAACAAGGTCTGCCGGGTGAATGGTGTCAGTGAGAAGATGCGCTCGATATCGGGGATGAACCCCATATCCAGCATCCGGTCCGCCTCATCCACCACCATGATCTGAACACCGGTCAGCAACAGTTTGCCGCGCTCGAAATGATCCAGAAGACGGCCCGGCGTGGCGATCAGAACGTCGACGCCCCGGTCGATCAGGGCATCCTGTTCCTTGAAGCTGACGCCGCCGATCAACAGTGCTTTGGTCAGTTTCAGGTGCTTGGTGTATGTGTCGAAGTTCTCCGCTACCTGCGCTGCCAGCTCACGCGTGGGGCATAAAACCAACGAACGTGGCATACGTGCACGTGCGCGACCGCGGGCCAACAGTGTGATCATCGGCAGAACAAAGCTGGCGGTTTTGCCAGTACCAGTCTGGGCAATGCCCAAAACATCGCGCCCTTCCAATGCGGGTGGAATCGCACCTGCCTGGATCGGAGTTGGGGTTTCGTATCCGGCTTCCTCAATGGCTTTGAGGACCTTCGGGTTCAGGTTCAGTTCGTTAAATTTTGTCATGTAAGTCCGGTTTAATGCGGACACTTGACCTGGCCCGCGCGTATAAGATGTGCCGGGCCCGGATGGCCATGCCCGTGATGCGGCATATCGGCTTGGACGCGGACATAACAAATACGTGGGTCGGGGTCAAATGAAGACCGCAGCATCTTGGTTCGATTGAAACAGGTTCGAGTTTTGCGCAACAATTCAGCAGCTTCCGGGAAAGTGTTTCGCCAGTTTCCCGCCCAGATTCAATGCGCGGTGGCGGATCAGCCCATTCTGCTCCAGCCGGGCGCGGACTTCTGGGTCAGCGCCGCTCATCTCGTTGAAGAACGCGCGCAGCCCATCCTCGCCGTGTTCGCTTTCAATCCAGCTGAGCAATTCATTCTTGTTCAGCCCGCCCATCTCGCGCGGGGCATTCGGAGCCATACCAGCCTGATACGAGCCGCGATCCATGCGGAACGGATAATGTGCGATCCAGTGATCCCAGTCCGGCGCGTGGCGGTGGCATAGATCGACCTGTGCAAGCTCGTAATTGCACGGCCGCAATTTCCCGTTCTGAAACAGGTTGTGGATACGAAAACTCAGACGTTTCAATCCCGTGCGCACAAACAACTTGCCCTGTACATGGCTGAGGAACCCGCCAAGGACGAAAGCCCCATAGTTGGGATAAAGCATCTCAATCAACTCTGTACGGGCCGGGCTTTGTGGCACATGAGCCTTGTACAGGTCTTCACCGCCTGCCAGCGCCTCGATTGGGCGGACACGGGCGGCGTGAACCTTGTCCGGGATATCGCGCAACACATCCGAGATTGGGGTCGGCGACCACAGAAACTCGTCAACATCGATATGGGCCAGCCAATCTAGGTGCGTGTCGCGATAGGTGTATGTTGCGTTGACCGATTGGCGAACCTGGTGCTTTTCCGGTCGCGTGCGGTTTAGCTTTTGCCAATAGGCGTCATCGCAAACCTGTACGCAAACACCGGGATGTGTCTTCAGCGCCTCGAACGTGCGCTGGTTCGGCTCATCCAGATAGATATAGATGGTCTCGGCGCCCAGATCGAGGTGATGGGCCACGAACCGAAGGACATCTTCGGTCGGGCCCCTGACCATCGACACGACACCCCATGTGGTCATGTGCGCTGCGCGCGCACTTCGCGCATGCGTTTCAGGCGCCGAAAGATACCGCCGGGATCTCTGTTGAGCTCGGTCATCAAGTGATCGACCAACGGCGCGATGGTGGTATCGCTTAGGGCCTTGGTCCAGACCGGAGCAATCAGATTGACATCCAGTCCGCCACTTCCAAGGGAAAACCCTTTCATCTGAAAGGGCAGCGGGACACTTCTCAAATTCTGGTGTTGAAACGGTGTTTCCGGGGTCAGCCCCGAAAAGCGCCTTTCGAACTCATATAGCTTCATCATGCCGAACAACATGCGCAAAGCGTGACCAACCTCGCGCTGAGTTGCAGTTTGACCGTGGTCCGCAAAGGTCTGAACCGACGAGACCAGCCATCGCAAATCAAGCGTGGACAGAAGGTGGTCCGACTGTTCGTCCCAAAGGCGACAAAACAGAAGCGGGGCGTGACGCGGGAAGGACCGCTTTCGCAAGTTCGAGATCAGCTGGGCATTCAGGAAGGCAAGTTCCGAGTTTCCGACAAATTCCCGCGCAATCTGAGCACGCTTGCGATCCCAACTTGTACTGGGCTTCGGCGGGGGCACAGTCGCACTTTCGGGCAATGTTCGACCGGCCAGTTCAATAAGGTCAATGTCAAGGTCAGGCAAAGAGGTGGTGCCGAACTGAAACGGGCTGCGCCGGTTCTCATACCTGTCCAGCATGTCTGGAAGACCGCCGGGGAAAGTCAGTTCATCCTTGTTCATGCGCGCAGAATTGCACAGGCTGACTCGGCTGTGCAATCAGTCAGTTGGATCACACCATCATCTCTTTGGTGGCGGTCAGATTCAGGGCGGGATAGTCCCGAACCACCCGGTCGATGTCCCATTGCAGCCGGGTCAGATAGACAATGTCGCCGTCATGGTCGTGCGCGATGTGCTGCTTGTTTGCATTCACAAACTTTTCGACCTCAGCCTTGTCACCGCTGACCCAGCGGGCCGAGGTGAACTGAGACGCCTCGAAACGCACAGGCAAGCCGTATTCCATCTCGATCCGGCTGGCGAGCACCTCGAATTGCAGCGCGCCGACGACACCCACGATAAAGCCTGACCCAATTGAAGGTTTGAACACCTTTGCCGCGCCTTCTTCGGCAAACTGCATTAGGGCCTTTTCCAGATGCTTGGCCTTCATCGGATCACCCGCACGGACGCCTTGCAGCAGTTCCGGCGCGAAAGAGGGGATGCCGGTGACGCGCAGCGCCTCACCTTCGGTCAGCGTGTCACCGATGCGCAGCTGGCCGTGGTTGGGAATGCCGATGATGTCTCCGGCCCAGGCCTCTTCAGCCAGTTCCCGGTCAGATGCCAGAAACAGCACCGGGTTTGAAATCGCCATCGGTTTTTTCGACCGCACATGGGTCAGTTTCATACCGCGTTTGAAATGGCCTGATGCCATGCGGACAAATGCCACCCGGTCGCGATGCTTGGGGTCCATATTGGCCTGAACTTTGAAAACAAAGCCCGCAACCTTCTTTTCATCCGGAGAGATCTGGCGGGGTTCGGCTGATTGCACCTGCGGCTGTGGTCCATATGCGCCGATGCCTTCCATCAGTTCCTTGACGCCGAACGAGTTGATGGCCGAGCCGAACCAGATCGGGGTCATATGCCCTTCAAGCACCGCCTGCGGGTTCAGCGCGGGCAGCAACTCGCGCGCCATCTCAACCTCTTCCAGCAGCTTTTCCAGCAGGTGTGCAGGAACATGTTCCGACAGTTTCGGGTCATCAAGCCCGTTAATTTCGATGCTCTCGGCCACCTTGTTGCGGTCGGCGCGGTCCATCAGCTCCAGCCGGTCACGCAGCATGTCGTAACAGCCGATAAAATCGCGACCCACGCCAATCGGCCACGCGGCGGGGGTGACGTCGATGGCCAGCATCTCTTGAATTTCGTCGATGATCTCGAACGTATCGCGGCTTTCTCGGTCCATCTTGTTGCAAAAGGTCAGAATCGGCAGATCGCGCAGGCGGCAGACCTCGAACAATTTTTGCGTCTGGCTTTCGACACCCTTCGCGCCGTCGATCACCATCACGGCCGCATCCACGGCCGTCAGCGTGCGGTAGGTATCTTCCGAGAAATCGCTGTGGCCGGGCGTGTCAACAAGGTTGAACCGGAAATTGCCATAGTCGAACGACATGGCCGATGCGGAAACCGAGATTCCGCGATCCTTCTCCATCTGCATGAAGTCCGAGCGTGTCCGCCGGGCCTCGCCCTTGGCGCGCACCTGACCAGCCATCTGAATGGCGCCCCCGTAAAGCAGGAACTTTTCAGTCAGCGTCGTCTTGCCGGCATCCGGGTGCGAGATGATGGCGAATGTCCGGCGACGGGCAATCTCGGGCGGCAGGGCAGGTTGGTTCGAGGTATCAAGCATGACCGCGCGTATAGGCGGGGAATCCTGCCGAAGCAAGACAAAGGGGGTGGTTCGAATCACAGGCTTGTGGTTATAAGAACATATAGTGAACAAATTGTGGAGAAGACCAATGGATTTGAAAGAGATTGCCAATGAATTGGTGGCTGGCTGCCGTGAGGACCGCGCCAAGGAAAATCTTGAGAAATTGTATGCGCCGGACGCAGTTTCTGTTGAAGCGGTCGATTACTCAGGCATGGGGCGTGAAGTACAAGGGCGTGACGCGATCCGTGGCAAACATGAATGGTGGGAAGGAGCCCACGAGGTTTCTGGCGCTTCGGTCAGCGACCCGTTTGTGCACGGCGAAGACCGCTTTGCGGTGATTTTCGAAGTGCAGGGTAAGGTAAAGGAAACCGGCGAAGCCTTTGATATGCGTGAAGTGGGTATCTATCACGTCGCAGATGGCAAGATCGTGCGCGAAGAGTTCTTCTACTGATCCCAAGCCATTTCTGGTCTTCCCTGTCTGGCCGATGCTAGACATGCGGCAATGACTGACAGGGAGGATCCGATGGACCTTGGAATAAAAGGAAAGCGCGCGCTGGTCTGTGCCAGCAGCAAAGGGCTGGGTTTGGGCTGTGCCGAGGCTTTGGCTGAGGCCGGCGTAAATCTTGTGATGAATGCGCGTGGTTCGGACGCTTTGGAGAGCGAGGCGGCACGCCTCAGGTCAGAGCATGGCGTCGAGGTACAAACAGTCGCGTGTGACGTGACGACTGCGGAAGGGCAGGCGCGGGTGATCGAAGCGGCGCAGGGCGTTGATATTCTTGTGACAAATGCTGGTGGACCGCCGCCGGGGTTATGGTCGGACTGGGAGCGTGATGATTTCATCAAGGCGCTAGATGCCAATATGTTGACCCCCATTGCGTTCATGAAAGCGCTGCTTCCCGGAATGATGGACAAAGGTTGGGGGCGGGTGGTGAACGTCACCTCACAATCCGTGCGCGCGCCAATTGCGGTGCTGGGGCTTTCGAATGCAGCCCGCACGGGTTTGACCGGATATGTCGCGGGAACTTCACGCCAGGTTGCACCGCATGGCGTGACCATCAACAACCTGCTGCCTGGCATTCACGCAACGGATCGCGCGGATGCGCTGGACAGCGGCGTGGCTTCCCAGCAAGGCATCTCGATCGAAGACGCCCGCGCAAACCGTTCGGCGACCATTCCTGCACGACGCTATGGAACGCGGCAGGAATTCGGGGCTGCCTGCGCGTTCCTGTGCTCTCAACATGCGGGGTTCATCGTTGGTCAGAACATTCTGCTGGATGGCGGCGCAACCAATTTGACGATGTGACCATGGCGCAAGGGTTTTCGTTGAAAGATCAGATGTTCAACGCTGAGAAAGTCAATTATCTCAGTGGTTTGTTTTCCGACTCTCATGCAGAATTTGATGCTCTGGCATTCCGATCTGCGGTCATGTCGCGATTGCTGGAGTTAGAGCTGAAGGATCGGATCATCTGGATCGCCACATGCCTGCAACAGGCGGTACCCGGTGATTTGCCTGCTGTTGCCCCGACGATCCTGCGTGCCTTGCCTGCACCTTTGGACCCAACGAAGACTGATGACGACTTTGGCGATTTCATCTTTGCGCCGGTCGGTGAGTGGGTGGCGACCATAGGACTTGAGCATACCGATTTGGCATTGGACATGATGGAGGAACTGACACAGAGGTTTTCCATGGAATGGGCAATCCGACCGTTCCTAAATCACGACCCGGACCGGGTATTGCGGCGGATGCAGGACTGGTGCTCTCATGACAGTTACCATGTGCGCAGATTGGTCAGCGAAGGCACGCGCCCCCGATTGCCATGGGGGCAGGCGGTTGTATTGGGTTTGCAGGACCCGCTGCCGTTGCTGGACAATTTGCACATAGATGCGACGCGATATGTCACCCGGTCCGTATCCAATCACCTGAATGACATCACCAAGAAAGACCCGGATCTGGTATTGGATCGTCTGAAGGCGTGGCGCAACCAGGGTCATCAGACTCAGGACGAACTGGACTGGATGACGTCACACACCCTGCGCGGGCTTGTGAAAGCGGGGCATCCCGAAGCAATGAAGATGTTAGGCTATGACCCGGACGCGGACATCGAGGTCGCGGTCAACCTTAATTCGGAAGCTCAGATTGGTGACGCTCTGGCCTTTTCCGTCGCTTTGAAAGGGGTCGGAGAGCTGCCAGTTCTGGTTGACTATATCATTCATTTTCAAAGACCTGGCGGGAAAATCTCAGCCAAGGTGCACAAGTTGAAGCAGGCGGCTTTGAAGAACGGGAAACTGACGCTGGAAAAACGCCACAAGTTGAAGAGTGATGCCACAACGTTCAAGTTGGTTCCCGGCGCGCACCGACTGGAGGTTCAGGTAAATGGCAAAATTCGTGCAGGCGTGGACTTCGACCTGCTTGGGTAAAACCGCGCGGGACCGCTCACGCTTTCGTCAAAAACGCCTTCCCCGGATTGCGAACCCCCGGCGGCTGCATTAGCTCGTACATGACCATTTGCGAGGGAAAAGCGCGATGAAACATGAATCGGTGCAGAACTATTATGGTGAAGTCCTGCAAAGCAGTGCTGACTTGCAGACCAATGCGTGCTGCACGCCTGACGACATGCCCGACCATATCAAAAAGATCCTTTCAAAGATTCATGACGACGTTCTGACTCGCTACTATGGCTGCGGTCTGATTGCCCCACTTGACCTTGAAGGCATGTCGATCCTAGATCTGGGGTGTGGGGCCGGGCGGGATGTATATGCCTTGTCCGTCATGGTCGGTAAGACGGGCCGGGTAGTGGGTGTCGACATGACGCCCGAACAACTGGACGTCGCCCGCGCGCATCAGGATTATCACGCCGAGGCATTTGGATATGCCCGCAGCAATGTGGAATTCCATCACGGCTATATAGAAAAACTGGATGAGCTTGATCTGGAACCCGGATCGTTCGATATCATCGTCTCGAACTGTGTCATCAACCTGGCCACGGATAAGAATGCGGTTCTGCGCGGCGCACATAGGTTGTTGAAAGAGGGCGGCGAGATGTATTTCTCGGATGTCTATGCAGACCGCCGTATTCCGCAGGCGATGGCCGAAGACGAAGTTCTTTATGGCGAGTGCCTGTCCGGCGCGCTTTATTGGAATGATTTCCTGTCAATGGCTCGAACGGCCGGTTTCGGCGACCCGCGCCGCGTGACACATCGTCCGCTGACGATCGAAAATCCCGTACTGGAAGAGCGTGTTGCGCCGTTGAAGTTCCTGTCCGCGACATACCGTCTGTTCAAACTACCTGCATTGGAACCGGCTTGTGAAGATTATGGGCAAGCCGTGATCTATAAGGGAACCGTGCCAAACGCACCGCATGAATTTGGTCTGGATGACCACCACGTTATAGAAGCCGGCAAGGTGTTTCCGGTTTGCGGCAATACCTGGATGATGCTGAAAGAAACGCGATTTGCCCGTCATTTTGACTTTATCGGCGATTTTTCGACCCATTATGGTATTTTCGAAGGCTGTGGTGGCGAAAGCCCGTTTGAAGCCATGGGTGCATCTGTCGCTTCTGGCGGGTGTTGCTGATCCCTTGCACCTGAGGGGCGGGGTTGCTATCCCCGCTCAAGCCCGATGGATTTGATCGGGAAAGGTAACGGGGTCCATCGGTGACAGGTAACGCAATTCCACCGCGTCTGGAAATTCGCAACATTATCCGTCGGTTTGAAGGCCGGGTTGTTGTGGATGATGTTTCACTGACCGTTCAGGCAGGCAAGGTGACCTGTCTGCTGGGGCCGTCGGGCTGCGGGAAATCCACTACGTTGCGCATGATCGCCGGGGTCGAAATGCAGGACTCGGGTGAGATTTATGTTGATGGCAAGCTGATCTGCGACACCGTCTTCCGGGTGCCTCCGGAACGGCGCGAGATCGGTCTGATGTTTCAGGACTTTGCGCTGTTCCCGCATCTGAGTGTGGCTAAAAATGTGGCCTTTGGTCTGAAGGGCAGCAAGGACGAAAAACGCGCCCGGGTCGAGGAGTTGTTGCAGAAGGTCGACCTGATGCGATTCATCGATGGTTTTCCGCATCAACTATCGGGTGGCGAGCAACAACGCGTGGCGTTGGCGCGTGCCCTGGCGCCGCGCCCGCGCATCATGCTGATGGACGAGCCCTTTTCGGGCCTCGATAACCGTTTACGTGATGGTATCCGTGACGAAACGCTGGCCATTCTCAAGGAAGAAGATGCCGCTGTACTGCTGGTCACGCACGAGCCGGAAGAAGCGATGCGCATGGCCGACGAGATCGCCCTGATGCGGCGTGGCAAGATCGTGCAACAGGGCGCGCCCTATAACGTCTATACGCGTCCCGCGGATAAGGCGGCGGTGGCATTTTTCAGTGATGTCAACGTTTTGCGGGCGCAAGTGAATGGCGCATTGGCGGATACGCCCTTTGGTCAGTTCCTGGCACCGGGCATTCCGAATGGTACGGATGTCGAGATCGTTTTTCGCCCTCAGCACATCAAGCTGGACTTTGACCGCAACGGCAAGGGGCCATTGCCGACACCAACAGACGGTGTTGCGGCCCGTGGCGTCGTCGAACGCGCGCGATTTCTGGGAAATGAAAGCCTGGTAGAGTTTCGCATGGACTATGATGGCTCGATCCTCAGGGCTACGGTTCCAAACGTGTTTGTGCCCAGTCCGGGCCGGGTGATGTGGCTGACCATCCGCCGCGACAAGTGCTTCGTTTTCCCCGAAACAAGGCGCTGATCCATCGATTTCCACCCGAGTGGTGCGCGAAAACCTCAGATTGCGGGGCCACGTCGCTTGCCGCAACGCAGGCCCGGGTCTATCAAGAGCCAAACGCGGGGGTAAATCGGGCACATGCGAATTCTTCTGACCAATGACGACGGGATCAATGCCCCGGGCTTGATCACGCTTGAGGCGATTGCAGCTGAACTGGCCGGACCGGATGGAGAGGTCTGGGTGGTCGCACCCGCGTTTGAACAGTCCGGGGTCGGACATTGCATCAGCTATACCCACCCGATGATGGTCGCCAAGCTGGGCGAGCGGCGCTTTGCAGCCGAAGGTTCACCTGCGGATTGTGTTTTGGCAGGGCTTCACGACGTTATGTTGGATACCCCTCCCGATCTGGTTCTATCGGGCGTGAACAGGGGCAATAACTCGGCTGAAAACACGTTGTATTCCGGTACGATCGGCGGCGCGATGGAAGCGGCATTGCAGGGCGTCCCAGCGATTGCCCTGTCGCAATATTTTGGCCCCAGAAACTTGGGCCTTGACGACCCGTTTGAGGCAGCCGCCCGGTATGGTGCAGATCTGGTGCGCCGGATTCTGGACGCAACTCCGGCAGAACAAGATGATTACCGGCTGTTCTACAACGTGAATTTCCCACCGGTTCCGGCAGACGATGTTCTGGGCACGCGGATTGCGGCGCAGGGGTTTCGGCGCGACACGCGTTTTTCGGTCGAACCGCACAGTTCACCTTCGGGGCGGCGGTTCCTGTGGATCAAGGGTGGCTATCAGCACAATCCGACCGCACCCGGAACGGATGCGGCCGTCAATCTGGAAGGCTATATCTCGGTCACGCCGATGCGCGCTGACCTGACTGCGCATGACATGCTGGAGGCATTGAAGGCGGTCGAATGAGCGGACTGGACCCTGAAACCGTAATGCAATTCCTGTTTGCCCTGCGCAAACGGGGGGTCACGGATGCGCGCGTGCTGGCTGCGATGGAGCAGGTGGACCGCGGTCGCTTTGTCA
Organism: Ruegeria sp. AL2; assembly: GCF_056540845.1. Classification (NCBI taxonomy): domain Bacteria; kingdom Pseudomonadati; phylum Pseudomonadota; class Alphaproteobacteria; order Rhodobacterales; family Roseobacteraceae; genus Ruegeria; species Ruegeria sp. AL2. The sequence goes on from NZ_JBQFXM010000001.1 coordinate 345,027, forward strand.
CCGGCCTGTTCGCAGGGCGCGCTTACGAGGACATGCCGTTGCCGATTTCCTGCGGTCAGACGATCAGTCAACCCTCGGTCGTTGGTCTGATGACGCAGGCCCTGAACGTTGGACCACGGGACACGGTGCTCGAGATTGGGACAGGTTCAGGTTATCAGGCGGCGATCCTGTCCAAACTGGCCCGCCGGGTCTACACAGTGGAACGCCACAGGCGGTTGGTGAGCGAAACAAGCAAGCTGTTTGCCGATCTGGGCCTGATGAATATCACTTCGATGTTGTCTGACGGGTCATTTGGCCTGCCGGAACAAGCCCCTTTTGACCGGATCATTGTCACAGCCGCGGCTGAGGATCCTCCGGGCCCGCTCTTGGCGCAGCTGAAAATCGGGGGTATTATGGTTTTACCCGTGGGCCAGTCGGACGCGGTGCAGCAGTTGATCAAAGTAACGCGCACCGAAAATGGTCTGGACTATGACGAATTAACGTCGGTCCGTTTCGTGCCCCTTCTGGAAGGGCTTGGAAAGGATGAGGCGTAATAGGCTTAAAGAATTGGTCGCCGGAACTCCGGGCAACAGGGGCAGGCGTTGAGGACAGAATTATGAGAGCAGTATCCAAATCAGCAATGCGCCGCTGTGCGACCGGGGTGGCCGCTCTGGCCATTTTGGCCGGGTGCGAGGGACCTCTGGATTATGACCTTCGTGGGCAGATCGGTGGATTTTCGACCACCAATGCAGCGCAATCCGCGACGGCATCCCGCCCGACACCGGACAGCCGGGGCGTCATTACCTATCCGAATTACCAGGTGGTCGTGGCGCGCCGCGGCGATACGGTGCGGGACGTGGCCGCGCGGGTTGGCCTGCCCGAGGGCGAGCTTTCGCGCTTCAACGGCCTTCAGACAACGGACACGCTGAGAGAGGGTGAGGTTCTTGCCCTGCCACGCACTGTCGGTGCTGGAAGCAGCGTGGACATCGCGTCGGTCGCCGGGTCTGCAATTGACCAAGTGCCGGCGTCGGGTTCGGTTCAGACCACAACCCTGGAACCCGCGAAACCGGCATCAACGCCTGCGCCGATTTCAACTGGGCCGGAGCCGGTCAGGCACAAGGTCAAGCGGGGTGAGACGGCCTATACAATCTCGCGCCTCTACCAGGTGCCGGTTGAATCTCTGGCGGAATGGAACGGGTTGGGATCAGGTTTTACCGTGCGTGAGGGTCAATACTTGTTGATTCCGGTCAAGAACCAGCCCGCGCCCCGGCAAAATGCGGCTAGTGCCGCGCCCGTTCCCGCCACGGAGGTGACGGAACCGGGACAGGGATCACCGACGCCGACGCCACCCAGCGCCACGCAGCCCTTGCCGGACGAGAAAGTTGAGCCGTTGGCCGAGGCCCCCGACGTGACCGCCGAAGCGCCAACCAATACGCGCACATCCGCGCTGTCTCTGCCGGTTGGCGGAACTATCATTCGCGGTTATGACAAGGGCAAGAATGAGGGCATCGACATCGCTGCCGCTCCGGGTACGTCGGTCACAGCTGCCGAAGCCGGTACGGTCGCGGCGATCACCGCGGACGCGGATCAGGTGCCGATCATTGTGGTCAAGCACAACAACGATCTTCTGACTGTCTATGCAAATGTCGACAAGATCACTGTCAAGAAAGGCGATAAGGTACGCCGTGGCCAGAAGCTGGCGCAATTGCGGGGCGGCGACGATGCCTATGTGCATTTCGAAGTCCGCAAAGGGTTCGAGTCCGTGGACCCGGAACCCTATCTGAAGTGAGGCAGGATGGCCCGTACCGGGCCTGCCTTCGGCGAGAGTATTTCTGAAAAGGTGAAGCCTGTCAGGCGTACGGGTCATAGTCGCTCAGGCGTTTTCCGGGTTCGTCGGCGAAGATTTCCGGAAGGGGTGAAACTGCTTCGATCAGGTCGATGCGAAAAACACGAAATCCGTTGCGCAACTCGCACCAGGCGGTAAGGGTCCAGACCCGCCCCCAGTATTCCATATGGAGCGGGCGGATGGTGCGTTCGGTCAAAACGCCGTCAATGCGGCGATAGGACAGGTGAAGTTTCTGACGTGATTTGATGGCTGCACGGATCGGGGCCATATGGGCAAGGCCCCTTGCGGCATCGGCAAATGGGTAGACCGCGAATTTCCAGCTGTCCGCCTCGGCCAGGACCTGCGTTGGTAGAACAGCGTCGATCTTGTCGGCAAGCGATTGTGCGGCAGCCTTCAGGTCAGTATCCGCGGCCTCGGCCACGATGGCCATGCCAAGATTCAGCGCCTCAAGCTCGGCTGTGGTCAGGTTCAACGGGGGCAGGGTGATCTGCTCGCGCACCATGTAGCCGACACCGCGCTCGCCCTCGACCGGAACGCCCGAGGCAACAAGCGTATCCATGTCGCGATAGATGGTGCGAACCGACACCTCAAGCCGGTCCGCAATGTCCTGCGCGCGGTGCAGTTTTCCGTCGCGCAGGATCTGGATGATACCGAACAGGCGGTCAGTGCGGCGCATGACACGCCGTTCTGACCGCGTTTAGGCAGTCATGTTCCATAGTACTTTCTCGTGTCGCATCTGGATGCTATCCGGATTGATGACCGCCATCATGCCTGCTGCACATTCCTGTTGAGGAAACTGTGCGGCTGCGTCCTGTGCCGCCTTCAAATCGGTCCAGACAACATAATCGGTCCAGCGACCATCTTCGCCCTGGCTAAGCTGCCGATGGGCAAATCCCGGCGCGCTGCGCACAAAGGCCTCAGAGGCCTGACTGAGTTTCACGAACTCTTCCGGCGTGGTGCCATTGGCCAGGGTGAAGGTGACGATTTCAGCAACGTGGGTCATTTAATTCTCCATTGACCTTGTTTCGATGCCAAATCCCTAACGGATAGCAACTGACATAAACCTGTCAGTTGAGAATTGCGACCCCTTAGATTTCACGCGATTGATACAATTTTCGCCGGCAAATCGGAGCAGATCCCTTTTGAGACCAGCGATCGAGGCGTAAAGACTGAGTCAGATCATGTTCCCGGCGCGCAAACGTGCCGACGAAAAAGGAGAAAAGACATGCTCAACAATATCGGCCTTCCTGGCCTGCTGCTTATCGCCGTTGTGGTTCTGGTTCTGTTTGGACGCGGCAAGATCAGTTCGCTCATGGGTGAAGTCGGCAAAGGTATCACTGCGTTCAAGAAGGGTGTGAAGGACGGTTCGGAAGAGCTGGAAAAGGACGCTTCTGAACTGGCCAAGGACGTCACACCTGAAGCCGAGAAAGACAAGGCGTAAGCGCAGATGTTTGATCTGGGCTGGACCGAGCTTCTGGTAATCGGCATCGTTGCCCTGATCGTTGTGGGGCCAAAGGACCTGCCGGTGCTGTTCCGCAATGTCGGGCGTTTTGTCGGCAAGGCGCGCGGAATGGCGCGCGAGTTCAGCAGCGCCATGAACGAAGCCGCCGATCAGGCAGGGGTGAATGAGATCAAGAAAGGTCTCAACGCTGCCGTGAACCCTGTGGGATCGGCCATGGACGGTGTCAAGCAAGCCGCGCAGGAGATGGCGAAAAGCATCGATCCCACAAAGTTCGATCCTGACAGCGAAACAGGGAAACTGGCGGCCGAGCGGGCCGAGCAGGCCAAAAAAGTTCAGGCGTCAGCCGCCCGTGCGACCGCCGAGCGCAAAGCCAAAGAAGCAGCCGATGCGCTGGCCAAGGCAGAAGAGGCCGAAGCCGCGCTGAACACTGAAAGCAAGACATGAGCAAAACCGACGAGATTGACGATTCTTCGGCCCCGTTGATCGAACATCTGGCCGAACTGCGCACACGGCTGATCCACAGCGTTGTGGCGTTTCTGATCGGTATGATCATCTGTTTTTCAGTGGCGACGCCGATCTTCAATTTCCTGACCAATCCCCTGTGTGACGTTCTGGCCGAGCGCGGGCAGGATTGTGGCCTGATCTTCATCTCGCCACAGGAAGGGTTTTTTGTTGCAATCAAGGTATCCCTCTTGGGCGGGTTCATTCTGGCATTTCCCTATATCGGGATGCAGATGTGGCGCTTTGTGGCACCGGGCCTCTACAAGTCCGAGAAAAACGCGTTCCTGCCATTCATGCTTGCTTCGCCCTTTATGTTCCTCCTGGGCGCAAGCTTTGCCTTCTACGTTGTCACGCCTCTGGCCTATGACTTTTTCCTCGGGTTCCAGCAATTCGGGGCTGAGGGTGAAGCCGTGGCCGATGGGGTCAGCGCGGCACCGCTGAGTGTGGTGTTTCAGGGCTCAGCCCAGGAATATCTGAACCTGACGATCAAGTTCATCGTGGCCTTTGGATTATGTTTCCAACTGCCGGTTCTCCTGACTCTTATGGGGAAGGCAGGACTGGTCAGTGCCGAGGGGCTGGGCGCTGTTCGGAAATATGCGGTGGTCGGCATTCTGGTTCTGGCCGCAGTCGTCACACCACCGGATGTCATTACGCAGATCATTCTGTTTGTGGTGGTGTACGGTCTGTACGAGATTTCGATCTTCCTGGTCGCGCGAGTTGAAAAGAAACGCGAGGATCAGTTACGCGCTGACGGTTACTACGATGATGAAGCGGAAGCGGATGATGACCTGATGCAGGAGTTCGAAGACGACAAGTAAGTCTGCCGACGAAACCAAAAGGGCGCGCCATCCAATGGCGCGCCTTTTTCATTGGAAACTCTTGTTGTGCCAATTGGAACGTGCTTTGAACCCCTCAAGACAAAATCGGAGGCCCACATGGATGACCAAGCCCTGAACCGTATCGCCGAGGCGTTGGAACGCATGGCACCGGCTCCTTTGGTGGCGCCTGATTTTGCCGTTGCTCCAGCATTTGTGTGGCATGTCGAACCGGAACGACTGGAACCTGTTACGCAAGTCAACCGGGTCGATCTGGATCTTCTGGTCGGCATCAATCGCTCTCGCGACACGTTGATGGACAATACGCGCCGGTTTGCAGCAGGGTACAAGGCAAATAATGCGCTGCTCTGGGGGGCGCGGGGGATGGGAAAGTCGAGCCTTGTAAAGGCCGTGCACGGCTCACTGAGCGCTGATTACGCCGATCTAAAGCTGGTCGAATTGCAGCGCGAGGATATGGGAACGGTCGCACGGTTGCTGAACCATCTGCGCGCAGCACCCTACAGGTTCATACTGTTTTGCGATGACCTGTCGTTCAGCCACGATGACCAGCATTATAAATCTCTCAAGGCTGTTCTGGATGGCGGCATTGAAGGCAGGCCGGAAAATGTGGTCTTCTACGCCACTTCGAACCGCCGCCATCTGATGCCGCGGGATATGATCGAAAACGAACGGTCCAGCGCCATCAATCCTTCCGAGGCGGTCGAAGAAAAAGTCTCGCTGTCGGATCGCTTCGGCCTGTGGCTTGGGTTCCATCCCTGCGATCAGGACGAGTATCTGGCGATGATCGACCGCTATTGCGCCGCCTATGGCGTTTCCGTTGATGCACAGACCCTGCGCGCCGAGGCAATTGAGTGGCAAGCCACGCGCGGGTCGCGCTCTGGCCGTGTCGCATGGCAATTCTTCGTCGATCTGGCCGGGCGCAACGGCGTGCATATCGCCTGATCCCGGCTTCACCTGGCTGCAAATATCCCCGCCAGAGGCATGGCCCGCCAGGGCCATTTCCTAAAGCAGTGCCAGAATCCGCGCAGCTTCATCCTTGGTGCTGTTCAGAACGCTCCGGTCTTCCCCGGGATGAAACCGCGCGCGGACGGCCGTGGGCATCGGCGCGGGTTCGACAACCGAAACCCGCGGACCGGTGCGTTCAGTCTCGACGGCCCAGCTGCGGGCCAGAGCCATCTGCGCGGCCTTGGTGGCACCGTAGATGCCATAAAACTTCTCGCCAGCCTTCGGATCGTCAAAAAACACCGCATGGCCACTCTCGCCCAGAAGGGGTGAGACATAGGGAATCAGAACCGAGGTCGCGTTTGCATTTGTGTTGATCGCCTTGGCCCATTCCTTGGGGTCAACAAAATGCACCGGCGTCAGTGCTGATGTGTGGATGGCTGTGTGCATCCACAGGTCGACCTTACCCCAACGGTCATGGATGCCACGACACAGGGTCGCCATGGCGTTTGGATCGGTGATGTCCATGGGGGCCAGAGTGGCTGACCCGCCCTTCGCCTTGATACGGTCGTCCAGCTCTTCCAGCCCGCCGGTGGTCCGGGCGACGGCGACGATATGGTATTCAGGTGCCAACGCTTCGGCCAGCGCAGCGCCCAACCCGCGAGAGGCCCCGGTGATAAGGGCGATTTTTGTCTGATCGGTCATGGCTGCGGTTTGAACCCCTGCGCGAGGGGCGTCAAGTCGCGATTAGCTGCCGGGAATGGCGATCCGCTTGGTCTGGCCGCTTTGTCGCAGCATGATTCCCTGTTCATCAATTGCAACTACCATGCCCGAGGCGACACGGCTTCCGGGTTCAACCTCTTTCACGCGGCCCGATGACAGGCGTACCAAGGCGTGCAGATCGGTTTTGGGCCCGAACACTCCCAGGACAGAAACGGAGTTCTTGTTTAACGCGCCCTGCTGCGTGGCCGCGCTTTTGACATTGGTGTTTGACATGGTCCGTGGCCCGGCGTGAGTTCCGAACCCCTTATTTGTGTGAGTGGTTGCCGCCCGATAACAAAACGATCAGGTAAGCAAAAGACCCTCACAGACACAACGCTTCACGACGTAGCGACCCTTTTGTTAGCCCTTGTGATCGTGCAAGATTCACCGCCGGGTTGTGGCAGATTTCCACTCATCGGCGGAACAGTTTAGATGCGAGCCATACTTAACAGGGCTGTCCTATCTGTATGTCGAACGGTTTGATTCGTTGTTTGAACAGAATCCAGGCGTGCCATAAATGGGTGGGGTCTTTCAGCCTGAGGCGAGTTTGGCCGCATTCCAGGACCCGCCCTGAACCTGCATATCCGCGCGTTTCTGGCTGACACGGCTGCTGTTTTCCAGACTGTCCAGGTAATCCGCGCTGACGCTGCCGGTAATGTAATTGCCGTCAAAGCAGGAGCAATCAAATCCTTGGATGTCCGGGTTGCCTTCCTGGGCGGCCCAGATCAGGTCCTCCAAATGCTGATAGAACAGCGCATCGGCGCCCAGCTCTTCACGGATCTCTTCGATCTCTTTGCCATTTGCGATCAGCTCGGCCTTGGTCGGCATGTCGATGCCATACACATTGGGGTATTTGACAGGCGGCGAGGCGCTGGCCACATAAACCTTCTTTGCCCCAGCGTCGCGGCACATCTGAACGATCTTTTTGATGGTGTTGCCCCGCACGATGGAATCGTCGATCAACAGAACGCTGTGACCTTCGAATTCCAGCGGAACGGCATTCAGCTTGCGGCGCACGGATTTCTGTCGCTCGGCCTGACCCGGCATGATGAAGGTACGCCCGACATAGCGGTTCTTCACCAACCCCTCGCGATAGGGGATGCCGGTGATTTTAGCCGCTTCCAGTGCCACGGGGCGGGCGCTGTCGGGTACGGGAATGATCCGGTCGATTTCCAGGCCCGAGTCCTGAATTTGTTTCGCCAGCGTCTGTCCCATGCGCATCTGGGTTTTATAAACCGAGACTCCGTCCAGCAGTGAATCCGGACGTGCCAGATACACATACTCGAAGATACAGGGCGTCAGCTTGCCTTCGACCGCCTGAAACTCGTGCATGTTGCCTTTCAGGTCGATCAGGATGGCCTCGCCCGGGCGCAGATCGCGCAGCTTCTCAAAACTGTTGATGCCAAAGGCCACGTCTTCCGAAGCAAAGGCATAATCGTCCCCCTGACCGTCGACATTGCGCTTTGCGACCGACAGGGGCCGAATGCCATATGGGTCGCGGAACGCCAGCATGCCAACACCAGCCACCAGACAGATTACCGAGTAGGCACCTTGAACCCGCTCCATCGTCATCTTCACACCGGCAAAGATGTTTCGGATCGGATCCGAATTGCCGTTCACCTTGATGGCGTCAGCCACTTTGTCGGCCAGCACGTTCAGCAGGATTTCCGAATCCGATGTGGTGCGCAGGTGGCGACTATATTTCCCGGTCACTTTCTCGCGCTGTTCCGCTGTGTTGGTGATGTTGCCGTTGTGAACAAGATAGATACCGTAGGGTGCGTTCACGAAGAAAGGTTGCGCTTCGGCCGCGCTGAGTGATCCGGCCGTGGGATAACGAACATGACCCATGCCGATATGACCCAGAAGGGTTTCAGCATCCTGGGCGTTGAACACGTCCTTGACCAACCCATTGGCTTTCTTTTCCCGGAAGAATTCGCCGTTGTAGGTCACGATCCCGGAGGCATCCTGACCCCGGTGCTGCAACATCAGCAACCCGTCATAGATCTCAGCAAAGACATCATGTGTCCGGCTTGCGATTCCTAAAATCCCACACATTCAAGGGGCTCCAACTTCTATGACGATTTCATTCGAGGATTGACCGCAGTTCGGCACCGGACTTTCTGCATCTTCAGCGCGGAAATGTTCGCTACGCAGGAACAAGACGCCGTTAGGGCGACCATCACTGCGATCAGCGCGCATTCATACAGAAAGTACAAGATCGGTGGCTCCGATTCCGTGGCGGGTTGGCCCCCACATAATGCCTATTGGCGTGGCTGTCATCAAAGGATCACAATAGCCAAATGCCGCAGGCCAAGTTTGCGCATGTCGATGTAGAAAAACGAAGATGGTGACATGCGCAAACATATGTGCTGTCATGCATTTGATTGCATACATAACTGCTAAATCTCAGCACCTAGGGGGGACCTGAATGTGGCAACATAAACCTCCTCACAAGAAGCAGGAACGGATCAGGCAGCGGTGCCATCGGTGCAGGGGATTGGGGCGCGCGTCGTGCCAGATCTGTAACGGAGCAGGCGAGGTCGCCAAAAGCAGAGATATTTTTGGAAAACCGGTTTTCAGTCGATGTGACGGATGCTTTGGCTTGAAAACAATCCGCTGCACCGTGTGCGGTGGAGAGGGGTTTGTCTGATCTGCAACAAAAAAGCCCGGCAGCGCCGGGCTTTCATGAATTGGTGAACTGCCTATCAGCCGTTGGAAGGCGCAGTTGTTGCCGGTTCAGCGTTTCCTGCCGTGCAACTGGCGACCAGCTGTTCATACTGAGTCGTAACCCAGCCCAAAGCCGCCTCGGGGTTTTGTTCCTCAATCTGGCCGCTGAACTGTTCAAACACCTTGGCCGACCGGCTTTCATCAACAATTGTGTAAGACTGGCCGGTCATGACGGTGTCGTAAACGAAGAATGCAATCGCAACCAGAAGGATGCCACGAGCGATGCCGAAGAACAGCCCCAAAGCCTGATCCAGGCCGCCAAGGGCCGAACGCTGAACCAGCGATGAAAACAGCGGTGTGAAGATACTGACCACGATCAGCGCCACCGCAAAGACCGCTGCAAACCCGGTGATCACAGACAATTCACAACTGTCACGCAAGAAATCTCCGACGACCGGGATTTCCTTGACCAGAGGTACAGCCTGCGGGGCGAAGATGAACGCCAGAACGGCCGCCGCAACCCAACCCGCGATGGCCAGAACTTCGCGCATGAAACCACGCGAGTAGGCCAGCAAGCCTGACAGCACGATGATCAGGGCAACTACCCCGTCGATTATTGTAAAACCTTCCATGGCCCTCGCCTGTTCTTTTTCTGCCCCTCAAGGCGCGACTTTAACCTGCTCCGAAGGTTTCGCCAACAAACCCCACCAAATCAGAGGGTCGGGTGAGTGTCAGACCTGCCACAGTACCGGTTTTGCCACCTGCCGGAGCTATTGCCGCTGTGAAACCAAGTTTTTGTGCTTCTTTCAACCTGTTTTCTGTCTGCGGAGCCGGTCTAAGTGCCCCTGACAGCGAGATTTCCCCGAAAACGACGGTGTCTGCGGGCAGGGCTGTGTCTTCGCGTGCGCTCAGCAATGCAGCAGCCACGGCCAGATCGGCGGCGGGTTCACTGACTTTCAACCCACCGGCCACGTTCAGATAGACGTCGAGACCCGCAAAAGGAATGCCGCAACGCGCTTCAAGAACGGCAAGGATCATCGCCAACCGCCCGCTGTCCCATCCCACCACTGTCCGGCGCGGCTGTGAATGGGGGGACGGGGCGACAAGGGCCTGCAATTCGACCAGAACGGGCCGTGTGCCCTCAATCCCGGCAAAGACGGCAGAGCCTGGGCTGGGCGTGCCGCGTTCCGACAGGAACAAGGCCGAGGGGTTGGTGACCTGCGCGAGCCCTTTGCCCGTCATCTCGAACACGCCAATTTCGTCGGCGGGACCAAAGCGGTTCTTGACCGCCCGCAAAATACGAAACTGATGGCCGCGCTCGCCCTCGAAATACAGAACCGTATCGACCATGTGTTCGACAACACGGGGGCCCGCAATCTGGCCATCCTTGGTCACGTGTCCGACCATGATGATCGACACGCCGTGCCGTTTCGCAAAGGCGGTCAATTCATGAGCAGCCGCCCGGACTTGCGACACGGACCCCGGCGCGCTGTCGACATTGTCGGCCCACATGGTCTGGATCGAGTCGATGATCGCCAGACCGGGTTTTTCGGCTTCAAGCGTGGTGAGAATGTCGCGTAGGTTGGTTTCGGCTGCAAGTTGCACCGGCGCGTTCTCCAGCCCAAGGCGGCGCGCCCGCATGCGAACCTGAGCACTGGCTTCTTCGCCCGAGATATAGATCGTCTTGACGCCGGCACGGGCAAATCGGGCAGCAGCTTGCAGCAACAGGGTGGATTTACCGATGCCGGGGTCGCCGCCCACCAACAGGGCAGATGCAGGAACAAGCCCGCCACCAAGCACTCGGTCCAGCTCTTCCACTCCGCAGAGCGTGCGGGGCGGCGGGGTTTCCTCGGTCGACAGGTCGGTGAGCGTCATCGACCGCCCGCGTTTCGAGCCCAGCGATTTCTTGGCTGGGCCTGCCGACAGCGGTACGTCCTGTATGATCGAGTTCCACTCGCCGCACCCGTCGCAGCGACCCGACCAGCGGGAATGGGATGCGCCGCAGGCGGAGCAGGAGAAGGTTGGTTTTGCCATGACGCCTTGGTGCCCGAGGACGGGCGGTTCTTCAAGCCCTTGCAGGGCTTTCCTCGTCGTCAGCGCCCTATGTCTGGGCGATGGTTTTGCATTGGCGTTCGGTGAGAATGCCCAAAGCGATGGAGGCAAGGATGCAGGCGGTGAACAGGTAAAGACCCCATGCGGTCTCAACAGTGGCGTAAGAAATGCCTTTGGCCAGCGTGATGTATAGCGCGATCAGGAAGATATCCGCCATCGCCAGCTTGCCAAGGATGTTGAGCGCAGGCTGCACCCGGGCATCCAGCAGGTTCCATTGGATCAGGGCGGTGCCGATGGTTTTGATGTAGGGCGCGAAAAGGGCGAAGATGGTGACGATCAGCGCGAGGAAAACGTCAGATTTCCACAGGGACTGGAGGCCGGTGATGACGCTGATTTCGCTGAGACCAAAGATCGGCAGAAACCCTGCGCGCATCAGCGGGGCGAACCACGCGATGGGGTAGAGGATCAGGAGCGAGAGGGTGGCGAGGCGGAGGGGCAAATCTACATGCCAATTACAAACAGAAGAAGTGTGAACGCGAGGCTGCCGCAGTCATACTCAAGCATACTGCCGGTCCAGCGCTTTTGGAAGTTATGTCTGGTTTTGATAGCCAACACAAAAAACGAGATTCCGACGACTATATTCGCAACGGGATTCTGTAGCTTATTCATCAGATACCACAGCAAGAAAATCGTGGCGGCCAGGAATGCCCAGGTAAGAACACTTATTAGTAGAGAACCGTCCTTTGTCGCCTCGGCATGACGAGCTTCGGCGCCCCAGCCAAACTTCTGTCGTCTGAACGAAGCGACCGCGTCCGAGTACCTCTCGCGTGTGCCGGATGATGACATGAGACCGGGAAGGACACCGGAAGAAGCAAATCCAACTCCAGCACAATAATAGATGCCAAGTTCTTTGACAGGTAAAGACAATTCAGCGATTGAGACGACGCCGGTCACCGCACCGCCTCAATCGGCCCCTCAGCGCTCCCGCTGATAAACTGCTCCACATAGGGATCACCCGAGGCATCCATCTGGCTGACCGGGCCGGTCCACTGAATGACGCCTCCGTGCAGCATCGCCACGTTGTCGGCAATTGCGCGGACGGAACTCATGTCGTGGGTGATGGTCATCGCGGTGGCGCCCATCTCTGTCACGATTTCGCGGATCAGGTCGTTGATGACGCCGGACATAATCGGGTCGAGACCCGTGGTGGGTTCATCAAAAAAGATGATCTCGGGCTCGGCGGCGATGGCGCGGGCAAGGCCCACGCGTTTTTGCATGCCACCTGACAGTTCTGCCGGAAAGCGGTCCGCCACGTCGGATTTCAGGCCCACGCGACGCAGTTTTTCGATGGCGATCTCGCGCGCTTCTTCGGTGGGGCGTTTCAGGGATCCACGCAGCAGGCGGAAGGCGACGTTCTGCCAGACGGTCAGCGAGTCGAACAGCGCACCGCCCTGAAACAGCATGCCAAACCGCGCCAGAAACGCGTCGCGGTCGCCTTTGGACGCGTCTTTGCCGTCGACATAGATCATGCCGTTGTCGGGTTTGATCAGACCCAGGATACATTTCAGGGCAACAGATTTTCCGGTGCCCGAGCCGCCGATGATGACCATCGAGGTTCCTTTGGGAATCTCAAGATTCATTCCACGCAATACGTGGTTGTCACCAAAGGCTTTTTCTACGTTCTCCATCCGGATCATAGTGAGAAAAACACCCCTGTGAGAACAAAGTTTGCGGCGAGGATCAACACGGCTGCGGCCTCGACCGACCCTTTGGTTGCGCGACCGACACCCTGTGCGCCGCGGCCCGAGTTCATGCCGTAATAGCAACCCATGATAGCCGCGATCACGCCAAAGGCCGCGCCTTTGACCAGAGACGATACAATGTCGCGCATCTCAAGGAAATCGACGGTGTTTTTCAGATACGCCGCCGGGTTGAAGCCCAGGTTCTGCGTGGCGACAGTGTACCCGCCCGCAATCCCGATAACGTCACCTACGGCGACCAGCGCAGGCACGGTGATCAGGGCGGCCAGTACACGCGGAGAAGTAAGGTATTTCATCGGATGAGTGGAGAGCGTGACCAGAGCGTCAATCTGTTCGGTCACTTTCATCGTGGCGATCTCGGCCGCGATGGACGAGGTCACGCGCGCGGCGATCATCAGGCCGACCAGCACCGGGCCAAGCTCTCGCACCATGCCGATGGCGACAATCTGGGGCACGACGGCTTCGGCGTTGAACCGCGCACCGCCCGCATAGATTTGCAAGGCCAGCGCGCCGCCGGTGAAAATGGCGGTCAGACCGACCACCGGCAGGGACAACCAGCCGATATTCAGCAGGGCCATCCCGAATTCACGCGGATAGAAAGGCGGGCGCAAGATGTGCGACACTGCATCAAGCGCGAACAGGGCCACCCGGCCAAAGGCCGCAAGCAGGCCCAGCACGGTGCGGCCCAGCCCCCCCAGCGCGCTGATTGGGTTCATTCGACGTAGCCCCGCGAATAGCGATTGCCCATTGATGTCAGGATTTCATAGCCGATCGTACCAGCGGCCTCGGCCAGATCATCAACGGTTTGATGACCGTTGAGAATGCGCAGACGCTCCGGGTCTTTCGGCAGGTCTGTGACGTCCACGGTGATCAGGTCCATCGAGATACGTCCAACAACCGGGCAGGGTTGGTCGCCCGCAAATGTGTCGATGCCGCCGCCAATGGCGCGATGCAGGCCATCTGCATAGCCGGCAGCAACAGTGGCGATCCGGGATGGCCGTCGCGCCACCCAGGTGTTTCCGTAACCCACGGTCTCGCCCACGGCCAACCTACGCACCTGAATGACGGGAAGGTCAACGGTTACGACCGGTTTTGCACCGGCAAAGGGCATGCCACCGTAAAGGCCGATGCCTGGGCGACAGAAATCGAAATGAAACTCAGGCCCCAAAAGCATCCCGCCCGTCGCTGCCAGAGAGCGCGGCGCGGCGACCCCATCAGTCATCTCGCGGAAGGTTTTCAGTTGTTGCTGGTTCATCGGATGGTCCGGCTCGTCCGAGCAGGCCAGATGAGACATGATGAGCGCCGGGTTCAAGGCTTCGGCTTTGGAGCGCAACTCTGCCCAGTCGGCAGGTTCAAGACCAAGCCGGTTCATGCCACTGTCCAGTTGTATACCAAACGGGTGGTTGGGCAGGGCCTCTGTGTGGCGTTGAAACTGTTCCGGCGAGTTGATCAGCGGTATCAGGTCGTTGCCGCGCAGCAGATCGGCATCGCCCTCCATATGTCCAGAAAAAACGAAAATCATCGAGCCGGGGCCAACTGCCTCGCGAACGGTTGTGCCTTCTTCTGCGGCAGCCACGAAAAACTTGCGAACGCCTTCTTCTGCCAACGTGTCGCTGACAGGTCCTGCGCCCAGCCCATAGGCATCCGCCTTGACAACGGCGCCGGTTTCGACCCCGGTTTTCGCGTCGAGTGCCCGCCAGTTTCTGGCGAGTGCCTGAAGATTGATCGTCAAACGTGCAGTACTCATGGGACTGTTCATGACATTGCGCCGTCCAAGGTCAAGAGGGAAAGGGCTTTTTCCGCGACAGATTGCACCCATCAAACGACAGATACGGCGGAAAACACCCAAAAAAGCAGGCATTTTGGCGACTTACTGCTGTGTTAAGCGGTTTTCAGGATTGTCTTCACATAGGTGTTAAAGTGATCTTGTGAACAAGATCGTCCCATCGCGGCAATAAACGGTGCTGCGGCATATGCCGAGGAAATCATGGATTTTTATACCGATCAAACGCCAGACCAGTCCGAAACAGCCCGGTTTTTCGCAGAAGTTTTTTCGGCGTCGGAAAGCCCGGACGAGGGGGCTGTTATCGAAGCTTTCGTGCAAGAGTTGATCGATACCACCCCACCACAGGATCTGATGGTGTGCACCGCGCGACGCGATCAGGTGTTGCTCGGCTGTGCCATCTTTTCCCGAATGCTGTTTCCACAGGATGCGCGCCGGGTTTTTATCCTGTCGCCAATGGCTGTCAGAACAGACAAGCAAAAAGCCGGGATTGGACAGGTTTTGATCGCGTATGGTCTGGATTGCCTGCGGACAACAGGCGTGAACGTGGCGCTCACCTACGGTGATCCCGCTTACTATCGAAAAACAGGTTTTGAACAGATTTCTGAGGCCACTGCACAACCGCCGCTGAAGCTGAGCCATCCGCATGGCTGGTTGGGACAATCGCTGGATGGTCAGGCGCTTGCGCCACTTAGCGGCCCGTCGCACTGCGTGTCTGGGTTGAACAATCCGACGCTTTGGTGAGTGCGGAGTACAATCTGTCAGAAAACAGGCGGGCGGACCCATTCTCGGCTCGCGCACCAGATCCTGAATGGCGCGAAAGGTTCAGAGAACCTTTTTGCTTTGCCAGCAATCAAATGAAGGTCAGGAAAACCCAAGCAAGGCTGTCCTTTCGCGATCAATAACCTTCGATTTCACCACCCTGCTGCCAGGGTTTGACAAGATTGCCGAACCGGGTGAATTGCGCCTCGAATGACAACTCGACCGTGCCGATTGGGCCGTGACGCTGTTTGCCAACGATTATCTCGGCCTTGCCATGAAGCCGTTCCATGGCCTGCTTCCATTCTTCCATCTTCTCAAGCTCGTGATCGCCGGGTTTTTCACGTTCCTTGTAGTATTCTTCGCGGAACACGAACATCACTACATCGGCGTCCTGTTCGATCGAGCCTGATTCACGCAGGTCAGACAGCTGTGGACGTTTGTCGTCGCGGTTTTCGACTTGGCGGGAAAGCTGCGACAGGGCAATCACCGGAATGTTCAGTTCTTTGGCGATTGCTTTCATGCCCATCGAAATCTCGGCAATCTCGTTAACCCGATTGTCGGACATGCCGCGGCACAGTTGCAGATAGTCGATCACCAGCAGGTCCAGCCCATGCGTGCGTTTCAACCGGCGCGCGCGGGCGGCAAGCTGAGAAATCGGAAGGGCGGGCGTGTCGTCGATAAAAAGCGGGCAGGCTTCAAGTTCTTTGGCCGCATCCACGAAACGGCGGAATTCGGCCTCGGTCATGTCGCCCTGACGGATTTTGTGGCTGGAGATTTCGGACGCCTCAGCCAGAACGCGCCCGGCCAGCTGTTCGGCGCTCATCTCAAGTGAGAAAAAGCCGACGACCCCGCCGTCAATCGCGCCTTCGGAACCATCCGGTTTCAGACCGCGTTTGTACGCTTTAGCCACGTTGAAGGCCACGTTGGTCGCCAGCGAGGTTTTCCCCATCGACGGACGACCCGCGAGAATGATCAGGTCCGAGGGGTGAAGACCACCCAGTTGTTTGTCGAGATCGACCAGACCGGTCGAGATTCCAGCCATGCCGCCACCGCGCTGGTAGGCTTCGTTGGTAACATTGACGGCTTCTGTGACCGCCTTGAGGAAGGACTGGAACCCCTGTTCGGTCTGGCCCTGCTCGGAAAGCTGATAAAGCTGTTGCTCGGCCTCGACGATTTGTTCTTTCGGTTCGCTGGCTACATCAACCCGCGCGGCCTTGTCGGAGATGTCGCGGCCCAAGCGGATCAACTCGCGCCGGATGGCGAGGTCATAGATCATCTGGGCGTAATCATGTACCGCAAAGGCACTGATCGACGCGCCGGCCAGTTTGACAAGATAGGCGGGTCCGCCCAGTTCCTTCAGGCCCTCATCCTCGGCCATGAAGGATTTCAACGTCACAGGCGAGGCCAGCGTGTTCTTTGCAATGCGTGCAGCGGCGACCTCATAAATGCGGGCATGAACCGGGTCATAGAAATGCTCGGACCCAATGATCGAAGCGACCCGGTCGTAAAGGTCGTTGTTCGTCAGAATGGCACCCAGAAGCTGCTGTTCAGCCTCAATGGAATGCGGCATGGTTTCGGCGTTCTGAATCTTTGCCGCTGCCTGCTCGATACTGCTGATCTCGTTCATTGCTGTTCTCTTGCCCCTTGGACAGAGGCCATAACGCAGCGCCCTGAGTCGGCGCAAATTGTATGTTTTCTGGGGATAGCCTGTGCATATCTTCCCACCCCATCATATTGCAGGATGGGGCAGGGCCCCGTCAACATGTTGTGGATGGAGCGTTGGGCTTACTCGTAATGTTTCTGAATGAGAAACGGTTTGCGCAACGTCAGTCTTTGTTCGCGTCCTGCCAGCCACGCGGGTCGTTCAAAAACGCCTCGACCCCGTCAAGTGTTTCCTGATCAAAGGCTTTTTGCGCCTTAGCCTCGGCCAGAACATCCCACCACGTGCAAAGGTGATGCAGCTTCACACCATGGTCGCCCAGCGTCTTCTCGGTTTCGGGGAAGATACCGTAGTAAAAGATCACAGCCGTATGCCCACAGGTGGCACCGGTCTCGCGGATTGCATCGACGAAGGACAGTTTCGAACCACCATCGGTGGTCAGGTCCTCGACCAGCAACACGCGTTCGCCTTCGCTCATTGCGCCTTCAATACGCGCGTTGCGCCCATAACCTTTGGGCTTCTTGCGCACATAGGTCATCGGCAGCGCCATACGTTCGGCCACCATCGCGGCAAAGGGGATGCCCGCAGTTTCGCCGCCCGCTATGTTGTCAAAGGCTTCAAAACCCGCGTCCCGCATTACCGTGACGGTCAGAAAATCCATCAGCGTGGAACGAATGCGCGGGTAGGAGATCAGCTTGCGGCAATCGATATAGGTCGGGCTGGGAAGGCCACTTGCCAGCGTGAACGGCTCGCGCGCGTTGAAGTGGACAGCCTTGATCTCCAGCAGCATCCGGGCCGTCAGGCGAGCGATTTCAGTGCTATCGGGAAAAGAACTGGGGATCATGGCAGGACCTCGGCGATGAAATGATGTTTCGGGCTGATAGCCCGACCCTTGGCCCGGAGTCGAGAGCTGTTGGAACAAAAGAAAAGCGGACCCCCCTAAGGTCCGCTGTTTCCCGGGCATTCAGCTATGCGAACACCATTGTTGCTGCGTTACCCTTGCCCGAACATGTTGACCCACCGGATCAGCATTGGCGCCAGACAAATCAGCAATAGGACAGGCATCATGCATATGGCCATCACGGCAGACATCTGCACAGGCAGACGGTTTGCCTTCTCCTGGGCGCGAAGCTCTCGGTCAAGCCGCATGTCAGTGGCGAACCGGCGTAATGACGCGGATATGCTGGTTCCGTACTGGTTGGATTGCAAAAAGGCGTTCGCGAACGAATTCATCTCGTCGATACCGACCCGGTTCGCCATATCCAGAAAGGCGGCCTGACGTTCTTTGCCTGCCTGCAACTCCAGTTGAAGAACCGAAAACTCCTGCGAGATTTCCGGAGCTGCTTTGGCCATTTCATGCGAGACCCGGATCATCGCCGCGTCAAAGCCCAGCCCGGCCTCGATGGCGACTTGCAACAGGTCGAGCGCGTTTGGCAGGCTGTGTTCGATGGCCCGGCGGCGTTTCTTTATTCGACGTCGCAACCACAGTGCCGGGCCATAAAAGCCCAAGACCATCAGTGCCGTCACGACCTGCATTGTGTTAACCCACGTAACACCCTGCAAAAGGTCGGCGATCCCTAACTGAACTTGCGTTTCGATTGGCAAAGCCATGGTTGCTACGAACGCGGCAGGCAACACAAACCCCAGGACGACCCGAAAGGTATAATATGTGCGAATGGCGTGCTTTTGCCGAATTCCGGCTTGTTTCAAAAGCTTGCCGATCTTGGAGCGTTCGCGTTTTGACGACGGGACAAAGGCCTTCAGCAACCCGTGCGGGTCGCTGTTGTCACCCTGGATAAGGTCAAAATCCTGCCCATGCCCTTGTGATACCGTCCCAACGCGCATGCGGCGTGCTGCCGTGTTTTCACTGGCCGTAAATCCGGAAAGGCCCATGACGACAAAAAAAACACTAAGGGCGATTCCGACCAACAGGATCAACTGCGGTGTGACGCGCGGATCGTTTAGTATGTCCTGAAGAATATCCATATCCCAATTCCCTTTAGAATCTGAATTTAACCAGTCGCTTCAGGATGAAACCCTGGGCAACTGTCAGGCCAATGATCACCTGGGCGAAATACGGAAACAGCGGATCGCTGCGTACGTCGCCGTAAAATGTTGGCGAGGAGACCTCGATCGAAAGATAAATGATGACCGGCAAAATCGTGAGGATAAGGCTGCTCAGGCGACCTTCGGCAGAGATTGCCTTGATCTTCTTTTGCATCGTGTGCCGGTCCCGGATGGTCTGGGACAGAATGCTTAGAACGCGAGACAGGTTGCCGCCGGTTCCATGCTGAATGCCGATACTTACGGCAAGGTATTTTGCATCCTCCGTTCCGACCCGTTGCGCAAAGTCGTGAAAGGCGGTCGCGACGTCATCACCATAGTTGATCTGGTCTTTGATGATGCCAAACTCTGACCCGATCGGATCCGGTAGATCAGCGGCAACGTTTCCAACCGTCACCGCGACGGGGTGGCCCACTTTCAGCCCCCGGGCCATCAGGTCTAACGCGTCAGGCAGTTGTTTCGTCAGTTTCTTCGCGCGGGCGTCTTTCACGGCGACCAGCAGGATGATCGGGCTGATGAGGCCGAAAACTGCGCTCAGAATGACCGCCAGTTCCAGGGCAAGGAACCGGGAGGCCCCGAAAAAGATCATCAAAACCAGAAGGGAGACGGCGAGAACCACCCAAATCGGGTTGACCGCCACACCAGCTTGCACAAGCAGACGGCGAAACCGCGTAATCAGCCCGGCTTTTTCACCAGCAGCCAGCATCGCCGGATCGCGGAGCAGCTGCAACACCTGATCCGTCGAAGCCCCGTTCTGGATCAGTTTCATACGGCGGTTTCTGGCCTCGCCATGCGTTTCCTTGCGCGCCAGAAGCTGGTGAACGCCTTCGTAGGCGAGCAGAATTCCCAGAAAAATCGAAATATAGATCAGGATGTTCAGTGTATTGGGCTGAAAGTCAATCATGATGCCGTTGCCCCGTGAATAAACATGTTGGTGTCCACATCAACACCAGCCGCTACCAGCTGGTCGAAGCATTTTGGCCGTATTCCGGTTGGCAGGAATTCTCCCAGAACGTCGCCATTCTCAGACTTGCCACGGCGTTTGAAGACAAAGATGTCCTGCATCGTGATCGTGTCGTCTTCCATGCCCGTGATTTCGGAAATACTGACGACCCTGCGTGTCCCGTCGCTCAGACGGCTGAGTTGCAGGACGATCTGAATGGCCGAGGCGATTTGAGACCGGATGGTTCTGACTGGCAAATCCGCCCCAAGCATCGTCACCATCTGTTCGACCCGGCTGAGTGCATCGCGGGCCGAGTTCGCATGTACGGTCGTCATAGAGCCGTCATGTCCTGTATTCATGGCCTGAAGCATGTCAAAGCATTCGGCACCACGGACTTCGCCGACAATAATGCGGTCAGGCCGCATCCTGAGTGCGTTGCGCACCAGATCCCGCTGCGTAATCACCCCTTGACCTTCCGAGTTGGGGGGACGAGTTTCCAAGCGAACGACATGGCTTTGCTGTAACTGAAGTTCGGCCGCATCTTCGATTGTCACGATACGCTGCTTGCCGTCGATAAAGGATGAAACGGCGTTCAGCATTGTTGTCTTGCCGGAACCGGTACCGCCCGAAATCAGAATGTTCAGCCTGGCTTCGACCAGCGCAGCTAGTAGCTTGGCTGCCTGTTCGTTCATGCTGTCCCGTTGGACCAGCTTGTCGATGGTCAGGGGATTGCGCGAGAATTTGCGGATCGACAACGCCGGTCCATCAACTGAACACGGGCGAATAATCGCGTTGACCCGGCTTCCGTCCTCCAGACGCGCATCGACCCATGGCTGGGATTCATCGATACGACGGCCGACCCGGCTGACGATTTTGTCAATGATCCGAAGCAGATGGCGTTCGTCGCGAAAGCGCACGGACGATTGCTCGAGCAGGCCAAAGCGTTCCACGTAGACCTGATCATAAGAGTTGACGAGAATGTCGTTGATGGTCGGGTCTTCCAGAAGAGGTTCCAGAGGGCCCAGACCCATCACTTCGTGAATGAGTTCATCAACAAGGGCTGTAAATGCCTCGGACCGTAAATGAAGGCGTTCGGCCTCGATCAGCCCGGTAACCAGCGCAGCGATCTGACGTTTCAGTTCGGATCGTTCGACCTTGTCGATCACAGACAGGTTCAGACGGTCGAGAAGCTCGCTGTGCAGGCGACTTTTAAGCTCCAGATGCGCTTGCAGGTCAACGTCCACCGGTTCTGGTGTTGCCTTGGATTTTGGTACCTCGATTGGCCGTTCCAGAACCAACACATTCGACTTGGACGCGGCCCGGCGTGATTTGTACTCGTTAAACACGGCGATCTCCCATTATACAGTTTTTTGTGCGGCTGGCCGGGTGCCTTCGGACATGGACGCAGCCAGTTTCGTCAGGGCCTTGCCAAGGTCCGAATGCGGCTTCATGTCCACAATCGGTCGTCCCAGATCGACCGCGTTTCGCGCAATCTTGGGATTGTCCGGCAGCCAGTGCTTCAGTTTCGTTTCCAGCACCTTTTCAGCCTCGCGAACATGTGCAGGTTTGATCAACGTCTTCCGCTCGCGGTTCACGACAACCTCGACCGGCAGGGCCATGTTCGCCTCGCGATAGAAATCGATCAGGCGCCGGGTCTGGCGAACGCATGGAACCGTGGTGTCAGTTACCAGCGCCAGTTGGTTCGCGCGTTTGAAAATGGGTTCGACCCATTCCACAACGGCACAGGGCAGGTCGATGACAACATAATCGTACCGGCGCTGAAGCAGGTCGAGCATCCCTTCGATCAAGCCCGGTCGTATGGACTGAAGCGGAACCAACGGCGCGGGCGCGCACAACACATCAATACCGAGCGCGTGGTTCTGAAGGATCGACGTCAGGAAATGATCATCCGGCTCTTCCTGATTTTCGATGAGTTGGAGGCATCCCCCGTTATCTTCAAGATCGAGAAACACGTTCGCGTTTCCGAATTGCAGATCAAAATCCAGAAGCGCGACGCGGTTTTTCACCTTTTTCCTCAGGAAGGATCCTTTCCCGCCCACCAGCGAGCAGGCAAGGTTTACCGCGACCGTTGACGCTCCGATCCCACCGCGGGATTTTGCAACCGGAATGACGGTGCCAAGGGCAGAGGGACCATTTTGAATGAATCCCTGCGGAAGTGATCGGGAGGAGATCTTTTCTGCTACCGCAGCTTTCAGCCCATCCTCATCAATGGAAAGGGGTAGAACTTCGTCGATGCCGATTTTCCGCAACTCGCGGGCGACCGAGATCGAAACGTCATTCTGCGTCAGCGCGACAAATAAGGTGTCATCTTGCCGATGGGTCAGGAGGTCTTTGACGGCCAGAACCTCGCCCGCGTCGCAGGGGTCGATTTCGAAAATAACCAGGTCATGCTTGAATGCCAGATTGCGCGCCATACCGTTCAACGCTTTGAAAGAACCCGCATTCTCGGAGATTTCGTTGTTTTGACCGGCGGGAAAGGCATTGGCGACCACCTGAGCGACGGTTTCGCTTTCAGATACAAGCATGACGGAATGTGAATTGAGACTAGAAACGTTCTTAACCATTAACCTGACTCTCCTGATGCTAGGTCTTCGGCAGGCAGCGAAACGCTGAAATTGGAAAACCCGGCTGTTGAAGGAATTGTGCTGCTGGTCGCGCCTGCGGCGTTTGCAAGTGCGGCCAGCGGCGACACGAACTGAAAATCATTCAGGTTCAGCTCAACCGTGACCATGGGTGTGTAAGGGCCACCCAGGAAGCCCAGATTGGAATTGAAATCATAGGAAAACTGCAGGGCGTCAATCGTCGTGCCGGGGGGCAGCAACGGGTTGATGCGCCCCCAGATTTCAGATGCTGTGGTGTTGGCGGCGTCACCCGCACAAGGTGGCGTTACCGGGTCGGCACATACGCCAGCCGACGCACTGCATGGGGTGCCAAAGCGAGGGGACAACGCGGATGTTCCCCGCGTGTGGGTTTGTGGCACACCCGGACACGCCGCAGGGCGCACCACAGCGATGCGCGCCGCCAGCTGTGCGGCTTTTTGCGCGTTCACTCCGCTGTATGACAGCCGACCAAAGTCCAGCAATGCCAGGAACAGGAAGGAAAACAGGGACACCACCACGGCAAATTCAACAAGAACCCCACCATTTTGGTCGCGCAGCAACGTGTCCGCGACCTGGCGCCAGGTGGCGCGATTATTCCGCAACCATGTCATTGGCCAAATATCCGCGATGTGTCAGCGACGTCGGTGGTTATCGATGACGCGCCGCTGCCGAAAAGCTTCAGAATGCCCCCTAGCGGAAACTGAACGGTGATATTGGCGCTTACCTGACCGACAGGCGCCGGGTTCATACGATACGTACCGGACACGCAGGTCAGGCTGGGCGTTACCGAGTTGACGGTTATGCTGGGCGGAAACAGGCTGTTGCCGTGAATGTCACGCTCGACAATCCCTTTCAGAGTTGTGCTGAGCCCCGCGACTGTTCCGCCAGACGAACAGATATCCGAGGGCGTGACGCGCGACATGTATCGGCTGGCATCCCGGACCCCGGCAATGACCGACTGGTACGACCACATAAGGCGTGCGGATTCCAGGGTTACCGCCAACAGCAGCAGCATAATCGGCATGACAAGGCCAAACTCGACAAGGATCGCACCATCTTCGTTTTTGGCGAAGCGTTTGAAAGGGGATTTGAGGCGAATACACATGAACACTCTGCCCCTATCGATACAACTGTACGACGTCGCGAAAGATGCCGCCGAACCCGTTGCCGCCGCTGCCAACACCGGTCACATCGGGGAAACCGACGACCTCTCCGTGGATGTCGAAACTGGGGGGCGAGCCGCCGTCATCACCCACCGGTTCAGTCAGGAACACGGCAACAAATTTTGTGACTGGAACTCCGGTAGTCGAACCGGAAACCGGGTTTTGCGCGCAATCAACACCAGCAGCCGTAACAACGCGCCGCGCCGGGTCTTCGGACATCTGGCTGGAACACATCGGGCGTCCGGTTTCAGCAAGCGAAGGGTCCAGAATGGAGTTTGCGTTCGGCGGCGCGTGAGGGTTTGTATTTCCGTAGGCTATTTCCCTCAAATACATTCCGTACCGCGTCCCGGCGAAAACGGTATCCGACCCGGACAGCGCGGGCAGATGCGAGTCGCTGCCTATGCCGTCGGCAATCCCATCTGCCAGATCGTGGTTTCGATTAAGGTATCCGGTTCGATCCCAGTTGCCGTCGCCGAAACGGTTGTTTCCGCCGCATGTGCCCGCAGTCATGCACAGGTCGCGCCCCAGACCAGTTGTATCAGGGGTCGTCTGTTCATTTCCCTGAATGCAAGCGCCGCCACCGTTGCTTTCAATCCCCTTGATCACATTTGGTGCGGGCGCGAAATCGATGTTGTTTTTCTCACCGTTGAGAACCGAGCGGTAGATGTCAAAGCGGACGTTGAATGCAGCATTGGTAATGCCGTTTTTCTGGCCGGGTTCGGTGTTCAGACCATTGGTCAGAACACATTGGGTGATCTGGCTTTGCGCCGCGATCAGACAGGCCAGTTTATTGCCCCCTTCGTCGGCACACACACCCGAGCTGTCTTGGAAATTCGCCAGATCAATAAAGCCGAAGTTACCCGGTCCCCAGGCCGTTCCGTTGCCGCCGCTGCGCAACAGGATCTGGTCGCCCACAGTCAAAGTGGATTCCCAATTCGGGGGCAGGCAGAACATCAGGGGTGAGATATCGCACGCCGCTTTCGAGTATCCGGCCACTGCCTCGGCTGAAACGCTGGCAGCAGAAAACCCAGCCCCACCAAGCATTTTGTCCAGCGCCGAAGCCAGGCTCATCGTCAGGGATTTGGGTGTCAACACGACTTGCGCGAACCTGGCCTTCCGTGGGTCAGTTGTAATATCTGCGCCAAGCGGGGTCAGATCCGATGCCGGAAGCGCCGAGTGAAACAGGAGGGTATAATCCGACGATCCTGAAAGCGTGGTTGCCCCGTTCGCGAAGGTCTGGCTGTCGCTGACAAGATTTGCTGCTGCATTTGTGGCGCGTGTAATCGCGTCTGGTTGGCCGTCCAACTCTCCCGCTGCGGCCAAAGCCACGTTGTCGGCAAATGACTGCAGCTCTGCATGTGTCGAATTCAACCGGCCAACGTCCAGCGTGATCGCAAAGAACCCGAGGAATGCGACCAAAGCTGTGCCCCACAGGATCGCGACGGTGCCGTTCTCCTCTTGGGCGAATGCGGATATGATTGCATGTGCTCGCATGGCTGAACTTATTGACCAGGTGTCTGACTGACTGTGATTGGGCGAATGCGGGGTTTGACGCGCGGCATCGCGGACGCCGGCGCAAGGTGCGCATCTTTTGGGGTATCAGGTTGCAATTTGGCGGCGGGCGCGGCTTCTGTTTCCTGTTCCGCTTCTTCCTGTTGCCGCTGGATGGTCACAACCTCGGTCTCGGTTCCCCGGCGCAGCTTTACAGTGGGTTGAATATCAACCTTTTCTGCAGGTCCTTCCTCCTGCAGCAGATCGCGCAGGCGAACCATCTCCATGGGCTCATCCTCGACGCTGTCCAGGGTGCGCAGTGTAAGGCTCAGGGTTCCGGCCTTTTGAGCCAGGGCCAGACGTTGACCTTGCTGCGGGGTCACTTCCACTGTGATCGTGCGGGCGACCTCAGGCTGATCGCTTAATTCTTCCGACTGCTGGTCTACGCCAATGACGCGAATATTCTGCAAGATGGTGACCGCGCGCAGGTCATGCTTGGCACCTTGGGTCAAGACGATATCAACGTGATCGCCCGGGGTAACAAAACCGCCCACGGCCGTTACAGCATCGACCTCGATTGCCATGGCGCGTGTGTTTTCCCCCAACTTTTGAACTAGGGTGACTTTTTCACCAAAGTTCGAAACCTTGGAAAGAAGCATTACTTCGCCGGGATAGAACCGGCCCTTGGCGCGCCGCAGCTGACGGCGATTGTTTGGAACAAGTACATCAATATCCGTGAAAACTCCGGCCGGGAGCGCCTCGCGCGGCCAGGGATGAATTGTGACGTCGTGCGCTTCGATCGTTTGACCAAAAGCAATTTCTGATCGGGCCACATAGATCTCAACCAGATCGGCATCTGGCGAGACACCGGCAGTGCTTGTCTTAAACTGAATGTGATCTTTCGCCAGGTAAACGGAACCGGACGCTATCGCAATTCCAAACAGTGTAGAAATGATTGGCCTGATACGCATCACTCTCTCCAACAATTACGTTCTGAAATATGGAACTTCGGTCGTCTTGCTTTCGCGAAATTCCTGGCGGTGAACTCTGCGCCGCAACAGTGGCACGGCGGCGCAGAGTTCAGTATTTTGGTAAGTGTGTCTGGGTCAGCAGGTCGCGCTACCCAGAGCAGCGCATGCACCAGTCACGTTTGTGTTGGTGGTGGTGCCCAGGTACGTGAACGCGCCAACTGCAATCGACGCCACGACCAAAAGAGCCAGGCCATATTCGACAATTGCTGCACCGCTTTCATTCTTAACAAACTTCTTCATGAATTTAGTCATTATTTCCCCCAAATAGGTTAGACGTTTTCAGCGCTCTGTATTTCTGAGCGCAAGCCAGGCGAAAATGCATTAGCTCGGGAATCAGAATAGAATCGCAGGAGATGCGTGACCTCCTTCAAAGGTAATTGAAATACACCTTCTGGTTGAATAAATTGAAAAAAACCACCCTTTTGGACGAATACTTTTAACCCTGCATTAACAACGTATTAACGTATGGCGAATCGCCCTTTTCGGAAACAATGAATTGAGTCGGGTCGCGATTGTGAGCAGGATGGTTGTTGATTTTTACTGAACGGTCAGGCAATCGCGGATTGGTTCCGTGCCGATTGTTGGTGAAATGGCTCATAAAAACAAATTAAAAACAAATAGATAAAGTTATGTAGTAGTATTTGTTTGAAAACTTTCCGCGCAGACAAGCCAGATAATTCCGGTTGCTGTGGCTGCGTAAGGGGCACAAATTTGTTGTTGTAATCCGAACCTGTTTGTTTGGTCGGTCTGTTTGGTTGAATGGTTAATTGTTATGAGTGTGAGTTTTTTAAAGAGCGCTCAGGCGAGGGAGAGTCTGGACTTTGTAGTGGAGTGGACTCAGGCCCTGTGCGGTAATGGCTCCTTGTCTCGATCCGTAAATTGTTTAATGCGCCTGGTAAATGCTGATGCGGTTCTAATTGTCAGAACGCAGAAAAAGGGTTGGAAGGCAAAGCATATTGCGCGCTGTTGTGTCCAGCTGGGAAAAATCTGGCCTTCACAGCCGCAAACGCAGGCCGAGCTGGTTATTGGGCATTGTATATCAACTGCAAGAGCGGGTTCAGTCTGGAAACTATCAGACCTGGTGTTTTCCGACGCATCACCAATGTCCCATTATCGGCCTCAAAAGCCTGAAGGGCTGGTGGAGGTTATCCTGGTTCCGCTGGACGTAGCCGGGGCGCAGGTCGATTACATTGAGCTTCATTACAGTATTCGCCCGCAGACCTTCGAACTTGATCTGATAAGTGCGCTGGCTCCAACACTTTCGTCTGGCTGGAGTAAACGCTTACCCGGAACGGTTGCTGCCAATTCCGAAGTTCTTCGGGGTCACCGGTCCAGATACGACAGCAACAATCGCTTCGTTCCAATCCTTGATCCAAATAACCCAGCCGAACTCAGCAGATGCGAGTTTCGGGTATGTGCGATGATGAAAGAGGGAATGACAGTTAAGACAATCTCGGAGACTTTGTCCATTGGCCCGACGACGGTTCGTTCGCACTTAAGTTCCATATTTTCCAAGACAGGGGCAACGAGCCAGATCGAGCTTTTGCATCTATTGAACCGAAGCGTTGATGCTGACAGGGGTTTTGCTCAGATTGCGGGTTAGCGAACCGAATGGATTGCTACCAGGACGGTCTGAAGACCTTTCCTTGATCTTTTTTTTTTTGGATCTATCCGCCGTCATGGTCTTACCTTTTGTCGTGCCACGCCGGTCGAACAACTGCTGAACTGTGTCGCAATTTCGTCGGTTGTTTTGTAAATTTCTTTTTGTTGGCCGCAATTTTGCCCTCTATTGCGGTGTAGGGAATCTGACTCGTTCGCTTTGACGATCTGCCACTTTCGTGCGGGGAAACAACCCTACGGAGTAGGGGGAGTTCGCCTGATTTTTCTGTTCGTCCCACTTGATCGCAGATGCAATAGAAGGAATTATCCTTTTTTGTTAACGGCTTAGTCTTTGTTCATGATTTCGCGACAACATTAACATAATGTGAACAATGTATTCTCTGAGTGTTCAACTGGTTCGGGGCATACTGATCGCACAGGCCGGGCAAACCACGTCCGGTTGAATGGAAGGGGAACAGCATGATCAAGACTGCTATTGAGGTTGCGCCGTATGCATGTGCGACAATGCAACCCCATAATCCCGTCATGAATGGCGAAGTTTCAAGCAATACAAATTCGAGCAGCAGTCGCTTCCCTCCTATCGAAAATGCACTGACAGAAATCGTAAATAACAAGCGACTTGAAGAGGCGAACCGGGACTTCTGAAAATCAGAACGTCCGATAGATTTCCAGATCAACATGATCAGGGAACGATAAAGCCCGCTCCGAATTGGAGCGGGCTAAATTTTTTCTCAGTAACCTTTGCCAACTTGCGTAGGGCATGCGCGCAATACAACCTGGCAGTCAGGATCTTTACGAGAAAGTCGGGCCAGCCAAACGGCTGGTAATCACTTAGCTGGCCCGGTCTTTTGCCCACTTCATAAGAATGAAGGCAAAAGCTGTTAGCTATCCAGTCCGAGCATTGCCTTTACAGCAGCCTCGACCTCGTCGGTGACGGGTTTGTTCGCAGCGTCTTCCAATGCCGCGCGCTCATCGAGTGACTGCTGCTCAACGGCGTCAGTCAGGTCTTCGACGTCTTGCACGGCTTCCTCATATTCCAAGGCTGCCTGTTTTTCGGCATTCAGGCTGTCAGCGGTATCTTTGGAAGCCTGCAGATCATCGTTTGCGTCCTGAAGAGCGTCCTCGATATCAGGATCGGTGCCTCCCGCGTCTGCCAGCTGCTGTTCGAGATCATCGACGATGTCCTGCTTTTCCTGAACATCGGCCAGCGCTTCCTCAAGGTCGTCATTGATTTCGGCGCTGGAGCGATCCGGCGGGGTCATATCATCCAGAAGGTCTTGTTTTTCGGCAAGCTCAGCTCGGATGCTGTCGCCAGCCAGAACCGTGTCGCGATAGGTTGCAATGCGACCGACGCGCGAATTCGGTGCAGCGTTCTGAAGGGCCTTCTCACTTGCGTTGGCTGCGTTCAGTGCACCCAGTTCTGAAGGGTGGACACCCAGTGCGGCAGCCAGTTTATTCCCCTTCTTATGGGAATCGGTCAGGTCCGTTTCCTCGACCTGAGCCTTGGATTTTGTCGCGTGCGCGGCCGGTGCGGTCTTGGTCTGAGTATTCTTGGACTTCTTACCGGTAAACAGCTCTTTCAAAGAGAACGATTTTCCCTTCGAGGATTTTGACTTCGAACCCTTTGCGCCAGAGGTTGTGCGCCCCGACTTACCGGCGGATTTTGAACCACCACTTTTGGTCGCCCCATTACCACCGCCGTTGCCTTTGCCATTTCCGGCGTTGTCGCTGTTTCCCTTACCGCCGCCGTTTCCTTTACCGCCACCATTGCCTCCACCGTTGCCATTGCCGTCTTTGGCGTAGGCCACATCTGGAAGGGCAACTGCCGCCACGATAGCAGTGGAGCCCAACATTGCGATTGCGAGAGCGGAGGCCTTCAGCACGCCGGTCAAATTGGTTTTCATAGCGATCCTCGTAGGTCGAACGCGAGTTTCATTTGGGCCGGCAGAGTATTTCGCGGTCAGCACACACGAAAAACCGCTAGCCGGAATCAATATCTGACAGGTGCTATCTAAACCGATCATCATTGAACCCACGCCAAACTGGTCGTTCATCGCCAGTTCATGTTGAAATCGGTAGATTGTTAAGGTGGTTGCGCAGTAAAGAGTGCCGAAGATGAAGAAGCTCTTGACCATCTTGTTTCTTGTTGCCGTTCTCCAGCCCGGAGAAGGCGATGCAGCCGTTCGTGAGCTGAAGCAGGCGGAGCTGCGCAAAGCGACAACCACTGGCAACGCTATCCGTCTTCAGGACGTCATCAAAGGCGTCGAGCAGGTCTTTGGCGGAACGCCCATTGATGCGCGTGCTTTTCAGGCCGACAAAGTTTACTACCGCGTGCTGGTCAAAAAACCGAACGGGAAGATTGTTAGTGTTATTGTTAACGCAAAAACCGGCGTCGTCGTTTCCAACAGGTCCACGATCGGCAAACAAATCTCAGAAGCGGCGAAATCTGCGCCCGGAAACTCGGCCAATGCGAAATCTCAAGGCAAGTCTTCTGCCAACGCAAACGGGGGTCAAAGCGGCAACCGTGGGAACAGCGGTGGCGGTCACGGCAATTCTGGCGGCAATGGTGGAGGCAATTCCGGAGGTAACGGTGGTGGCAATTCCGGAGGCAACGGTGGTGGCAATTCCGGAGGCAACGGTGGTGGCAACTCTGGTGGAAATGGCGGCGGCAATTCTGGCGGAAACGGTGGTGGTAAAAAGTAATGGTTAAACTACCATACGCACGCCTATAATTCCTAAGTATGAGAGTCTTACTGGCAGAAGACGAACCGCACCTTTGCGAGCAGATCAAGAAACTGTTGAACGCTGAAGGTCGGGTCGTAGACATTGTGAACAGCGGCCTGGAAGCTTTGCATCTGGGCGCAACAGAACCTTATGACATGATCATCCTCGATATTGGATTGCCGGAACGTGATGGCATTTCAGTTCTACGGGAATGGCGCTGTGCGGGTATCAAGACACCTGTGCTGATCCTCACGGCCCGCGATGGCTGGAGCGAAAGGGTCGACGGGTTGGACGCAGGCGCGGACGACTACATGACCAAGCCGTTCCATATGCCCGAACTGGCAGCGCGGGTCCGTGCCATCCTGCGGCGGCAGAGCGGCCAGTTGAATCCCGTCGTTGAAATGGGAAATGTTGTGCTGGATACCCGCAACGGGCGTGTGACGGCGGATGGCGTGCCCATCGACCTGACCGCCCAGGAGCTGGCTGTTCTCACGTATCTGGCCCATAATATTGGGCGTATGATCTCAAGGACCGAACTGTCAGAGCATATCTACGAATACGATGGAGACAGGGACTCGAACACCATCGCCGTCTTCATAACCCGTCTGCGCAAAAAACTTGGCCCTGATCTGATCACAACGATTAGGGGCCGCGGATATATGATCGACTCTGCCTGATGTTATCCCTGCGTCAACGGGCTCTACTGGGGGGGATCGCGTCGGGTGCCCTTTCAGTGGGTGTCGGTACGCTGGCCGTGTTCTCGTTCATTAATGCTCGCGTTTCAGACAGGTTTGATACCGCACTACTTGATCGTCACACGCAACTGGTCGTTGGGTTGAGCGTTACGACCCATGATCCGGATGCGCTGCGGGATCTGATGTTCGATCCAGCCTATGGCACACCGTATTCCGGCAGATACTGGCAAGTCAGCAACAGCGAAGGCGAGATCTTTACGTCGGCTTCCCTGTTCGACGAAGTCATTGCCGAACCCCCCGGTAACCCTGATGTAACGACGCTTTGGAACACGCCCGGTCCGGAAAGCGAAGCTTTACGAGGAGCCTTTCAGAAAATTACTTATGAGGATGGTACGGTCTGGGGGGTAAGCGTTGCCGAAAGTCAGGCCCAGCTTGTCGCGGAACGTCGCGCTGCACAACAAAACCTGCTTCCGGTTTTTGCGCTGGTCGGTCTGATCGGTGTCGTTGGATCGCTACTTCTGACGTCAATCATCCTGACGCCACTCAAAAAGCTGCGGTCGGATGTGGCGCACCGTTGGGATCGGGACGAAGACCTTAGACCAGGCGATTATCCAGAAGAGGTGTCTCCTCTGGTCGAGGATTTGAACCAGCTCTTGCGCCGAAATCGGGAAATCGTATCAGGATCACGTCGTCAGGCGGCAGATTTGGCTCATGCCCTGAAAACACCTACTGCGATCATGCGCAATGAACTGGTGCTGTTGTCCGAAGCGGGAGGTTCTACGGATATCGCTGTGGAAGCTCTCGACCGCATTGACGCGCAACTGGGCCGGTCTTTGGCCAGAATGCGGGCGCTGAACACTGCAGATTTGACCCATTCTCGTAATGATCTGTCTCATTCGATTGATCGACTGGCGCGGCTGTTCACGACCATGGCCGAGCGCGATGGAAAGTCATTGAAAATTGAGCGCGACCCGGGTCTTTGGGTGCGTATGGACGCGCAGGATATCGAAGAAGTTTTGGGCAACCTGCTGGATAACGCAGTCAAATGGTGCAAACACAAGGTCCGTTTGACGGCTAAGAGGACCCAGAACGGGATCGAAGTTGTGATTGACGATGATGGCCCGGGAATTCCTCAGGACGCTCACCGCGAGGCGCTACGTTCTGGGGGAAGGCTGGATACTTCTGTCTCGGGCAGCGGCCTTGGGCTGGCTATAGCGGTTGATCTGCTGAAGGCTTATGACTGCCGGATTGAACTGGGGGCATCCGGTTTTCTAGGCGGTTTGGAATGCCGGATCGTTATACCAAAAGGAACCAACGCGCATTCTGCGTCAGGCTGATTTTTTGCCCTGAAGGTTCAGGGTGGATTGGGTGTGTC
Organism: Ruegeria sp. AL2; assembly: GCF_056540845.1. Lineage (NCBI taxonomy): Bacteria > Pseudomonadati > Pseudomonadota > Alphaproteobacteria > Rhodobacterales > Roseobacteraceae > Ruegeria > Ruegeria sp. AL2. The sequence continues at coordinate 377,766 of NZ_JBQFXM010000001.1, forward strand.
GTAAGTGGACAAGACGCGAAAACAAGAAAAGCGGACCCATGACAGGTCCGCTTTTGCCCTTGCGGGCGACAGGCAGCCAAGGTGGGCTTAGCTGCTCATGTCGTAGGCCCGTTCACCATGTACCGAGAGGTCGAGGCCATTTGTCTCGGTCTCGGCGTTTACGCGAAGTGGTGTGATCTGTGCAACCAGTTTGACCAACACAAACGTGACAACCGCCGTGAAGGCACCCACGATAACCAGCCCACCCAACTGGGCAGTCCATGTGCCAAGGCCAAACAGGGCGATCATGATGGTGCCGAAGATGCCTCCGACGCCATGTACCGCGAACACGTCCAGCGTGTCGTCGATATTCAGCTTGTTGCGCACCAGACTGACGGCTTCCTGACACAGAATGCCCGCAACAGCACCGATGATGAGGGCCTGAACCGGACCTACAAAACCCGAAGCGGGCGTGATCGAGGCCAGACCTGCAATTGTTCCGGTAACAAGACCCACCATCGAGGCTTTGCCAAATCGGATGCGTTCCCAAAGCGCCCATGTCAACGAGGCAGTTGCGGCGGACAGGTGGGTAACGGTCATCGCCATCGCAGCACCTCCGTCCGCGGCCAGTTGCGAGCCGCCATTAAAGCCGAACCAGCCGACCCACAGCATCGCGGCGCCAACCATGACATAGCCGGGATTATGCGGCGGGGTCGTGCGGTTGCGGCGCGGGCCAAGGATGACGGCGATGATCAGGGCTGCCAGACCAGCGGTTTCGTGCACCACGATACCACCTGCGAAATCACGCACGCCAATGTCGCCCAAAATACCACCATCGGCCAGCATTCCACCGCCCCAGATCCAGTGAGCCACCGGCGCATAGCACAGCAGCATCCACAGCGCCGAGAAGGTCAGTACAAAGCCAAAGCCAACCCGTTCGACATATGCGCCCACGATCAGGGCCGGGGTAATGATGGCAAAGGTCATCTGAAAGGCAAAGAAAAGGATTTCAGGTAGAGTGCCAGCAAGGCTGTCCACATCGACACCGTTGAGGAAAGCCTTGCCCAAACCACCCCAAAGCCCGCTTTCACCGGGCCCAAAGGCGATGGAGTACCCGGCAACCAGCCACAGAATGCTCATCAAACAGGCAATGGCAAAGCAATGCATAAAAACGCTGAGCACGTTTCGGGCACGAACGAGCCCGCCGTAGAACAAGGCCAGCCCCGGCAATGTCATGAAAAGGACCAGTGCTGTAGCAACTATGATCCAGGCTGTATCGGCTCCATTCATGGGCCGCTCTCCTTTTCCCTGCATGGTTTCCCGGGCAGGTCATCTGACAACGCCCCGGGGTCGAGTGAGTATATGTGCAGAGCCTTGAAGCGGAGGGCAGGTGAGGAAAAAAGAGGCAACACCCGAATTGGTCGCCTAATTTGTCGCCTTTTGTTCAAGTGATGACAGTTTTGGCGGCTATGGGCAGATAATGCCCAAAAATCGTGCGCGTTATGAAAGGCCAGTCAGAAGCAACGCCAGCGCATGATCCCGCGCGGCGCGGCGCACCGCATCCCGACCTTGCGCGCCAAACTCAATCGTTTCGGTTCGGGTTTCCTGGCCTTCTCTGGCCAGTCCGAAACATACGCGCCCTTCGGGTTTGAATTCAGACCCGCCCGGCCCGGCAATGCCGGTAATCGCGACGGCAAGCTGAGCTTGTGAGTTGCGCAATGCGCCTTCGGCCATTTCGCGAGCGACCTGCTCGGACACAGCACCGAAAGCCTCCAAGGTTTCTGCCAGTACACCCAGCATGTCCTGTTTGGCCCTGTTGGTATAGGTAACAAATCCCCGATCCACGACGGCCGAACTACCGGGTATATCCGTCAGGGCCGCAGCGACCATACCGCCGGTGCAGCTTTCCGCTGTGGCGATCATAACGCCCTGCGCCTTGGCGCGGTTCAGCAGGTCGGGCACGTTCATAGGCCCAGAACCCCGTGTGCGATGCCTGCCAGAACCATCACGCCAACGGCTGCGAAAATACCCGCAATCACGTCGTCCAGCATCACTCCCATGGGATCGCCACGACGATCTGCCCAACCGACGGGGCCGGGTTTGGTGATGTCGAACAGGCGAAACAGGGCGAACCCGGCAACCCAACCGGGCCAGAGGGCGGTAATGTCGATCCCATGCGCCCAGGACGGATATGAGATCGCCCAGAGTGCAATGAACTGGCCCGCAACTTCATCTATGACGATTTCCGACGGGTCGTGATCGTCCTGGCCGTCGGTCATCACGCGCGTGGCCCACAAGCCGCCTGCGAACACCACGAGCGTTGCGATTGCCAGCAATGGGAATCCGCCCAGCGTGTGCAGGACCCAAGCCATCGGCAGCGCGGCCAGCGAACCCCAGGTGCCGGGGGCAGGGCGTATATATCCGACGCCGCCAACGGTGCCAATCAACTGCGCCGCGTTCATGATTTCACCAGACAGGCCGTCGCAAGCGATGCGATGCCTTCACTGCGACCGGTGAAGCCCAGACGCTCGGACGTGGTGGCCTTGACTGAGATCTGATCGACGCACAAGCCCATGATTTTGGACATTTCTTCTCGCATGGCAGCGGCGTGAGGGCCAATCTTCGGATATTCACAGACCAGCGTGCAATCCACGTTCGAGATGCGATATCCCATCTGTCCGGCCAATTCGACCGCGTGACGCAGAAAGATCTTGCTGGCGGCACCTTTCCATTGTGGATCCGAGGGCGGGAAGTGCTGCCCGATATCGCCTTGCGCCAATGCGCCATAAATCGCGTCGGTTACAGCATGCATCCCGACATCTGCATCCGAGTGCCCCTGCAACCCGCGATCATGGGGAACCTTTACACCGCAAAGGACAACATGATCCCCGTCGCCAAATCGGTGCACGTCATAGCCGTTGCCAAGTCTTACATCCATATCCATTCCCATGATACGTTCCGCCCGGGCAAAATCCTCGGGGCGGGTGATCTTCAGGTTGTCCGCATCGCCCGGTACGATGCAGACATCGACCCCCGCACCGCGTGCAACCTCAACATCATCGGCAGCACCGCCTGCATGCGCCGCATGGGCGGCGGTGATGGTGTCATAGTGAAAGCCTTGCGGTGTCTGAGCCGCAAACAAGTTGCTGCGGTCTTGCGTGCCCGTCACGGCCCCGTCTTGTCCTATCCACAAGGCATCGGTTACCGCCAGTCCGGGGGCGGCGGCCTGATGTGCATCCAATGCGTTCAAAACGTCCTGAATGGTGCGAGACGAAACGCAAGGTCTGGCAACGTCATGAATCAAGACGCGCTTCACGTCGAGATGTGTCAACGCCTTTAAACCGTTGCGCACAGAACCCGCGCGATCTGCACCGCCTGTGGCGAGGATAAGGTCGGTATCACGAAACTCCTCCCAGGCCAGAGTGTCTTCGTCGGATAAGACCAGAACGATGTGGGCAACCTGTCCACGGAACCGATCGATTGTCCAGTCTGCCACGCGGCGTCCTGCAAGGCTGCGCCACTGTTTTGGGACATCGCCCCCGGCGCGTAGGCCGCGGCCTGCGGCGACTATGATGGCAGCTGTGGTCATGCCGCGCGCCCTCCATTTTGTTGCGTTTGTTTAGGCGGCGGTGATTGCAGAGGCAATCACCTATGGTCATGTGATTAAAAAATAGGCAGTTGATGGTTCTACAGGCTTGTTGCGCGTCGTTTTGTTGTTCATATGCGTAGAATTCGATATCAGAACTGCAATTGCCCAAGGATTAAGCACGTTGACTTTGCGCTTCGATGACAAACTCGTAACACCGCCGGTTTTGCTGGCCCCGATGGCCGGAATCACCGATCGCCCATTTCGGGATCTGGTTATGCGCTTCGGCGCCGGCATGGTCGTCAGTGAAATGGTCGCCAGTCAGGAAATGGTGCAGGCCAAACCCGGAGTGCGGGAGCGCGCCGAATTGTCTGCCGATGTGGAAAATACAGCTGTGCAACTGGCAGGGCGCGAGGCGCACTGGATGGCCGAGGCGGCGCGTCAGGTTGCTGATCGTGGGGCGCGGGTGGTCGACATCAACATGGGGTGTCCCGCCAAGAAGGTTACAAATGGGTATTCCGGCTCGGCCCTGCTGAAAACACCAGACCATGCGCTGACGCTGATCGAGGCCGTAGTCAGTGCAGTTGACGTTCCGGTGACATTGAAAACCCGTCTGGGGTGGGATGACACCCTGCTGAATGCCCCTGAGGTCGCGCGCCGTGCACAAGACGCAGGCGTTCAGATGGTTACGATCCACGGACGCACGCGATGCCAGTTCTACAAGGGGCGCGCTGACTGGAGCGCGATCCGGGCCGTGAAACAAGCCGTGTCGATTCCGGTCATTGCGAACGGAGATATCACGGATACTGCCGCCGCGCGAACGTCGCTGACTCAGTCTGGTGCAGATGGGGTCATGGTCGGGCGTGGCGCGCAGGGTAAACCGTGGCTTTTGGCGCAGATCAGTCACGACCTCTACGGGGAGGATGCGCCGGATATTCCGGTCGGGAATGTCCTGATCGACATGGTGCGCGCGCATTATCAGGCGATGCTGGGATTTTACGGTGCCGATCTGGGCCTGCGTGTCGCCCGCAAGCATCTGGGATGGTACATGGATCAGGCCGCAACCCCTGCGCCGCTGCGCCGGGCAGTTTTGACGTCGCGAAGCACGGATGAAGTCCTGCGTCTGCTTGGGGACGCACTTGCCGATACGGGCGAGGTGGCGGCATGAATTCCAACGCCAACATCTGGAACTCATTGCCGGTTCCGGCCTTCATAATCGATGAAGAAGATCGCATCGCAGATGTGAATTCGGCGGGCGAGGGGTTTTTGAATGCCTCGCGCCGGTCGGTAATCGGGCATCCGGTATGGGACCAGATCGCCGTTGACGCACCGCTGGAGGAAGCATTCCTGCGCGCCCGTTCTCAAGGCACGCCACTGTTCGTAAATGATGTGGATGCCGGTTCGGGGAACCGTGCGCCGTTGCAATGTGCGTTGCAGATCGCGCCTCTGGTCGGGCATCCGGGTTCGATGATCATGATCATATCACCTCGTGAACTGGCGGGCCGGATGACCTTGGGCAACACGGTCAAGTCAGCGGCGCAGTCGGCGATTGGCATGGCCGAGATGCTGGCGCATGAGATTAAGAACCCACTGGCCGGGATTACCGGTGCAGCGCAACTTCTGAGCATGAATATTTCGTCACAGGATCTTGAACTTACAGACCTTATTGTGGCCGAAAGCAGAAGAATCGTGAAGCTTCTGGAGCAGGTCGAGCAATTCGGCAACTTGCAGAAACCGGACCTCAGGCCGGTCAATATCCACGATGTGCTGGACCGTGCAAGGCGGTCCGCGCTGCTGGGATTTGGCGCGGATATGACAATCATCGAGGATTACGATCCGTCATTGCCGCTGGCCTATGGCGATCCGGACCAGTTTCTTCAGGTGGTTCTGAACTTGCTGAAAAACGCATCCGAGGCCGCAGGGCCTCAGGGCGGAATAATCCGTCTGCGCACGTATTTCGAACATTCCTTCCGGCTGCGCAGAAGTGATGGGTCGGGTCACTCGCTGCCGTTGCAGATCGAGATCATCGATGACGGTCCAGGGCTGCCCGAGGATATCCGCGGTGACATTTTTGACCCGTTTGTGTCGGGCAAGGAAAACGGCACCGGTCTCGGGCTGGCGCTGGTCAGCAAGATCGTTTCCGACCATGACGGCTGGATTTCCGCCGATTCCGTGCCTGGCCGCACCGTCTTCAAACTGTCGCTGCGCCGCGCGCCGCGAGACGCAACAGAACACAAGAAGGAGAGCACCTGATGGATGGCACCGTACTGGTTGCGGATGACGACCGCACAATCCGCACCGTTCTGACTCAGGCGCTGACGCGGGCCGGATGCAAGGTGCACGCAACGTCCTCGCTGACGACCCTGATGCGTTGGGTCGGCGAAGGTAAAGGCGACGTGGTGATTTCGGATGTTGTCATGCCTGATGGCAATGGTCTGGAGATGCTGCCGAAGATCGCAAAGGATCGCCCTGGATTGCCGGTTATCGTGATTTCCGCACAAAACACGATCATGACCGCGATTCAGGCGGCTGAGGCAGACGCATATGACTATCTGCCCAAACCGTTTGACCTGCCGGATTTGATGAAACGCACGGCGCGGGCACTGGATCAGAAGCAGCGCGCACAGCCAGAACCTAAACAGGCAGGCGGTGAGCGTCCGGATGAGCTGCCTCTGGTCGGCCGCACGCCAGTCATGCAGGCCTTGTATCGGTTGGTCGCACGCGTGATGAACACCGACCTGCCGGTAATGATCTCGGGTGAAAGCGGAACGGGTAAATCGCTGATTGCCCGGGCAATTCACGACTTTTCGGATCGGCGTACATTACCCTTTGTCACAGTCACCGCAGCCGACCTAAGCGATTTGGAGGGCCCGGCCCGCGTGATGGCGCGGGTGCGTGGAGGTACGCTGCTGATAGATGAAATCGCAGATATCGGCGATGAAATTCAAGCCCGCGTAGTGCGTATGATGGATACGCCCGGCGATCATGCTCCGCGTTTCATGGCTACCAGCCAGACAAACTTGACCGATGGGATGGAAAACGGCCGTATCCGTCAGGACCTGTATTATCGTTTGTGCGGGGCGACGATCCACGTGCCATCGTTGCGCGAAAGGGTCGACGATATTCCGCTGCTGGCCGAACATTTTCTGGCCCGGGAAGAGAAGGAAAACGGAAACAAGCGGTGGCTCAGCTCTGATGCGGTGGAACTGGTGCGGCGCTATTCATGGCCGGGGAATGTGCGACAACTGGAAAACGCCGTTCGCCGTTTGGGGCTGACCAGCCGGGCAGATGAGATTTCAAAGGCCGAGGTGGAAATGGTGTTGGGCAGCCAGCCCGAAGCCGCACCGGTTCTGAGCGGTGGCGAACGTGAAAAGCTTTCAACTTCGGTCGAGCGTCATCTGCGACGGTATTTCGATCTGCACGGCAACATTTTGCCGCCACCGGGCCTTTATCAGCGGATTTTGCGTGAGGTTGAGGCTCCGCTAATCGAAATCGCACTGGATGCAACTGGTGGGAATCAGGCAAAATGTGCTGATTTACTGGGGATTAACCGAAATACGCTGCGAAAAAAGATTACTGACCTCGATATTCAGGTGACACGGCGTCGCAAACTGATGTAATATCGCCACACAAACCGTGGCATCCTGGCACCTGTCAGGAAAAGATCACGATATATGGCGGTAAGCCGCACAAGCGGCACATCAGGATGAGGGCAGACGGTGGCAACCCGAGCACAGAGCGGGATGATCCTATCGATTGGTCGATGGCGTAAATCACGGAAACTGCGCAATTTCGGCACCTTTGGGCTGGTCCTCTTGGGGCCAGTTCTGGCGCTTGCCACATATCTTGTCATTGGTCCCTTTGATCTTGGTGCGACCGCGCCGACATTGCGGCTGATTCTGCTAGCCGATCTAGTCTATGTTCTGGTCGTTGCGGCTTTGGTGCTCAGTCAGTTGGGTAGCCTGATTGCGGCCAGGCGGGCCAAGTCGGCGGGCTCGCGCCTGCATTTGCGCCTGATCGGGGCGTTTACGCTGCTCGCGCTGGTTCCGACCGTTACGGTCGCCATTTTTGCCGGCCTTACCGTGAATATCGGTCTGGAAGGCTGGTTTTCGGATCGCGTACGGCAGGTTGTCGGGTCCTCCCTGACGGCGGCAGAGGCTTATGAGCAGGAACATCGCAGTGGTCTGACGCAGGACGCAACCGTTCTGGCGCGGTTCCTGAACAACGCACGTTCGGTGGAGTTTTACATTTCTGATGCCGAACTCCGCGAGGTTCTGGCGCAGGGGCAGGCCCGGATTCAGCGCGGGTTGCGCGAGGCCTATGTCATCGACGGCACGGGCGAAATCCGGTCGCGCGGGGATCGGTCCTATCTGTTCAACTATGAGGCGCCAACAGCCGAGCAAATGACGGAAGCGGCAGAAAAGGGGCTGCTGATCATTGCTGACTGGCCAAACAGTGAATTCCGCGCGCTGGTCCCGCTTACCGCCTATCTGGACCGTTACCTGTATGTCAGCCGCGAAGTGGACGGGCAGTTGTTGACGCTGCTGGATGACACCAAGGAAACGGCGCAGTTCTATCAGCAGCTGGAAAGTGAACGGGGCAGGGTGTTGTTCGAATTCGGCCTGCTCTATCTCGGCTTTGCGCTGATCCTGATCCTGGCTGCGATGTCACTGGGGATGTGGTTTGCCGAACGGCTGTCGCGCCCGGTCGGACGATTGACCACGGCAGCACAGCGGGTCGGTGCCGGAGACTTGAGCGTTCAGGTCATCGAAGAGGCCAGCGACGACGAGATCGCGATGTTGGGCCGATATTTCAACCAGATGACCCGACAACTAAAAGGACAGCGGGACACGCTGCTGGAAAACACCCAGCAAATCGAAAGAAGGCGTCGCCTGTTTGATTCCGTGCTCAGTTCGGTCACATCCGGTGTTGTCGGCGTGGACCCGGATGGATGCGTTACCTTCGTCAACCGTTCTGCCGAGCGATTGCTGGACTGGTCACGAGGCGAAGAACACCTGGCTATCGGCATTGCAGTCCCAGAGTTTCTGCCCTTGTTTGAAAGCCTCAAGGACAGCGGGCAGGAGGCTGTTCAGGGTGAGGTTAAGGTCACACGCAAGGGGCGGCTGGAAAACCTGCTGGTTCGCATGGCCATCCGTCGCGGAGAGGATGGCGGGCTGGAAGGCTATGTGGTTGCCTTTGACGATGTAACCGATCTGGTCAGCGCACAGCGAATGGCGGCGTGGGGGGACGTGGCCCGCCGCATTGCACATGAAATCAAGAACCCATTGACGCCGATCCAGCTCAGCGCAGAGCGCATCAAGCGCAAGTTCGCCCGCAAACTGGATGAGGAAGACAGCGGCAGCCTTGAGTCGATGACCGGCGTCATCGTGCGGCAGACTAACGACCTGCGGCGTATCGTGGATGAGTTTTCCAAGTTCGCACGGATGCCCGAACCCGTTCGACGAGAGGAAGACTTGGTTGAACTGGTGCGCGAAGCCGTTCTTTTGCAGCAGGCGGGACAGCCGGACGTACAGATTGACGCCGATCTGCCGCAGCAGCCGATCATGGCGGATGTAGATGCGACCATGCTCAACCAGGCATTGACCAACCTGATTAAGAACGCTGGGGAAGCTATTGTTACCTTGCAAGAAAAGGGCGCCCCGAGCAACCTGGTGCCACAGATCAAGGTGGCGGTATCAAGCGACAGTGCGGGTACGGTCATTACCATTGCAGACAATGGAATCGGTCTGCCGGAGGACCGGGCGCGTTTGTTTGAACCTTATGTTACGACACGCGACGAAGGGACCGGGCTGGGCCTTCCGATCGTCAAGAAAATTATAGAAGAGCATGGCGGCGCGCTGACCCTTGAGGACGCGCCCGTATTTGACGGGCAGGACCATTTTGGCGCAATGGCTGTGATCCGTTTGCCTGGGGCAGGTATGTCCCCAACCGTTGCGCCGCAGAAGCAGGCAATTAGAACCAACAAACTGAAAGCAGGCCAAAGATGAGCGACATTCTGATCGTAGATGACGAGCGCGATATTCGCGAGCTGGTGTCCGACATTCTGGAGGACGAAGGCTATTCAACCCGGCTGGCAGCCAACTCGGACGAGTGCATGGCGTCGATCAATTCCGAACCGCCGGGGCTGTTGATCCTGGATATCTGGCTGAAGGACAGCCGTATGGACGGGATTGATATCCTCAAGTCGGTAAAACGCGATAACCCGGATGTGCCGGTGGTGATTATTTCGGGCCACGGCAACATCGAAATCGCTGTTGCTGCTATCAAACAGGGTGCTTACGACTTTATCGAGAAGCCCTTTAACATTGACCAGTTGATGGTGGTGATCCGCCGCGCGATGGAGACGTCTCGTCTACGGCGCGAGAACGCGTCGCTGAAGCGGAAAGAGGTCAACAACTCCGACATGATCGGCAAATCCGCGTCGTTCCGGGCGATGCAGGGGCAGTTGGACAAGGTTACCAAGTCAAACGGTCGCGTCATGCTGCGCGGGCCTGCGGGTTCTGGAAAGGAAATTGCCGCGCGCTATATCCATGCCCACTCCAACCGCGCAAACGCTCCCTTCGTGACCGTCAACTGTGCCGGGATTGAGCCTGAGCGTGTGGAAGAAGTTCTGTTTGGCCGGGAATCGGCCGAACGTGGTGTGGAATCCGGATTGCTGGAAGAAGCCCACGGCGGCGTGGTCTATTTTGATGAAGTGTCCGACATGCCTTTGGGTACACAGTCCAAAATCCTGCGTGTGCTGGTGGATCAGCAATTCCAGCGCGTGGGTGGCTCGGACAAAGTGCGCGTGGATCTTCGGGTGATCTCATCGACCAACAAAGATCTTGATGATGAAATCGCGGCCGAGCGGTTCCGGGAAGAGCTGTATCACCGTCTGAATGTGGTTCCGATCACCGTTCCATCACTCGAGGACCGGCGCGAGGATATTCCGGTTCTGGCCCAGCATTTCATCGAAATGTGCAACGAAACCCAAGGGTTGCCTATGCGGGAGCTGTCGGACGAGGCGGTCGCTTTGCTTCAGACAATGACGTGGCCGGGTAACGTGCGCCAGCTGAAAAACTTGATCGAACGTGTTTTGATTCTGGGTGACGGCACCGGCCCAATTGAGGCGCGCGAGCTGCCAAGCGAAGAAGACAAGGCCGAAGAGTCGGGCCGCGTTGTCTTGTCGGGGGCGCTGGCCACTTTGCCGCTGCGCGAGGCCCGCGAAGCGTTCGAGCGTGAGTATCTGCTGACCCAGATCAACCGCTTTGGCGGCAATATCAGCCGCACCGCCAGCTTTGTCGGGATGGAACGCAGTGCGCTGCATCGCAAGCTAAAGTCGCTGGGTGTTGTGACCTCAAACAAATCCGGTGCGCGGGTCGCGCAAATCGACGAGCCCGAACCAGCAGAATGAGTCTGGGGTCATAGTTCACGGGCAGATGGATGTGTGGAAGGGATGGCGAGGACGGTGAACTCTGATCTGTCTGGCCGGTTCGTCGAAGGCTACCCGGCTTTTGGCAGGCGGTTAAAGCGGCTTCGACGGTCGATCGGATTGAAACAATCCGCGCTGGCAGAGGTTCTGGAGGTCGATCAGACCACGGTTTCCAGATGGGAGAACGGGATTCAGCTTCCGACACCTGATCTGCAACACTCGGTGTTTGCTGCGCTGGCTCCTTTCAGGGCGGATGACAACGCGTTAAGACGGCTTGTCGTGAACTCGGCCGACTGCATCCATCTGGTTGAGGAGGCCAGCCACATGTGCCTGGCCTATTCCCGCAGGCGGGCGCGGGACTGGAAAACCACCCAACGGGCACTGCTTGGCGTGTCCCTCTGGCAATTTGCGACGGAAGAAATCCGGCAGGCTGAGGCCGAGCTACAGGACGAGGGATGGTGGGATCTGCAAACGCCCAACCCCAAGTCGTTTGTAACCTCCGAAGCGCGGCACGACCGTATCCGGATCAGCGCCGGACAGATCACCTGGGAACGGTTGTACCTGTCGGATGGAACGCCGGTTAGGCTGGTCAGTGGGGCACGGTCGGGACGCGCATAATTTATGCGTATTCCTGTGCGGTCGGGTGCAGTAGAACCGGGCTATGCCCCATCCATTACGCATCTTGTTACAGGTTTTGTTGCTTTGGCTTGCCGGGCTAGGTGCGGCGACCCAATTCGCCAAGATAGCGGTTCCTTTTGTTCAGGTCGCGGCCCTCTATCCTGCGCACGCGGATAAGATTGGCTGGCTTTTGTCAGTCATCAGCCTGATTGGCGCGATTCTTGGTGCATTGTCCGGCGCGATAGCGGGGCGGGTGGGGCCTGTCCGGTTGCTGATGTTTGGCTTGATCCTTGGCGGGGCGGTGTCCCTGTTTCAGGCCAGTATCCCCGGTTTAGGCATGATGCTGGTCAGTCGCGTTGTCGAAGGGGTCTCTCATCTGGCCATCGTTGTCGCCGCGCCGACTCTGATTGCGCAAATCACGATTGGAAAATGGCGCAACGCGGCAATGGTTTTGTGGAGCAGTTTCTTTGGTGTCGCCTTTGCCCTGAACGCTTGGCTTGGGCTTCCATTGATCGCTCAGGTCGGGCTGCCGGTTTATTTTGCTACCCATGGCGCGCTGATGTTTCTGATCGCCGTCCTGATCGTATCTTTCCGTCCCAACAGTGCAACGGCTTTGGTGAACATTCCTTTTTGGAGCGTTCGAACACTGATTGACATACACGTACAGACCTATCGCTCTGCATTTGTGTCGGCTCCGGCGCTCGGATGGTTCTTTTACACGCTGACCTTTGTCTCGCTGCTGGCCATTCTTCCGGGAAGATTGCCGGAAGATGTCAGTGCGATGATCGCAGGTTTGATGCCGTTGGCCGGGATCGTGATTTCCTGGCTTACCGTCCCAGTGTTGCTGAACGTTTGTTCTGGCGTATTCGTTGTTACCCTTGGTTTCGGGCTGTCTATCCTGACGATAGGCGCCCTGTTTCTTGGTGCCCCGTTGCCCGTTGTCTGCGTTGCGCTTTTTGCGGTGCTGGGGCTTGTTCAGGGCGGCAGCTTTGCAGCGGTACCGCAGTTGAACTCGACACCCGAAAACCAGGCGCTTAGCTATGGTGCGATGGCGCAGATGGGGAATGCGGGTAACCTTTTGGGCACACCTGTTTTGCTTGCAATTCTGTGGCGGACCAGTGAAGCAGGCATGTTGATTGCCGTGGTCGGGTTCTATGCTGTTGCCATGGCGCTGCATCTGTGGCTAGCCGCGCGGCGCAAACGCGCTTCGACCGAGCTGGATTGATCAAACATGCGGAACAGTGGTTTTTCTTATCCGGATTGCCCCGGTGTGATGATCTGAAACGACCCGTCATCGAATTTCACAAAGCATGAGGCACTGTTAAGGGGCGGCAATGTCGTTGTTCGCGCCAGTGGCACCCGTGATTTCACGTTTTGCTTGCAGGGCGGTAAGCTGACCGGACGAAATCCCTTTTCGGCCATGCATTGCGCCTCGACCGTGTTTCGCAGTCCCTGGTTGACATCGACGGTATAAACCCTGCCGGGTTGCCACCAGCCTGGGGATTGATAGCAACGACCCATGCCATCACAATACGTACGCCCAGGCCAATAAGTCGGTGGGCTTTGACGGATTTGATTGGCAACCGGCACCTCTTTTACCGCCCTAAGCTGGCACTGGGTGGTCTCTTTTTGCAGACGTGACACGGTTTCACCCTCGCGATAGTAAAGCGAGAGTGGCCCACACGAGGACAGTACCATCAGGGGCACGAGCATAGGAAACAGCGTTTTCATATGCTTATCTTGCCGCAGCTGATCAGCGATGACAATTCAATTGACCGCTTTGGGGGCATCTGTCATTCAATCCTTTCAGGCAGAAGGGCCAGAAACATGAAGGTCATTATTTGCGGCGCGGGTCAGGTCGGCTGGCAGATTGCGCGGCACCTTTCGGGCGAATTGAACGATGTCACCGTTGTCGACAACAATCCCGATCTGGTACGGCGGGCGACCGAAACACTGGATGTGCAGGGGATCGCCGGGTTTGCAAGTTACCCCGATGTGCTTGAAAGGGCAGGCGCGCGCGATGCGGACATGATCATCGCTGCGACCCATTCGGACGAGGTGAACATGGTCACCTGCCAGATGGCGCATTCGGTCTTTTCGATTCAGCGCAAGATCGCGCGACTGCGGTCGAAATCCTATCTTGAAGCGATCCACTCGGACCTTTACCGGCGCGATCATCTGCCGATTGATGTGGTGATCAGCCCCGAACGCGAAGTGGCCGCAGCCGCGATGCGCCGCCTGTCGGCCCCGTCCGCCTTTGACACCGAGGTTTTCATGGACGGCAAGGCGCAGCTTTTGGGAATTCGCGTGGATGAGGACTGCCCGATCGTGAACACACCCTTGCGGCAACTGACCGATTTGTTCTCGACGCTCAGTTCGATCGTAGTGGGGGTGCGTCGCGATGGAACGCTGTTTGCACCAGAATCCGAGGATCAGCTGTTTGTCGGCGACGAATGCTACGTCTTTACCAATGTAAAAGACGTGGATCGCACCATGGAGGTGTTTGGCAAGACCCAAAAGCGTCAGGATCGCGTGGTGATCGTGGGCGGCGGCAATGTCGGGCTTGAAGTGGCGCGAACTCTGGAAGAACAAAAAAGCCGCGTGCGCGCCAAGATCGTCGAGCGGGATCGCCGGTGCGCCGAGATCGCCGCCGAGACGCTGGAACGAACGATTGTGCTGCACGGTGATGGTCTTGATGCCAGTTTGTTGAGCGAGGCCGGTATCGACAGGGCGGATGCAATGCTGGCGGTTACGGATGATGACCGCACGAACATGCTGGCCGCTGTGCGGGCCAAGGCCGAGGGTTGCACGTTGGCGATTGCTTTGATCAATGATCCCAGCATGGTGGCGTTGATGGGACCTTTGGGGATCGACGCGTATATCAATCCGCGGGCAACCACCGTCAGTTCTATCCTGCGCCACATCCGTCATGGCCGGGTGCGACAGGTCTACTCGATCGGAGATGCTGAGGCCGAAGTGATCGAGGCCGAGGTTCTGTCAACCTCTCCCATGGCGGGGCAAAAGCTGCGCGATATCGATTTTCCCGAAGGCGTACTGGTGGGGGCTGTGCGTAAGGGAGATGAGGTGATGCGACCGACGGGCAGCCTCAGGATCGATGAAAAGGATGTCGTCGCGATCTTTGCCATGGCCAAGGACGTGCCTGAGGTCGAACGCCTGATGCAGGTTTCAATCGATTTCTTCTGATGGCGCATGCGGGGATACAACAGATCGGGCTATTGCGGCGGTTGCCGCTGTTTCTTCTGATCTGGGCTATTGCGTCACTGGCAATGTGGGTTCCGGCAGTTTACGCGCTGGCGCTGGATGATCACGACACATCCCGATCGTTTCTGTATTCCGGTATCATAGGGTTGTTTCTGGTCGCCAGTATCGCATTGGCCTCGTCCAATCGCGTGCCACGGCGTGGGACTTTGGGACAATTGGCGGTGATGCTCGCATGTTTCACCATTCTTCCCGTCTTTCTTGCAATTCCATTTCACGACGCGCTGGGAACGACCACATTCCTGAACGCTTACTTTGACATGGTTAGTGCCCTTACGACCACAGGGGCGGATCTGTTTCCGGATCCAGACCGCCTGACGGCCCCGCTGCACCTGTGGCGTGCCTTGGTTGGATGGATGGGCGGTTTGCTGATGTGGATTGCCGCCGCGGCAATCCTTGCGCCTTTGTCGCTAGGTGGGTTCGAGGTCACGGCACGCGGTCAGCCGGGTCGCCCGGTATCGGGTGTTGCGCAAAGCGAACGCGTTGATCCACGTGGCCGGCTGCTCCGTGTGGCAAAGGGACTGACCCCGGTCTATGCCGGGCTGACGGCAGTGATCTGGATCCTTCTTCTGATCGCTGGCGAAAATGGTCTGACGGCCGTTTGCCACGCAATGTCGGTCATGGCGACGTCGGGAATTTCTCCGGTGGGTGGTATGGAAGGCGCGCAAGCGGGATTCACGGGCGAGGCGATCCTGTTTCTGTTCCTGTTCTTCGCCCTTTCGCGCCTGACATTTTCGACCGACACGGCAACATCCGGTTATTCCCGCCTGGATACGGACCCGGAGTTTCGCATTGGCCTGATGATTGTGCTGGCCGTTGCTGCGTTACTGTTCTTTCGCGTTATTGCAGGCGTTACGGAAATCGGCGGGCAAATCGAACCTTTGCAGGTATTGCAGGTCATCTGGGGTATGCTGTTCACTGTTCTGGCCTTTCTGACAACCGCCGGGTTTGAAAGCGCAAACTGGGATGATGCGCAGCAATTGTCTGGTCTGGGAACGCCCGGATTGTTGCTGATGGGGCTGGCGCTGATCGGTGGCGGGGTCGCCACTACGGCTGGCGGTGTCAAACTGCTGCGGGTTTTTGCCCTGTACCTGAATGGTGCGCGCGAGATCGACAGGTTGATCTATCCCTCGTCAGTCAGCGGGGTTGGAGGCGGTAACCGACGCATTCAAAGGGACGGCGCGTTTATCGCCTGGATCTTTCTAATGCTCTTTGCGCTGACATTGGCAGTGTTCAACCTTTTGCTGGCCGCTATGGGGGCCGGGTTCGAACAGGCCATGGTGCTCAGCGTCGCAACGCTCAGCACGACGGGCCCGCTGATTGAGCTGGCCACTGATGTTCCGATCCGGTTGATAGACCTGTCCGCAGGGGCCAAGCTGACGCTGTGCGCGGCGATGGTCATTGGCCGGCTCGAGACACTTGCGATCATCGCCCTGATCACTCCTTCGCTGTGGCGGGATTGAAGCGGTTGGGTCCGGCCGTTTTTTCTGCTTAATTTTTCGTCTGGAATATCTTTACGCGGCGCTCCATACTGAACCGGAGGGAGCGTGTTGGTCCGCAACGCGTGGCAAGAACAATGGCGAGATTATATAAATATGGCTTCGGACAGACAGAATCTTCAGGATGCCTTCCTGAACAATGTACGGAAAGCTAAGGTTCCGGTTACAATTTTCCTGATCAATGGCGTGAAATTGCAGGGTGTGATCACCTGGTTCGACAATTTCTGTGTATTGTTGCGCCGCGACGGACAGTCGCAGCTGGTGTACAAGCACGCGATATCAACCATCATGCCATCACAGCCGATCAACCTGTATGAGGGCGAAGACGCCTCTTGATGGAACATGACCGGACGCGCACCCGGGCCTGGGTGCTGCATCCCGAAATCAAATCAGATGAACAGCGCCGCGTTCCCGAACCGGCGCTGGCCGAGGCGGTTGCGCTGGCCGCCGCTTTGCCCGATCTGGACGTGATCGGGTCTGAAATCGTTCGCCTGCAACGCGCCCAGCCCGGCTATTTGTTTGGCAGTGGCAAGATCGAGGAACTGGGCGAGCGGCTTCGTGAAAACGAGGTTGAACTGGTTCTGATCGATGGGCCGGTGACCCCGGTTCAGCAGCGCAATCTGGAAAAGGCATGGAAGGTCAAGATCCTCGACCGGACCGGGCTGATCCTTGAGATTTTCAGTGACCGTGCGCGTACCCGCGAAGGGGTGTTGCAGGTGGAAATGGCTGCGCTCAGCTATCAGCGGACGCGTCTGGTGCGGGCTTGGACCCACCTTGAACGTCAGCGTGGCGGCTTGGGATTTGTCGGCGGACCTGGCGAGACCCAGATCGAAGCCGACCGTCGCGCCATTGACGAACAACTTGTGCGTCTGCGTCGCCAGTTGCAGAAAGTAGTCAAGACCCGCACGTTGCACCGTGCTGCGCGGGCCAAGGTGCCATATCCGATCGTTGCATTGGTTGGATATACCAATGCCGGGAAATCTACTCTGTTCAATCGGCTGACCGGGGCCGAAGTGTTGGCCAAGGACATGCTGTTTGCCACGCTGGATCCAACTATGCGCCGCGTGCAACTGCCCGATGGCCCGGAAGTGATCCTGTCGGATACGGTGGGTTTTATCTCGAACCTGCCGACCGAGCTTGTGGCGTCTTTTCGGGCCACGCTTGAAGAAGTATTGGGCGCTGATCTGATTGTTCACGTGCGTGATATCAGCCATGAGGAAACCGAAGCGCAGGCGCAGGATGTCGAAGCAATCCTGACCTCGCTTGGTGTCGACGAAGAACGCCCCCGGCTTGAGGTTTGGAACAAGACTGACTTACTGAGCGCCGAAGAAAAAGACGCTGCATTGGCAAGGGCGGATCGCGATCCGGCCATATTTGCCATCTCGGCAGTTACCGGCGAAGGCGTGACCCCTTTGCTTTCCGAGATTGCAGCAATCCTGCAAGGGGCCCGGCACGAGGATGTTCTGAACCTGAGCTTCGCTGAAGGTAACAAGCGGGCGTGGTTGTTCCGGCAGGATGTTGTACAATCCGAAGAGCAGACCGAAAAAGGGTTCCGTATTACTGTCCTTTGGACGGATAAACAGGCTGCTCAATTCGAAACACTATAGAAACGGCGAAGTGGCGGAACTTGTCTGACACATTGGATCAAAGAGTATTTCTGACCGGATTTATTGATGTCCCAGCGGATCGCCTTGAAGATGTGCGCGCCGCTCTGTCCACGCATATCGCCCTCACAAAGGCGGAAGAGGGTTGCCTGTCGTTCGATGTTGTCGAGGATCAGATCACACCCGGACGGTTCACTGTATCAGAGGTTTTTGTGAATCAGCGGGCATTTGATGCGCATCAGCAGCGGACGAAGGCATCCGAGTGGTTTCTGATTACACAGGGAATACCGCGGAGTTATGCGATTGAAACCGCGGGTAAAAAGACGACCTAAGTCATGTGCCGTAAAGTTGCCGCTGTATATCATCGGTGTCGAACCAGCCGACTGACGATTGTACAAGATGGTCAGGTGCAAGTTCCCATTCATCCCATCCGCGCGCGATAACATAGTTGCCGGTCTGGGCATGATGCCCTTCACGTGTCCAGACAAACAGGGCGTGAGAGCCAGCCCATCGCATCATGTCGCACCGCACTTCCAGGTCCGGAAAATCGGCATAGACCTCTCGAGCCATTTCGGCAATCGCGGCACGCCCTTCGACAGGCTCACCCCGGTTGGTTGTTATCCGACCGTCCTGCGTGAAAAAACTGGCAACGGCATCGGCGTCACCTGAACTCCAGGCGATCGCGTAATCTCGGGCAAGGTTGTTCAGAGTATCCCGAATGCTGGCCATAGTTTCCCCCTGGTCCGAAACAGTTCGCCCGGTGATGGTAGGCGAAACTGCCGCGTGGCGTCCACGGTCCGGACAAAAAGGGGCGGGGACTCGCCGAAACCCCGTGCTTAGCGTGGGATCAGTTTGGTCACTCCGACAGCAGCGGCGCGGGCAAGGTCAAGGTCCAGCGACATGGGAATATATTCGCCACGCCGCCACAGCTGCGCCTGATCGTCGTAATAACGCGACAGGAAATGGCCCGATTGGCCGGTAGCCGTGATAAAGACCGAGCTGTTGGGATCGGCAAAGTCATACACACCGCGATACCCGGCTCCGTGCACGTTCTGAAACGGGTCGAGCCCTTCGCCCGAGGTGCGCCCGCGCAGCAAGGTGTTGTCGCCGCCACTGGTCGATTGGCGAATGTTCACAAAATACCGAAGTATTGGCACGTTTCCTAAAACGGGGTGATCGTGGGTTGCCTGATGCGCATCACCCCAGCGTAGGGATTCAAGTGTGCTACCATAGCGTTCGGTGATCCAGATCAGCGCATCATCCAATGCAAGTCGAGCCATTTCGGTACAGGTTTCAATCGGCGCGCTTTGTCGTACATCGCACCAGACACCGGCGCCATCAATGTCACGATAGACCCGCTCGATGAACAAAGGCTCGACATGTTTGAATTCGCTGGCCAGCGGCCCCAGCTCGTCCGAGATCAGGCGGAGCTGAAGGGCCCGCACCCAGGCTGCGTAGATCAGCGGTTCGGGCAGATGCTCGTTCATCTCGCCATTCCAGTCCGCCAGCAGCGACAGCGCAATCTGGCGCTGGCGCTCGGGCGTCCCTTCGGGGGCCGAGGCACCGGTATACCAAAGGTCAGCACCGATCAGTGGCAGTAGAGAGCGCGCGGTGAAACTGACGGTGTCCAGTTGCGCTTCGATGAAACTGTCGCGGGTATGCACCTCACGCGATTGCATCAGGCGTTCCCAGCGATGCACGCGCTGAGTGTCTCCCCATTCGTAGGACACATGATCCGGGAACGGGCGGTTGATGATCTTGTTATTCGTGTTGCCTAGAACGCCGCCAGCAGGGGCCACAAATTCCGGGTTGTTGGTGTAGGGTAGGCGACCTTGCCAGCGGTTTGCTTCGATCCAGCCGGGTGTCGGAATGCGTCCGCGGCTCTGGTTTTGCAGATCACGCCGGGGCATGGCGCCAATCAGTTTCATCCCTATCGTCGTTTTGTCGACCAGTGACAGATTCTGCGAGGGCGCAATGAATTGCCGCGCCACGGTTATGGCGTCCTGCACGTTGTCCGCATTCATCAGGGCCATGGACGCCGTCATCGAAGTGTCTTGCGGGCTGAGCGCAGTCCAGGACAAAGACGCAACATGGCCTGGCGGTGTGATAGTTTCCAGCTTGTAATCCGTACCGGGCAAAACCGGCCCGTTTTCAGTCCAGCGCAACGTCAGTGTAACCGGAGCTTCCCCTTTGATTTCAATTATCGAAGGACGGGTCTTGAATTCCTGATAACCGTCCGGGGTCAGGTATTCTTCGGGGTTGTCCGGGTTCAGCTGCTCAATGTGAATGTCCTGATCGTCAAGATAAGATGACGTCACCCCCCAACCCAACCGGTCACTACGGCCGGTCATGATTGCGGGAATACCAGGGATCGAGGCCCCAATGACGCTTCCCTTTGCCAGACCAAGATGTGCCAGATACCACACACCGGGGGCTGTGAAGCCCAGATGTGGGTCGTTGGCCAGCAACGTCCCACCGCTTGCCGAGCGCGAAGGCGCAGCAGTCCACGCGTTTGATGCGCCCGCCAACCCGCGTTTGGGAAGGGGGGACAGTGGCGTTTCAGGAAAACTCGTACCAGCGGCATAGCGTGGAAGGTTGGGAAACAGCGAAGCATATTCAGGCAGCGCGGCAATGCCGGGGCCGGGAACATCGGGCAGAATATCTGCCAGTCTGTCCGGATTGCTCAGCATCAAAGACGTCCGCGCCCGCAAAACCTCGTCGGTCAGGTGACCGGACAATTGCAGCGCCATGAGCTTGATCACGGCAATACTGTCGCCCGGTTGCCAGGGCGAGACGGGGGCATTGAACAGGAACATCTCTGGCGCGCCACGCCCCAATGCCTCGTCGTTGATCTCGGCTAGGCGTGCGTTGACCCCGGCAGCATAAGCACGAAGGGCAGCCTTGGTATAATCGTCCTGTACCTCGACCGAGCGATGGGCAAGGCCGTACAGATCCAGCCGGCGCAACAGCTTGTCAACGCGCAGGGTGCGCGGGCCAAAGATCTCGGACAAGCGGCCCTGCGCGGTGCGGCGCATGACTGTCATCTGCCACAACCGATCCTGCGCGTGGGCATATCCAAGACCGAAAAACACATCCGGGTCATTTTGGGCCAGAATGTGCGGCACATTGGCGGTGTCGCGCACGATCTCAACCGGAGCGCTCAACCCGTTGACTTCGAGCGTCTGGTCATAATCCGGCAGGGATTGACTGGCCAGAAAATAGACGAGGCCCATTGCGGCGAGGATCAGCATGATCAGACCCGACACGATGCGCACCAGCCAGCGGAAAACAAGACCCATTACTGCCCCAAATTCTAGTACATGAAGGTTGCGCGGAGATTAGTGGATGGCGGGTCCAACCGAAAGAGGAACGCGGCGAGAACCTGCGCGGAAAGGATGAAAACAAACACCCCACCGCAGCATTCCGCTGTGATGGGGTTTGCCAGAAGAAGTGGTAAGCCCGAATTACGGGATAATGCGGGTATATTTCGTGCCTTCCACGGTCGCACCGATCTGAAGCCCAGCCTGTCCGAAGATTGCAGCAAGAACGGGCGATCGCAATGTCGTTGTGTCTGTCGACACGGAATCGCCCTGATCGCTGACCACATAGCCAATATCTGCTCCGGCTGTCCAACCACTGGAACGACGGAAATCGTTCAGGGCGTCTTCGGTCATGAAAAACAGGACATGCGCATATTGCTGCGCGCCGATCTGTAGCCCGGCCGTGCCCTTGACCGCCGAGTAGAAGTCAACTGTTGCACCGCTGATGCGCAGCGCGCCGCGGCCGTAACCGCCACCGAACACGAAACCGGCTTCGGTAATCAGCGGCATGACCAGCATGCCGTTGGCCTTGTTCGCAATTTCAACCGTGTTGGGATAGCGGCTGTACATCTCGGTCAGCGTGGCGTCGACACGGGCATCGATTGTTGCTGCGTTGGAATTGCCGACGCCGTTGCCACAGGCGGCGGTCAAGCTCAGACCTGCCATGCCCAAGGTAAAGCCGCGACGATTCAGCCGGGGGGAATTGGAACTGCTCATGGTTTTATATCTCTGTAACTGTGCCTGAAATGCCGGGTCATCCCGGTCTTGGCGGCGAGGATACGCCGATCAGGGCGATGTGTCACGGGAAAGCTGCCCGATTGGGAAATCTTATCGGCGAAATATCGCGAAACTTGCGGGCTTTATCCCTGCAGGATGCGCGCAACCTGAGGAGAGAAATAGGTCAGAATTCCATCGCATCCGGCGCGTTTGAAGGCCAGAAGGCTTTCCAGCATCACCTTCTCGCCATCGATCCAGCCGTTCTGGGCTGCAGCCTGAATCATCGCGTATTCGCCCGATACCTGATAGGCATATGTCGGCGCACCGAAATTGTCTTTCACGCGGCGGCAGATATCCAGATAAGGCATGCCCGGCTTGATCATCACCATATCGGCGCCTTCAGTCAGATCGCGTTCGATCAGGCGCAGGGCCTCGTCCGAGTTCGCGGGGTCCATCTGGTAGGTCTTTTTGTCGCCCGTCAGGGCCCCCGATGCACCGACCGCGTCGCGGAAGGGTCCGTAAAACGCACTGGCATATTTGGCGGCATAGCTGAGGATCATCACGTTGTGATGGCCCGCACGTTCCAGCGCGCGACGCATTTCCCCGATCCGGCCGTCCATCATGTCCGACGGGCCGATGATATCCGCACCGGCGTCTGCCTGTGCCAGTGCCATCTTTACCAGCGCCTCGACGGTCTGGTCGTTCACGATTTCTCCGTCAACGACATATCCGTCGTGGCCGTTGATGTTATACGGGTCAAGCGCCACATCCGTCATTATGGCGACGTCTGGGGCCGCCGCCTTGATTGCCCGGATGGCCCGGTTTGACAGGTTGTCGGGGTTCCATGCCTCGGCGCAGTCTTCGGTTTTCAGCGCAGGGTCGGTGTAGGGAAAGATGCAAATCGCAGGAATCCCAAGGGTCTGGGCCTCGACCGCCGCTTTGGCAATCAGGTCAACCGATCTGCGAACCACACCAGGCATCGAGGGCACGGGCTCTTCAATACCTTCGCCATCGCGCACGAAAACCGGCCAGATCAGGTCATCCGTTGTCAGAGTGTTCTCACGCACCAGCGCACGAATTGCCTGTGATTGACGGGCTCGGCGAAAGCGGGTCATGGGAAATGGGGCAATGGTCGGTTTCATGGCGCGTTCTCCTTGAACATTCGTGCATTGGGTGGCATGAATTCACAAAGGTCTCAAGGGTATCAATGGACGCGCGCCTAGATGGAACCCCCCTGAGTAGTGCGAATAAAGGGTTGGGTTTGGACTGGTACTCTTCGATCTTTGAACTCATCGACATGCGCAGCTTTTCAAATCTGTGGTTCTGGATCGTACTGGCGGTACTCTGGTCGTCGGCCAGCCACTGGGTGATGGGCATCCCATATGATCTGGTTGTTCGTGCCCGCCGGATCGGAGGTCAGGTCGAAACCGATCTGCTCGACATCGTTCGCATCCATACAAATCGGATTCTGCTGATCGTCGACATGTCTGGCACCATCCTTTTGGCGTTTGGGTGTTTTCTGTTCACCGGGATGGCCACGCTTGGGTTTTATTATGATGTCGAGTTCGCGCAGGCCCTGTTTTTGCTTTTGTTCCCAATGACCTTGGTGCTTTTGGTGAATATCTTGCATGCAAGGCGCCTCCGGCGGCAGGAATTGACACTCGAAACTGTCTCGAAAACGATTTCCCGCTGCCGTCTGTATACCCAGATCATCGGCATGATCTCGATACTGGTCACTTCGTTCTGGGGCATGTATCAGAACCTTTCGATTGGCGTTCTGGGATAGAAGATTCTGAAAGGCGAGGCGATGAAGGCTCCGAACCACGTGACAGTTGGCGGCGCCCCCGAAGGGTTTGACGCGCAGCTGGTGCTGAACGAGATCGCCCGCAGCACGGGGCCGGTGGCCCATGTCGCACGCGATGACAAGCGGATGGAAGCGATGCGCGCTGCACTGGCGTTCTTTGCGCCTCAGATGCCTGTCTTTGTGTTTCCGGGTTGGGATTGCCTTCCTTATGACCGGGTCTCGCCTAATGCGGATATCTCGGCGGCGCGCGTCGCTACTCTGGCGGCGCTGGTCCACCAGATGCCCCAACAGTATGTATTACTGACCACGCTGAACGCCGCGACCCAACGCGTCCCGGCACGGGAGGTTTTGCGAGAGGCGGCGTTTACTGCCCGAGTTGGCCATCGCATAGATGAAACCGCTCTGCGAAACTTTCTGGTGCGTATGGGGTTCACACAAAGTCCAACGGTGATGGAACCCGGCGATTACGCCATCCGTGGCGGCATCATCGACATCTTCCCTCCGGGAGAGGCGGGCCCGGTTCGGCTGGACCTGTTCGGTGACGTCCTGGACGGCGCGCGCCGCTTTGATCCGGCGTCCCAGCGAACAACCGAAAAGCTGGACATCGTTGAACTTGCACCGGTGTCCGAAGTCATCCTGGACGAGGCCGCCATAACCCGGTTCCGTCAGAACTATCGCATCGAGTTTGGTGCCGCCGGTACGGATGACCCTTTGTATGAGGCCGTAAGCGCAGGCCGCAAACATCAGGGGATCGAACACTGGCTGCCGTTCTTCCACGAAAAACTGGAGACACTGTTCGACTACTTGCCGGATGCGGTGATCACTGTCGATGATCAGGTGACGCCCGCGCGTCTGGCGCGTTGGGATACGATTGCCGATCAGTACGAGACCCGACGACTGGCGCTGGAAAACCGATCTCGCATGGACACGGTCTATAAACCCACACCTCCGGGGTTGTTGTATCTTGACGATACCGCCTGGGAGGCGGCTGTCGCGGATCGTCGGGTTTTGCAGTTCAGCCCGCTGCCGCAAGCCTCTGGCCCCGGTGTCATCGACGCGGGTGGACGCATCGGGCGCAACTTTGCGCCGGAACGCCAGCAGGAAAGCATCAGCCTGTTCGGCGCTTTGGCCAGTCACATCACTGCAAAGCTCGACAAAGGACCGGTGCTGATCGCCTCATATTCCGATGGCGCGCGGGAACGCCTGACCGGCCTGATCGAAGACGAAGGGCTGGCCGAGGCGATACATGTGGCCAACGGCACCCGCATTGGAAAACGCGGCTTGCACCTTGCCGTCTGGGCGTTGGAGCACGGGTTCGAAACTCCTGATCTAACGGTGATCGCTGAACAGGATGTGCTGGGCGACCGGCTGATCCGTCAGCCCAAAAAGCGCCGCAAGGCCGAAAACTTTCTGACCGAAACCCAGTCGCTCAGCCCCGGTGATCTGGTTGTTCACGTGGATCACGGTATAGGTCGTTACATGGGAATGGAGGTCGTCACCGCAGCCGGTGCCGCCCATGAATGCCTGTTGCTGGAATATGCCGAGCAGGCAAAGCTGTACCTGCCGGTCGAAAACATAGAATTGCTGTCGAAATACGGCCATGACGAAGGTCTGCTGGACCGTTTGGGTGGCGGTGCATGGCAGGCAAAGAAGGCCAAGCTGAAAGAGCGCATCCGCGAGATGGCGGATAAGCTGATCCGCATCGCAGCTGAACGTGCATTACGCAAAGCCCCGGTCATGGATCCACCGCCCCACGCGTGGGAGGAATTCAGCGCGCGATTCCCATATCAGGAAACCGAAGACCAGTTGCGGGCGATCTCGGATGTGATGGAGGACATCCATTCCGGCGCGCCGATGGATCGTCTGATCTGCGGTGATGTCGGATTTGGAAAGACCGAGGTTGCCATGCGCGCCGCATTTGTCGCCGCCATGTCGGGCGTTCAGGTTGCGGTTGTAGCGCCCACGACCCTGCTGTCCCGCCAGCATGCCGCGAGTTTCAGGGAGCGCTTTCGGGGGTTCCCGCTGGAGGTCCGGCAATTGTCGCGCTTTGTTTCGTCGAAAGAAGCCCAGAAAACCCGTGACGGGCTGGCCCGCGGGACAGTGGACATCGTGATCGGAACGCACGCTCTTTTGGCCAAGAACATACGGTTCAACAATCTGGGGCTTTTGATCATCGACGAGGAACAGCATTTTGGCGTGGGACATAAGGAACGGCTGAAACAGCTGCGCTCAGACATTCACGTGCTGACCCTGACCGCGACACCGATCCCGCGAACGCTGCAACTGTCATTGACCGGCGTGCGCGATCTGTCGATCATCGGCACACCTCCAATCGACCGACTGGCAATCCGCACCTATGTCAGCGAGTTCGATGCCGTTACAATCCGAGAAGCGCTGCTGCGTGAACACTATCGTGGGGGGCAGACTTTCTATGTTGTACCGCGCATCTCGGACCTGCCTGAGATCGAAGAATTTCTGAAAGATCAACTGCCTGAGCTCACTTACGTGGTTGCCCATGGCCAGATGGCAGCGGGTGAGCTCGATGATCGGATGAACGCGTTTTATGACGGGAAATTCGACGTGCTGCTGGCCACAACCATTGTCGAAAGCGGGCTGGACATCCCGACCGCAAACACGATGGTCGTGCACCGTGCGGACATGTTTGGCCTTGCCCAGCTCTATCAGATCCGGGGTCGCGTTGGGCGCTCGAAAACCCGTGCCTATGCTTACCTGACCACCAAACCGCGCCAGAAACTGACCGCTGCCGCCGAAAAACGCCTGCGTGTTCTGGGCTCGCTGGACACGTTGGGGGCCGGGTTCACTCTGGCCTCGCAGGATCTTGACATTCGTGGTGCGGGCAACCTGTTGGGTGAAGAACAATCCGGCCAGATGCGCGATGTGGGCTATGAGCTTTACCAATCCATGCTGGAAGAGGCGATTGCCAAGATCAAAGCCGGCGAGATGGAGGAGTTGTCGGATGCGGACGATCAATGGGCTCCGCAGATCAATCTGGGTGTGCCGGTTCTGATCCCCGAGAACTATGTGCCAGATCTGGATGTGCGCTTGGGGCTCTATCGCCGCCTGTCGTCTCTGTCGACAAAGGTCGAACTGGAGGGCTTTGCTGCAGAATTGATCGACCGTTTTGGCAAATTGCCGAAAGAGGTGAATACCTTGATGCTGGTTGTGCGGATCAAGGCCATGTGTAAACGCGCCGGGATCGCAAAGCTCGACGGTGGGCCGAAAGGTGCGACCATCCAGTTCCACAATGACAAATTCGCCTCGCCGCAGGGACTGGTTGAGTTCATTCAAAATCAACGTGGTATGGCCAAGGTCAAAGACAACAAGATCGTCGTGCGCCGGGACTGGAAAAAAGACAGTGACAAGATCAAAGGGGCTTTTGCAATTGCCCGGGATCTCGCTGAAAAAGTGGTCGCGGCGCAAAAAAAGGTCAAAGCAGGTTGAGATGTGAGAGGGGGCTCTGCCCCCGCTGCGCGTTCCGCGCATTTCCCCCGGGATATTTATGGCCAGATGAAGAAGCGGATCCCTGCTTCATCTGGCTAAAAATATCCCCGCCGGAGGCATCGTGCGTCAGCACGATCAGGACACTTTAGCTACGCATTGCCGCCTGCGCGCAGAAGCAGGACGCAGCCACCATGCGGTCGGCACGGGCCAGCGCCAGGTCAAGCCGTTGTTTGATTTGCAGGACTTCAACCTGTTCGCTGCGTGCCTTGAGGCAATCGTAAAGGCCCTTCAAACTCCAGACGTTGTCAGGATGTATCGAGGCGCGACTTAGCGTGCCGCCCAAGCCCAGATCTTCACGATAGGCGTCTTCAGCTTCGGCCAGCCGTCCTTGTTCGTAAAGAAGCGCCCCAAGCGCGTGGCGGGTGGGCTGCATCCATCCCCAGGGTTCGTCATAGGGCAAGGTATCGTCCAGCTCGACCGAGCGGCGCAGATGGGCAAACGCGATTTCAAAGTTGCCCTTGCGGTACTCGATCTCACCGCGCAGCATTTCCCGCGCAATTTCCAGCAGGTCAATCACACGGTTGTTGTGCAGCCTACGTGTTTCCGGAACGCATTCTTTGGCGGCAAGAAACAGATTTTCTTCGGCCTCGGCATTGGCGATATCACCGGTTGCTGCATGAGCGATGGCGCGCGCGTAGTGTGTCGTGGCCGTCAGGGTGCGGAACAGGTCTGGGTCTGAGGGCAGTTCCAGTGCCTTAGCCTCGTCCCAGCGGCCAAACCGGATCAGGATGTGAGGGCCCATGGACATGTAGCTTTCGAAGTAATCGGCCATCGGGGGGCTTTCGATGCGCAGCAATTCTTCGGGTGTTGTATCCCACAATCCCTGATTGGCACGTAGGGCCGGTTCCATCTGTCCAAGAAAAAGCGCACCGTAGATGGCAAAGTGATAATTGTGCTGGCGATAGCCTGTGTAAATGTTGAACGCGCCTTCGCGTTCGTAATATTTCAGGTCGGCTTCCGAGGCTTTTTCGTTCCAGTGCACAACGTTGTGGTAATGTCCGCAGAGCACATCGATATGTGTCGGCATATGTACCAAGTGGCCTGCATCTGGAACCAATGTGCGAAGGACATCCCCTGCTTTCAGGGCTTTTTCTGGTGTTGGAGACATCTCCATCAGATGAACATAGAGGTGCAGCAGGCCCGGGTGTGACATCGCAGCCGGATCGTTCGCCATGGCCCATTCAAGCGCATCTTGCGCTTCCTTCGTTGCCGCGCCCTGGGCGGGTTGGCCCGTTTTCAGATCCCACATCTTCCATGGCGTCAGGTTCAGCAGCGCTTCGACATAGATGGTACGCAAGTCGAGGTGGTCCGGGTGCGCCGCAAATGCCGCGCGCATCGCTTCGGCAAAACCGTGGTCCCATTGGTGCATGTCCTGAACCGGATCACGTTGCGGGTAACGCGCAAGCAGGGCCTGAATCAGGGCCTGTTCGACGGCAGTGCACCCTGCGAGCAGACCAAGGGCTTTTTGCATCGCTTCGTAAGCCTGTGCCAGCGCTTCTTCCTGACCCTTCTCATCCAGCAGGTCCCACGGGAGGTTGTAATTGGGACCGGCTGCATAGGCGACACCCCAATGGGCCATTGCGCAATTCGGATCATGCTCGGCCGCGCGTTGAAAACAGGCTACCGCCTCTTCGTGATTGTAGCCGTATGTCCAGTTCAGCCCGCGGTCGAACCACAGCTGAGCTTCGGGGCTGGAAGTGGAAACCGGGCAGGAATAGCTGCCCAGATCGTAGTAATCGTTCATCACAGTTCCTCCCCCTAAGTTCGGGGTAGGATAGCGTGTTTCACCCGAGATTCACAGGTCAGGCTGGCAGCCGTTCTTCGATGCGACCCATGTGGATCATCAGGCCAAACGACAGCACGCACATACTCAGAATGCCAATTGTCAACGGCGCGATGGATCCGTTGAACAGAAGCCCGATCGGCGCGGCGATTGCTGCAGCCATTACTGTTGAGATCGACCCGACAACTGAAGCGGCCATGCCTGCGATGTGGCCCATGGGCTCCATGGCAATGGCATTCAGATTGCCGATGGTTACACCAGCCATGAAAAAGACCATCGTCTGCCAGAAGACAAACAGGGCAAATGACATATCGGGCGAAAGGTTCGCCATGTTCAGGATGATGACGACAGACGTGATGGCTATCTGCGCGCCGAAGGCGAATGTGACCATCCGGCGCATCCCGACGCGCACCACCAAAGCTGCGTTCAAAAGGCTGGCCGAACCTGACATCAGGGCGACAAACCCGAACCAGAAGGGAAAGCTGTCGGCCCGATCATGGATCACATCATAGACCGGTTGCACCATAGTCAGCATGGTGAACAAGGTCCCCATGCACAAGGTCTGCACGAAGATAGACAAGCGCACGGTGGGATGGGCAAACATTTCGTTCACGGCCGCAATCATCAGGGGCAGGCGAAAGGGGCGGCGGTTCTCGACGGCCAGGGACTCGGGCAGTCGTGTACTCACCCAAAAAAGGACGACCAGCGCGAACAGGATAAAGGACATGAATATCCCGCGCCAGCCGAAGAGGGCGATAACACCAGCGCCCAGCATCGGGGCCGCTGCTGGTACCAAAGTGAAGATCATCATAGCGATTGAGATGATGCGCGCCATTTCCCGGCCTGAATACAGGTCACGGATGATGGCCATTGCCACCACACGTGGTCCGGCAGCGCCCAGCCCCTGTACAACGCGCGCAATCAGCACCAGTTCCAGCGAAGAACTGGCCCAGGCAACAGCCGAAGCCGCAATGTACAATAGCGCGCCGCAAAAGATCACCGGCTTGCGTCCCAGCGCATCCGATAGCGGGCCGGTAAAGAATGTACCGATACCCATTCCCAGAACGAAGGACGTCAGAATCAGTTGGGCGCGATTGACATCATCGGGGCTGAGCTGCGCGCCGATTTCGGGCAGGGCAGGCAGCATTGAATCGATCGAAAACGCGATAGTGGCGAACATCATTGCGATCAGCGCAATGAATTCCGCCTTCGACATGCGGTTGGCCATGAAGCACTCCTAACCTGTTCGCGCTATCATGGTGAGTCAGGTTAGGCCAGACTGGAAATTCGCACAGACCTCTGTGCTATTCTGCGGAGGAAGCCTCAAGTTGAGACATGATTTCGGCGATCACTTTCTCCCACATTTCAGGTGGTTGAGCACCCGGAACGGCATGTTGATTGGCAACAATATAGGTCGGGACCGAACTGACGCCCATTTCGCGAGAATGAGTATCACGGTTGCGAATATCCTCGCGGTCGGCGTCGGATTTCAACAGCTTCATGACCACCGCAGCGTCCATTCCGGCACTGTCTGCGATGTCGGACAGGACTTCGGGGTCGCCGATGTCTCGGGCCTGAACAAAATAGGCATCGAACAGCGCATCCACAACGGCATTCTGTTTGCCTTCGATCCCCGCCCAATGGATCAGGCGATGTGCATCCAGTGTATTAGGTGTGCGTTTCATGCCTTCAAAGTCAATCTTCAGACCGGCGCTTTCAGCATGTTCAACCACCGGCGCATAAGCACGCAAGGCACCATCTTTGCCGCCAAATTTACGCTCCAGATACTCGCGCCGGTCCATTCCATTTTCCGGCATATCAGGGTTCAGCTGAAAGGGGTGCCATTCGATGACAAAAGGGTGGTCCGGCACATTGGCCAGTGCTTTGTCGAGATGCGTTTTACCGATATAGCACCACGGACAGATCGGATCGGACAGGATGTCGAGCTTGACGGTCTGGGTCATGTGGCTGGTGCCTCGAAATAGGCCGGCAACGCCCGGCGCAGGAGTTTGCCATTGCCGCCGGTTGGTAGCGCAGACAGGTGGATGAAGGCGCGTGGTTGTTTATAACGTGCCAGGTTTGCCTCGACATAGGCGCGCAAGGCCGCATCGTCCAGCTTTTCCGGGCCGGTATAGAAGGCTGCTATCACAAATGTGTCCGGTTTGACCTCGACCGTAGCTGCACCGACCTGCGTGATACCGGGAAAACGGGACAGGGCGGCTTCGACCTCGACCGGGGACACGCGGTAGCCACCGGCATTCATCATGTCGTCGTCCCTGCCCAGATAACTGACCTGGCCGTCCACTGCCATTGCCCCCTGATCTCCGGTCAGGAACCATTCGCCCTGCATCCGGGATTCAACTTCATCGGGTGCGTTGAGGTAGGTCAGCATCAATCCGGGATCAGACCGATGAATGGCGATGGTACCTTCTTGCCCCTGCGGCACCGGGCCGTCCGGGCCCAGAATGGCCACGCGACGACCCGGTTGCGGGTGCCCCAATGCGTCGCCGCGCGCGGGGTGGGCCGGGCTTGAGGATATGAAAGTCGAGCATTCGGACATGCCGTAGGCTTCGAACAGTTCCGTACCGGTGGCGCTTAGCCATTTCTCGTGCAGAGCGCGCGAAAGCTTTTCCCCAGCGCATAAACCGTGGCGCAGGTCAGGTAAGTTGATTTGCTCATACTCTTGCACCAATTTGCGAAAGACCCCTGGTGCCGCCGCAAAGATGGTTGCACGATGCTGGTGGAGCAGAGCAGGCAGGGCGGTGATGTCCGTGCCCGGTTCCGGGATCAAGGCGGTTGCGCCGATGGTCCACGGGTCCATCAGTCCGGTGCCAAGTGTATAGGTCCAGTTGAACGCTCCGGCGTGACACAACCGATCGGACGCGCGCAGACCATACCAGCCATCGACCATCATCTGCCGCGCCCAGATTGCCCGATGCGCGTGGGCCACGGCACGCGGACTGCCCGACGTTCCCGAGGTGTAGACGACATATGCCATACGCTCGGGGTCGCCCAGTTCAAAGCTGGCAGGGGGCAAATGGTGCATAGCCTTCAGTTCATCCAACTCGATCTGTCTGGGATGAGGCGCGCATGAGACAGCGGGATC
The DNA here is from genome assembly GCF_056540845.1 of Ruegeria sp. AL2. Classification (NCBI taxonomy): domain Bacteria; kingdom Pseudomonadati; phylum Pseudomonadota; class Alphaproteobacteria; order Rhodobacterales; family Roseobacteraceae; genus Ruegeria; species Ruegeria sp. AL2. The sequence goes on from NZ_JBQFXM010000001.1 coordinate 410,015, forward strand.
ACGAAGAACCGCGGCTGGGGACAGATCGTCGATCATTCTGGCGGTTTCGGGTTCCGTCAGTTGCGACGATGTGGGCACCGGAATGATACCCACTGAAATCGCCCCCAGATAGGCAATCGGGAAATCCACCGTATTGCCGAGCCGCATCAGAACGATTTCGCCGGGTGTCAGACCTGCTTGCAGCAATCCTGCGCCAGTGCCCAGTACGGCGGATTGCAGGTCGCGATAGGTCCAGTCCAGCGCGCCGTGGGGCATTAATACCGACAAAGCCACTTTATCAGGGACCTGATCCGCGCGGCCAAGGACGTGCGCCGCCAGATTGAAGGGTGCAGGGCAGGGCGCGGGCGCCCCCTGATCGAAGACAGAAAACATGGCCATTGGCTAACGCGGTGTCTGGCGCGTTGCAAGCGCGGCTGGCCAAGCCTATAGAGAATGGCATGAGCACCCAAGATCCCAAATCCCTGATCCGAATTGCCCGCGATTCCGGCGATCACACCGAAGTTGAACCGCTGGACCTTGGCGCGCGCGTGCGCGAATTGCGAAAAGCGCGGAAATGGACGCTGGAGCAGGCCGCCAGTCAGGCCGGTTTGGCCCGTTCGACCCTCAGCAAGATTGAGAACGGGCAGATGTCACCTACCTATGACGCGCTCAAAAAGCTTGCGGTTGGGTTGGAAATCTCGGTTCCTCAGCTTTTCACACCGCCACAGCGGGATCAGGTCATCGGACGGATGGCGATTACCCGGATGGGCGAAGGGGCGGCTCACGCGACAACGACCTACGAGCATGAGTTGCTGGCCGAAACCCTGACCAAGAAGCACATGCTGCCCTACCGCGCGCGGGTTCGGGCGCGGTCCATGGATGAATTCGACGGCTGGGTGCGCCACGATGGCGAAGAGTTCATGTATGTTCTGACCGGTGTTGTCCGGCTCTATACCGAGTTTTATGAGCCGGTCGAAATGCGCAGGGGTGACAGCGCCTATTACGATGGCAGCATGGGCCATAACGTAATCTCCGTCAGTGACGAAGACGCGACAATCCTTTGGGTCACATCACTTGCTTAGCGACGCGCGGCAGAATTCTCTGTTCAGACCTTCGGTGAACAGGAAGTCTTCGACCTCTTCATGAGCTTCGTTCATGGTTAACTGGTGACGCTCGGCCAGATAGGCTTCGAACCCTTTACGATCTTGTGATACGCGCATCATGTCCTGGTCACGCAAATTCGGAAAACGCCGCTTTGCACGTGCGTAGGCCGCATTCCAGTCTTGTGTCAAATCCGTCCAGTTCATCATGTATGAGCTTTCCTTATGTAGCGATTAGGACTGCTCTCCCCCTCCTTAGGGTACGTAATGGGTGCCGTAAGGGAAGACATGACAAAATGTCGCAGCATGTCACTGCATTCCTTTTACAAGATTGTGCCTCTGCAATAGCTGCCGCAACAGGGCGGCGGGCTTGAAATTATTCAAAGTACTTGCGGATCAGGAGACCTGTTTGTTGCGGCACCGGAAAATCCCGGCGAGCAGATTGTAAAGGCGATCTCGATCTTTGGGCTACGTCTAAATATTTCGATTCAATGTAGCTTTTAGTGTTGGCCAAAGCAGGCCGAAGGCCCGTCTCATGGGATCATCCGGCGTCCGATATGGCCTGCATGTGGTGCTGCGATTTGTCGACGCCAAACGTATACCTGAATGTGATGGCAATGTGCTGATTTCCGCCGACAGGCGTGGTTTTCATGGGCCAATCGGGCAGGAAGAGCAAAGGAATCGTGTATTTCAAGGCGTCCGCCAACACTCCGCGGTGAACAGCCGGTGTTGTACAAAACCCGGCTGCCCTGATGTTCATGTGACTACCGGGCGTCGTACCACCACACTTCCGGCATGTATTGCGGTCCATCGCCATAGATTGGCACAGTGTCGGGGAACCTGAGCTCGCGTATGTGGGCAATCCGCCCGACATCAAAACTCCAGATCGGGATGACATAGCGACCGGCCGTCAGAACCCGGTCAAGCGCGCGGGTTGCCGCGGTGAAATCTTCAGGTGTTTCCGAGGCAAGCATGGCGTCAATCATCGCATCAACAGCGGGCGAGGCCACGCCCATCAGGTTGCGTGTGCCGGGTGTGTCCGCGTTCTCGCTTCCCCAATACAAACGCTGTTCATTGCCGGGAGACAGTGAAAGAGCACGCCGGAAAGGCGTAACATCAAAATCCAGTTCCCCAGTGCGCCCGACATACTGCGCGTTGTCGACCTGTTCCGTCGTAACCTGAATGCCAAGCCGTTCCAGAGCGCGGGAATAAATCTCGACCACCGACGCCATCTCGCTGTCACCCTGCTGCAGCAAGACCGTCATTTTGAACGGGTCACCATTCGTGTTGCGCAAGACTCCGTCCTGAACGGTCCAACCCGCTTCGGTCAACAGTTTGGTGGCTTTGCGAATATTTGCGCGGTTGCGGGCTGAACCGTCGCCCTTCGGCAGTTCATACCCTTCCAGCGTGCCGGGGATCAGATCCGAGGCAAAGGGTTCCAGCAGGGCTTTTACCTGCCCTTGGGCCGGTCCTGGCTGCATGGCCAGGTCCGAGCCTGAAAAGTAGGACGTGATCCTTGGCTGCGCCCCACCAGTGATCGTGTCGTTGATGAACTCGAAGTTGAAGGCCAGCGTCATGGCCTCGCGAACGCGCCAGTCGTCGAACGGGGCTTTGCGGGTATTCATCACGAACCCGGTCATGCCTGACGGTTTGCCATGCGGGATCTCGGTCTTGATGACATCGCCGCGCTGAACGGCGGGGAAGCTGTATTGCGTGTCCCATTTGTCGCCGTTGAACTCACGCACCGCTGATAGCTCGCCGGCTTTGAAGGCCTCGAACAGGACGCTGCCGTCGCCGTAGAACTCGATCCGCATTTCATCCAGATTCATGGTGCCGCGGCGGAACGGGATATCCTGCCCCCAATATTCCGGGTTGCGACGTAGGTTCACATAGCGCCCGGCCTCGTAGCTATCGATCACATAGGGGCCGGTGCCGATTGGGACATCGTGCAAGGCGGCGTCGGCAAATTTCTTGTCCTTCCACTGTGCCTTTTGGAGGACCGGACGCATCCCTGCGAGCAGGGCAAGTTCGCGATCCGGCACGTTGAAAGTAATCCGAACCGAACGCGGGCCGGTCTGTTCGATCCTGTCGATTTTGTCCCAAAAACCGCGATAGCGCAGATGCCCCTGAGTGCCGAGCGTCTCGTATGACCAGATCACGTCGTCAATCGTGACCGGGCTGCCGTCGGAAAACCGGGCCTCTTCCCGCAGGGTAAATTCAACCCATGACCGGTCGGGAGCCGCCTCAACTGATTCGGCTAACAGCCCGTAAAGTGTGAAAGGTTCGTCCCAGGATCGCCCCATCAGGCTTTCATGGGTCCAAAATGGCAATTGCCAGGGCGAGGTGCCTTTTTGCAAAAACGGGTTCAGGCTGTTATAGCCGCCAGTATTTCCGAAAACGACTTTGCCGCCTTTGGGCGCATCGGGGTTGGCATAGGGTAGTGACACAAAATCCGGTGGTAGGGCCGGGTCTCCATACATAGCTATGCCATGAGACGATTCTGCATGGGCGGAAGAGATCATGAAAATGCTGGCGATTCCCGCCGCAAGTGGTCGAAACGGTCGGAGAAAATCCGGGCTCATTTTGGAAACAATCCTGCTCTGGCCTTATTTTGTTGGGATTCACCGTAGTGATGATTTTTCATATTATCAAACTTTTAGCTTGGACGAAGGCGTGGAATTGCTTATAAAGGATGCACTGCTCGATAGGTTTCTTGCCTGTATGAAACCTGCCTCAATAACTTAACGCCCGCTTCGTGCGGGCGTTTTTTTTGGCTGCTTGAGAAGTGTCAGGCTGGGATTTCAGACTGGTGTGTTTCCCCGTTTTCTTTGCAGGTGCAGCATGGCATTGTGCACCAAATCATCGCATCAGGGAGAACGGTCATGAGCCTTTCCGGCAAAACAGCAATCATCACTGGGTCTAATTCTGGCATCGGTCTGGGGGTCGCGCGCGAGCTAGCGAAGGCTGGAGCAGATGTCGTCCTTAATTCCTTTACGGACCGTGACGAAGATCACGCGTTGGCTGCTGAGATTGCCAAAGAGACCGGAACCAACGCGCGTTACATCAAGGCGGACATGTCAAGAGGCGATGAGTGCCGCGCGCTGATTGAGCAGGCCGGATCTTGCGACATACTTGTGAACAACGCGGGCATTCAGTTTGTGTCCCCGATCAATCAGTTCCCGGTGGATAAATGGGATGCGATTATTGCGATCAACATGAACTCGGCCTTTCACACGACCGCGGCCGCACTGCCGATAATGCGCAAAGCGGGATGGGGTCGTATCGTGAATATCGCCTCGGCGCATGGTTTGACGGCGTCGCCGTTCAAGGCAGCCTATGTTGCCGCCAAGCACGGGGTGGTGGGGATGACCAAGACCGTTGCCTTGGAAACGGCGCAAGAACCGATCACCTGCAACGCCATTTGCCCAGGCTATGTGCTGACGCCTCTGGTCGAGGCCCAGATCCCGAACACGATGAAAGAATACAATATGAGCCGCGAGGAGGTCGTGAAAAACGTGCTTCTTGAACGGCAACCTTCCAAGGAATTCGCCACCGTTGAGCAACTGGGCGGGACAACCATTTTCCTGTGCTCGGACGCGGCGGCGCAGATCACGGGAACCACGATTTCTGTCGATGGCGGCTGGACCGCCTTGTGATTGGCCTTGGGGGCGCTGCCCCCAAACCCCCGGAGTATTTCTGAAAAGATGAAGGGTGAGGGCGGTGATACGGATCAATCTGGCTTTGCAGGGCGGCGGTGCGCATGGGGCATTCACCTGGGGTGTGCTTGACCGGCTGCTGGATGAGGAAGACATCGAGGTTGCTGCGATCACTGGAACATCCGCCGGTGCGTTGAACGGTGCGGCGTTCAAATCGGGGATGGTTCATTCAGGACGTGAGGGTGCGCGCGCGCAACTGGATGGGCTTTGGAGGCGTATGGGCGCGATTGGTGACATGCGTATCGCCAATTGGTTTCGCGGGTTGGAACCGGCTGTAATCGCGCAGGCGATGGAATATTCGGTGCCGTTTTCCTTCGGTGATGCCTGGTCGCGGATGGTGTCGCCTTATGCTTATGGTCCATTCTACAGCAATCCGCTGGAGCCGGTGGTGGACAGGTTCAATTTTGCGGAAGTTTGCGCCGATGCGGGACCCCGCCTGTTTGTGTGCGCCACCTGTGTGAGAAGCGGCAAGATCCGCGTGTTTACCGGGGAGGAAGTCTCGACAGATGCCATTTTGGCTTCGGCCTGCCTGCCGACCCTGTTCAAGGCTGTCGAGATATTTGATCCAAAGACAGACCGGATCGAGGCCTATTGGGATGGCGGTTATACTGGTAATCCGGCGCTCTATCCGCTGTTCAACAATGATCTGCCGGATGATGTGGTGATCGTGAATATCAACCCGTTGGAGCGCGACGCGGTGCCGGTCACACCGCAGCAGATCCAGAACCGGATAAACGAGATCAGCTTCAATTCATCCCTGTTTCGCGAATTGCGGGCAATCAGCTTTGTTCAACGGCTTCTGAAAGAGGGCAAGCTGAAGGCCGGGGACATGAGCCGCGTTCTGGTGCATATGATTGCCGATAACGAGTTGATGAGCAGCCTGTCTGTTGCCACTAAAACCGTGCCCAACCCGGTTATTTTGCACAAGCTGAAACAGGCGGGGCGGGTAGCGGCGGATCGTTTTCTGGCCAAACATATGAGTGATCTGGGTCAGACCAGTACTGTCGATCTGCCAGCTATGTTCGGTTAATCACTCGGGCGGTTGCGTGGGGTCTTTTTCGTTGGGATAAACGAGCCCGGCCGAAATCACCAGTTTCGCGGCATCCTCTATTGTCATGTCCAGCATAATTACGTCTTCCATCGGGAAAAACAGCAAAAAGCCCGAGGTCGGGTTGGGTGTAGTCGGGACAAAAACGCTGAGCAGCTCTCCTCCAGTTTCCGCGCGTTTGCTGATTTCGCCTTTGGCGGTTGTCGAGACGAATCCAATGGCCCAGATCCCGCGGCGGGGATACTGGATCAGGCATGCCTTTTCAAAAGAGCGTTCGGTTTGGGCAAATACGGTTTCCGAGATCTGTTTGATCCCGGAATAGATCGAGCGGACGACCGGCATCCGATCTACCACGCTTTCAGCGAACAGGATCAGGGACCGGCCCAGAATTCCTTTTGCGATCCACCCTACGATAACGGTAAAGATCAGGAAGATCACGACGCCCACGCCGCGCAGGTTGATACCGACGTAACGTTCCGGTTGGAATTGATGAGGAACCAGTGGCAGGACCGCACTGTCGATCCAACCGACTACCGACCAGATCAGCCAGACCGTCAGCCAGACCGGCGCAATGACAACCAGCCCCGTCAGGAACGACGCGCGCAGCCGTGCCAGCATGCCGGGGCGGCGATGAAGCGGTTCTTCGTCGAACGGTGTATTCATCTTGGATCCGAGTGGTTATCGGGATTTAGGTAGTCAATCGGTAGCCTTGGCACAATAGGCTTGCGTTATCCCTGTTCTACCAGTGCCCGTGCAATCGCCGCCGCGAGGCGCGCATTGTTGCGCACAAGGGCAATGTTGGCAGTCAGCGAACGGCCTTCGGTCTTTTCAAAGATACGTTGCAGCAGATAGGGCGTCACATCTTTTCCGGTAATCCGATGCGCATCAGCATCAGCCTGTGCCTCGGCGATGATGGGGGCCAGTATTTCGGCAGGGATCTGATCCGCGATCGGGATCGGGTTGGCCACCAGCTGCCCGCCAGGCAGGCCCAATGCGCGACGGGTTGCATGGGCCTTGGCGATAGCTTCTGGAGTGTCCATGCGCAGGGGGGCAGCATAGGGTGACTTTGCAGACCAGAAGGCAGGAAACGCATCCTGACCATGGGCGATGACTGGAACCCCCAGCGTTTCCAGAACCTCAAGGGTTTTGGCCAGATCAAGGATAGCCTTGGCTCCGGCTGCGACGACGGTGACCGGTGTATGGCCAAGTTCGTGCAGATCAGCCGAGATGTCGAACGTGGTTTCGGCGCCCTGATGCACGCCACCGATGCCGCCTGTAGCAAACACCTCGATCCCGGCGTAATGCGCGGCGATCATAGTGGCGGCGACGGTTGTGGCTCCGGTGCCGCCGGTCGAGATGCAGGCCGCCATATCCGCGCGCGAGATTTTGGCAACGCCTTGCGCCTGACCCAGCCACTGCAACTGGTCCGGCTCGAGCCCCACATGCAGTTTGCCTTCAATCACCGCCATGGTCGCCGGAACCGCCCCCGCATCGCGGATGTCCTGTTCGACCTGAGCCGCAACTTCGACGTTTTGCGGGTAGGGCATGCCGTGGGTGATGATGGTGCTTTCCAGCGCAACGATGGGATGGCCCGCGTCCTTGGCGGCGCGGACCGCGGCAGAATATTGGATGTCGATCACAGTGGGGTTTCTCCGGAAACGTAGGTTGCTGCGGCATGCAGAGCGCGGGTTAGAGCCTCGTCACTTGATGCGCCGCCGGATTCTGAGGCGATATGAGCCGCCATGAAGGTATCCCCGGCACCGGTCACACGGGTGACCAGAACGGAGGGGGGTGTTTGGGTCAGAATTTCGTCTGAACTACCGACCGTGGCCGAGTTGCCGCCATCTGTGACCAGCACGCGTAGCGCGCCACGATCCAGAAGGCCTTTTGCGGCAGATTCAGAATCGGTGAATTCGCGCTGGCACAATATTCCTGCCTCTTCGAGGTTCACATAAAGCGTGGCGCGGGCATGTTTCAGGAAGGGCAATAGGCGCTCGGCTTTACCGGGCGAGGCCGGGGCAACACGCAGATCGGCACGGGCGAAAGCAGGGCTTTGGGCGATTTCTTCCAGCAGGTTCAGGGTCAGGTTTCCGTCAAGTGCAATGGGGCCCTCAAAGGGCATGTTTTCATGACCAAGCGGGCCGTGCATCAGCGGACGCAGGATCTTTGCTCCAGCGGCTTCCAGCGAATGCGCGTCGGCAATGGCCGCGATCAACCCGTTGGCACCTTCGACGGCCATATACCGGTCGGTTGGCAGGTCCTGCGAGCGATAGATGTAATCCGTGATCATGCCGAGGCGGGAGCAGGCATGAATCAGTTCGTCGCCCTCGGGGTCACGACCGATGGCCGTCAGCAGGGTGGGCGTCATACCAAAACGCACCAGCGTCATGGCTATGTTCATCGCAACACCACCCGGCAGGCGAGTAATCCGGCCGGGCACGTCCGAGCCATGCCGCATGGCACTGGCTGATCGTCCGATCACGTCCCACAGGACCGAGCCGATACACAGGATATTACTGTTCTGAGTCATAAAGGACGTCATGCCGCAGCGGTGATGCCCATGCAAGTCAGAACGTTACCGCAATCAGAGATTTACGATCCACAGGTCCGATATACCCTTTGGGCTTGCGATCTGCGGCCTTCGCGGGAACAATCGAAAGCAATGATTGGTGATTTGATTTTCCTGTTGGAGCTTTTCGTATGAATGGCCCTGCTTTCCGCGCCATCTTTCGAACCCTCAAAACCTGTGCCCTGAGTTTTTTTGTTCTTGCAACTTTATATCCCGGATCGGGCAGGGCGCAATCCGCCCCGCCGACCGTTGTTGATTACTGGATCAAGTCCAACACTCTGTTTCTTGAGTTGAAATGGAATGCCGAGGCCATGTTGACCGGGAACAATCCCGCGCAGCCCGCTGCGTTTTCCAACGATCCAAACTACAAATCCTTGCGGCGAATGGTTTCGTCTGAGCTGGAACCCCAGATCAAAGAGTTCGTTCATCTCTGGAAACAAAATCTTGTCGTGGAGGCACCAGAGCGATTGAGTTTGTCTTATGAAGGCGTGCGTATCCCTGTTGTGGGAGATACGGAGAAAGTGCGGGTTTCCAAACTGTTGCTGACTGCTCCTTTGCCCGATCAGGCGTCAAACCTGCGTCTGACCTGGCCGTCAGAAAGCGGACCAATCGTTCTGCGACAGCAAAATGTCGCGGCGCCATACACCGGGTATTTGGCTGCCGGTGAAGCCAGCCCGCTGATCCCCTTGCAAGGCGGGGCGTCTCTGACAACGCAACAAACATTGCAGACATATTTCACAAAAGGGGTCGATCAGTTTCTTCGAAACCCAATTAAGCCATCCATTCTTGTTTTGGCGCTAGTGTTTCTGTCTTTGAAATTGCGCCCAGTGGTATCTCAACTGATGTTCCTGTCAGCGGGCGCCCTGATCGGGCTTGGGCTGGGATTGTATGGCGTATTGGATGCAGGAAAAGTGAGCGAGGCCCCTGTTCTGGTTGCTTCGACCATCGTTCTGGCGCTGTGGAACCTGGTTGCCCGGCGATTGCAGGTCTGGCGTTTGTTGGCGGTTCTCGCCATTGGCGGTTTTCAAGGTCTGGTAATTGCCTCGAACCTGATCGGGATCGGGGTGCCACCAGATCATTTGCCCCCGGCCATCCTGGGCTTTGGCGCCGGGAGTATTCTGCCGCTTGTTGTTGTGGCCCTTGCTGGGCTTGCTCTGTCGCTTTTGTTTTCTGGCGGCTCGCACCGAACCCGAGGCCGGATATCGGTTCTGGCCTCGATGCTGATTGCAGGTGCCGGTGTCTTTTGGATTGTCGAGCCTTGGGTGCTGGGTTAAAGCAACGCCGCCAGCAGCGTTTTCAGCGCCGCCAGCGGATCGTCACTGCCCCAGATCTCATCGCCAATGCCAAAGAAATCAGTGCAGGGGGCCAGGTCGCGGATCAGTTCGGGTGTCAGCCCACCTTCGGCCACAACCGGAACCTCAATCATCTCGGACCACCATTGGAACAGGTCCTTTTCGGCGCGGGTTCCGTCCCTCAGTTTGGCCGAGCCGACAGGACCGAAGGCCACATAATCCGCTCCGTTTTCGCCAGCAGTCATACCATCATGGCTCGACGCGCCGCAAAAGCTTCCGACGATTGCATCAGCGCCCAGTTCCTTGCGCGCGGTGCGGACCGAGCGTGCAGCATCATCCAAATGCACCCCGTCCAGCCCCAGACGCTGCGCCAGCAATACATGGTTCGAGATTACGATGGCCACGTCGCGCGCGTGGGCGATTTCACGGCAAGCGTCGGCCGCGCGAGCGATGGTATCTTCGTCACTTCCGGCCAACGCGAGGCGGACACAGGCAATCTCGACCCCGTCCAGCACAGTCGCCAGCTTGTTCGTGAACGTGCTCAACTCGATAGTCGGAGGCGTGATCAGGTAAATCTGCGGCTGCTCGGGGGTGTCCATGGGCGCGTCCTTCGGCTTTCAGTCTTTGGCGCGGTTTAGCGGATTGCGGCTGGGAAGCAAACTTTTATGGTCAAGAGCCTGCAAATAACGCCCTTGCGCCTTGCCCTGCAAGAGCCTGCCAATTACAGCAGGCCAAGTTTTCTTAAGGTGAGCCATGCCCAGCGACAAACCCCAGCCTTCCTTCGTTCTTGTGCGCCCGCAGATGGGTGAAAACATCGGCGCTGCTGCGCGGGCGATGTGGAACTTTGGGCTGGACCGGATGCGTATTGTAGCCCCCCGTGACGGCTGGCCGAACCCCAAAGCGGTGGCAATGTCCAGCGGTGCAGGGCGCTTGCTGGATGAGGCGCAGTTGTTTGATGATCTGGCCGGATCGCTGGCCGACAGCACGTTTGTCTTCGCCACAACAGCTCGTCAGCGGGGCTTGACCAAACCTGTCTACAGCCCCGAACACGCAATGAGGATTGCCGCCGAAAAGATCGCTGCGGGCGAGAAGGTTACAGTTCTGTTCGGCCCTGAACGCGCGGGGCTAGAGAATGAAGACATCGCCAAGGCCAACGCGATCATCTCGGTGCCGGTGAACCCGGAATATGCCTCGCTGAACCTTGGTCAATGCGTATTGCTGACCGCCTATGAGTGGATGCGCCAGACCGGGGATGTAGTGCATGAGTCGACCGACCTGGGCAAAGGCGACTGGGCCACGGGGATCGAAGTCGAAAAACTTGTCGAGCACTACGAGGACAGGCTGGAGGAGGCGGGGTTCTTCTACCCTCCCGAAAAGGCCGAAGGGATGAAGGTTAACCTGCGCAACCTGTGGTCGCGGATGCGGATGACACGGGCCGATGTGCAGATGTTGCACGGGATCATGCGGCAGATGGTCCGCTGGAAGGATAAAGGCTGAGGCTGGACCTATCTTCACCCAAGCCCTAGCTTGTGGCGAAATCAGGACATGAGGACAGCATGAGCGGTAAGCGCAGCATCTTCGAAGAGGTCACGGACACCGAAAAACAACAGGCGGTTCAACCCGGTATGATCGACCGGGGGCGCGGCGGCGCGCGCAACGCGATCCGCATCTGGCTGATGATCCTGTTTGCTCTGGTCGTTGTGATGATCGCGGTTGGCGGCCTGACGCGCCTGACTGACAGCGGCCTCTCGATCACCGAATGGCGCCCGATCACCGGAGCTTTGCCGCCGATGACCGAGGCGGACTGGCATGCAGAGTTCGACAAGTACAAGCAGATTGACCAATGGCGCATCCAGAACCAGTGGATGGAGTTGGGTGACTTCAAATCCATCTATTGGTGGGAATGGGGCCATCGTCAGTTGGGTCGCATGATCGGTCTGGTCTGGGCCGTTGGATTTCTGACCTTTCTTCTCTCCCGCAAGATCCCGACAGGGTGGACGGGAAAGTTGATCGTTCCGGGTCTTCTTGGCGGTCTGCAGGGCGCTGTTGGTTGGTGGATGGTGGCCTCGGGCGTCACCCAGGGTGAAGGCATGACAGCCGTCGCAAGTTACCGTCTGGCAACACACTTGGGGCTGGCCTTTGTGATCCTGGGATTTCTGGCCTGGTACATCTTTGAACTTGGCCGGGAAGAGCGTGACCTGATGCAGGCGCGCCGGGCCAAAGAGGTCAGGTTGTTTTCCTTGTCTACAGGGCTGATGCATTTCGCCTTTTTACAAATACTCATTGGCGCGCTTGTCGCCGGGATCGACGCCGGGCGGTCTTACACCGACTGGCCGCTGATGGGGGGGCAGTTGCTGCCCCCGGATGCGACTATGTTGGAACCGATGTGGCGAAATTTCTTTGAAAGCCCCGGTCTGGTACAGTTCATCCATCGCTGTGCGGGGTATCTGCTGTTCATCTTTGCCGTCGTCGTCTGGCGACGTGGTGGCGGCAGCGCGCATCCGCAGACACGTTTTGCCTTTAACACTGCTTTCGCCGCGCTTACGTTACAGGTCGTCGTCGGCATCGTGACCGTGGTTTACGGCGCGCCATGGCAGATCGCTATCTTCCACCAGTTTATGGCCGTTATCGTCTGGACGCTGATCCTGCGCGCGCGGTTCCTCACAGCTTATCCAATCGCAACATCTGTGCGCGGAGTTTAAAACTATGACCGCTTTCAATGAACTGATGACCTTTCAGCGGGAAACTTCGGCTTTGGGCCAGATCGCCGGTCGGCTTGGCTGGGATCAGGAAACCGTCATGCCGCGCGGCGCAGCGCCTCAGCGCGCCGAAGAAATGGCAGCTATCGAATCTGTCCTGCACGCGCGCCGTTCCGATCCTCGTGTTGCCGAATGGCTGGATCAGGCCGCACCTCAGGATGAGGTCGGCAAAGCGCAGATGCGTGAAATCCGGCGCGCATATGATCGCGCGGTGAAGGTGCCTGCTGATCTGGCAACGGCGATTGCCCGTGTGACGTCCGCTGCACAGGGAAAGTGGGCGCAGGCGCGCGCAGACGAAGATGTCTCGGCCTTTCTTCCGGTTCTGGAAGAGGTCGTGTCGCTGAAACGACAGGAAGGCGAGGCGCTGGCGCAAGGGGGCGACGTATACGACGCCATGGTCGGAGATTACGAACCTTACACGACCAGCGCCCAGATCGCGGATATCTTCGACCAGATGCGCCCACGACTGGTAGCCCTGCGTGCCGCCGTGCTGGAGCGGCCCGAGCCCGCTGCCCTGAACCGCAGTTTTGATGAGCAGACCCAGATGCGTCTGACACAAAAACTGGCGGTCGCCTTTGGCTATGACCTGAACAATGGCCGCGTGGACAAGGCGGTTCACCCATTCAGTTCCGGCAGCGGTCTTGACGTCCGCATCACCACGCGAACCAGCGAAACAGACCCGTTCAACTGTTTCTATTCCACCATTCACGAGGTGGGCCACGCCGCCTATGAACAGGGGATCGACGAAAAATACCTCCTGACACCGCTCGGGTCTGGCGTGTCGATGGGCGTGCATGAAAGCCAAAGCCGGATCTACGAAAACCAGTTGGGTCGGTCGCGGGCCTTTACCGGATGGTTGTTCGAACAAATGAAAGAGGCGTTCGGCGATTTCGGCATTGCCGATCCGGACGCGTTTTATGCGACGGTCAACCGCGTCCATAACGGCTATATCCGCACCGAGGCGGATGAGGTCCAATACAATCTGCACATCATGCTGCGGTTTGATCTGGAACGCGCGCTGATGGCCGGAGACTTGCAGGTCGGCGATCTGGAGGCCGCCTGGAATGATCGGTTCAAGGCAGATTTCGGTTATGCGGTCGACAAGCCCTCGAACGGTTGTTTGCAGGATGTGCACTGGTCGGTTGGGCTGTTCGGTTACTTCCCGACCTACTCGCTGGGCAATGTCTATGCTGGGTGCCTCTATCAGGCCTTGCTCGGTTCAGAGCCCGATCTTGATGCGCAACTGGCCCGCGGCTGCACGTCCGGCGCGACCGGCTGGTTGCGTGAGCATGTGCAGCAGCATGGCGGCCTTTATGCACCGCGCGAGGTTATTGCCCGTGCAAGCGGCATCGAACCCGGACCGGACCCATTGCTAAGCTATCTCGAGGCCAAGTTCGGCGCGCTCTACGATTTGTGAGTTTCCGAATTGCGGCTCAGGCGTTAGAATCGGTGCACCGATACCATCGCCTGGGAGGCAACGATGACCGGAAAAGCCCGCAAGAAAGCCAGTGATTTTGATCCGCGTATCCTCGAAATATTCGACGGATATGTGCACGGCACGATGTCCAAGCGAGAGTTCATCTCAAAAGCCGGTAAATACACTGCCGCCGGAATGACAGGCGCAATGATTCTGGACCAGTTGCAACCTAATTACGCCTGGGCGCAACAGGTGGCCCCGGACGATCCCGCGATCCAAACCATGGTGGTCGCATATGACAGCCCGGATGGGCATAGCGAAACCAGCGGCCTGATGGCGATGCCGGCAAATGCCGAAGGTAAACTGCCTGCGGTACTGGTCGTGCACGAGAACCGGGGTCTAAACCCTTATATCGAGGACGTTGTGCGCCGCGCGGCCAAGGCCGGTTTCCTGGCTTTTGGACCTGATGGGTTGTCCCCCCTTGGCGGCTATCCCGGTACTGATGAAGAAGGGCGCGAGATGCAGCGCTCGATGGACCGGGAAAAACTGATGGCGGATTTTTTCGCGGCTTTTGAGTTCTTACGTGATCACGAACTTTCGACAGGAAAGGTTGGTGCTGTCGGCTTCTGCTATGGCGGAGGTGTTTGCAACGCCTTGGCCGTGGCCTATCCGGACCTTGCGGCCTCGGTGCCATTCTACGGTCGGCAACCACCAGCCGAAGATGTTCCGTCCATCGAAGCACCTCTTATGATTCACTATGCCGGTCTGGACGAGCGTATCAACGCTGGATGGCCTGCATATTCAGAGGCGTTGAAAGCCAATCAAAAGAAATTCAGCGTGCACTTCTATCCGGACGTCAATCACGGTTTTCACAACGATACGACGCCTAGGTATGACGAAGCCGCGGCAAATCTGGCATGGAGCCGGACCATCGCTTTTTTCAATGCCTACCTGACATGAACTGAACCCCGGGAATCGTCGAACCGGTGCCCGGGGTTACTGTCATTCTTCCTCGTCGCCCTGATCGGCGATCCACGCGACGCTGACGACTTCTTCGCCCTTGCCGGTATTGAATACCTTCACGCCACCTGCGGAACGTGAGCGGAACGAGATTCCATCGACCGGCACCCGGATAGATTGGCCTTTCGATGTGGCCAGCATGATCTGATCGTCGATCTCGACCGGGAAGGATGCAACCAAATCCCCACCGCGCATCGCTTTGTCCATCGCGGCTACGCCCATGCCGCCACGTCCGCGCACCGGGTAGTCGTGGCTTGAACTCAACTTGCCAGCACCACCGGCGGTGATGGTCAGGATCAGGTTTTCAGCCGCCGACATCTCGGCATATTTTTCCTGGCTAAAATCGCTGCTTGCTGCGGCTTCCTCCTCGTCACCAGCGTCTTCTTCGGTAAGCCCTGCAACTGCACGCCGCATCTTGAGATAGGCCACACGATCTTCGGGGGTCGCCTCGAAATGACGGATCACGGACATCGACACGACACGGTCACCGTTGGTCAGCCTGATCCCCCGGACACCTGTGGATTCGCGTGAGTTAAAGACTCGCACGTCGGTGGTCCGGAAACGGATCGCGCGGCCGGAATTGGTGACCAGCATCACGTCTTCGTCTTCTGAACAGATGCGTGCATTCACCAGTTCGACGCCGTCGGGCAGTTTCATCGCAATCTTGCCGTTGCGCCGGACATTGGTGAAGTCTGACAAGCGGTTACGACGCACGTCACCTGCGCTGGTGGCAAAGACGATCTGGAGGTTTTCCCATTCTTCGTCGGGTACATCCACGGGCATGATTGCGGCGATGGAAACACCGGTTGGGATCGGAAGGATGTTGACGATGGCCTTACCTTTGCCGGTGCGCCCGGATTGGGGCAAGCGCCAGGTCTTGAGCTTGTAGACCATCCCGTCTGTTGTGAAGAACAGCAGTTGTGTATGGGTGTTTGCAACGAAGAGGTTGGTAACAACATCCTCTTCCTTGGTCTGCATCCCCGAAAGGCCCTTGCCACCGCGTTTCTGGGCGCGGAAATCTGCCAGCGGCGTACGTTTGATATAGCCGCCCGAAGTGATGGTCACGACCATGTCTTCGCGCTCGATCAGGTCTTCGTCTTCCATGTCGCCCGACCAGTCGACGATCTCAGTGCGGCGGTCGACCGCGAACTGTTCACGCACGCTGCGCAGCTCATCAGCGATGATGCTCATGATCCGTTCGCGTGAGGACAGAATATCAAGGTATTCCTTGATCTTGGCTGCCAGTTCTTCCAGTTCGTCCGTGACTTCTTTGACGCCCAATTGGGTCAGGCGCTGCAAGCGCAACTCCAGAATGGCGCGGGCCTGCACCTCGGTCAGGTTATAGGTGCCATCGTCATTCATCTTGGACAGAGGATCGTCGATCAGGCGCAGATAACTTTCGATTTCGGAGGCAGGCCAGCGGCGGGTCATCAGCTTTTCACGCGCTTGCGCCGCGTCCGCAGACGACCGGATCGTTGCGACCACTTCATCGACGTTGGACACCGCCACAGCCAGACCACACAGGATGTGGCTGCGTTCGCGCGCCTTGCGCAGGTCGTAGGCGGTGCGGCGGGCAACGACATCTTCACGGAAGTCGATGAACGAGGTCAGGAACCGGCGCAGGGTCAACTGCTCGGGGCGGCCACCATTCAGCGCCAGCATATTGCAGCCAAAGGAGGTCTGCATCGGCGAAAAGCGATAGAGCTGGTTCAGCACCACCTCGGGCGTCGCGTCACGTTTGAGCTCGACCACAACGCGCACACCGTTGCGGTCGGATTCGTCTTGTACATGGGCCACGCCTTCGATCCGCTTCTCGCGAACTGCCTCGGCGATCTTTTCAATCATCGCGGCCTTGTTCACCTGATAGGGAATCTCGTCGACAACGATGGCATAGCGGTCCTTGCGGATTTCTTCTACTCGGGTCTTGGCGCGGATGATGACGCTGCCACGGCCCTCCAGATAGGCCTTGCGCGCACCGGAACGCCCCAGCATCAGGCCACCGGTCGGAAAGTCGGGACCGGGGATGTATTCGATCAGCTGTTCTGATGTAAGGTCGGGATCGTCGATCAGCGCCAGAGTCGCATCGACCACTTCACCAAGGTTGTGCGGCGGAATGTTCGTCGCCATCCCCACGGCGATACCACCGGCGCCATTGACCAGCATGTTCGGGAAACGGGCCGGCAGAACCGTCGGTTCCCGGTCCTTGCCGTCATAGTTGTCCTGAAAATCAACCGTTTCTTTTTCGATATCAGCCAACAGGGAAGCGGCGGGCTTGTCCATCCGCACTTCGGTGTAGCGCATAGCCGCCGGGTTATCGCCGTCCATCGAGCCAAAGTTGCCCTGACCGTCCAGCAGCGGCAGCGACATCGAGAAATCCTGCGCCATCCGCACCAGTGCGTCATAGATCGCGCTGTCACCATGCGGGTGGTACTTACCCATCACGTCGCCCACCGGACGGGCCGATTTGCGGTACGACTTGTCGTGCGTGTTCCCCGTTTCGTGCATCGCATACAGAATGCGGCGGTGCACCGGTTTCAGCCCGTCGCGCAAATCAGGGATCGCGCGGCTAACGATGACCGACATGGCATAGTCCAGATAGGATGTGCGCATTTCGGATTCGATGGAAACCGTCGGGCCGTCGTAGACTGGGCGCTCGGGCGGGGTTTCATCCATGTTTTCAGGAATTTCTGGCGTATCGCTCACGTAAACTGCCCGTGTCTTGTTCTGGGTCTATATCTTGTGGGTGTATCTTATCAGACCCGGCACATAAGGTGCAAGCAAGCAGCGCCTTTACGGGGATTTTCCGAGGTAATACTCAAGTAACATATTGTTATATAAGTATTAGAAGTTTTTCGTGGTATCTTGAATGGACCTTGTATCAAGCAGGAGGTCTGCATGAACCCAAGCGAAACCGAATTGATGCTCAAGGGGTACGGGCTGACAACGGCTGAGTTTTTCTATCATATGCCCGACTATATCCACGTCTTGAACACGTTCATCTGGCAGGATTACGACCTTGCGCCGGATCATCCGAAACTGTTCAAATTCATCGACTTCTGGCAGCGCGAAATCGAAGGCCCGCTGCATTCGGTCAAATTCACCCATCGCAAAATGATCGCACCGGGTGAGTGGCGCAACATGGTGGGCGAGTTTCGTGTGAACTGAGCGAGAGGCAGGTACGAGTTCCGTTGGTGCATGCTCTTCAATCATTGAAGCGAAATGGTCGGCGCGTGTCTGATGATCCGTCCGAAGCGAAATCAGGAATTCCTGAATCGTTCAGCCAGAGCAACTGGCACCGCCCAGCACGCAGAATTTGGCACAATGGGGGTGGTTCAGGTGAACGTCAGCCTCGGATTCGGCCAGAGAATACCCCATCTCGAACTCCGACTCGTAGGGCAGCAGGGTGCAGGCCAACACGGCAGGCCGGTCAGCGCCTTTCCGTTTCACCACCATGCGGGCGCTGGCGCACATCAATGCATCGGGTGACTTGTTCAGTATTCCCCAGCAAGCCGTTGTAATCTCGGGAACTTCGACAGTTTCGTCCATTTCCGGGAACAGGACGGTCCGAGCCGGGTTATGCGGGTCAATGTCAAAGCCGTTCTCTGTAAAGAATGCGGCATAACCCGCGCGACTTTCCGTGTCAGACTCATCCCAAACGGTGCGCCCGGCAACAGCCATGTTAAAGCCGTGATCACGCAGCCACTTCATACCCGTCAGGGTTTTTTCAAAGCTCCCCTTGCCGCGTTCAAGGTCGTGCAGTTCTGCGCGGTAATGATCGACGGAAACACGCAGGGTCAGCTTGTCATTGAAAGTCTTTTGCAATGCCAGTAGCCCGTCGCGCATCTTGCGACGCATCATCGGGGCCATCGCGTTGGTCAGGATCAGAACTTCGTATCCACGCTCCACCGCGGCGCGGGTCATATCGATCATCTCGGGGTTCATAAAGGGCTCGCCGCCCGTAAAACCGATTTCACGCACAGGCCAATTGCGGGCTTCGATCTGATCCAGGTAGTCACGAACCTCGTCTGCAGTGATATAAACCAGT
Source organism: Ruegeria sp. AL2 (assembly GCF_056540845.1). NCBI lineage: Bacteria > Pseudomonadati > Pseudomonadota > Alphaproteobacteria > Rhodobacterales > Roseobacteraceae > Ruegeria > Ruegeria sp. AL2. Next base: position 428,960 of record NZ_JBQFXM010000001.1, read on the forward strand.
GCGTCATTGGTCGGGCTGCTGGCGATATAGCAGCTTACGCATTCAATATTGCACAGCGTGCCGGTGTTGAACCACAGGGTCTGAGGGTTGGTCAGGGAAACCTTTGCGCGGGTCTGGCCATCGGCCGTTACCAGTTTACGCTGAAACTTGCCGATATTGGCAAGCTGAGGGGCGTTGTCTTTCATTCCCGCATCCGGTTCGTTGAAGTCATCAAACTGATCTAGCCCTTTGTCGCGGATTTGGTAAGTCTGGTGCAGGGGTTCTGACAGAGTTTTGATCAACAAGATTTATTGAGCTTTGGTTGCGCTAACATTGGACATGCCGGAAGGGTAAGGGTAAGGACAACTCATGGTTTCACGTGTCATCCCTGTTGATCCATTTGATCTGATCATTTTCGGCGGCACCGGTGATCTGGCGCAGCGTAAGATCCTGCCTGCGCTTTTCCGTCGGTATTGTGCGGGTCAGTGGCACGAGGATGCCCGGATTATCGCAGCGGCGCGCGCCGGTCACACGGCGGACGCCTTTCGTAAGATGGTTGCTGAGTCGCTGCAACGGCACGCTTCGGAACGCGCCCGGGATTCGCAAGCCCTGACCGGGTTCCTGCAACGGGTCGACTATGTATCGCTGGATGCCTTGACGACGGAAGGTTGGGATGTACTGGGTGAAAAGCTCTCGCCCGACCGGGTTCGCGCTTTCTATTTCTCAGTCGGTCCCAGCCTGTTTGGGCCATTGGCCGAGCGGGTTAGGGCGTATGATCTGGTGACAGAAGAAACCCGCATCGTGGTCGAAAAGCCGTTTGGACATGATTTGGCAAGCGCGCGGGACTTGAATGCCACGCTGGCCGCGCATTTTAATGAAAATCAGATCTACCGGATCGACCATTATCTAGGCAAAGAAACCGTCCAGAATCTGATGGCGGTCCGCTTTGGCAATATGCTGTTCGAACCGCTGTGGAACAGCCAGTATGTCGACCATATCCAGATAACGGTTGCGGAAACTGTCGGTATCGCAGGGCGCGAAGATTATTATGAGCGCGCGGGTGCGATGCGGGATATGGTGCAGAACCACCTGATGCAGCTGCTCTGCCTGATTGCGATGGAACCTCCGGCCAAGTTCGATCCTGACGCAGTTCGGGATGAAAAGCTCAAGGTGATCCGGGCGCTTAATCCGGTTGAACCGCATCACATCGTGCGGGGGCAGTTTGCGGCCGGATCGGACGGGCCGGGATACCGGGACTGCGTTGGCAACCTGCGATCAACCACCGAAAGCTATGTGGCGTTAAAGGCCCATATCAGCAATTGGCGTTGGGCAGGTACACCGTTCTACCTGCGCACCGGCAAGCGTCTGGTGGCGCGCTCGTCGGTGATCAACGTGATGTTCAAGGACGCGCCGCACTCGATTTTCGGGGAAGAAGCGGGGCGTCACGCCAACACGTTGTCGATCCGGTTGCAGCCGAATGAGGGGATCACGCTGAAGGTGACGATCAAGGAACCGGGGCAGGGCGGGATGCGTCTGATCGATGTTCCCTTGGACATGAGCTTTGCCGAAGCCCTCGGCCCCGAAAATCAGGACCCGCCAGATGCGTATGAACGCCTGGTGATGGACGTGATCCGTGGAAACCAGACCCTGTTCATGCGCGGGGATGAGGTTGAGGCCGCCTGGGCCTGGACCGATCCGATCATCGCTGGATGGTTGGCGCGCGGGGACGTGCCGAAGCCTTATGACAGCGGCAGCACGGGGCCGGGCGACGCTGAACTGCTAATGAAACGTGATGGACGCCACTGGCAAGGGATAAAGCCATGAAAATTCAGGAATATGCTGATCGCGAAATGCTTGCCATCGACGTGGCCAACGTGTTGGCGGGCGATCTTGAGGCCGCATTGCTGCACCATGATACCGTTGCAATGGCCGTCCCCGGGGGAACAACTCCGGGCCCGGTATTTGACAGCCTGTGTGCCGCCGATCTTGAGTGGGATCGTGTGCGTGTGTTGCCAACGGATGAACGCTGTGTGCCAGCGGATCATGACCGCTCTAACGAGCGTTTGATCCGCGAGAGATTGCTGACCAGCAGGGCCTCTGTGGCGCAATATATTCCGCTTTATGTCCCTGGTGCAGAACCTGAGGCAGCGTTGCCCGAAATCGAGTCGCTGATTGCGCCGGTATTGCCATTGTCGGTGCTGGTACTGGGAATGGGTGAAGACATGCACACGGCCTCTCTTTTTCCGGGGATGGAAGGGCTGGAGGAAGCTTTGCGCAGTGATGCACCTACGTTGATCGTTGCCCGGACCGAAGTGCAGCCAGAGGCACGAATTTCCCTGACCGCTCCGGTCCTGGACGGGGCGCTGTCGAAACATCTGATCATCTATGGTCAGGCAAAGCGCACCGTTCTTGAAAAAGCTATGTCGCTACCGCCGGAAGAGGCACCGATCGCCGCAGTTCTTGGTGGCATGACCGTACACTGGGCGGAGTAAGGCAATGCATCTGGATGCTTTGAAAACACTGGCTCTGTCGAAAAGTGACCGTCGTATCCTTGACCTGTTTGCGGCAGATGCAAACCGGGCTGGAGCTTTTTCAACCTCATCCTGGGATATGGTCTTCGACTATTCAAAAACACAGATCGATGATGCGGTGCGATCCGCGCTCATTCAATTGTGTGCAGAGGCTGATCTGGCGTCTCGGCGTGATGCGATGTTTGCGGGCGAGAAGATCAACGAGACCGAAGGGCGCGCGGTGTTGCACACGGCCCTGCGCAACCTTGATGGCGGGCCGGTTGAGGTGGACGGTCAGGACGTTATGCCCGAGGTTCTGGACACGCTGCATCGGATGCGCGTGTTCGCTGAAGAGGTGCGTGGCGGCGCCATCGCTGGGGCGGGGGGCAACTTTACCGATGTGGTCAATATCGGCATCGGCGGGTCAGACCTTGGCCCGGTCATGGCCACGTTGGCGCTGGCACCTTATCACGATGGGCCGCGGGTGCATTACGTCTCGAACGTCGATGGGGCGCATATCGCGGACACGTTGCGGCGGCTCGACCCGACGCGCACGCTGGTCGTTGTCGCCTCAAAAACCTTTACCACAATCGAAACGATGACCAATGCACGCACCGCCCGTGCGTGGATGTCCGAAGGCGGGGGCGATCCGACGCGTCAGTTTGCCGCCGTTTCCAGCGCTTTGGACAAGACGCAGGCCTTCGGTATTCCCGAGGCGCATGTTTTTGGTTTCGCTGATTGGGTCGGTGGGCGTTATTCGGTTTGGGGGCCGGTCGGCTTGCCGGTCATGATTTCGGTTGGTTCAAAAGCTTTTGACGCGTTTTTGCGTGGCGGGCAGGCGATGGATCTGCACTTCCGCTCGGCTGACTGGGATGAAAACATGCCCGTGATGCTGGCATTGGTTGGCATCTGGCATCGACAGGTTCTGGGATATACCAGCCGTGCGGTGCTGCCTTATGACCAGCGGTTGTTGCGTCTGCCCGCTTATTTCCAGCAGTTGGAGATGGAATCGAATGGCAAATCCGTGGCGATGGACGGGTCGTCCTTAACCATGCCTTCAGGACCTGTCGTCTGGGGTGAGCCGGGCACCAATGGACAACACGCGTTTTACCAGCTGATCCATCAGGGCACGGATGTCATTCCCTGCGAATTCATGGTTGCGGCCGAGGGGCACGAACCCGAACTGACCCATCACCACCGTCTGCTTTTGGCCAATTGTCTGGCGCAGTCCGAGGCCCTGATGCGTGGCCGTTCGTTCGAAGAAGCGCGACAACGCATGGCGCAGCAGGGGTATCTGGGTGATGAACTGGACCGGCAGGCCCGGCACCGGGTCTTCCCCGGTAATCGTCCTTCGACAACGTTGATTTACCCCAAACTCACACCGTTTGTGTTGGGTCAGATTATTGCGCTTTACGAACACCGGGTGTTTGTCGAAGGCGTGTTGCTGGGCATCAACTCTTTCGACCAATGGGGGGTTGAGCTGGGCAAGGAACTGGCCAATTCGCTCGGCCCCATTGTGGACGGTGAAGAAAGCGCCGAGGGCAAGGATGGGTCGACCGCGGCCTTGGTCGCCTACGCACTGAAACACCGGGATTAGGCGGCGGGAATGTAGTCCGCTATCGGTGTGGGTTGCATTCTCTTATTGTCAGACAATTAAATGATTGGCAGGGTTCCGTCTTAGGAAACGGCTGGACTGACGTGACAGGGAACACCTCTGCCTGTCAGTGCCAGACGGAACAGGCCGGGGCCAGGCAAGGTCCCGCCCATGACGGGAGGATGTCCATGCTGGGACAGATGATGACGCAGCCTTTGCTGATTTCGTCGTTGATTGATCACGCGCAGCGCTACCACGGCCAGACCGAGATCATCTCGGTCGAAACGGATGGAACAGTGACCGAAACCAACTGGTCCGAGATAGCCGTGAACGCCCGGCGTTTGGCGTCGGCCCTGACGCGGCTGGGTCTGGAGCCGCAGGACAGGGTCGCGACGCTGGCCTGGAACAATCGTCGCCATCTGGAGATCTATTATGCCACCTCGGGTGCGGGATATGTCTGTCACACGGTCAATCCGAGGCTTTTTCCTGAACAACTGACTTATATCATCAACCATGCTCAGGATCGGGTGTTGTTCTTTGATGCAACCTTCGTCCCGCTGGTTGCCGCCTTGCACGGTGCGCTGAGGGATGTTCGCCATTTTGTTCTGATGGGCCCCCGCAATGATGACGCCGCCGCACAGATACCCGACGTGAAATTCTATGATGAGCTGATCGAAACCGGTGACGCGGCCTTTGATTGGCCTGAACTGGATGAAAATACCGCCTCGGGGCTCTGTTACACGTCGGGCACAACTGGCCATCCCAAGGGGGTTCTTTATTCCCACAGATCGACGGTCCTGCACAGTTTCGCGTCGAATACGCGCGACGTGATCGGCTTTTCGGCGATGGATGTCGTGATGCCCGTCGTTCCTATGTTCCACGTTAATGCATGGGGGTCGCCTTATGCCTGTGCTATGTCAGGATCGCGTCTGGTTTTGCCCGGCCCGGATCTGCATGGCGAGGCGCTGGTCAATCTGATCGACACCTATGGCGTGACGCTGGCCATGGGGGTGCCAACCATCTGGCAGGGACTGTTGGCACATGCCGCCAAATGCGGGACGAGCTTGAAAAGCCTCGAACGGACCGTGATCGGAGGAGCTGCTTGCCCGCCCTCGATGATGGAAACCTTCCGGAATAAATATGGCGTCGATACGGTCCATGCGTGGGGCATGAGCGAGATGAGCCCGCTTGGTACGGCCAACTGCCCATTGGCCAAACATCTGGTGCTGCCGCTTGAAGAACAACACCTTATCCGTCTGAGTCAGGGCCGGCCTCCTTTCGGGGTTGAACTGAAAATTGTGGATGATGACGGAAAAGATCTGCCACATGACGGTGAAACGCAGGGCGATCTGATGGTGCGGGGGCATTGGGTGCTGGACAGCTATTTCCTGATGCAGGATCAGGATCTGTTGCAAGACGGTTGGTTCGCCACAGGCGATGTCGCAACGCTGGACGCCGATGGATACATGACCATTCGTGACCGATCCAAGGACATCATCAAGTCCGGAGGGGAGTGGATCAGCTCGGTCGAACTTGAAAACATCGCTGTTGCGCACCCGAAACTGGCAACCGCAGCCGTAGTCGGTGTTCCGCACCCGAAATGGGACGAACGGCCGTTGCTTGTCGCTGTAAGGGCCGAGGGTGAGAATCCAAGCGAAGGGGAGCTTCTGGACTTCTTCGAAGGGAAAATCGCCAAATGGCAGATTCCGGACAAAGTCGTCTTTGTTGACGCGCTGCCGCTGAACGCAACCGGAAAGGTGTTGAAACGCAACCTGCGTGCGGATTTCAAGGATGCCCTTTGGGGGTGAGACGCGATCTGGCGGGGTGAATTGGCTCCGGCGGTAGGGATCGAACCTACGACCAATTGATTAACAGTCAACTGCTCTACCGCTGAGCTACGCCGGAACGGTCCGCGCCGTATAGCAACCGGAGTATCTGGCGTCCAGAGGGAGAGCAGCATTCTTGAGGAAAATCTTCCCAGCCCGAAATCTGAGCGTCAAGCTGTTCCTTGGGTCATTGCTGTTTGCTTGATGCTTGTACGGTAAGCTGTCAATCCCGGCTCAACTGTAACTTATATGTCGGGGTGCCGTTGTGGAGGAATCTTTGCCTGGGGAATCAAGTCGTCGCTATTGATTTCGCTGTCATGTGATGAGAATTCTGTAGGGGTAGATTGTGCCGGTTCAGAAACCACGGTGAATTGCAACGTCAAGCATCAAAAGCGAAAAGACCCGGAGATCAAATTGAATACGGCAAGCCTTGAAAGACCTGTTTTAACCATGCCGGAAAATGCGCAGCGTGTCCTGCGAAAGCACTATGATGCGGCCTCTGTAATTCTGGAATATGGCTCGGGCGGTTCGACTGTGGTCGCTGGGGAGATGGAAGCAAAAACTGTTTTCAGTGTCGAAAGTGATCGAGGCTGGGCTCGCATGATGCGGCGTTGGTTTCGTGAGAATCCTCCTAGTAGAGGGACTGAGGTCAATATTTCATGGGTCGATGTCGGTGAAACCAAGAAGTGGGGTTTTCCGGTAAATCAGGACAAATCGGCGCGCTATCCCAGATATCCGCTGTCAATCTGGCAGAGCAACGGATTTAAGCACCCGGATGTGGTTCGTGTTGACGGTCGGTTTCGCGTGGGTTGTGCTTTGGCGACGGCCTTCAATATTACCCGACCAGTGACATTGTTGATCGACGACTACGGTGATCGCCCACGGTTACAAGCGGCGGAAGAGTTTCTGCCTAAGCCTGAGCTTGTTGGTCGAATGGCGATATTCGAGGTAGAGCCAATGCAGATTCCCGTCGATCGCTTGATTCGTGTCATTCGATTGTTAACGCTCCCTTAGGGACGTGTTAAATTCGGTTTGTTCCTTAAAGGGTCCGAGAAGCAAGCGCCGAACCAGCTTAACGCTTGGTTGAGATGTGCATGAAACTGGAATTGAACCTTAGCCATGTGAGTGATTGGCACGTTATTTCCAGCAAACCGGAAAATTCAAGATCGCGATCTGGGAAAAGCCAAATATCTGGTTTTCAGATATGTTTGGCTCCGGCGGTAGGGATCGAACCTACGACCAATTGATTAACAGTCAACTGCTCTACCGCTGAGCTACGCCGGAACTGAGGGGCGTATAGCAATCCGGATTCCCGGCGTCCAGAGGTTAAGCACGCGAACTTTAAAAAATTTTCGTGGCTTCAAGGATCTCTGCGAAAAATTGCGGTGGCAGATAGTTCGCCGTGTGGTGACACCTGTTTTTTACCAGTAAGATCAACGAGGTGGGCAAAAACGTTCCGCTCCGCGGCTGGCAGCAGGGTTACGGGTGTGTCGGTGTAGATACGCTTGGCCAATTGCTGCGCCGTTCCGTCTGCATCCTCCAAGGCAGTTAGAATCTGAGCTTCGCGGTTTTGCCTGTGTCGGATCAGCCAGTCCAATCGCGCGGCAGGGTCTGAAATTGGCGCACCGTGGCCCGCGTGAAAAACCGACCAGTCGCGCGCGCGCAGGCGGTGGCAGGCTGTCATGAAATCAGTCAGGTCTCCGTCCGGTGGTGACACCAACGAACTGGCCCATCCCATCACATGGTCGGCGGTGAAACAGGTATCCTGCCATGCCAGGGCAATGTGGTTTCCCAGATGCCCCGGAGTGTGAATAACCTCAAGCTGCCAGTTATCGCCCAAGATGACCTCACCATCCGCAACCTCTACATCCGGGCGAAACGCGGTGTCGATGCCTTCGCCACCTCCAGCCAACCCACGTGCTGCAAGGGTCGTCATAACTGCGCTGCGACCGGCTTCGGGGCCGCCAAACGCGTAGATCGCAGCCCCCGTTCGGGCGGCTAGGGGTGCCGCCAAGGGTGAGTGATCCAGATGGGCGTGCGTGACGACTATGTGGCTGATTCTCTGACCAGGTTGCAGTTCATTCAGGATCGCGTTCAAATGCTCTTCGCTTGCGGGGCCGGGATCAATGACGGCAATGTCGCGATCGCCTAGCAGATAGGTGTTGGTGCCGCGATAGGTCATCGGTGACGGGTTGGGGGCCAGAATGCGCCGCAGACCCGGTTGCAATTCTGTCGCAACACCAGCGGGTGGATTGAAATCGTCAGGTGCCTGCATTCTGTGCTCTTTCTCTTGTCCGGGCAGCCCGCTAGGTTTAGCGCATGTCGACGCACTGGCTCAAACCTTATATGCCACGCAGCCTATACGCCCGGGCAGCGCTGATTCTGGTTCTTCCTGTGATCGCGTTGCTGCTGGTTGTAGGAGTTTCCTTTCTTCAAAAGCATCTGGAAGATGTCACTGACCAGATGACGCGCGCAGCCTCAAGGGAAGTGATGCTGATCACCACCATGATGGACGGGGCCGAGACGCAGCACCTGGCATTGGCCGAAGTGCGCCCGGATCTTCTGGCGCTGGAAATGCAGGCCCGATTTCTGCCTCCCAACGAAACTCCCAAAACTGACCGTCCACGGTGGTACGACTTCATAGCACCTCAGGTCGAGGCAGAACTTCGTGCAAGGCTGCCGGAGCTGAGTGCTGTTGCGTTGCCAAGCAGCCGCGAGGCGCGTTTGTATCTGGATACGCATCTGGGGGTGCTGGAACTGACCTTCGACCGGCGCAGATTGTCGCCAGCGGCGCCGCATCAGTTGATCGTGACGATGCTGTTTTTCGCGATCATCATGACCTCGATTTCATTTCTGTACATGCGAAACCAGTTGCGCCCCATCACACGGCTGGCCGATGCGGCGCAGGCGTTTGGACGAGGGCGGAGCGTACCGTACTCCCCGGGCGGTGCCATCGAGGTACGCGCGGCGGGGAATGCGTTTCTGGATATGCGATCACGGATCGAACGTCAGATCGAACAACGGACGCTGATGTTGTCCGGCGTCAGCCATGATCTGCGCACACCTCTGACCCGCCTGAAGCTTGGACTGGCCATGCTGCCCGAGGACGAGGCACGACCTTTGTTACAGGACGTGGCGGAAATGCAGTCCTTGGTTGATGCATTCCTCGAATTCTCGCGCGGGGCGTCCGAAGGATCGCCTGAGGAAATCAATCCGGCTGAGTTTGTTCGACAGATTGTAGATGACGCGACACGAGCCGGGCATCCGGCCGAACTGGTCGCTGTCGAGGGGCAGGGAACGGCAATGCTGCGCCCAATGGCCGTTCGGCGGGCCGTCGAAAACCTGATCGGAAATGCCGTGCGCTACGGCAGCCGGGCTGAGGTCAGCCTGTCGCTGAATTCCAAGTCGCTGCGCATCCGTGTCGAAGATGATGGCCCCGGAATTCCCGCAGAGCAGCGCACAGAGGCCGTCAAACCCTTTACGCGGCTCGACCCTGCGCGCAACCAGAATCAAGGCAGTGGCGTGGGTTTGGGTTTGGCAATCGTGGCGGATGTTGCACGGGCCCATGGTGGCACCCTGAGACTGGCCAAAAGTGAACGCTTGGGCGGTTTGTGCGCGGATATCATTATTGGCCGGTAAACTGACACCTCTACCGGTTCAAACTCGCGCCAATATGACAATTTGTGCGTCTGGATTCCCGCGACAAGATTTTGGAGCATTTCAGCAAGACCTGTCACCCAAGGACGCTTTGATCGAAACTGGAAATCTGCGAACTGGACCAATGCCTTTAAATTCGAACCGCGTTTGGACAGGTTGCACGGGACAGGATGAATGCTTGTTGTCAAAAACGCAAACAAAACCAGTGAGATGTGCGGGGTGTTCAAGGCAAGTGGCGGTGATTTGGTAGGCCCGGAGGGACTCGAACCCCCAACCAAAGCGTTATGAGCGCTCTGCTCTAACCAATTGAGCTACAGGCCCGCCTAGGCGCATTGCGTATCACGGTGAACAGCCGCGTCAAGCCTGACCGTTGCAACAAACGCCACAATCGAATAACCCGCCCGCAAAGCATTCAAAAGGAACTGGCCATGACAGCGGGCAAGAACGGAATCACCTATGCCGATGCAGGCGTGGATATTGACGCGGGCAATGCTCTGGTTGACCGGATCAAACCCGCAGCAAAGCGAACCAACCGCCCCGGCGTGATGAGCGGTCTGGGCGGTTTCGGCGCACTGTTCGACCTGAAAGCTGCCGGGTACCAGGATCCCATTCTGGTTGGTGCCACGGATGGGGTTGGTACAAAACTGCGAATTGCGATCGACACCGGCGTCGTGGACGGGGTTGGCATCGATCTGGTGGCCATGTGTGTCAATGACCTGATCTGTCAGGGGGCCGAGCCCTTGTTCTTTCTCGACTATTTCGCGACAGGCAAGTTGGACACAGACACGGCCGCGCGGATCATTGAAGGAATTGCCGAAGGGTGTGCGCAATCCGGCTGTGCTCTGATTGGTGGCGAAACTGCCGAGATGCCCGGCATGTACCCTGATGGCGATTTCGATCTGGCCGGGTTCTCGGTCGGGGCAATGGAACGCGGCGCTGACCTGCCTACTGGGGTTCAGGCGGGGGATGTGCTGCTTGGTCTGGCGTCGAACGGAGTGCATTCCAACGGGTATTCACTGGTACGTAAACTCGTCGAACTGTCTGGTCTGGGCTGGGATGCACCGTGCCCCTTTGGTGAAGGTTCATTGGGCGAGGTGCTGCTTACGCCGACGCGCCTTTATGTCAAACCGGCCCTGTCCGCGATCCGCGAAGGTGGCGTTCACGCGCTGGCCCATATCACCGGTGGCGGTCTGACCGAGAACCTGCCGCGCGTATTGCCGGATGGGTTGGGGGCCCAGATTGATCTGGGCAGTTGGCAATTGCCGTCTGTTTTCAGCTGGATGGCGCAGACTGGTGGTGTCGCGGAAGCTGAGATGCTCAAGACCTTCAACTGTGGCATCGGTCTGATCATGGTGTGCGACCCGGATAAGGCCGATCAGCTTTCGACCTTGCTGGCCGAGGCTGGCGAGACGGTGGCGCAGATTGGTACTGTCACCGAAACGCCCGGAGTTGCCTATTCGGGCAAACTGCTGTGAGCCACAAGCGCGTCGCGATCCTGATTTCGGGCGGCGGGTCCAACATGGTGTCGCTTGTCGACAGCATGACCGGTGATCATCCGGCGCGGCCCTGTTTGGTCCTGTCCAACGATGCGCAGGCGGGCGGGCTGAAAAAAGCTGCGGACCGTGGCATTCCGACCGCAGTGGTCGATCACCGGCCATTCAAGGGCAATCGCACAGCCTTTGAGGCTGAGTTGCTGAAGCCCTTGGAAGACGCGCGGCCGGATATTGTCTGCCTGGCCGGGTTCATGCGGGTCCTGACCGCGGATTTCGTAACGCGCTTTCAGGGGCGAATGTTGAACATCCACCCTTCATTGCTGCCCAAATACAAGGGGTTACACACCCACGCCCGCGCAATTGAAACGGGCGATACGGAACATGGCTGCTCGGTCCATGAGGTGACAGCGGCGCTGGATGATGGCCCGATTCTGGGTCAGGCGCGTGTGGGTATCGAACCAGCGGATACCCCGGAAACTCTGGCTTCAAAAGTTCTGATCCGGGAACATGAACTTTATCCAGCGGTGCTGCGCCGCTTTGCCGAAGGCAACAGGTCACCCGTTCTCATGCCGTGAGGTTCCGAGGGTGATTTACACTCGCCTGAAAATCGTCCTATGGTCGTCGGTATCGCTTGGGGGCGAGGGAATTTACGGGCACTCACAAGAGCAAGAGCAAAACTAGTACGGCGCATGAAAACTCTGACGACGACGCAAGAACTGGCCGATTTCTGCAAGGCGGCCGCAAGCTATCCATATATCACAGTCGATACCGAGTTTCTGCGCGAGCGGACCTATTATTCGAAACTGTGCCTCGTGCAACTGGCGCTTCCCTCTGATGATGAAGACAGCGCGGTTCTGGTTGATCCGCTGGTTGATGGCCTGTCTCTCGAACCGCTGTATGAGCTTTTCCGAAACGAGAACGTGGTCAAGGTGTTCCACGCCGCGCGTCAGGATCTTGAGATATTCTGGGTCGAGGCCGGTGTGTTCCCCAACCCGTTGTTTGACACACAGGTCGCCGCGATGGTCTGCGGGTTTGGTGAGCAGGTCGGCTATGAGACGCTGGTGCGGAAGATCTGCAAACAGGGCGTCGACAAGACTTCGCGGTTCACCGATTGGTCCCGCCGCCCTTTGACAGAGGCGCAGAAAACATATGCACTGGCGGATGTGACGCATCTTCGCAGGATCTACGAATATCTTTCTGCGGAACTCAAGAAGACGATGCGCAGCCACTGGGTGGCTGAAGAGCTGCGTACGCTGACGCAGCCTGCCACGTATGACATTCGTCCCGAAGAGGCCTGGAAGCGGGTCAAGACGCGAACGAATTCGGCCAAGTTCCTGGCTGTTGTACGCGAGCTGGCGCAGTTCCGCGAAAGGTATGCGCAGGAACATAACGTGCCGCGCAACCGGGTGTTCAAGGATGATGCTTTGATCGAACTGGCGTCGACCAAGCCCAAGACAGTCGCCGATCTCGGTGGATCACGCCTTTTGCTGCGCGAGGCGCGCAAAGGCCCGATTGCTGAAGGTATTCTTGCCGCGGTGACGAAGGGCACAAATTGTCCGCAGGAAAATCTGCCGAAGATCGACAATTCCCGGGATAACCTGAAGGTCAACCCGGCTTTGGCCGACTTGCTTCGGGTTCTGCTGAAATCCAAAACTGAAAGCTCAGGCGTTGCGGCCAAGCTGATCGCAACAAGTTCCGAATTGGACCAGATTGCCGCTGGCGAACGAGAACTGCCCGCGATGTCGGGATGGCGTTACGAGGTCTTTGGGGAAGACGCACTAAAGCTGTGCGAGGGGAAAATCGCGCTGGCGGCCAAAGGGCAGGCGGTCAAGGTCGTCTCGCTTTAGCGGCGATTACCGCCGCCGCGATTCCAAAGTATTCTGTTGCCCGACAACACGGATCAGACGAATGCCTTCAAGATCCTGGGTCGAGACATTAATGGCATCCGACACCATTCTTGTTCGTTCAGATCCTTGCGGGGTCTCTGTGCTGGGGTAATTCACGCGGAATACAAACTCCAGAATTCCCTTTTCTTTGTTTTCTTCTGAATTAACCGAAACCAAGCGTGCGTTATAGGCACCCTGCCGAAGCGCGGTGCCAGAGGAATAGATGATCGCGCCCGACGGAATTGGCTCGATCCGCAGCTCATCGATTTTGGCGATTGGAATGCTGGTATCTTCGGCGTCTGGGCGCGAAAACAGGCCTCTTCCCTCTCTTGTCTTGGGAACCAAAGCATCGGCGGCATTTGGGTCCGACGGCGTTTCAGACTTCACAGACCGGCTGGAGCCAAACCAGTTTGACGGATTCACCCGCGAGTCGCGCCAGCTGCCGCAGGCAGTCAGGGTCAGCATGGCGATGATAAGAACGGACAGAGACTTTTGCATGGACCCACTGCTTTTCACACGAATTCAGACAATGGGTTAGCGTAATTTCTTCGCGTTGAAAAGCCACAGCTGGGGCTGGACAGCAGGTGGTCGTCGGCATAGGTCACATTGTGATTTCAACGAAAGGATCACTGCGCCATGGCCACGCCTGCCTTTGAAGACATTGTCGAGGATTTCGAGTTTCTCGAAGACTGGGAAGACCGGTATCGCCATGTCATCGAACAGGGCAAGGCGATGGAGCCTTTGGATGACGCGTTGAAAGTTCCGGCGACAAAGGTTCACGGCTGTGCCAGTCAGGTCTGGCTGCATCCGATGATCGAAGCAGGTGTGTTCAAATTTGATGGCGACAGTGATGCGCTGATCGTTCGCGGGCTGATCGCCGTGCTTCGGTCCCTATACAACGGACTGCCGGTGACCGAGGTGCCGCAGGTCGATGCGGCGGCAGAACTGGCCCGACTGGGCTTGAACGATCATCTGTCAGCGCAGCGGTCCAATGGATTGCGGGCCATGATCGAACGCATCCGCCAGGTCGCGCAGGAAAACGCCTGAGGTCACTCGGGGCGGTTTGCCCAGTCTGACAAAGTGGTTTCCAGATCGCCGTAGCCGGTGAAACGACGTTCGAACGCCAATCCCATGCGGTCCGCGCATTTCCGTGCGCGTTCGGTCAGTTTCGGATCGTCGATCTGGGCCTGATAAATCAGTTTGGTGTAATTGCCGAAATACATGTCCCGCAGTTCCGGGTGGCGATCCAGGCCCAGTGGTTTCCAGACAAATGCGTCGAACTGGCGGGCCAGAAAGTCAGTCAGGTAGAAGGCAGTTGTTTCGTCCTCGCCGCGTTCTTGAAAGGCCTGATTGCCTTCGAAGAACGAATAGCAATGAGGGCCTTTTACCATCTCGACGCCCAGTTTTTCGCAGGCGGATTGCAGCAGACCTCCGGTTCCGCAATCAGCGTAAACCACATAGATTTTTTCGAACCTGTCGCGGTGTTTGGCCACGGTGTCTTCAACTGCCTGCGTGATCCGTTCCGGATGAACATGCAGGATTGCAGGCAGGCAGGTCAGAGCCATGTGATCCCAGCCGTTGCGCGTTTTGATATCCAGAATTTCGCGCGCAAGTGCCCCGCAGGCGATCAGCAGGATGCCTGCGTTTTCCACGCCGTCATAGCCTTTGGTTGTCAGGCTTGCATCATCCGGTAGCGTATCGCTTGGCATAGGTCGGCTTCCTTATGGGCTCATGGCACAAGAGAATGAAAACAACTTGCAGGCAAGCCTTCTTCCGACATCTCGTGTCAGGCTGCCGACGTTCGTGTTTCGAATGCCGATAACAGAGGCCGCGCGGGCGGGCCGTAGGCGGCGATACCTTGCTTCGATAACTCGGGAAACAACGATAGGATCTCCTGTCGGGCCGACCGATCAAGTGCGTTCCAGCTTTGGGCGCCGGGATGAAAGCTCTCGCTCAGGCAACCTTCCGACCAGAGCAACTCATGCTGATCAAACAGCAGATGAATATAGGTTACGACCCCGCCGGGTTTGAGGATGATGTCATGTCCATTGACTAAGTGTTTGGCGGGGGCCAGCGCTTCGGAATAGCCGGTATGCAGTTCCAAGCGCCAGTTCCAGAGCAGCATCCTGTGTTGCTGCGACACCAGAAGGTCGCGTGCGTTTCCAAATGCGCCTGCCTTGAACAGAACCGGCGCGAACGTGCCTGCAGCCTGAACCCGCCGTTGCCCGGCCCAACGCACCGTTTGAAACCCGTGGTCAAGGGTTTCAACCCGGTCGCCGGGACGCAGCGTTTCTACCGGGCGTTCTCCCTTCCTTGTTCTGATCAACGTTCCGGGCGTAAAGCACGGGACCAGATCCCAGTCCTCGCGGCTTGACACCAGTCCCGAATACCGATTACCGGCAAGACTGTTGAAGGTGATCGAGTGTATAGGCCCCGCTTCCAGAGCGGCCTGATCTGCGTTGTCCGAGAACTCTGGCACCAGATATGTGTTGCCATCCACATCCTGCGCGACAACGGCAGTAATGTTTGCACTTGTGCCGTCGAAATAAGTGACAGTGGCGTGGTAAACTGATGTGCCATCAAAGGTTTGCGGCGCGCCGCCGTCGATCGAAAACCGATCATTGGCAGACATGTTGTTCATGTCATAGGCAGAGCCGGGGTTTCCTACGGCGCTCCATGTCACGCTGTTGTGCGATAACGGCGCGTCCGTGTGACCGAAGGTTTGCCCAACAAGCGCGGAGGCGTTTTCAGCGACGTAATTGCCCTCAACATGATCGATATCGGCGAGTTTGCCCAACGAAATGGCTGTGAATGACTGCGGCACGGAACCCCCGAAACTTGGACGTTTCGGTTTTTAACCGCACTTTCGTTTACAATCGGATAATCAAGACGCCTAAGGACGGAGGCGGTGTAATAAAACGAAAAAGACCGCCCAAAATGGACGGCCTTTCAAGAAAAACCTGAGTGGTCTTAACCAGCCAGTTGGTTATGTTTGCGGCCCACGAAATCCTTGGCGGTTTCCACTGCAACAGCAGCGTCACGGCAGTAGGCGTCTGCACCGATGGCTTTGCCGAACTCTTCGTTCAGCGGCGCGCCACCGACCAGAACAATGTAGTCATCGCGCACGCCCTGTTCGACCAAGGTGTCGATAACGACTTTCATGTAGGGCATCGTGGTTGTCAGCAGGGCGGACATGCCCAGAATGTCGGGCTGTTCCGTTTCCAGTGCTTCCAGATAATTCTCGACAGGGTTGTTGATTCCCAGATCGACAACTTCGAAGCCTGCGCCTTCCATCATCATCGACACAAGGTTCTTGCCGATATCGTGGATGTCGCCTTTCACGGTGCCGATAACCATTTTGCCAACACGCGGAGCACCGGTTTCAGCCAGCAGCGGCTTGAGGATCGACATGCCGCCTTTCATCGCGTTGGCCGCCAGCAGAACCTCAGGTACAAACAGAATGCCGTCGCGGAAGTCATGGCCCACAATGGTCATGCCGCCAACCAGAGCTTTGGTCAGGATGTCATACGGCGTCCATCCGCGTTCCAGCAGGATATTGGTGCCTTCTTCGATCTCTTCTTTCAATCCGTCATAGAGATCGTCGAACATCTGATCGACCAGTTCGTCATCATTCAGTTCGGACAGGACGATATCTTCTTCGTCGGACATGGGGTATTCCCTGTGCTGGGCGGGCCATCGGCCCGTGGTGGCATTTTTTCCGTTTTGGCCAAAACGTCGCATTCTGACTGTGACGATTGCGACGTTGGTCGTTTCGGGACCGACCTATATGCCAAAAATGGCACCGGCTCGATTGAAAAGTCTGCAATATTATCCTGTTTATTTTTCATCTGTGCGTTCCTGTTTCTTCGAAGGGTTGGCTTGCACAGGTTTTGTTTCAGGCTTATCGTACAAGAAGAACAAATAGGGAACAAATATATCGTGAGCATCGGGTATGTCGTCAAGGCAAGGGGGGTGGCGTCCAATACTGCTGGGCGGTTTGAACGGTTTGCAACGCAGGCTGTTGATGACGGGTGGGACATCGATGAAGACTTGCCGCCCCTGCGAACCGAGACGCGGGATGAGGTGGCGCGCAGTGCCATCACCTATAACCGTTCACCCGATTTGCCTTTTGAGCGTTCGATCAATCCGTATCGGGGGTGCGAGCATGGCTGTGTCTATTGTTTTGCCAGACCCAGCCACGCCTTTCTGGGCTTGTCCGCAGGATTGGATTTCGAAACTCGCCTTGTTGCGCGCCCCAACATGAGCATTGTTCTGCGCAAGGAACTGTCGGCAAAGTCCTACAAGGTCGCCACGATCGCAATCGGGACAAACACTGACCCATACCAGCCCATTGAAAAAAACAGACTGATTACAAGGTCTTGCCTTGAGGTCTTGCAAGAGTTCAACCACCCGGTCGCAATCGTGACCAAAGGAACATTGATCGAGCGTGATCTGGATATTTTGGCTGACATGGCCAGCCGGGGATTGGTGCGGGTTGGTGTTTCGCTTACCACGCTGGATGCGGGTCTGTCCCGGCGGATGGAGCCCCGCGCACCGTCTCCGGCCCGTCGGTTGCAGACGATCAGAGCGTTGACCGATGCGGGCGTTTCGGTTCGCGTAATGACCTCGCCTATTGTGCCTGGGCTGTCAGATCATGAGTTGGAGAACCTGTTGGGCGCCGGAAAAGAGGCGGGCGCAGATGCGGCAAGCTGGATCATGTTGCGATTGCCCCGCGAAGTCTCGCAGCTTTGGCAGGACTGGCTGGCAGAGCACGAACCCGCCCGTGCAGAAAAGGTCATGTCCAAGCTGCGCGAAATGCATGGTGGGCGGGATTATGACCCGCGCTGGGGGCACAGGATGCGGGGTGAAGGGGAATATGCCGAGCTCATCGCCCTGAGGTTCGCTAAAACCTGCAAAAGACTGGGGCTTTCTATAAAATCCGCTCCGTTACGATGCGACCGGTTTGCAGTTCCGCCGCAACCCGGGGATCAAATGAGCTTGTTCTGAAACCAAATACCCAACCGTCCGCTGCTTCAGTATCGAAAGCAAAAGACCCCGGTTTAACCGGGGCCTTCTGGATTTATTGCGTGCTTTGATGGATCAGCGGTTTTCGATGTCCACGTAATCGCGCAGCGTCTCACCCAGGTACAACTGACGCGGGCGGCCGATCTTGTTCTGTGGATCTTCAATCATTTCTTTCCACTGGCTGACCCAGCCAACAGTCCGCGAAAGTGCAAAGATTGGTGTGAACATTGAGGTCGGGAAACCCATCGCCTCGAGGATGATACCCGAATAGAAGTCAACGTTCGGGAACAGTTTTTTGTCGGCGAAATACGGGTCTTCCAGCGCTTCGCGTTCCAGCTCTTTAGCAACCTGCAGTTTAGGGTTGTCTTCAATGCCCAGCAGATCCAGAACCTCGTCGGCCGACTGCTTCATCACCTTTGCGCGTGGGTCAAAGTTTTTGTACACGCGGTGGCCAAAGCCCATCAGGCGGAACGGGTCGTTCTTGTCTTTGGCACGGGCGATGAATTCGGGAATGCGATCTACGGTGCCGATCTCTTCCAACATTTCCAGACATGCCTGGTTGGCGCCACCATGGGACGGCCCCCACAAGCAGGCAATACCAGCGGCGATGCATGCAAACGGATTTGCGCCCGATGACGACGCCAGACGCACGGTGGACGTTGACGCATTCTGCTCGTGGTCTGCGTGAAGCGTTAAGATACGGTCCATCGCGCGGCTGAGGATCGGGTTGACCTCATATTCTTCGGCAGGAACGCTGAAACACATGCGCAGGAAGTTAGACGCATAATCCAAGTCATTGCGCGGATACACGAAGGGCTGCCCCGTGTGGTATTTATAAGCCCATGCGGCGATTGTCGGCATTTTGGCGATCAGGCGATGCGAGGCGACCTCGCGCTGATGCGGGTCCGCGATATCGGTCGAATCGTGATAGAAGGCTGACATTGCGCCGACAACACCGACCATAATGGCCATGGGATGCGCGTCGCGGCGGAAACCACGGTAGAAATACTGCATCTGCTCATGCAGCATGGTGTGGCGGGTGATCGTGGTTTCGAATTTCTCCAGATCTTTTGCGACCGGCAGCTCTCCGTAGAGCAGCAGATAGCAGACCTCAAGAAAGTGCGATTTCTCTGCCAGTTGGTCGATCGGGTAGCCACGGTGCAGCAACTCGCCTTTTTCACCATCGATAAAGGTTATTGTGCTGTCACAGCTTGCGGTTGAAGTGAAACCGGGATCATAGGTGAATACCCCTGCCTGACCGTAAAGCTTCCGAATATCAATGACATCCGGACCGGCGGTCGGGGTATGAACCGGCAACTCATACTCTTTGCCGTGAACGGTCAGAGTGGCTGTTTTGTTGCTGTCTGTCATGGTTATCCCTTCTTCATTCATACGCATGCCAAAGAAACCTCGGGCAGTGCGGGCAACGACTGCGCGCTTTCGCGCAGTCCGGGTGTTAGCGGAGCAGCGTTACCCGTTTATGAAATTCGGGTTATTTCGCTGCTTCTGAAAGCCGCGCCAGGGTTTCATCCCGTCCCAGCACAAGCATCATGTCAAAAACCGAAGGCGTGACGGCCCGACCAGCCAAGGCGGCCCTGAGTGGGCCAGCGAGCTTGCCGAACGTGAGCTCCTTTGACTCGGCAAAGGAATTCAGGGTCTCCTCCAGTTCGTCTCGAGACCAGCTAGCATTTTGCAACTGCGGCGTCAATTCATCCAGTATACCGTCGGATACAGATGCCAGCGCCTTTGCGGCTTTCTCGTCGGGAACGATTGGGCGTTCCGTCAAGGCAAAGTGAGCCTTTTCAAGGAGTTCAGGAAAAGTCCGCGCCCGATCCTTGAGGCAATACATCGCACGTTCCAAATCACTCGATTGTGAATCTGTCAGGGGTGGTAAAGCAGCTGCGGCCAGGTAGGCTCCGATTTCATGCCGCAACGCAGCATCCTCAGAAATGGCGATGTGTTGACCACACAGGTTTTCCAGTTTTTTCAGATCAAACCGGGCAGGGCTTTTGCCGATGCCGTTCAGATCAAACCACTCCTTTGCCTGTGCATCAGTAAAGAATTCATCGTCACCATGGCTCCAGCCCAGACGGGCCAGATAGTTGCGCATCCCGGCGGCAGGATAGCCCATGGCCTGATACTCCTGCGCGCCAAGCGCGCCATGGCGTTTGGACAATTTCTTACCGTCTGGCCCGTGGATCAGCGGAATATGGGCCCAGACCGGAACATCCCAGCCCATTGCCTCATAGATCATCATCTGGCGCGCCGCGTTATTGAGGTGGTCATCGCCGCGAATGACATGGGTAACACCCATATCATGATCGTCGACCACCACTGCCAGCATGTAGACCGGTGTCCCGTCGGAACGCAGCAGAACCATGTCGTCCAGTTGGTCGTTGCGAATGGTCACGTCGCCCTGAACCTGATCGCGGATCACTGTTGTACCGTCCTGCGGAGCCTTGATGCGAATGACAAATGGCAGTTCGGGAAGAGCCGAAGGATCAGCGTCACGCCAGGGGCTGCGGAACAGGGTCGACTTGCCCTCGGCCCGCGCCTGTTCCCGAAAGGTGGCAATTTCGTCCTGCGTCGAGAAGCATTTATATGCCTTTCCCTCGGCCAGAAGCTGGTGCGCGACTTCGGCATGCCGGGCAGCTCCTTCGAACTGGCTGATTACATCGCCATCATGATCCAGTCCCAGCCATTCCATACCCTGAAGGATCGCGGTGGTTGCCTCGGGGGTCGAGCGCTCCCGGTCGGTATCTTCGATCCGCAGCAGGAACTTTCCACCACGTCCGCGGGCATAAAGCCAATTGAACAATGCGGTGCGTGCGCCACCGATGTGCAGAAAACCTGTGGGCGAGGGGGCAAAACGTGTGACGACCTGTTCGGACATGTTGAGGATTAACCTTTTGGTAACCGTATCTGGCATAGTTTGACGCCTGTCTAACGAGCCCGAAGGACGGGGGCAACCATGCGTGTTCTTGCACGGGTCGAGGCCGCGCTGCTGCACCAGACAGGGTACCTGTTTCCGTGGACGCCAGTCATGCTGGCAACGGGGATCGGTCTCTATTTCGGTGCCCGGAGCGAGCCTGGCTGGCCAGTATACGCTGGTCTTTCTTGCTTGTTCCTGGCTCTTGTCGTCCTGAGCCGCCGGCTGCCACCGGGGATGGGAGCGTTAGCGACCGGGGGGGCGCTGATTGCGGTCGGTGTCATACTGGCGGGCACTCGCGCCCATATGGTGGCAGAACCGGTTCTGTCCTGGCGGTACTATGGCCCTGTCGAGGGGAGGGTCGTCGCCATGGATCGGTCTGCCTCGGATGCGTTGCGGTTGACGCTCGATCAGGTGCGCGTAGGGGACGTACCGCAGGAGCGCAGGCCGCAACGCATCCGTCTTTCTGTTCATGGCGCAACAGACCCTTTTGCGCCTGGGCAACGGATCATGACCACAGCGCATCTTTCGCCGCCGCAGGGCCCGGTTGAACCTGGCGGGTTCGATTTTCGTCGCCATGCCTGGTTTCAGGAGCTGGGTGCGGTCGGGTATACCCGCGTTCCTGTATTGACGATTGCGCCAGTCAAGGACGGTATTGGCGGTGTTCGAATTACCGCAATCCGAATGGCCATATCGCGGCGAGTGAAACAAATCCTGCCCGGAGAAATCGGTGGGTTTGCCGCTGCCGTCACCACAGGTGATCGCAGTGGTATGGGGCAGGAGACGCTCTTGTCCCTGCGCGCGTCGAACCTGGCGCATTTGCTTGCCATTTCCGGGCTTCACATGGGGTTACTGACGGGTTTTGTTTTCGTGGCCTGCCGTATTGGTTTGTCACTGATCCCCTTCGTGGCGCTGCGGTTACCTGTCCGAAAAGTTGCGGCTGTGCTCGCGCTGATCGCGGCGACGATTTATTTGCTGTTGTCCGGCGGGAATATCGCAACCGAACGCGCCTATGTCATGGTCAGTGTCATGCTGGGGGCCGTGTTGATCGACAGGCGCGCGATCTCGTTGCGTGCGGTTTCCGTTGCTGCGCTGATCGTTCTGGTTCTTTGGCCCGAGTCGCTGCTGAGTCCGGGGTTTCAGATGTCCTTTGCGGCAACGACAGCCCTGGTTGCCGTCTTCGGCGCATTGCAACAGGTGGGTCCGTTACCCGGCCCGAATTGGTTGAAACCGATTGCTGGTGTGGTGATGTCCTCGGCGATAGCCGGGCTTGCCACGGCCCCAATTGGCGCTGCGCATTTCAATACGATGTCTCACTATGGATTGCTGGCGAACCTTCTGTCCGTACCCGTCATGGGCTTATTAGTTGTGCCTGCGGCGGTTGTCGCCGCACTGGCCGCCCCATTTGGATTGGAGGCTTTTCCGCTGACCGTTATGGGCTGGGCGCTGCATTGGATCTTGGGGGTGTCAAACTGGGTGTCGCACCTGGACGGTGCTCAGGGTTTCGTAGTTAGCCCGCCCTGGTATGTATTGCCACTTGTTGCTGTTGGTGCTTTGTGGCTGGCCTTGTGGCAAGGGCGCGCGCGTTGGTACGGGGTCGGGCCCGTCGTTCTGTCATTTCTGCTTTGGAACTCGGGCCACAGGCCAGATGTTCTGATCGCAGAAAACGGGGGGTTAGTCGGCGTGATGACCGCTCAGGGCCGGGCTTTGAGCAGAAGCAAAGGCAGCGGGTTTGTTGCCAGCGTCTGGCTTGAGAATGACGGTGACGGTGCCGATCAGATCGCGGCAGCAGGCAGATGGCCGGACAGCAGCACCGTTCAGCGGTACCCATATCAGGATATGGAAATCATCCATATCTCGGGCAAAAAGGCCGCGCACGCGTTCGACGAATGCAAGAACAACCAGATCATTGTTTCGACAGTTGCGCTGACCCTTGAGGGAGCGTGCGCCGTCTTCGATCCGGATCACCTGACCGAAACCGGCAGCCTGTCATTGTCGGACGGAAAGTTGACTTCAAGCGCGGAACTGACAGGTCACAGGCTCTGGTCCCCGAAGCCCGTCGGGGACCGTCGTTTGAATCCGGATCAATAGGTTCGGATCAGACCGACTAGGCGACCCTGAACCTTGACCTTTTCTTCAGGTAGAACGCGCGTCTCATAAGCCGGGTTGGCCGCTTCGAGAGCAATAGCGTTGCCGCGGCGGAAAAAGCGTTTCAGCGTCGCTTCCTGATCTTCTACCAGTGCAACCACGATATCTCCGTTATCAGCAGTCGCGGTTTCGCGGATGACAACCACATCACCGTCATTGATGCCCGCGTCGATCATCGAGTCACCGCGAACCTCAAGCGCATAGTGCTGGCCTTTCCCGGAAACCATGGGGCCGGGGACCGCCACGTGATGTGACACGTGACTGATCGCTTCAATAGGGACACCCGCCGCGATCCGGCCCATCACCGGCAATTCCAACGCGTCCACCGCAACCGGTTCAATATTGGCCGGGCGGGGGCCTTTGGGCCGGTCACCTTCGATCACGCGGGGTGAAAATCCGGCAGTTGGTTCACCGCCAAGGCTTTCAGGAAGTTTCACAATTTCAATCGCGCGGGCACGATGCGCGAGGCGGCGGATAAAGCCGCGTTCCTCCAGCGCAGTGATCAGCCTGTGGATGCCGGATTTCGACCGCAGGTCAAGCGCGGCCTTCATTTCATCGAAACTGGGCGGAACACCGTCCGCCTGCACGCGTTTTTGGATGAATTTCAACAAATCCAATTGCTTCTTGGTCAGCATTGCTCACACCTCGTCGCTCATGCGTTTTCTTTTGTTCTACGCATGTTCACGTTTTGTGTCAATGAATTTGGGCGAAGCTCAGATCGGCAGGTATCGAACCGTTTCCCCGGCCTTGCGGGCGGGGTCGTTCGGGGGACGGACCAAAAGGGCGTTTGCCTGCGCCAGAACGCTGAGCAGAGAGCTGTCCTGATCTGCACAGGCCTGGATACCCGTTTCGCTTAGAACCGCACGCATGTAATGCTCGCGCGGGCCGTTTTGTGACAGTGGTTCGGTCAACCGGGCAGAGCGAAAGGGTGGCAGAACCATTTCCAGCCCCAGCATCCGCCGCACCATCGGGGCAAGGAACAGATAGCCACAGACCATCGCGCTGACCGGGTTCCCCGGAAGCCCGACCATCGCGGTGTCACCCATGCGACCAGCCATCAGAGGTTTTCCGGGGCGCATTCGGATCTTGTAGAAAGACCGATCCATCCCCAGCCCCTGCGAAACGTCAGACACAAGGTCGTAGTCCCCAACCGACGCACCGCCAATCGTCACGACGAGATCGGCCCCTCGTGCCAGGTGAAAAGCCGTTTCAAGTGATGAGACCGTATCCCGTGCAATCGGAAGGACACGAACCACAGCACCGAGCCCCTCAAGCAATGCCCGCAGTCCAAACGTGTTTGACGCGATAATCTGGTCCGGTCCCGGTTCTTCGCCGGGCATGACAAGTTCGTCGCCGGTCGAGATCAGGGCAATGACGGGTTTTTGAGAAACCGGGACCCGCGCGACATTCATCGCAGCCATCAGTGCAATGTCTTCGGCGCGGATCAAACGCGGTGCCGTGATGGGGGTGCCTGTCATAAAATCCACACCGGCAGGGCGGATGTTCGTTTTGGGGCCGGGGTCGTCTGTGATCGTGATCAGATCGCCACGCCGGTCGGTATCTTCCTGAATCACAACGAAATCCGCGCCCTCGGGAACCGGAGCGCCGGTAAAGATACGCACGGCCTGACCGGGGCCCACCGAGCCGTCGAAACGACGACCCGCAGCGGATTCGCCCACCACTATGAACATGGCATGAAGCTCGACTTCGTCGGCTTTGACGGCATAGCCATCCATCGAAGATGCCGCAAATGGCGGCTGGTCGCGCGTTGCCACAACCTCGTGCGACAGAACACGTCCCGCAGACTGGGCCAGGGGAACCTGTTCCGAAGGTAGAGGGCCGACAAGATCGAACAGCAGGGTGCGCGCTTCTTCGACGGTAATCATTTCGCCTCGTAACGTCCTGATTTTCCGCCGTCTTTAAGACTTAAATGAATGCCGCCAATTTCCATCGCTTTGTCGACGGCTTTGGTCATGTCGTACACAGTCAAGGCCGCGGTGGAAACGGCGGTCAGGGCCTCCATCTCAACTCCGGTTTGACCTGACGTTTTGACCGTTGCTTCGATCTGAACTCCCGGCAGATCCGGGTCGAGGGTCAGTTCAACGGCAACCTTAGTTACTGGCAAAGGATGGCAGAGCGGGATCAGATCCGGCGTCTTTTTTGCACCCATGATGCCGGCCAGGCGGGCAACGCCCAAAACATCGCCCTTAGCGGCGCGTTGTTCTGAAATGATTTCATAGGTTTCCGGTGCCATCTTAACGTGACCCACAGCCACGGCTAAACGATCTGTGACCTCTTTGCCCGAGACGTCGACCATATGCGCCTGACCTTGAGCATCGAAATGGGTCAGCGGCATCACATCACTCCGGGGATAAGCGGATTGGACAGGATGTGGCGGGTGGCCGCTTCGACATCGTCCTGGCGCATCAGGCTTTCGCCGATCAAAAAGCACCGGGCGCCATAGCGCGCAATATCCCGCAAATCTTCTGGCGTACCCAACCCGCTTTCGCACACGATAGTACGGTCTGCCGGTACCAGTTTGGACAAGCGCCGAGTCGTATCAAGAGTGGTTTCGAAGGTCTTGAGATTGCGGTTGTTTATGCCGATCAAAGGACTTTTCAGTTGGGCTGCGCGTTCAAGCTCGGCTTGGTCGTGAACCTCAATCAGAACGTCCATCTCCCAATCGAAAGCGGTTTGTTCCAACTCGGCTGCCTGATCATCGCTGACGGATGCCATGATGATCAGAATACAGTCGGCTTCCAAAGCACGTGCCTCGACCACCTGATAAGGGTCATACATGAAATCCTTACGCAAAGCGGGCAGAGATGTCGCGTTACGCGCTTGTGTTAGATATTCCTTGGCACCCTGAAAGCTCGGCGTGTCGGTGAGCACGGACAAACACGTAGCACCGCCTTCTTCATAGGCCTTGGCCAAGGCAGGCGGATCAAAATCTGGCCGGATCAAACCCTTGGAGGGGCTGGCTTTCTTGACCTCGGCAATCAGGCCGTAACCTTGCCGGGACGCAGCTTGAAGAGCTGCGGCAAACCCGCGGGTTTCCGAAGCTGCGCGTGCTTCACTTTCTAGCGTTTCCAAGGACTTCTGAGCCTTGTCTGCTGCGATTTCTTCCAGTTTGTAGGCTTTGATCTTGTCCAGAACGGTTTCGGTCATGCGGCCTCCTGAGTCTTCGCGGCCAAGGCCGTGATTTTGTTTTTGGCTTCACCGCTGTCGATGCTCTCGGCGGCCATGGCCACGCCTTCGCGCAGATCACTTGCAGCATCGGCGACAACCAATGCGGCGGCAGAGTTCAGCAACACGGCGTCACGATACGCTGACCGAGCGCCGTCCAGCAGCGCACGAAATGCGATGGCATTTTCTTCAGGGGTTCCGCCGAGGATGTCTTCGAAAGGGTGCACAGGCAGGCCAGCATCCTCGGGGTGCAGCTCGACCTCTTTGATCACGTCATCTTCTAAAGCGGCGACCCAGCTGATACCGGTGATCGTCAATTCGTCTGTCCCGTCTGATCCATGCACCAGCCACGCGCGATCTGACCCCAGCAAGCCTAGTGTTTCAGCCATGGGGCGGATCAACTCGCGGCTAAAGGCGCCAGTCAGTTGCCGTTTGACACCGGCAGGGTTGGTCAGTGGGCCAAGGATATTGAAAATCGTGCGCGTTCCCAGCTCCTGCCGCGAAGGCATAACATGCGCAATGGCCGGGTGATGCATCGGCGCCATCATGAATCCGATCCCGACATCTTTCAATGCGCTTTCAACGACTTGCGGGCCAACCATGACGTTGATGCCCATTTGACCCAATGCATCCGCTGCGCCTGATTTAGAACTTAGGTTGCGGTTGCCGTGTTTGGCGACTGTCACACCAGCGCCTGCGACGACAAAGGCCGTCGCGGTCGAGATATTCAGAGTACCTTTTCCGTCCCCGCCCGTGCCAACGATGTCGATCGCCCCTTCGGGGGCCCGCACGGCATTGCACTTGGCGCGCATGACAGCCGCGGCCGCGGCATATTCATCAACCGTTTCCCCCCTCGTGCGCATGGCCATCAACAGCCCGCCGATCTGGCTTGGCGTGGCTTCGCCGTTGAACAGGATGCCAAAGGCGGTCTCGGCCTCGTCGCGGGTCAAAGGACGATCGGCGGCTGCTCCGATCAACGGTTTCAGCGCGTCGCTCATGCGGGGACTTTCAGTTCTTGCAGGAAGTTCTTGAGAAGTGCGTGACCATGCTCGGAAGCAATCGATTCAGGGTGGAACTGAACACCGTGAATAGGCAGTTCCTTGTGTTGCAGTCCCATGATCGTGCCGTCTTCCAGCTCGGCTGTGATCTCAAGACAGTCGGGCAGCGTCTCTCGCTCGACCACCAGTGAATGGTAGCGGGTGGCCTCAAAGGGCGATGGAAGGCCAGCAAAGACGCCTTTTCCGGTGTGGTGCATGATGCCCATCTTGCCGTGCACAATTTCGTGGCATCGTACCACCTTGCCACCGAACGCCTGTCCGATGGTCTGATGCCCAAGACAAACCCCCAAAAGAGGTGTTTTTGTCTCGGCGGCGGCTTCGGTCAGAGCCAGACAGATGCCCGCCTGATCCGGGTCGCAGGGGCCGGGGCTTAGCAGGATCCCAGCCGGGTTCATGGCCATTGCTTCTTGCACATCCAGCGCATCATTGCGGCGAATGACCATTTCGGCGCCAAGTTCGCCCAAATAATGTACCAAATTGTAGGTAAACGAGTCGTAGTTGTCGATCAGCAGCAGCATATGGGCACTTATCTTCGCTTGGGCATTTCGGGCTGGCGATGCAACCCCGGGCCACGGTATAATGTCCGCACATACATGCTCAGGCTTGGGCGGCAGCGTCAAGAGGACATACGGTTTCTGACGCCTCCAATTGACCGAGCGCCACACCAGATGGCGCAGAGCAGGGCGAGGCAGGGAAAAGAGGCGAAAGGCAGGAAATATGGGCGGATTTTTCGGAGGAATGGTCGCAGGGGCGATCGTTGTTTTGATCTTGGGTGCGGTCGTGTCGCTCAACACGCCGATGGTCAATACGCCGGTTGTTGCGACCGAAGCACCAGCGCCGACGATTTCAGAAACACCAGAGGCGCCTACTGAACTTGCCGAGGATGTTTCTGATGCCGATCTGGTGGAACTGGCCCCGCGTGCGCCAGAAGCCGCCGATAATGCCAGCGAAGATCTGGCCGATTTGTCCGGGTTGGAAGCGTCATCCGAGCCGCAGCCCGAGGTTGGCAAAGCGGCTGAGGCCCCGAACGAGCCCGCTGCACCGGTGGCGACCGAAGTGTCCGTCATGACTGAAGCCCCCGCTGCGCCGCCCGAGCCCAGCCAGGTTCCTGCAGTTCAGCAGGAACAGTCCGTGCCGGTTGTAAATGATGAAACCCCCACGCCGCCGACCGAATCTGACACAACCGAGGTTGCGGTTCTTGAGCCCGAACCAAATCCGTTGCCACAGGTCGAGGCTGATCCACAAACAAATGACACTACGACTGATAATTCATTTGAAAGCAGTCCGATTGCGGTGGAAGGGGATGAAGACACCTTGCCCCGCGAGCTTCCGCGCATCGCTGCGTTGCCTCAGATCGGGGGAGAACAGGAAGAAAGTGCTAGTTCGATTGTCGGAAAACGTGTCTTGCCGTTGACGGAACGAGATGATGCGCCTGTTGCAGAACAGGCGATTTCCGAACAGCCATCTGCGGAAAAACCGATTGAACGTTTTGCCGCCAAGTTCGAGAACCCGGAAGCTAAGCCGCTGATGTCGATCATTCTGATCGATGACGAAGGCGCATTCGGGGCCGAAGCGTTGCAGGACTTCCCTTATCCGATCAGCTTTGCCGTGAACCCGTCTGATCCGGATGCGGCGGAAAAGATGGCACGGCACCGCGCGGCTGGGTTCGAAGTTCTGGCTCTTGCGGACTTGCCCGAGGCAGCAAGCGCGCAGGATGCCGAAGTTTCCCTGTCTGTATGGCTGGATACATTGCCTGAAACAGTGGGTATTCTGGAAGGCGTGAACAGCGGCATTCAGGGAAACCGCAAGCTGGCCGATCAGGTCGCGGCAATTGCTGCCGGAACCGGACGCGGGTTGATCACACAGGACAATGGGCTGAACACTGTCCAGAAGCTTGCGGTTCGCAATGGCATTCCGTCCAGCGTTGTGTTCCGCGATATCGATGGGGCGCGACAGGATCCCAGAATCATGCGCCGGTTCCTGGATCAGGCCGCGTTCCGGGCGGGTCAGGAAGGAACCGTTGTCATGCTGGGGCGGGTACGGCCCGAGACAATCTCAGCCCTTTTGCTGTGGGGTCTTGAAGATCGCGGGAACCGGGTGGCGATGGCGCCGATCTCGGCCGTCTTGATGAAACAGGTGCAGTGACTGTTTGAATCAGGCGGCGATCTCCTGATCAGCCGCCTTGTTCTTTAACCGTTACCGTTTCCGGTGAACCGAGCGGCATCTTCCGCTGCGCGCCGAATGGCGTTTGACTTATGGACAGTCTCCATGAACTCGGCCTCGGGGTCGCTGTCATAGACAACACCGCCGCCAGCCTGAATATAGAGTTTCTGATCCTTCACTATCGCGGTGCGCAAGGCAATGCACATGTCCATGTCACCGCCAGCGCTGAAATAGCCAACACCGCCGCCATAGACGCCGCGTTTTTCCGGCTCAAGCTCGTCAATGATCTCCATCGCCCGCACTTTCGGCGCACCCGAGACGGTGCCCGCAGGCATCCCGGCAAAGAAGGCGTCCAGGGCATCCTTGTCTTCCGCCAGCTCACCCACCACGTTGGACACGATGTGCATCACATGGCTGTAGCGTTCGATGATGAACTCTTCGGTCGGGCGAACCGTACCGATTTTGGACACGCGGCCGGTATCATTGCGCCCGAGGTCCAGAAGCATGAGGTGTTCGGCCAGCTCTTTCTTATCGGCCAGCAGGTCAAGCTCGTTCGCTTTGTCTTCCTCGGGGGTCGCGCCACGGGGACGGGTGCCTGCAATCGGGCGAATGGTGACTTCGCTGCCGAACACACGCACCAGAATCTCGGGGCTGGCCCCAACGACCTGAAAACCGCCGAAGTTGAAGTAGAACATAAATGGCGAGGGGTTGGTGCGCCGCAGCGAACGATAAAGCGCAAAAGGCGGCAGCGGAAAATCCTGCGTCCAACGCTGAGCCGGAACAACTTGGAAGATATCGCCAGCGCGGATGTATTCCTTGGCCTTTTCAACCGCTTCCATATAGCCCGACTTGGTGAAGTTCGACACCGGTGCCGCAACTTCGCGCGCGTCGCCCAGATCACGGGTTTCGGCGGGCATCGCGCGTTCCAGATCGCGGACCGCATCCATCACACGCTCGGCCGCCTGTGCATAGGCAGCTTTGGCAGATTGACCGTCGCTTGCCCAGGTGGGTGAGACCACCGTCACCTCGCCTTTGACACCATCCAATACTGCGACAACAGACGGGCGCAACATGATCGCATCTGGCAGCCCCAGCGGATCGGGGTTCACGTCCGGCAGGTATTCGACCAGCCGGACCATGTCATAGCCCAGATAACCAAACAGCCCGGCGGCAGCCTGAGGCAGGTCGTCTGGCAGCTCAATACGGCTTTCTGCCAGTAACGCCCGCAGGTTGTCCATCGGATTGCCGTCCTGCGCGACAAAGGCGTCGGCGTCGAACCGCGCCGAACGATTCAACGCGGACGTTTCGCCGTGGCAGCGCCAGATCAGGTCCGGTTTCATGCCGATGATCGAATAGCGGCCACGCACTTCTCCGCCCGTAACCGACTCCAGCATGAACGCATCTTTCTGCGCGCCCGTCAGTTTGAGCATCAGCGACACGGGTGTGTCCAGATCGGCGGCGAGACGTGTGTAAACCACTTGGTTTTCGCCCGCTTCATAGGCGCGCGCGAAGGTATCGAAATCGGGTGTCAGGGCCATCTTGGTCTCGCTTAAAAGCTCGCCTGCACGGCGTTCAGCGCCTGCTGATCCACGACCGGGCGGGCGCGGGTCTGAGCGTCCCGTACGTATGCGTCAAAAATATTCTGCGACAGCGCCTGATCCATCTGCGTAGCCAGTGCGTCGCGCAACCGGCGCAGTTCGTCGGAATCCTCGGGGGGCAGAATCTCGTCCAGACGAACAAGCAAGGCTGCACCATTTCCACCAATGACGCGTAACTCACCGAGTTCCATCTGGAACACTTCGTTCATGAAACTGGCGGGGACGTCATCAAGAAACGCGGTACGCGTCAGCGCGTTTTCAACGCGGAAGGGCAGGCCAGTCGCAGCGAAGTCACCATCAGTGGCCAGTTGGCTCAGTGCGGCGTTTGCTTTGTCCAAAAGGGCTTTATTGGTCTCTGCCTGTACCCAGGCAGCGGCGACACGGTCGCGTGCGCTTTCCAGCGGTTCAGGGCGGCGTGGCAGAACGTCGTTCAGGCGCAAGGCAAAGATCGATCCGTCTTCGAGAAATGCGATTTCAGGGAAATCTCCCTCTTGCACGGCTTCGGCGGCCGCGCGGAACCCGTCATAGGCCGCTATGTCCTCGGCGCTGTCGCGGGTCCAGTCAATCTGACCCAGCTCCATTTCAGTTTCATTTGCCAATTCTTCCAGAGTCGCTCCACCAGCCAGCATGTCGTTGACATCTTCGGACTGCGCCTCGATCAGGCGGCGGGCGCGTTCTGTCGCCAGTTCTTCGCGCAGGGCCGGTTCGGCCTCCTCAAAGGGAACGCTGTTTGCAGCCAGGGATCCGTTGATACGGAACAGGGCGGGGCCAAATACCGATGGCAGAGGGCCGACAACGGCGTCAAGTTCTGCCGCGAACACGGCGTCGGCGGCTTCGCCCAGATCCTCACGCGTGAGGTCGCCCAGGTCGATATCCGAAAGCTCCAGATCACGGTCCCGAACCAGTTGTTCAAAAGTCGTGCCCCCGACCTCAAGCTGCGCCTTGGCGTCGTTGGCCGCTTGTTCATCCGGGAAATTCAGGCGCTCGACCAGACGGCGTTCTGGCTGATTATACTCTGCCGACCGCTCTTCAAAAAGTTTTCGCAGAGCCTCTTCGTCAACCTCAACCGTGTCCACCAACATGGCCGGAGACAGAATCGCATACGTCAGCTGTTTCGTGCGGGGCAGGGTGAACTGTTCAGCGTTTTCGTCATAGTAGGTCTGAATCTGCGCGTCAGTCGGTTCGGCCACGGGGGTTTCCAAAGCCTCGGCCCCTGCCGTCGCAACGGTAAAGCTGCGACGGGCACCAATATAGTTGGCCATTGTGTCTGTCACGGTGGCAGGCATTTCCACACCCCCCATGATCGCACCTTGAACGATCGTACGGGCGGATTCTTTGCGCAGGTCCGACTCGAACTCGGAATCCGTCATGCCGACCTGTTCAAGCTGAAAGCGGTATGCCTCGCGGTCGAAATTGCCGTCTACGCCCTGAAAGGCCGGGACAGACACGATCTCTTTTTGCAGGTTCTCATCCCCAATGGAGATCCCGAGCTGGCTCACCTCATTGTCCAGTGCCGCCAAGGCTGTCAGGCGGGCAAGCGCGTTTCGATCCAGCCCCAGATCGCGCGCCTGCGACATTTGCAGGGGCTGACCCGATTGCGCCTCAACCGCGCGGATCTCGCGCTGCAACTCGCGGACAAAATCATCGATCGAGATGCTTTCATCACCAACTTGCGCCACAGTACGGACTGTGCCGCTCAGGTTGACCGCGCCGAACCCCGCGAGCCCCAGCATCAGCATGCCCATCAGAATCCAGACAAAGGTTTTCGAAAGACTTTTAGCGCCTGCGGCCATGGTGCCCTCTTGTTATTACGGCAGCGTTCTGCCCTGTCGGTTGCCGCCTTGAATACGACGCACACCGCCGGGGGGCAAGCTTAGAAGGACAGGCCCTGCAACCGTTCGAACAATTGGCCCAAACCTGTGCGGTCGAGGTTGGCGAAGGCAATGCGCACTTGCCGTTTCCCGTCCGGGTGGTGATCGGGCATAAACATGGTACCGGGCAATAACAGAACACCGGCTTCACGCACCAAACGCCTGGCAAGTTCGTCGGACGGAATGTCAAACGGGTGCTCCAGATAGGCGAAATACGCCCCAAGTCCCAAAAGACGCCAGCCATTGGCTTCCAGTGCGGGCATACCCTCAAGGATGGCAGCGCGACGGTCGAGTATTTCGTCGCGTTCGCCTGCCAGCCATTGCGACAAGTTATGCATACCCCAAAGCGCGGCGAACTGTCCGATCTGACCGGGGCAAATGGCAACGGTGTCGAGAAACTTCTCGACCTCAGCCAGAAGTGCAGGGCCCGTTGCAATGGCACCGACCCTATGACCCGTCAGCCTGTATGCCTTGGAGAAGGAATACAGGTGGATCAGCGTCTGTTCCCAGTCTGGTTGCTGGAACAAATCATGTGGCGGCCCGCTGCGACTGTCGAAGTCACGGTAGGTTTCGTCGACGATTAGGTAAATCCCGGTTTCGCGCGCAAGCTCAAAGAAGGCGCGGACAAGGTCTGCCGGGTATTCAACGCCGCCGGGATTGTTGGGCGTGACCAGAGCGATGGCACGTGTTTTGTCCGTGATCAGCGCGCGTGCGCTCTCAGGGTCGGGCAGCAAATCGTCGCCGGACTTCAGGTCCAAAGCGTGGACACCCGACATATCCAGCCACATTTTATGATTGAAATACCATGGAGTTGGAAGAATAACCTCATCCCTTTCACCGGTGATGGCCGATATCACTGCTGAAAACGCCTGATTGCAGCCTGAGGTGATAGCAACCTGAGGTGCCTCGACCTTTGCCCCATAATGCGCGCTGATCTGCGCAGCCAGTTCCGTGCGAAGATCGTCATTTCCCAGCACAGGGCCGTATAGATGCGCATGGTCTTCGCGCACGGTAAATTCGGCCATAGCCTCGCGCAAGGCGAGTGGCGGCGGGTCAACCGGCGCCGCCTGGCTTACGTTGATCAACGGACGTTCGGGTGGGAACGAAACGCCCTCGACCCATCGGCGCGCTTCCATTACTGGCGGCGCGAATGTTGCGGCGGTACGGCTGAGCGTCATGTGCTGCCTACTGATCTGATTTCAATCGGTGCCCCGATAGGGCTCGACATATTGAAGGGCCATATCCCACGGGAAAAAGATCCACGTGTCCTGACTGACTTCGGTGATGAACGTATCCACCATTGGGCGTCCCTTGGGTTTGGCATAAACCGTCGCAAAATGCGCTTTCGGATACATCTCCCGAACCAGCTCCAGGGTTTTTCCGCTGTCTACCAGATCGTCGATGATCAGAATTCCGGTTCCGTCACCCATTAGCTTGGCATCGGGTGCTTTCAGAACTTCCGCCTCTCCCTGGGCTTGATGGTGGTAGGATTTCACGCTGACCGTATCGACGGTACGAATATCCAGTTCCCGGCTTACGATCATCGCAGGGGCCATGCCGCCACGGGTGATCGCCACGACAGCACGCCAGCTGCCGTCATCGGGGCCTTGCCCATCCAGACGCCACGCCAATGCGCGCGAGTCGCGGTGGATCTGGTCCCAGCTGATGTGAAATCCTTTTTCGTGCGGCAGGCGGTCCTTAGCGCTCATGTTCTCAACCTTTTTCCACGTCTGGGGCGTCAACGGCCTTCATTCCGACAATATGGTAGCCCGAATCCACGTGCAGATTCTCACCGGTGACGCCGCTGCTGAGGTCTGACAACAGGTACAGGGCCGACTTGCCGACATCGTCGATGGTCACGTTGCGGCGCAGCGGAGAGTTGTATTCGTTCCATTTCATGATGTAGCGGAAATCGCCAATACCGCTGGCGGCCAGCGTTTTGATCGGACCGGCCGAAATCGCGTTCACGCGAATGCCGTCCTTGCCCAGGTCCTCCGCCAAATACTTGACCGACGCTTCCAAAGCGGCCTTGGCAACACCCATCACGTTATAGTGGGGCATCACCTGCTCAGCTCCGTAATAGGTCAGCGTTATGGCGCTGCCGCCTTCAGACATCATCTTTTCCGCGCGCTGCATAACTGCGGTGAACGAATAGACGGATACATCCATCGTCAGCGTAAAATTGGCCCGGCTGGTATCCACGTAGCGCCCACGCAGTTCGTTCTTGTCAGAAAAACCGATGGCGTGGACGACAAAGTCCAGCTTGCCCCATTTCTCTTCCAGTGCCGAGAAAAGCCCATCAATTGAAGCCTCATCGCTCACGTCGCAGGGCAGAACGATTTTGCTACCCAGTTGCGCAGCCAGTGGGTCCACACGTTTCTTTAGGGCGTCACCCTGATAGGAAAAGGCAAGTTCAGCTCCGGCTTCGGACAAGGCGCGGGCGATTCCCCATGCGATAGATTTGTCATTGGCCAGTCCCATGATGAGGCCACGTTTGCCGGCCATCAACTGATTTGACATGTTTGGTTCTCCGCCTGTCTTCGCGTTAGATTGGCATGGTTTATGCCATTGGTAGCGCTGCATCAAGGCCGTGCGCTCTTGCTCGCAGCGGGTTCTCGCCTTAGGCTCGTCATTAATACTTTCCAGGGGATGGAAATGACCGAGCGTGATGGCATCTTTGCTGGCTCCGATCCGTTTGCAATAGCGGCCCGGTGGCTGGCTGAGGCCCAGGAAACCGAATTGAACGATCCGAATGCGATTGCGCTTGCAACCGTTGACCCGGACGGTTTGCCAAATGCACGCATGGTTCTGCTGAAGGAAATCGAAGCGGATTCATTTGTTTTCTATACAAACTACGAAAGCGCCAAAGCGAACGAGCTGGATACGTCCGAAAAAGCCGCATTTGTAATGCATTGGAAATCTTTGCGGCGTCAACTTCGTGTTCGTGGTACAGTATGTCGTGAAAACGGGCCCCAGGCTGATGCGTATTATGCATCGAGGTCACTGAAAAGCCGACTGGGTGCCTGGGCTTCAAAGCAGTCACAACCGCTTTCAAGTCGGACAGCTTTGATGGCAGAGGTCGCGAAAGTGACTGCTAAACTTGGGCCGAATCCACCTCGTCCTCCATTCTGGGGCGGGTACCGATTGACGCCGACAGAGATAGAATTCTGGGCCGATGGAGCGTTCCGCTTGCATGATCGGTTCAGATGGCAACGAATTGAGCCGGGATCGGCATGGCATGTTGAAAGGTTGAATCCATGACGTTCACGTGTCGTGAAATGCAACAAGCAGAAAGTAAACAACTTTTTCGGCTTGAAATTGTCTACCAATCCCATAAACAACAGACCCTTAACGAACTGCTAAAATTCGCGATGGGAAAACCGTGCCTGAAGACCTGAACAACATGTATCGCGTCCGTGGACACGTAAAATGGTTCGATCCCGCCAAGGGATACGGCTTTGTTGTTTCTGACGAAGGCGGCCCGGATATTCTGTTGCATGTGAACGTATTGCGCAATTTCGGCCAAAGTTCCGTCGCGGACGGAGCAGGTATCGAGATCATGACACACCGCACGGACAGAGGTGTTCAGGCGGTTGAGGTTGTTGCAATCGACCCGCCGGCGCGCGCCGAGTCGATGATGTTGGCCGATTTCGCCGAGTTGGATCCGGACGCTATCACAGAAGCCCCTCTGGAGGCCGCGCGGGTGAAGTGGTTCGACAAAGGCAAGGGCTTCGGGTTCGCAAATGTTTTCGGGCGCGGCGAAGACGTGTTCTTGCATATCGAAGTGTTGCGGCGCTCGGGGCTTGCTGACCTTCAGCCCGGAGAGGCGCTTGCGATGCGCGTAATTGACGGCAAACGTGGCCGAATGGCGGCGCAGGTTCTCGCCTGGGAAGCCGCGCTGGACGGCTGACCGTTCCATGACCCGTTTTCTGGTATTCTGGACGCTTCTGATCACGCTGTGGACGGGGGGGGCGTTTGCTGCGTGCAGCGCCGGCCGTGTCACACTCCGAAACGACAGCGCGACAATCCGATTTGACGTGGAAATGGCGGTTACGCCTCAAGAACGGTCAAAGGGGTTGATGTTTCGCGAGTCGTTGCCGAATCGATCCGGTATGCTGTTCGTGTTCGATCCACCGCAACCTGTCGCGTTTTGGATGAAGAACACGCTGATTCCGCTCGACATGATATTTCTGGACCGTACGGGCACAGTGACACATGTGCATGAGAGTGCGATTCCCGGCGATCTGACACCGATTGAAGGTGGGGATGCCGTTTTTGCGGTGCTGGAAATCAATGCCGGATTGTCCGCGCGCTACTCTATCGGCGTCGGCACTCAGATGCAGCACGAAATTTTTTCGCAAGGTCCTGCGATTTGGCCCTGTTAGGGCTTTTCAAATCAGATTGTCATCGTTAGGAAGGCGCACGGTCCGGGGCGTGGCGCAGTCTGGTAGCGCACCTGTTTTGGGTACAGGGGGTCGTAGGTTCGAATCCTGCCGCCCCGACCACTTCCTTCATATTCTCATGTGGGCGTGCCGCCCATCGCGAGATACAACGAGCTGATCGCCTGATCCAGCACGTCACTTTCCAGTGGAACCTCAACGATTGCGCCGGTTTTCTGCGGCACTTTAAAGTACGATCGTGCGTCGACGCGATAGCCGGACCCTGTTTTAGACGATGTCAGGCGCATGACACTCTGGGGCAGGTCCTGCGGAAATCCGTCATAGTTCAGAATCAAATAGGCAGCCGCTTTTGGGGGCAGATACTCGCTGCATTCAAAAGCCTGTTCGCCGATTTTCTCAAAGACCTTGCCGGGACCAGAACAACTGGTTTCGAATACCTCAAATAACCTTTTGGGATGGGTTTCGAACAGCGCGCTACGAGACGGGGTGGGCGTTTCTTGTGGCGTGCAGGCCACGATACAGGCCAACGCGGGGATAAAGCGAAGCAACTTCATTCGTTTGGCCTTTCTCATTTCGAAGTGAACCTTTGGTCGTTCAGTGTGGGTTCGACAGACCCGGCGAAGCTGATTCCTTTGCAGCCTAACCAGCGAGGTGTTGGTTGATCAAATACAGATAACTATGCTGGCAAAAACGGTAATTCGAATTGAGACTTCGAGTCGTGACCGAAAATTTACCGCAGGCGAGCCTGTGGAGGAATCGTACCCAGAGTTTGACTCCTCTCATGTCTGGGTCTGGTCAACAAAAAAGATTTCAAATTTGGCTGAAAAAGGGCGTTGACCTTCTATGGCAATATACGTCAAATTGTATGAGCCGAAGAGATTGCCACAATATCTGGTGTTCAAGCCGGGACGGCAACAGGCGAGGGTCGGATAAGCACAGTCTATTAACGTGCAGCCGTTGTAACGGCTTTTTCGCTGTCCAAAGCAGCGTCCAGTTCCTTTGCGCGCTTCTGTCGGCGTTGCGGGTGGTGCTCCGCAACTCAAAATGTAGTGCCGTGAACCGAAAATTAGGCGGAATTTAACTAGGGCTGCGGACATGAAGATTGAAAGAAAATTCACCAAACCAGATCAGGACGCCTATTCGGAACTGGATTTTGTGTCCGCGACATCTGAAATCCGAAATCCCGATGGAACCATTGTGTTCCGCCTGGAAGGGATCGAAGTTCCGTCAACCTGGTCGCAGGTGGCAAGCGACGTGATTGCCCAGAAGTACTTTCGCAAGGCTGGCGTCCCGTCCAAATTGATCAAAGTTAAGGAAAAAGACGTTCCCGAGTTCCTCTGGCGGTCGGTTCCCGCTGAAGATGCTGAGTTCGAGGGCGAAATTTCCTCAAAGCAGGTCTTTGATCGGCTGGCCGGTGCGTGGGCATACTGGGGGTGGAAAGGTGGCTACTTTTCGACCGAGGAGGATGCGCGCGCCTATTTCGACGAGATGCGGTACATGCTGGCGACTCAGCGCGCCGCGCCAAACAGCCCGCAATGGTTCAATACTGGCCTGCACTGGGCCTATGGAATCGACGGTCCGGCGCAAGGGCACCACTACGTCGACTATAAGACCGGCAAGCTGACCAAATCCAAATCCGCCTACGAACATCCGCAGCCACATGCCTGCTTCATCCAGTCCGTTGAAGATGATCTGGTGAACGAAGGCGGCATCATGGATCTATGGGTGCGCGAGGCACGGTTGTTCAAATACGGCTCGGGCACCGGGACCAACTTCAGCCATCTGCGTGCAGAAGGCGAGGCGCTGTCAGGTGGCGGTAAGTCTTCGGGGCTGATGGGCTTTCTCAAGATCGGCGACCGCGCCGCTGGCGCGATCAAATCAGGCGGGACAACCCGTCGGGCAGCAAAGATGGTGATCGTCGATGCAGATCACCCTGACATCGAGAAATTCATCGAATGGAAGGTGATTGAAGAGCAGAAGGTAGCCTCGATCGTTGCCGGATCGAAGATGCACGAGAAGATGCTGAACGGCCTTTTCGAGGCTATCCGCACGTGGGACGGCGCGCAGGAAGATGCCTACGATCCGAAAAAGAACGACGCGTTGAAAACGGCGGTTCGAGAGGCAAAAAAGGTCGCGATCCCGGAAACTTATATCAAACGCGTTCTGGATTACGCCAAGCAGGGCCACGACAGCATCGAGTTCCCGACCTATGATACAGACTGGGATTCGGAAGCCTATAGCTCGGTCTCGGGGCAGAATTCGAATAACTCGATCCGCGTGACCAACGGGTTTCTGACCGCGGTGGAAAAAGACGCGGATTGGGAACTGATCAACCGCACTGACGGGAAGGTCGCCAAGACCGTCAAGGCACGGGATCTGTGGGAAAAGGTTGGCCACGCCGCCTGGGCCTGTGCGGATCCGGGTATCCAGTTCCACGACACGGTCAACGAATGGCACACGTGCCCTGAAGATGGTGAAATTCGCGGATCGAATCCGTGTTCGGAATACATGTTCCTGGATGACACGGCCTGTAACCTGGCCTCGATGAACCTGCTGACCTTCCTCAAGGACGGTGAGTTCCAGGCCGCCGATTACATGCACGCCTCGCGCCTATGGACGCTGACGCTGGAAATCTCGGTGACCATGGCGCAATTCCCGTCAAAGGAAATCGCGCAGCTGTCGTACGACTTCCGCACGCTGGGCCTTGGTTATGCCAACATTGGCGGCCTGTTGATGAACATGGGCTACAGCTATGACTCGGACGAGGGGCGGGCGATCTGCGGTGCGCTGACCGCGATCATGACCGGTGTGGCATATGCCACTTCAGCTGAAATTGCCGGTGAGCTTGGCCCGTTCAAGGGCTACAAGCGCAATGCCGAGCATATGCTGCGCGTCATCCGCAACCACCGCCGCGCGGCGCAGGGTGTGACTGAGGGGTACGAGAAACTGGCCGTCAAGCCGGTGCCTCTGGACCATGGCAACTGCCCCGACAAGCGTTTGGTCGATCTGGCCATGTCCGCTTGGGATGAGGCGCTGAGCCTTGGCGAGCAGAACGGTTACCGCAATGCACAGGCCACGGTGATTGCCCCCACAGGCACCATCGGTCTGGTAATGGATTGCGATACAACGGGGATCGAGCCCGATTTTGCGCTGGTCAAGTTCAAGAAACTGGCAGGCGGCGGTTACTTCAAGATCATCAACCGCTCGGTACCATCTGCGCTGGAAAAGCTGGGCTATTCCTCGTCGCAGATCGAAGAGATCGTATCCTACGCGGTCGGTCACGGCACAATCGGCAATGCGCCGGGGATCAACCACACCTCACTGACTGGCCACGGCTTTGGTGCCAATGAACTGGCCAAGGTGGACGCCGCGCTGGAAAGCGCCTTTGACATCCGGTTCGTCTTCAACCAATGGACATTGGGCGAAGATTTCTGCACCGGTGTTCTGGGCATTCCGGCGACCAAGCTGAATGACCCGACCTTTGATTTGTTGCGCCATCTGGGTTTCACCCGCGCGGATATCGACGCGGCCAACGACCACGTCTGCGGAACCATGACTCTGGAAGGTGCACCGCATCTGAAGGAAGAACACTACGCGATCTTCGACTGCGCCAACCCGTGCGGCAAGAAAGGCAAGCGTTTCCTTGGGGTTGGCAGCCACATCACCATGATGGCAGCGGCACAAAGCTTTATCTCGGGTGCGATCAGCAAAACGATCAACATGCCGAATGATGCAACAATCGAAGACTGCCAGAAGGCCTATGAGCTTAGCTGGTCGCTGGGTGTGAAAGCCAACGCTCTGTACCGTGACGGCTCGAAACTGTCTCAGCCCCTTGCGGCTGCGCTGGTCGAGGATGATGACGAGGCGGCCGAGGTGCTGGAAAGCGGCTCTGCTCAGGAAAAAGCCGTCGTTCTGGCCGAAAAGGTGATCGAGAAGGTTGTGGTCAAGGAAATTATCCGCAGTCATCGCGAGAAACTGCCGCATCGCCGAAAGGGGTATACACAGAAGGCCATCGTTGGCGGCCACAAGGTTTATCTGCGCACGGGTGAGTTCGAAGACGGTCAACTGGGCGAGATTTTCATCGACATGCACAAGGAAGGTGCTGGCTTCCGGGCGATGATGAACAACTTTGCCATCGCCGTGTCGGTCGGTCTGCAATATGGCGTGCCGCTGGAGGAATTTGTCGACGCCTTCACCTTTACCAAGTTCGAACCGGCAGGGATGGTGCAGGGCAACGACTCGATCAAGAACGCGACGTCGATCCTGGATTACATCTTCCGCGAACTGGCCGTGTCTTATCTGGACCGTACCGATCTGGCCCATGTGAAACCCGAGGGTGCTACCTTTGATGATCTGGGACGCGGTGAAGAGGAAGGCGTTTCCAACGTCTCGGAAATCAGTGAAACTGCGGCGTCCAAGTCGTTGGAAGTGTTAAAACAAATCAGTTCAACCGGGTATCTGCGCAAGCGTCTGCCGCAGGATCTGATGGTGTTCAACGGCAGTTATGGTGACGTGGCCGGTTTGGCAGAAACAGCAACTGTCTTTGAAGCGCCTGCCACCGAAACGGCAGTGGCAACAGGGATGGACGCCCGCACCAAAGCCAAGATGCAGGGCTATGAGGGCGACCCCTGCGGCGAGTGCGGAAACTACACGCTGGTACGAAACGGAACTTGCATGAAGTGCAACACCTGCGGCGCGACAAGCGGGTGTAGCTGAATTTAACGCCCTGGCACCCCGGGGCGTAGGGGTCGGACGCTGCCCTAAGTAACCGACCCCGACGAATACGGAGAACAGGTCTGTTACCGACTGACCATTCTCCACTCGGCCGACATGCCCGTGTTGGCCGGGAACAGGGTGGGGCGGAATATTTGCTCCTTCCCACTCTTTCACGGGGCGGGTGCGCTCGCCCCATGCGCAGTCCAGGCCGCAGGCAAAAAAACACCGGGCGGTCAACGAAATGAGCCTGGAAGGCGAAACTGACAGGGGGCTTCGGCCCCCTTTCTTTTTACCCGCCGAGTCGTCCCGGATAAGCGCCACATTGCCGGATTGAGGTGGTCCTGTCGGGCAAGAGCCGCCGATACAGGTTTTGCCGCCTTCTTCAGGCGGAGGGCCGCAAACCCGACTCGGGCAAACACGCGAAGATTGGCGTGAAATCACGAAGTTCTACCAAAGCGCGTGACGCGCCGGGGTGTCCATGTGCTTCTGGGCGCTGTCCGGACGTAAACACAAACACACCTTTCAGGAGGCACTGAAATGAAATCGCATTATTTGATCGGGCTTTCCGTGGCCGTTCTGGGCTTGCCCGGCGTTGCTTCGGCCCAATCCTCAGCCGATACCAACGGTGATGGTCTTTTGACCATCGAGGAAATTCAGGCAGTCGTACCGGAAATCAACGCTGACACTTTCTCGGCCATGGATGCCAATGGTGACGGAGCGTTGGATGCAGACGAGGTCGCGATCGCGCAGGAGGCAGGATTGCTGCCGCCCAGCGACGGGTAGGCATCGAATGAACAGGCGGCCCGATCCATTTCGGGCCGCCTTTTCCATCACCTTAGGCGGGAAGATGGATTTTGAATTTTTTCCGAATCTCGGCGTCCAGAACCGGGTCGAACCTTGCAGGGGAAGGGGTGGAAAGGATTTCCTCTTTCCGGGCTACGGCTTTTTCCACCAGATCGGGCTTGCCAAGCTCCACCCACTCTTTCGGCGAGGAGCGATCTCCGAATGTTGGATAGACGTAATCTGACTGCATCCGGCTCAGCGTTGCGTCAGTTCCCAGATAGTGGCCTGGGCCGCCCATGCATACCGCCGCCATTTGATCCAGTGCCAGCGTGTCATCCGTCACCTCGATCCCGCGTACACAGCGTTGCGCCTGTCCGATCAGATCATCGCTGAGGATAAGGCTTTCCAGGCAGAACCCCAGCAACGAGGCATGCATCCCGGCCGCCTCATACACCATGTTCAGACCGGACAGACCTGCCATGACGTTCGAACACATCTGTTCCCAGCCGGCCTGCATATCGGGCAGTTTCGAATCCGATGCGCCAGCCGCAGCTCCGCCCGGCAAGTCATAGAACCGGTGCATCTGGGCGCATCCGGCAGTCAGAAGGGCCTGTTCCCCTGAACCAATCGACATGGCACCGGTCCGCAGGTCCAGACCAAAGGGCCAGGTGCCGAAAATCGCCGGGGCACCGGGACTTACGGCATTAACATAAACCAATCCCGCCAGGCATTCCGCAGTTGCTTGCGTGATCGCACCGGCGATGGTCGACGGCGCTGTGGCACCGGCCATACCGGCAGATAGCAACAAGACAGGCATACCGGCCTTGATGCATGCTTCCATCACTTCGCAGCTTTCGGTTGCGAATTTCATTGGAGGAACAACAAAGCAGTTCGAGTTCGAAACGAAGGGGCGCTCGCGAAATTTGTTTTCACCGCCCGCAATCATATAGATCATCTCCATCGCCGGTGCGACGTGGCTTGGTTCGGT
The DNA here is from genome assembly GCF_056540845.1 of Ruegeria sp. AL2. Lineage (NCBI taxonomy): Bacteria > Pseudomonadati > Pseudomonadota > Alphaproteobacteria > Rhodobacterales > Roseobacteraceae > Ruegeria > Ruegeria sp. AL2. The sequence goes on from NZ_JBQFXM010000001.1 coordinate 472,770, forward strand.
GAAGGATGTCCCGACATGTTTGAAGGACCCAGAACAACAGGCGTAAATTGTGTTGAGGTCCATTTCGAGGTTGTCCGCGATGTCACGACAGACCATTGGCCGCTGCACAAAGTGAATGTTATCAAGCTGTTGGCAGATTCGCGCGGCATCGTGCAGATCTTGCACGGTGGAATGGCGATATTCCCGACCGTGGACGTCGACCATGGACACGGCGGCCCCGGCCGTACCGTAGTGCACTTTGGTGCCCGACAATTCCAGATCGGTGTTTCCATCCCGGCTGTACAAAGTGACTGAGCGGTTCGCCTTAGCAATCGTGTCCTCGACAAGGGCACGAGGGAAACGGATACGGCCATCGTCACCCAAGGTGCAGCCCGCACCGACCAGATAGTCAATGCCACTTTGCGGGGCATCCGCCAAGCCAATGGTTTCAAGCGCGGTAAGTGCTGCTTCGTGGATGCGTTCGATCTGCGCCTGTGTCAGTACATTCAGGACGCCGCCTTCCATTCCGGGGCGGACAGGTCGCAGGTGCTCAGGCAGTGCGGTTGCACGGGCAGCACGGCGCGCGGCGCGGCCGCCACTGCGCGAAGAATTGCGGGGTTGGTCGTTCATTTCAAGAATCCGGTCGTTGAGTGATGTCTTAAGGTGTCTGCAAGCACACCTTTACGGCCGTCCTCGTGCGGCACGCCCGCGATCCGCCCCAATAGTGCGGCTGATCAGGCTGATTTTCCAGTCATCGTCTGCCATTTTGCCCCTCAACATCTTGCGCGACAATTCCAAAACGCGGCGACACAATCTGTTCTATTTGCGACCTTTGATGATTATTCATATGGACAATTCTCACGGCTTATGGGGTCAGAGAACCAAACGCCGAGATTTTCGCCCGTTTTGGAAGAAATCTGTTATACTGCATTCACTTACTTCCAAGGTCTGCTGCGCGGAGTTGAATTGTGAGCAGCAGGTCACAGATTGAATTGAAGTCTTGCCTCTGATCGAAACCAGAGCGGTGTCGCATTGAACCCGACTATGAACCCTATTTCCGTCCTTGTTGTTGCGATATTTATCGCCGGCGCTAACCCTGTTGCGGCGGAGGATTGGACTGGCGGGTATGCCGGTTTCAGTTTTGGATTTGCAGATGCCGATGGTCCGGGTGGTGCGAATGGCGATGATACGGCCTTTGGTGCGCATCTGGGCTATGACCGGGACTTTGGGAATTTCGTTCTGGGCGGTGAGTTGGAGTATAATCGGCTGTCCCTGAACCTCGGACAGTCTCAGGGCAGTCTCGACAGCATGACCAGCTTGAAATTGCGTGGTGGATATGATTTCGGTAACGCTCTGGGGTACGTGGTCGTAGGCGCAGCGCGGGCTGATACATCGGTCGACAGTGACACAGCCGCGGTTTACGGAATCGGATTGGCCTATCCGATTGGCGAGAATTTCGTCATCAGCGGTGAAGCACTGCGGCAGAATTTCGACGATGTCACCCGGTCCAGCGGCAGTCTGGACACCAATGTTTTCAACCTGCGTACGACGTTTCGGTTTTGAATGCGGCTATTCAGCCGCGTGTCGCTTGGCGAGCTGCGCTGAAAACATGCACAGGGTTCTCAAGGCACTGACAAATTTCTCATCATCCACGGTCATGGCAACCCGAATGTGCCCCGCTGCGGCCTTGCCAAAGCTTTCGCCCGGCATGACCGCAATCGCATGAGTGTCCAAAAGGGCGTTCGCAAACCCTTCACCCGTCAGCCCGGTCGCCCGTACATCCAGCATCAGATACATAGAACCCTGCGCCGGGACGAGCCCCACTGTGTTCTGTGCCGCTAATACGTCCATCGCCAATGAACGGCGGCGACGGAACGGCGCGGCGATCTTGTTTTCAAGTTCGTGTCCTGCGGTCAGTGCAAAGCTGGCCGCATCCTGAATGAACCCCGGTACGCCATAGGTTGTATGAGTAGCCAGATCTATCAGGTGACGGATCATGTATTCCGGACCAACGATCCACCCGCATCGGGACCCGGTCATGGCATGAGATTTGGACATTGATCCAACCACCAAGGTACGGTCGGCCATTCCGGGCAGCACGCGGGCGGACAGGTACTCGCCCTCCCAGATCTGGGTGTCATAGACTTCGTCTGATATCAGCCACAGGTCACGGCGTTGGCAAACATCGGCAATGGCTTCAAGTGACTGACGGGAATACACCACTCCGGTCGGGTTGTTCGGTGTGTTGATCAACAGCGAAACCGCGCCTTCCGCGGCAGCATCAATCAATTCGGCGCGCGGTTGAAATGCATCCTCTGCAGCGGTCCGAACAGCGCGGGCAATGGCCCCGGCACCGCGAATCGTCCCGGGATAGGTGGCATAATACGGGTCCAGAAACAGCCCGGTGTCGCCGGGATCGCACACAGCCATATGCGCCGCGAACAGGGCGGACTGCCCACCGGGCGTGACCAGTACATTGTTGCGCGTCGTTGGAATACCTGTGCGGGACTGAACCCGGGCAGCAACCGTATCACGCAGCAAATCTGTTCCGGGCACAGTGGCATAACCGGTGTGACCGTTGCGGGCCGACAGGCCCATAGCGTGCAGGATCGACGGGTCGGTACGAACGTCATGCTCGCCGATTGTCAATTCTGTCACGGCATGCCCTTCATTCAGCATCCGTCGGGCCCGATTGAACACCTCCCACCCGTCGCTGCCGCCGGTGATCTGCGTGATGCGCTTGGACAATTCCATGACAAGGGCCCCGGTTACTCTGCGCTGAATGGGACAGAGCGGCAGGCGTTTGTCAATCAGCTTCGCGGCGCTATCGAGGCCTGAAGTTTTTTGGTCAATGATGCGCGGACAAGGTCATAGGACACAGTCAAACGGTGGCGCATTTCGTCTGCGCCGGTGTCAAACGGAAGACGCACCCAGCTGCGGTGGAAATAGGGGGCTTTTACTCCGATCCCGGCGTCTATCAGCATCTGCGCCGTCTCGATATCAGGCGTTTTGACGGAAACACCATCATTTGCGATCCCGATACAGGCGAACATTTTGCCACCAATTTTCCAGGCGTCATGGCCACCGCCCCAGGGATCGGACAGTTCAGCGCCGGGTAGCGTTTTGCAGATGGAATTGACGAAATCTCGGTCCATGTTCGGCACTGTGCCGAACGGCGGCGGCAAACTCAACACTTGGCTTGCGAATGATCCCATGCTAACCGATGGCTCATGAACCCGGTGACCTGCATCATTATCTGCTGCATTACCTGCTGATTTATCAAGCGGGCCGGTTTCTTTCGTTTTCATCCCTGAGACAAGTTGCTAAGCCCGCGCCAACGCGCAAGCCTTTGCTGTTTCTTAGGAGCCCGACCGATGACGACGATCAAGCTGCACAACACACGGACGCGGACGAAGGAAGACTTCGTACCGATCGATCCTGAAAACGTGCGGATGTATGTCTGTGGCCCAACGGTCTATGATCGTGCCCATTTGGGTAATGCCCGTCCGGTGGTTGTGTTCGATGTGCTCTATCGCCTTTTGCGCTACGTCTATGGCGCAAAGCATGTGACCTATGTGCGCAACTTCACCGATGTGGACGACAAGATCAATGCGACGGCGCTGGCGCGCAAGCAGGCTGGTGCAGAAGGCACGCTGGAACAATTGGTGCAGGAGCGGTCGGACGAGACCATCGACTGGTACTTGCACGACATGGGGGCGTTGGGAGCGTTGGAACCCAACCAGATGCCGCGCGCGACCCAGTATATCACCCAGATGATCGCGATGATCGAAGATCTGATTGCCAAGGGCCATGCCTATGCCGCCGAAGGTCATGTTCTGTTCGCGGTCGACAGCTGGAAGAAAAGCTATGGCAAGCTGTCTGGCCGGTCGGTCGATGACATGATCGCGGGTGCGCGGGTTGAGGTCGCGCCATACAAGAAGAACCCCATGGATTTCGTGTTGTGGAAGCCTTCGACCGACGACCTGCCGGGCTGGGACAGCCCATGGGGCAGGGGACGTCCGGGCTGGCACATCGAATGCTCAGCCATGAGCTATGAACTGCTGGGCGAGAGCTTTGATATCCATGGTGGTGGCAATGACCTGATGTTCCCGCATCATGAAAACGAGATCGCGCAAAGTAAATGCGCGCACCCGCATGGGGAGTTCGCGCGGGTCTGGCTGCACAATGAGATGTTGCAGGTTGAGGGCAAGAAGATGTCCAAATCGCTGGGCAATTTCTTTACCGTGCATGATCTGTTGGAACAGGGCGTGCCGGGTGAGGTGATCCGGTTTGTCTTTCTGCAAACGCACTATCGCAAGCCGATGGACTGGACCGAGAAAAAGGCCCATGAGGCCGAGGCGACGCTGCGCAAATGGCGGGCGCTGACAGCGGGCATCAAGCCTGCCGCCAGCGCGGCACCTGAAGTCATCGCAGCACTAAGTGACGATCTGAATACGGCAGGTGCCATGAGCGAGCTTTACCGTCTGGCTTCAGATGGTGACGCCGCAGGCCTGTTGGCAAGTGCGCAACAGCTGGGTTTGCTTTTGCCTGAGATGGGCGACTGGGCCGATACCGCATCTGTCGACCTGACCGCCCATGCGGACCGTTTGGCGAAAGCACGAGCCACCGCGATGCAAAGCAAGGACTTCTCGGAAGTTGATCGCTTGAAGGCAGCTTATGTTGCGGCAGGGCTTGAGGTTCGAATGAGCAAGGAAGGTGTTGAACTGGTGCCGGGCGCCGGTTTTGATGCCGCTAAGCTGGAGGAGGTCTGATGACCAAGGAACGCCTCTACCTTTATGACACAACCCTGCGTGATGGGCAGCAAACGCAGGGCGTGCAGTTCTCGACCGCAGAAAAAGCGCAGATCGCGCAGGCGCTGGACGCATTGGGCGTGGATTACATCGAAGGCGGTTGGCCCGGCGCCAACCCGACCGATAGCGCGTTTTTCGAGGTGGCTCCGAAAACCGCGGCCCGGTTGACGGCCTTTGGAATGACCAAACGTGCAGGGCGCTCAGCCGAAAATGACGATGTGCTGGCAGCCGTGATGAATGCGGGAACGCAGGCTGTTTGTCTGGTCGGCAAGTCGCATGATTATCACGTCACCCACGCGCTTGGCATTTCACTGGAAGAGAACACGGAAAACGTGCGCGCCTCGGTCGCGCATATCGTCGCGCAGGGGCGTGAAGCGCTGTTTGATGCGGAACATTTCTTTGATGGCTACAAAGACAATCCGGAATATGCCGTGGATGTTTGTCGCGCAGCGCTAGAGGCTGGCGCGCGGTGGGTTGTTCTGTGTGACACCAATGGTGGCGCTTTGCCGTCCGAGGTTGGGCGGATTGTATCCGAGGTTATCGCAGCCGGGCTGCCCGGTGATCGGTTGGGCATTCACACCCATAACGATACCGAAAATGCCGTTGCCTGTTCTCTGGCTGCTGTTGAGGTAGGTGCACGGCAAATTCAGGGCACATTGAATGGTTTGGGCGAGCGTTGCGGCAATGCAAATCTGACCGCTTTGATCCCGACGCTGTTGCTGAAGGAACCCTATGCGTCGCAGTTTGATATTGGTGTCAGCCGTGAGGCTTTGGCTGGTTTGACCCGGATCAGCCGGATGCTGGATGATGTTCTGAATCGGGTGCCCAGCAAGCAGGCGGCTTATGTCGGGGCGTCGGCTTTTGCGCATAAGGCCGGGCTGCACGCCAGCGCGATCCTCAAGGATCCATCGACATATGAGCATGTGGAACCCGCAAGCGTCGGGAACTCGCGTATCATTCCGATGTCGAACCAAGCTGGCCAGTCAAACCTGCGTAAGCGTTTGACCGAGGCCGGTTTGCGTGTTGAGGCAGGTGACCCGGCACTTGGCCGCATCCTTGACCAGATAAAAGCCCGCGAGGCTGACGGATATTCCTATGACACCGCTCAGGCCAGTTTTGAACTGCTGGCGCGGGAAGAGCTGGGTCAATTGCCCGAGTTCTTCGAGGTTAAGCGTTACAAAGTCACCGTTGAACGGCGTAAGAACAAATACAACAAGATGGTCAGCCTGTCCGAGGCCGTTGTTGTCGTAAGAGTGGATGGCGAAAAGAAGCTGTCTGTCAGCGAATCCATGGACGAGTCAGGCAGCGACAGGGGGCCGGTGAACGCGCTGGCCAAAGCCTTGGCCAAGGATCTGGGCCAGTATTCGCAGGTACTGTCAGATATGCGTCTGGTCGACTTCAAGGTGCGGATTACGCAAGGCGGCACCGAAGCGGTCACGCGTGTCATCATTGACAGCGAAGACGGGCAGGGGCGGCGCTGGTCTACCGTGGGCGTCAGCGCGAACATAGTCGATGCGTCTTTTGAGGCGCTTCTGGATGCGATTCAGTGGAAATTGGTGCGCGATTGTGATCCGAAAAAGGCAGCTGCCGAGTGAGCGTGGTCTTTGACCAAGACGTCATAGCCTGCGCGGCACTTGTGCAACGGGCTGATCCAGATCGTTTCCGCGCAGCGATGGCTGCACCGGTTGCAGACCGTGCAGTCCTGTTCCCAATTTATGCGCTGAACGTCGAAGTTGCCCGCGCACCCTGGGTGACGCAAGAGCCGATGATCGCCGAGATGAGGCTGCAATGGTGGCGTGACGCGCTACAGGAAATTGCTGAAGGGGCAACCGTACGGCGGCACGAGGTGGTAACACCCTTGTCACGGGTTCTTTCGTCCCATCTGGCAGGCGTTTTGGATGAATATGTGGCCGTAAGGCGTTGGGATATATACCGTGACCCGTTCGAAGATCAGGAACACTTTGACGCCTATATCGATCACAGTACGGGTTCATTGTTTGTTGCATCCGCTCAGGCGCTGGGGGCAGCGGATGAACCAGCGTTGCGTGACTTTGGATATGCGGTCGGGGTGGCGAACTGGCTGAGGGCTATTCCTGAACTGGAAAGACGCGGGCGGATACCGTTGCTGGACGGCACCTACGAAGGGGTGCGTGCCTTGGCCGGGGCCGCATTGAATCGTCTGTACAAAGCCAGATCGAATCGGGCTGATATTTCGGTTGAGGCACGGTCGGCATTATATTCCGGGTGGTTGGCCGAACGGATATTGAAGCAAGCCATAGCCCGACCCGAACGTGTTGCCTCCGGTGCTCTGGTACCGGGAGAAATACAGCAGCGATTGTCCTTGATGTGGGCTGTGGGCAGCGGGCGCTGGTGATCAGGCCCGTTCCGGGTCGGCCGGTCGCAGAACCAGCCACAACAGGGCCCCGCCTGCCAGTGTCAGCAATGGGATCATTGCAAGGTTGACTGCTGTCCACCCTTCGACCGGGGACCCACCCGAGCAGTTCATCAATCCACCCGAAGCCAGCGAGGCCATAGTCACTCCGCCAAACACCAGCAAGTCGTTAAGGCCCTGCATCCGGCCGCGTTCCTGCGGCTCATGCGATGCGGCCAGCATCGTGGTCGCGCCGATAAAGCCAAAGTTCCATCCAACACCCAGAAGAATGAGGGCAACGAAAAAGTTCCCCAATTCAACGCCCTGCAAGGCGACCAGGCCAGCGGTTGCAAGAATCGCCAGACCCAGCGCAACAATCCTTTCGATACCAAACCGGGCGATCAGGTGACCGGTGAAGAAACTGGGCACATACATGGCAAGCACGTGGCTGGTAACGATGTCCGCCGCGTCATTGGCCGAGTAACCACAACCAACCACGGCCAACGGCGTTGACGTCATCACAAGGTTCATCAGCGCGTAAGATACCATGGCACATATGATGGCCACGGCGATGCGAGGTGTTTTCAACAACTCCAGTCGCGACCGCCCCTTGGGCTCGGAGCCGGTGGGTTTTGCAGGTGTTGGAATATCAAGGAAGAAGAACAGGGCGGACCCCAGAACATTGATCCCAATGACAGCCAGATAGGTGCCCAGAAAAGGGATGACATAGGCTTCGGATGTGAGTTTTACGATTTGCGGGCCAATGATGGCAGCCGCCAGTCCACCAGCCATGACATAGGAAATCGCTTTGGGGCGGAACTCGTCCGATGCGGTGTCCGCTGCGGCGAACCGGTAGAATCCGTGGGCGCTCATGTAGATGCCTGTTAACAGGCTGCCGATAAGGAAGACGGGGAAAGAGCCAAGAAACAGGCCATAGGTCCCGATCAACCCGCCCAACGCACCGGATGTCGCGCCAACAAAGAACCCGACGCGACGCCCCCATTTTTGCATGATGGCCGAAATTGGCGTGGCCGCCAGCATCGATCCCAGAACAATCAGTGAAATGGGCAATGTCGCCAGGCAGGGATTGGTTGCCAGCGACTGACCGGCCAGCCCTCCGACGATGAACATCATTGGCATCTGCGCGCCCAGAATGGCCTGCGCCGCCACTAAGACAGCAACGTTGCGTTTGGCCTGACGGTCATTAGGAAGGGTCGAGATCATGGTCATGGCGGAATGGGTATCGGCTAAGTGTTTGCGGCACAACCCGGTTGCATCTGCGGCACATGCGCCTAACGTGCCAGTAACAACCGAGCAGGGGGACTACATGCCCGTTGGCCGCATCATCGAAACGCCGGGTTGTGTGGCGGAAGGGGCTGAATGGCTGGCCCGGAGCTGCCCACGCATGGCCTATGCAATGGAACAGATTGGCCCATTGCCGCTACGTCGCCGTCCTGACGGGTTCGCGCAGCTACTGAGTGCTATCGTCAGCCAACAGGTCAGCGTGGCTTCGGCCAATGCAATATGGCAACGCCTGCAAGACGCCAAACTGACAGGTCCGCGTAAGATCATGTGGGCAACGGATGACGATCTGCGGGCCGTAGGGCTAAGCCGTCAGAAGATCCGATATGCAAAGGCGTTGGCAGAAGCGCGTATAGATTACAAAGCGTTACGTGATGTTCCTGATGCGGAGGTTGTGACCACGCTGACGCAAGTGCCAGGCATCGGCGTATGGACTGCGGAAATATACGCCATGTTCTCACTTGGTCGCGCTGACGTGATCGCCCCCGGCGACCTGGCGCTGCAAGAGGCCGCGCGCATCCTCTATGACCTGCCCAATCGCCCAACGGATAAAGAACTGCGCAAGATGGCCGAGGCCTGGTCGCCCTGGCGCTCGGTTGCGGCGCGGGTGCTGTGGGCCTATTACCGGGTTGCAAAGCAAAGAGAAGGGATCAGATGACACGGGTTTTGAATGCGCTCCGGAAAGAGCCTGTTTCGGGCGACACGCGCTCGGTTGTGGTGTTCGTGCATGGCTATGGCGCAAACGGTGCCGATCTGCTGGGTTTGGCCGACCCGCTTGGTGAACATCTGCCCGACACATTGTTCGTGGCCCCGGACGCGCCCGAGCAGATCCCCGGAATGCCCAATGGCTTTCAGTGGTTTCCGATTCCCTGGATTGACGGGTCGTCTGAGGAAGAAGCGCGCAGGGGCATGGAAATGGCGGTCGAGGACTTTAATGCCTTTCTGGATGCGCTGATGGTGGATGAAGACGTTCTGCCCGAACAGGTTGTCTTGTTTGGTTTTAGCCAGGGCACAATGATGAGCTTGTATGTCGCGCCCCGCCGCGAAGACCCCGTGGCCGGAATTGTCGCTTTCTCAGGCCGTTTGCTAGAGGCGGACCTTCTGGCAGACGAAACTGTCAGCCGGATGCCGGTATTGCTGGTGCATGGCGACGCCGACGACGTCGTCCAGCCGCAATCCTTGCCCGAAGCGGCAGAGGCCCTGCAATCCGCCGGTTTCAAAGAGGTCTACGCTCATGTCATGAAGGGCACCGGGCACGGCATCGCCCCGGACGGGCTGAGTGTGGCCCTGGCCTTCATGCGCGACAAGCTGAGCCTTTAGCCGGTAAGATTAAATCAGCAGAACACTGTCGTTTCGCATCGGATCAAGACCAAAGATGCGCTTCCGCAAACTCGACTGAGTTTCCGGCCGGGTCGCGCACGTACAAAGATCGTGCGCCTCCGGGCCAGTCAAATTCTGCGTCTACGGGGACATTCCAGTCCAGAAGGTGCTTGCGCATTACCGCGATTTCATCACGGGTCAGTACAAGACACACATGCCCGGCACCACGGGCGCCATGTGGCGGAACGGGCATGTCCGGGTTGAGGGGCGGCTGTTCCGTCTGTTCCGGGTTAAAGATCAGCAGGACCGATCCGCCAATTCGGTAAAACACGTGGCGGTCGGCGACACGCTGAATGCGTTCCAGGCCCAGTACTTCGCCGTAAAACTGTTCTGCTGCGTCCAGATCATCGACATAAAGCGACGCTTCCAGAACCGCCGAAGGGGCCGGTATTCCGGGGGTTAGTTTCATGACTCAAGTTTAGCAGATCAGGGCAGGGTATGTCACCGGCGCGGTCGACGGTCGCGTTTTCGTTGCGGTGTGGTGTTCAGGGATGGCATGGGCAGGCTGTCCCACTGGCCCGGTTCCAGATCGTCCAGAGTCCAGTCTCCGATTCGATAACGGATCAGGCGCAGGGTCGGCAGGCCCACGGCGGCCGTCATTCGACGCACCTGACGGTTTTTGCCCTCGCGTATGGACAGTTCTATCCAACTGTCTGGTACAGTCTCGCGTTCGCGGATTGGTGGGGTGCGGGGCCACAGGTCGTCTGGCTCGTCGATCTGGCGCACCTTCGCCGGACGGGTCAGGCCGTCTTTCAACTCGACGCCGTTTCGCAGCGCTTTCAGGGCGGTTTCGTCCGGGATGCCTTCGACCTGAACCCAATAGGTTTTTGCCATCTTGTGCTTGGGATCCGATATCTGCGCCTGCAACTTGCCGTGGTCAGTCAGCAGCATCAAACCTTCGCTGTCACGATCCAACCGACCGGCGGGATAAACCCCGGGCAGATCGATGAAATCGGACAGTGTACTGCGCGGAGTATCCCCATTGTCGCGGTCGGTGAACTGCGGCAGCACATCATAAGGTTTGTTGAAGCGAATGAACCAGGACATGACCCGCGCATACCCCGAATAGTGCATCCCGCGCAAGCTGTGGATAACTGTCATGCGCTTGTTACGGATTCGCATTACCCAGTTTGCGACATATTGTGGAAAATCAGGGCTTGTCAGAGTATTAACACGATATATAGTTATACTAAGGCCGGGGCGGGTGTTCCCCGCTCTGATGTCAAAAACGGGCAGAGCAGAGCGAGGAGCGATTCTGATATGGACGGAGACTTCAGGACCGAATTTGTCAGGGAGCCTGGTGCGCTGAAGCATCATCCGGCATTGGTTTTGAACGCCGATTATCGCCCCCTGTCTTATTACCCGTTGTCCCTGTGGCCCTGGCAGGAAGCGATCAAGGCCGCCTGGCTGGATCGCGTCGACATCGTGGCCGAATACGACGAAGTGGTTCGCAGCCCAAGTACTCAGATCCGAATACCTTCGGTCGTTGTTCTGAAAGACTATGTAAAACCCAGAAAGCGCGTGGCCTTCACGCGCTTTAATTTATTTCTGAGGGACGAGTTCCGGTGCCAGTACTGTGGCAGCCGCGGTGATTTGACCTTTGATCATGTGGTGCCACGCGCCGCCGGTGGGGTGACCAGTTGGCAGAACGTTGTGGCGGCGTGCAGCCCGTGCAACCTGCGCAAAGGGTCGAAATCGCTGCGTCAGGCAGGAATGAGCCTGCGAAAGCCGCCCCGTCAGCCTGACGCCGAAGCACTGCGCAATGTTGGTCGGAAGTTTCCGCCCAATCACTTACACGAAAGCTGGATCGATTTTCTGTATTGGGATGCTGAGCTGGACGAATTCTAGGCCTTGCTTGCCCGCCACGCCGCGAGCCAGATCAGTACCAGAACAGCCGAGGCAATGGCATTCCATCCGGCCATCGAGATGTTGAACATTTCCCACGGGATATCGTCGCAGCGAACCAAAGGCGCTGACATAATCTGGTCGAACAGGTCGTCATTCGACATCCCACTGATGCTGCCGGATGTGCAACTGGTCGGACCTTCCCACCATCCTTGTTCAACGCCGGCGTGGTAAAACCCAATACCCGAAGTGACAGCCGCTGCCATCGCGCCACATAGCGGCAGGATGCTCAGTCTTGGCAAGGCCAGCGCCAAAACGCCAATCGCGATTGCGACCCCATGCGGGTAGCGCTGCCAGATACACATTTTACAGGGGGCAAGGCCGCCCAGATATTGAAAGCCAAAAGCTGCCAGCAGAAGGGCCAGGGACCCAAGACTTGCCAGTGCGATAAGTTGTGAACGTCTCGTCATAGGTATTTCACCACCAGGAAGCCGCCGAACAGGAGGACGATGAACAAGGTGAACATCAGCCCCAAGCGTTTTTCAATAAATTCACGGATCGGCTCGCCAAAGCCCCAAAGCAGCGCCGCAACAAGGAAGAATCTGAGCGCACGTGCCAGTATCGACGTTGCGATGAATGTCCCAAGCGGCATTCCTGTCCAGCCGGACATGATGGTGATGACCTTGTACGGGAAAGGCGTCACTCCGGCGGCCAGGACCGCCCAGAACCCGAAATCGTTGAAGCGTGTGTTGAATTCTTCCATCGCATGGGCCTTGCCCATGGATTCAAGAATGGGCTGCCCCAGACTTTCATAGAAAAACGCACCAATCGCATAGCCCAGCATCCCGCCCAGAACCGAAGCCACCAGAGCAACAGTTGCAATCAGCCAGGCGCGCGACGGGCGCGCAAGGATCATCGGAATCATCAGAACGTCGGGGGGAATCGGAAAGAACGAACTTTCGACAAAGGCCACAACAGCCAGCGCCCACAGCGCATGAGGGTGTTCCGCCAGACGAATTGTCCAGTCATAAAGTGATCGCAACATTAAGCACTCAAATCCCGTTCTCGGCCCCGGAAAGCCAAACCACGCACCTGACGGCCCGTCAACCATCGCGGTCGAAACAAATGGATTATTGGATGATTTTTGCCTCTGGACCTTCCCTCGGATGGGCGCTAATCCAGTGTCCGTGGCCCAAGTGGCGGAATGGTAGACGCAGGGGATTCAAAATCCCCCGGTAGTGATACCGTGCCGGTTCGAGTCCGGCCTTGGGTACCAAAGTAAAAACAGGGGGTTAGGGGAACCTGCTTCCTGTTTTTTCTTTTTGGGCTTATTGCGTGCTCGCACACTTAACTCTCACTTTTCGATCTGGTCTCGTTCTTTTCAGTCCTCTGTTATCAGTCTCATGCTAATACAGGGGCACCGAATACGTCCTGCTGTCGAACCGACCTGAACAGAAAAGGACAGTAAAGTTCCGGAAGACTGATCTGGCGGGTTTTCCTGTGTGCCAGAGGGGAAAATTCAAAACTTACGCTCATATATGCGGAATGGAGCAAGTCAGGCTGGCGCTGGCCTTGACATTGAATGTATCTGGATGAACCCTCAAGGGGGTTGGGAGAAACTGGAAAATTCAACAGGTTGCATCTGCTGTGAAGCGGGCCGATTTTTTTATCGGCACGGATTCATGAGCAGGGTGATTGATTTGAATTCCAACTGCCAGACAAAAAATGTGGGAGTTCTGAAATGAAAAACAGCAGAAAATTGAGCCTCGGCGCGTTTGTAACCGCAGCCATGTTGGCTCCGGCGGCCTATGCCGAAGAGTTCATTACAATTGGTACCGGCGGCGTGACCGGTGTTTATTATCCGACAGGTGGCGCGATCTGCCGTCTGGTGAACAAGGGTCGGAAAGAACACGGTGTGCGCTGCTCGGTCGAATCGACCGGTGGCTCGGTCTACAACATCAACACCATTCGCGAAGGCGAGCTGGAATTCGGTGTTGCCCAGTCCGACTGGCAGTATCACGCGTATAACGGCACCTCGAAATTTGAAGAGGCAGGTCCCTTCGAAAAGCTACGTGCGGTGTTCTCGGTCCACCCCGAGCCCTTCACCGTTGTGGCCCGCGCGGATGCCGGTATTTCCAGCTTTGAAGACCTCAAGGGCAAGCGCGTGAACATCGGTAACCCGGGTTCTGGCCAACGCGGCACCATGGATGTGGTTCTGGAAGCGTTGGGCTGGACCGTCGATGATTTCGAATTGGCGTCCGAGCTGAAAGCGGCTGAGCAGTCGGCTGCGCTTTGTGACAACCAACTGGATGCGATGATCTACACCGTGGGTCACCCGTCGGGTTCGATTCAGGAAGCTACGACAGCCTGCGATTCTGTTCTAGTGAACGTCACCGGTGATGCGATTCAGGGTCTGATCGACAACAACTCATACTACCGCACTGCGACTATCCCGGGTGGCATGTACCGGGGTTCGGACAATGACACCACCACCTTTGGCGTGGGCGCGACCTTCGTGACTTCGGCGGATGTGTCGGACGATGCTGTCTATGCGGTTGTAAGCTCGGTCTTTGAGAACTTCGAAGACTTCAAAAAGCTGCACCCGGCATTTGCAAATCTCAAGCCCGAGGAGATGATTTCGGACGGCCTGTCCGCTCCGCTGCATCCGGGCGCCGAAAAGTACTACAAAGAAAAAGGCTGGATTCAGTAAGCCAGACTTTACACGGGGCGTCCTTTTGCGGCGCCCCGGTTCACATCCGGGATAAACCGGGGACAAGAGGGCCAAAGAATCCAAGGCCGCAGGACGGGGAGATTTCACATGAGTTCCGATACACAGGGCAATCGCCCACTCTCGGAGGAAGAGCTTCAGGACCTTGTCGCCTCATCCGATGCAGGGGCGCGAAATCCCGCTGGAAACGTGGGGCTGTTTCTGGCGATTGTTGCCGTTTTGTGGTCGGTATTTCAGATCGTTCTGGCCTCTCCCTTGTCGAATTACCTGCTGCCCGGAAGCGTGGTGAATAATTCACGCCAGATCCATCTGGCCTTTGCGATCTTTCTGGCGTTTGCGGCCTATCCGGCGCTGAAATCCAGCCCGCGCAATTATGTCCCTGTTCAGGACTGGGTCATGGGCGTTTTGGGCGCGGGTATCGCGCTGTACGGCTACATCTTCTATGAGAAACTGGTCAATAATGGCCTGCTGGCCGATGACATCGACAAATGGGTGGCTTTGTTGGGGCTGCTGTTGCTGTTTGAGGCCGCGCGCCGCGCACTTGGTCCGGCAATGGCGATCATAGCCACGGTTTTCCTGGCCTATGTGTTCTTTGGATCGTCTTCCTGGGTCCCCGAAGTGATCCAGTGGAAAGGTGCGAGCCTGAAAAAGGCCATGAGCCATATGTGGATCACATCCGAAGGCGTGTTTGGCATCGCGCTGGGTGTTTCCACGAAGTTCGTGTTCCTGTTCGTGCTGTTTGGCGCGCTACTCGATAAGGCCGGGGCAGGGAACTACTTCATAAAAATGGCCTTTGGCACCCTGGGTCACCTGCGGGGCGGCCCTGCCAAGGCGGCCGTCGTGGGGTCTGCGGCAACCGGCCTGATCTCGGGTTCGTCGATTGCAAACGTTGTTACCACCGGTACGTTCACCATTCCGTTGATGAAGCGCGTTGGCTTTTCCAGCGAACAGGCGGGGTCGGTCGAAGTTGCAAGTTCCGTGAACGGTCAGATCATGCCGCCTGTAATGGGTGCTGCGGCGTTCCTGATGGTGGAATATGTGGGCATCTCATATGTCGAGGTGATCACCCACGCCTTCCTGCCAGCGGCGATTTCTTACATCGCACTGGTCTATATTGTGCATTTGGAAGCGGTGAAGCGGAACATGCCAACCTTGGGTGACCGAGACGTGCATCTGGCGCGAACCGTTGTGGGTATGCTGGCCTTCTTCCTGGTGTTTGCAGGGCTTTGCTATGGCTCGCAATTCCCGGTTGATGCTGTAACAAGCTGGATTCCGTCCGCGGCGGGCTTTGTGCTGAGCCTGATCGTCTGCGCGGTTTACGTCGGATTGCTTTTTCTGGCGGCACAAGTGCCGGACCTTGAGCCTGACGATCCGAATGCAAAGGAAGTCACGCTGCCGGTTGTCGCAGATATCTACAAGGCAGGTTTGCACCACCTGCTGCCGATCGTCGTTCTGGTTTACTTCCTGATGATCGAACAGAAATCACCGGGGCTGTCGGCCTTCTGGGCAACCGCATTGCTGTTCGTAATCCTGCTGACGCAGAAACCGCTCAAGGCGCTTTTCCGGGGGCAGAGCAATTTAATCAGTACCTTCGTCGACGGTGTCGCTGACCTGTGGCAAGGTCTGATTGACGGCGCGCGGAACATGATCGGTATCGCACTGGCAACTGCAACTGCGGGCGTGATCGTGGGTACCGTGACCTTGACGGGTGTTGGTCAGGTTATGGCTGATCTGGTCGAGTTCCTGTCGGGCGGCAATCTTATCCTGATGCTGATCATGGTTGGCCTGCTGAGCCTGATTCTGGGCATGGGCCTGCCGACCACGGCGAATTATATCGTTGTCAGCTCGTTGATGGCCGGAGTGGTCGTTGAACTGGGGGCGCAGAGCGGACTTATCGTGCCGTTGATTGCCGTGCACCTGTTCGTCTTCTACTTCGGGATCATGGCGGATGTGACGCCACCGGTGGGTCTGGCCAGTTTCGCCGCTGCCGCTGTATCAGGCGGTGATGCAATCAAAACCGGCTTCACAGCATTCTTCTACAGCCTGCGCACCGTGGCACTGCCTTTTGTGTTCATCTTCAACACCGATCTTCTGTTGATTGACGTAACATGGTTCGAAGGAATTACGGTGGCAATTTTCGCGACCATAGCGATTCTGGTCTTCACGGCGGGCACGATGGGGTATTTCCTGGCCCGCAGCCGTATATATGAAAGTGTTGCCCTGGTTCTGGTGGCATTTGCCCTGTTCCGACCGGACTATTTCATGGATCGCATCTCGCCTCCGTTCGAATCGGTTGAACCCGCTGCATTTGAAGAGACCATTGGTCAGACACCGCCGGGAACGGATGTCCGCCTAGTGGTCGCAGGCCCCGATTACGATACGCTTGAAATGGTGGACACAACCGTTGTTGTTACTGTGGGCGACGAAGAAGGAGGGGCCGCACGGGTCGAGGCGATGGGCCTGCTGCTGGTTCCCGAGGACGGGCTGGTCAAGCTTGACGAGCCGCTGTTTGGCGCGCCGGTGGCCGACGATCTGGCCATCTTTGACTACTATGGCGATGAACCCGTACGCCTGACGTCGGTCAGCTTGCCGTCCGACCAGCTGCCCAAGCAGCTGGTGTATATCCCAGCGATGATCCTCTTGGGTCTTATCGCGTTCCTGCAACGCGGCCGTGCCGCCAGACAAGGGGTGCCCGCATGACACGTTCTGTTCTGTGTGCCATTGATATCAGCAATGGCGAGATTGATGCTCCGGTCCTGCAAAAAGCCGCTGCTTTGGCGGATCTGGAAGGGGCACAGTTGGATGTCGTGACTGTGCTGCCCGATTTCGGGGAAAGCTGGGTGTCCGGGTTTTTTGAATCAGGTTTTCACGACAAGGCGTTGGCCGAGGCGCGAGCCAAACTGACGGCGCTGTGCATTTCGGCATTGGGGGCAGAGCGCAATGAAAGCATCCGCCATGTAGTCGCGACAGGCACAGCCTATCAGGAGATCCTGAAAACCGCCGAAAGTGCCGGTTCCGACCTGATTGTGATCGGCGCGCATAGGCCGGATTTCAAAGACTATCTGCTTGGTCCGAATGCAGCGCGTGTGGTGCGGCATTCCAACGTCTCAGTTTATGTGGTTCGCTGACTGATTTTCCAGCGCGCAAAAGATCGCGTCGCCGGTCGTAAAGAAAAGTCGGGTTGGTTCAGTAACCTGTCATCTCAAGATAGCCAACCCCTTTATGGCTGCCGTTTACGGTGACAGGGCCTTCCCAGTATTCGAAACCGGTACCCATCCACGCATCAGGTGTCAGGGCTGAGACCTGAATATCTATGCCCCGATCCGCTAGGTCGACTTGCCAGTGTGTCGGGATATTGCGTCCGGCAACCTCGTCGGTACTCAGCGGCAAAAGGCCGATTGTACCGTTGGGGATGGCCTCAGTACTGCCGTCAGAATTGATCCAGGTGGCCGAGGTGAAATCGCCTCGATCCCCGCGCAGGCGAAAAGCCATCAGCTTATCGCCTCCCTCAAAACTGAGCGAGAACCAATCCCAGCCCCTCTGATCCGCCGCCAAGGGTTGTGAGGACCATTCCCGATCCAGCCACCCCTGACCGGTTACCAGCACCTCGCCATCCGGCAAATGCAGCACGCCTTCGACTGTGTAGAAGGGCTGCGAGTAATAGTAACTTGCCTGTCCATCGGCGGATTTGACCGAATAGCCCGCGTCGCCGTGAAATACCAATGGCCCTTGCGCTGTCAGTGAAAGATCATAGCCGAATTCATCACCATTGGCCGTCAGTGACAGGCTGTCCAAATCCGATCCGGCCATGCGCCATTCATCAATCCAGGCCTCAAACGGTTGTGCGGTTACACCGGCCTGGCCAATCCCCCCGCGTGACAATCGCTCGGTAAAAAAATGATCCTTGGGGGTCGTAACAGCAGCATGACCCATCCAAAGTTGCGGGCTTTGCCACCCGTCGCTGTCATAGGGTTTCAGGGCTGACCGGAACAGGGTCCATTGAATGCCATAGTCCAGGCCGTCGTCCCCTTGGAGATTGGCGGTCAGATACCACCATTCGATGCGGTAGGCCGGGTGGGGGCCGTGATCCTTTGGGAAATCAAACTCATACCCGGCTGCCGGCACTTCAAAACCTTCAGCGGTTCCGCCTAGACCTGCATAGCCCTGCGCCCAAAGCGGTATCGGGTAGAGCCACATAAGCAGGATTAGTAGGGTCCTAACGTTCATTGGCGAACACTTTCAGCAGATCGGCGGGTGGCAGGCGCAGCATCCGTAGCGCGGGCAGGGCGGCGGCAAGCAGGGCAGCAAGAAGGGTCAGTAGAAACAGCCACAGCCAATCCCAGGGGAAGACGAACATCGGCAGGCGCCAACCAAAAGCCTGAACGTTGATCACCGTCAGCAGAACCCATGCCAGAACAAGCCCAAGTGGCAACGCCAGACAGGCGGTCAATGCCGCCAGCAATAGGCTGCGCAACAGTTCCAGCCCTGCAAGTTGCGCCCTGTTCAGCCCCAGCGCCCAGACCGGTGCGATCTGTGGCAGGCGCTGGGTCCACAGGGTCAGCAGACTGGTGAGAATGGCAAATCCCGCCACGCCGAGGGTCAGTACATTCAACGCCGAGGTCACGACAAAAGTCTTCTCAAATATCGCAAGCGACTGCGCCTTCATTGCAGCTTGCTGTACGACAGCCTGACGTGGAAGGTTGAACCGTTCCCTTAAGGTTTGCGCCATTTCGGTTGCGTTTTCGGGGTTTAGACGAATGCCAAAGCGGCGGGCCTCCGTACCCGGAGCGATCCGGTTCAGTTGGTCCATCGAGACGATGGCTTGCCCGGTCGGATTCCCATAATCCGAATAGACCCCGGCGATGGTCAGGATGTGGTCCGGCGATAAGGCCAAAGCACCGCCGGGCCAGAGATCGGCACGTCGCGCCAGTTGCTCGTTGATCAGAACCGCACCCCCGGCCATGACGTCATCCCATGCATTCGGGCTTGAGGTGATCACTGGCCAGTTCTGCCGATAGACCGGATCATCTACTACACCGTAAAGAAACAAAGGCCCCGTCTCGTGCGACAATTCCACATTTCGGATTGGCAGAATAGCTTCGACCTGAGGGCGCAGCCAGTCGGTAATCTCCTGCCCCTGATCGTCGTCGCTGGCAGTCAGGTAGAGTTCTGACGTCAGGCGCTGGTCCAGCCACCCGACGAATGTCAGCCGGAAGCTGGACACCATTGTGCCTACGCCGACATTCGCCGCCAAAGCCAGCAACAGGGCCATCAGGGCAAGTGACAACCCGGGCAGTTGTGCCCGCATATCTGCCCAGACCCATTGCGTAACAGGGCCCCGCGCCGCTCGGGCGCAGAGTGAAAGCATTACAGACAAAAGCGCAGGCAGCAGCAGCGCTGCACCGGTCAGCAAGCCAGCCAACAGGGCAAACCCGGCGATCAGCCCCCCGAAACTGACATAAGCCAAAACGCCACCCAGGATCATGACCAATCCCAATGCCGCTGCAAGATGGCGCGCGCGGGGGTCGCCCCGCCACGCTTGAACGCCCGGACTTGCCAGCAGGGGCATGCGCGACAGGCGCCATAATGCGTGGCCGCTGGCCAGCAATGTGCCGAAGACTGCCATGGCGATCCCTGCCAAAACCCACTGCAATTGCAGCGTCAGTTGCCCTGTTACTGGTGCGCCGTAAAGGCCACGCAACGTGGCCGCGACATCGGGTATAAGTGCTCCGGCCAGAAAGAAGCCCAAAAGCAACCCGACGAGCCCACCGATCAGGGCCAGAAAAGTCAGCTCGGCAAGGATCAGCCAGACCAGTAATCGCATCGAGACACCCAGTGCCCGCAGCGTACGGATGATGCCTCTGCGTTGTGCAAAGGCCAGCCCGACCGTGCCGTTCACGATAAAAAGGCCGACCGCAAAGGACAGCAATCCAAAGGCTGACAGGTTCAAATGAAAACTGTCGGTCAGCCGAGCAGTGTCGATCTTTTGTGAAGGGCTGATACGTTCCAGCTCTGGCGTGATCGTGGTTAGGGACTGAAGCCCGCGCGGCTGATCGGGCAGAATAATGAGCCGCGAGATTGCACCGGGCTGATTCAGAAGACGTTCGGCAACGCCGATATCCGTCAGGATCACATCCGGCGGCAGCGCAGAAGTACTGAGAACCGGGGGCAGAGTGTCCTGATCGCGCAACAAGGGCTCCAATTCTGTCGAAACCAGCAGGCGACCCGGAGCAGTCAATATGTCCGCCGGTTCGGGCGGCGCACCGCTTTGCTGGGCCTCGGTAATTGCGGGCAGGGCGGGATGGGCCACCATATCCACGCCCATCAAACGCAACGTACGTCCAGCGACCCGATAAGGGCCTTCCAGTACGGCGGCCACCTGCCACCCCGCGCGACGCAGGTCGACATAACGGGACATGGCGATGAAACCGGCTGGATCGTGCAATTCGTCAAACTGCCCAAGTGCCAGTTGGGCGTTGGCACGGGAATAGCTGGCGCGGGCCTCGGCATTGATGGCCTGTACAGCGGACCACAAACCAGTTGCCAGGGCGATACCGATCAGCAGCGTTGCCAGTTGCAACCAATGCACCCGCCAATGGGACAGCAGGGCCTGGACGACGGCCAATGTCATTGGATGCGCCCGCTGCTCAGGCGTAGGTGCGTGTCCAGACGGGCCGCGATTTGCGGGGAATGCGTCACCAGCAGCAAAGCTGCGCCAGTATCAGCCACAAGTGACAGCATCAGGTCCAGCACTTTGGCGCTGGCGGTTTCGTCAAGATTGCCAGTCGGCTCGTCCGCCAGCAACAGTTTCGGGCGCGCGGCCATGGCCCGTCCTATGGCCACCCGCTGCTGCTGGCCGCCCGACAAGCTTTCGGGGTAGCGGTCCAGCAGATCCGAAAGCCCAAGCCGGTCTGCCAATTGCCCGGACCATTGGGCATTTTCGGTACCTGCAAGGCGGGCATGAAAGGACAGGTTTTGCCCCACGGTCAGCGATGGGATCAGGTTGAACTGCTGGAACACAAGCGAAACCTTTCTGCGCCGCAACCCGGCCCGGCCCGCATCATCCAAAGGGGACAGGGGCGTGCCATCCAGCGTAATCTCGCCTCTGTCGAAACTGTCCAGGGCGGCGGCCAGATTCAGCAAGGTGCTCTTACCGCTGCCGCTTTCACCGGTCAGAGCAAGCGTTTGTCCCTGATCCAGTGTCAGAGACACGTCGCGCAGAACAGGCCGCCCGCCGGGATAAGTCTTTTGAACTCGGTCGATGATCAACAGCATGAAGCGCCCTTTTTTGCACAGGATGTGCGCCGGACTTCCCAACTGTCCAGTGCAGACCTTACTCCGGTTCCTTTCGCCGCAGGCTACCTTATCCGGTGGCGGGGTTGTGCCTTGCGTTTTGAAAGGTCATTGTGCCCTGACAGTTCGTGGCCGAAAATCAGGGTGTAAATACATGACGTTGCTGCATCAGATCGTTTGGGGCAGTACCTTTCTGGGTATTTGCATCCTGATCGAGATTCTCTTTCTGACCTGGTGCACGATGTCCATTATCAAGATGGACAAAAAATGGGTCACACGCGGGGTGTTTGTGGCAACCGCGGGGCCGATTGCCGTTGCCTTGGGCTTCATTATCGCAACGCACACCATTCAGGTCTGGATCTGGGCTATCGTCTGGGTGTTGCTAAATGTTCTGCCGGACTGGAACTCGGCCATCTATTTCTCGTTGGTGACGTTTACGACGCTCGGATACGGCGACATCGTTTTGGGTGAAGGGCTGCGCATTTTCGGCTCGTTTGCTTCGGTCACCGGGCTGTTGGCGTTTGGATTGTCGACCGCGTATCTGGTCGCATTGATGACCCGCGTTTTTCAGGAGAAGTTCTTTTCCTAAAGGATCGGTGCAAACAACCGTGCCAGCGGCGCACCAAAGCGGATGTGGGCCGGTTGTTGACGCAACCTACGGGTCAATTCGAAACTGGTTTCGAAATCTTCTTGTAGCATCTGGTCGACGGCCTGGGCAGCCCGGGCATCAAAGAACAGCGCCATTGCTTCGAAGTTGAGGCGGAAGGATCGGTTGTCGAGGTTTGTTGTTCCAACAGCGGCCAGCGTATCGTCGACAACGAACGCCTTTTGATGCATGAACCCGCCGGTATAGCGGAATACGCGCACGCCACAGTCGCGGATTTCATCGAAATAGGCAAACGCGGCCAGCCATGGCAGGCGATGGTCGATCATGTCAGGAACAAGGATGCGCACATCCACACCGCGCATCGCGGCATGTTGCAGCGCTGTCATGACATCGATGTCGGGTACGAAGTAAGGCGACGCAATCCACAACCGTTCTTTTGCCTCGGCGATAGCTGCAAAAAACATCATGGCGCCAGTTTCGGTTTCGTCTCCGGGTCCGGTCGCGACCAGCAGGGCATTCATGTTCTGTTCGGATTCACTGCCCGCCCAATCAAGTTCATCAATCAGGTCTTCGTTATGCGCCCAATGCCAATCTTCAGTGAAGATAAGCTGCAATTGCCGGACGACATGACCGGACATCATTATGTGAGTGTCGCGCCAATGACCGAAATGCGGATGTTTGCCCAGATATTCCTCGCCAACATTGTGGCCACCGATAAAGCCTGTCTCGCCATCGATAATGACAGTTTTACGATGGTTTCGGTAATTCAGCTGAAACCGGAAATTTGGGCCGCGTTGCTGACGCGGGTCGGCTACATCAATTCCGGCTTCACGCATGGTATCCAGATACGCGCGCGGCAATCCGTAACTGCCGACTGCATCGGTCATGAAACGGACGTGAACCCCACGTTTCGTCGCCTCGATCAGCTTGGATTGCAGTTTGCGGCCCAGTGCGTCGTCTCTGATGATGTAGAACTGAATGAGGATATAGTTCTTGGCCTTGTCGATGGCGTCGAAAATGGCGTCGAATGTGGCTTGCCCGTCAACCAGTAGCCGGGCACCGTTTCCGCTGGACACAGGAAGATGCGCCAGAAACTCGAACGGGCGCGGATTGATGGACATTGAGGAGGGATCGGGCCTTGAGTAATCGGCAAAGGTTTTGATCCCTTCAACAACCCGCTCACTTTTCTGGCGCGCGATGCGATATCCGTGAAAGCGATGGTGTCCCAGAAAAAGATACAACGGCACCGCTAGGAAAGGGGCTGAAACCAAAAAAACCACCCAACCAACGGCACCTTGCGGTGTCCGCGCGGTTTGTGCCGCTCGGATCGAAAACACAAATGCAGCCACGTACAACGTGAATACAAAGATAGATACCAGTGCTGTCCACATGGGGTCTTACATCTTTCGGGCCGTTTAGTTTGCCCCAGTGTAGATGCGTGACCAGTCTTGCGCCATATCGACAATGATCCATCCCTTGTCAGGACCCCGATCCAGCCCATCTGCCAGCTTTCCGATCGAGCTTTCGCGGTCATAAGCCCATTCGCGTTCGGCGTCCGTGTGGTGGATCAGAATTCCCAAACGCGGACCATCACCCGACGTTGTCCAATCCAGCATAGCGAAATCTCCGTCCGAGTTGCCTGCGGCCAGAATAGGGCGTCTGCCAATCGTGCGTTCGATATTGATCGGCTTGCCTTCCTTGTCATCGATGAAGGCTAGCCCCGGTGCCTTGATGATCGTCGGGTTGCCGTCGATCACCTTATAGGTGCTGTCTGCATAACTCCCCAATATCTGTTCCGGCGGGATACCATAGGCATCCTCGGCAAAGACGCGCATGAAATGAATGCCACCGCCGGATACGATGTAGGTCTTGAAACCTTCGTCACGTAGATAACGCAGCAACTCGACCATCGGCTGATAGGTCATCTGGTCATAACGAAGGCCGGTGTTGGGGTGGCGTTCGGTTTCCAGCCACTGCGCAACAGCTGCCTGAAATTCTTCGACGCTGGTGCCAGAATGCGATGCGTTGACAACTTCGATCAGCGCCTCATGCCCGCCTTCAAGAACGGTCGCTAGATCACCCTTTGCAGCAGCTTCCAGAGCAGGAGTTGTCAGGATCGACGGGTCCCGCTTGGCCAGATCGGCCAGACGATCCATGGCGAAAAGGAACTGAAAATACACCGGCTGTTCGGCCCAAAGCGTTCCGTCATTGTCGAATACGGCGATCCGATCATCAGGCGTCACGTAATGAGCTGAGGCAGGGTCGGTTACATCGTCAACAAACAAAACGATTTTCGCTTTGGATTCTAGATTGTTCCATGAGGGCAAGGGGTCAGCGATGGCGACCGTCGCTCCTAGCACACTGCACAATATCAAAAATAGACGCACGGATTATTCCTCAATTTTAAACCGCTAATGAGAAGGGCCGGGGCCCCGGTATCGGGACTCCGGCTTTGCTGTGTCTTGGATTAAACAGCCAGGTTCACGGTGCGCCCGGAGGTGACGTCAACTTCTCCATCACTTTGTCGAGGCTGAAGCTCGCCGCTTCCTGTCGGGGTGGGTATTCCTTGAAGGTTTCAAGGAACTGCGCGACATAGGCCTGCGCAGGTACCAGCATGTAGGCACGGTCGAGCATCCAGTCATAGTAGGTGTTCGATGTGCGGTAGCCACGCTCGTACGGGTCGCGTCGCAGGTTGGTGATCAATGGCACGCGCAGAGGGGTCAGTGGCTCCATCCAGGCGCGCAAGGTTGCCCATGCCTTCTGTTCCAGGAAGGTGATTTTCCAATCACCGAAGCGCAGTGCCGCAAGGTCACCATCGTCCGTGAAATAGAAGATTTCCCTGCGCGGACTCTTGTCTGTTTCGCCGGTCAGCAACGGCAAGATGTTGTAGCCATCCAGATGCACGCGATAGTCACGCCCGCCGCCAACTTCGGCCACGGTGACACCTTCCAGAAGATCTTCTTTCACGGTTTCGTTGCCAGCTGCAGCCAGGAATGTCGGTAACCAATCCATATGATGCACGATCTCGTTCGACACAGCACCTTCGGTAATCTTGCCGGGCCACCGAACCATGGCAGGTACGCGCCATGCGCCCTCCCATTGGGTATTCTTTTCACCCCAGAACGGGGTCATCGCGGCATCTGGCCAGGTATTCATGTGCGGACCATTGTCGGTCGAGTAAAACACGATGGTCTTGTCGGCGATGCCCAGCTCATCCAGCGCAGTCAGG
Source organism: Ruegeria sp. AL2 (assembly GCF_056540845.1). Taxonomy (NCBI): domain Bacteria; kingdom Pseudomonadati; phylum Pseudomonadota; class Alphaproteobacteria; order Rhodobacterales; family Roseobacteraceae; genus Ruegeria; species Ruegeria sp. AL2. The sequence goes on from NZ_JBQFXM010000001.1 coordinate 498,315, forward strand.
AAGTCGCCAATATGCATATCATGTTCGATCATGCCAGCCGTATACTCATCTACCTGCTTGCCGACGATTTCATTGGCCTTTGCCCATTTCTCTTCGGAAACATGCGTGCGGAAATGCATCCGGGTGCCTGACCACCAGACGAACCACGGCGTGCCGCTTTCCTCTTGTTTGCGGATGAATTCAATCGCAGCCGCCGCGGTTTCATCGTCGACCGTTTCCATACGCTTCTTGGTCAGCGGGCCGGTATCCTCGATCTCGCCACCCGCTGTCGACTTGATTACACCGCGCGGGCCAAAAGCCTGTCGGAAGGTTCTGCCATCGGGCAGAACAGCATCATTGGGATAGTCGATGTTTTCCGGCTCTTCCTCGGCGTTGAGATGGTAGAGGTTGCCAAAAAATTCGTCAAAACCGTGGTTTGTCGGCAGATGTTCATCCCGGTCGCCCAGGTGGTTTTTTCCGAACTGACCCGTGGCGTAGCCTTCCGCTTTCAGAAGGCCCGCAATGGTCGGGTCTTCGATCTGCATGCCTTCCTCAGCGCCCGGCAGGCCAACTTTGGACAGGCCCGTGCGGAAAACGGATTGCCCCATGATGAAAGATGATCGCCCAGCCGTGCACGACTGTTCACCGTAGTAATCCGTGAACATCATACCTTCTTCGGCGATACGGTCGATATTGGGTGTCTGATACCCCATCAACCCCCGCGTGTAGGCCGAGATGTTGGACTGACCAACATCGTCGCCCCAGATCACAAGGATATTCGGTTTCTGGTCCTGCGCCCAGGCGGGTATGGCCAGTGTCAACGTGGCGGTTACCACGGCAAGTCGGCGCAAGTTACTACGCCAGGTGCCGGATAGCGAACGTGCAGGTAACATGGTTTGCTCCTGATCTGAGAGGATCTTGGCGACCCCAAAGGAAATGAATCAACCGGCGTTCAAATGCATGAACAACGCGGCAGCAAAGTGTTGATTCCCATATTGAAAATCTTTGGTAGCAGGAATCGAACACCATTAGCATAGGTTACTTCTTGCGTCGGAAACTCATCATATGATTATATCGCAAAGTACAAATGTGAGACAAAATGAATAATCTGAAGCTATTACGAAAAACTGGATGGTTCAGTGAACGCTCGTCAGAGTTTCAGGCCGATTTGGCAGCCCTTGGCATACCGAAATCGGTAGAGGCGGGAGAGACGCTGTATCACTACGGTGATCCGGCAAATGGTATCTACGCGATTCTCAACGGTGGTGTGCAGATAACTGCTCCAGCGGATGATGGTCAGGAGTTTGTGCTTCACCGCGACGGCGCTGGGTTCTGGATCGGCGATCTGGCTTTGTTTGCAGGTGCGCTGCGTCTGGTCAGTGTTGTCACGACGCAAGCCACTCAAGCCTTGTTTTTCCCAAATTTAAGCGTCTCGCGGTTGATTCAGAACAATCCTGACTACATCCGGGATTTCTATGCGTTGACGCATGAGAATATGCGGACCGCTTTGCGCATCATGGCAAATCTGGCCGTGACGGGAACGGAAAAGCGGTTGGTCTTGAGGTTGCTTCACTTGGACGAAGGGACTTCGAAAACCGAAGGCTGGATTGATGTTTCACAAGAAGATCTGGCGGCGATGATTGCTGTGTCGCAACCGACTTTGCACAGGAACCTTCACCGGCTTGTGGATTTGGGGTTAATCGAACTGGGGTATGGCCGGGTTCGACTGCTGGATCGGGGCGCATTGATAGCCAGTTGTCAGACCTGAGGTTTCGGGTCGTGAATCTGGTATGCGGTTCAACATTCGCAGACAGGCAGGCCGAGTTGCGCGGTGCTCGACAAACTCAAACCAACGTCGCGTCGCAGTTCAGTTATTAGCACGCGCCTGACCGTCCTCCTCGCCCAATTGGCCGTCCAGAGACATCAGGATCGCGACCGGGCGTAAAGCAGGGATGTGGCTGAACACGATCAGAATACAGACCGTCAGTGGCACGCTCAGGAAAGCGCCGATCAGGCCCCAGACAGTTGTCCAGAATGTCAGCGCCAGAATGACAAGGAATGTCGACATGTTCAGCGAGCGGCCCAGCATGGCCGGATCAAGGAAGTTACCGATCAGGAATTGAAGGGTGCCGCACCCAAACAAGATGATCAGAAACGGAACGATCGTATCAAACTGAACAAGCGCGATCATGGCCGGAAAAAACACCGCTATGATCGACCCGATCGAAGGAATGAAGTTCAAAGCAAAGGTCAAAACGGCCCAGGTTTCCGCATATTCCAAACCAAGGGCCCTGAATACAAAATAACTGATGCCCGCTGTGATCAGGCTGATCAGGGTCTTAACCCCAACATATCGTTGCAGGCTGATCGATATGGCATCAAGCATGGTCGCAAAATCAGCGCCGGTTTGGGGGTCGCCAGCCGCAAGTTGAATTTTCTTGCGAAAGGCCAGACGCTCGGCCATCAGGAACGCGACATAGAGGCTGATCAGAAAGAACTGGTTCAGTAGGGACGTAGCGCTGCCCAGCAACAGGCGTGCGACATAGGTCATGTCGATGCTGACCAGATTGTCGCGGATGAAAGTGGTGACGTCGTTGCCGACAAGACCGGTTATGCGCTCAACCGCCCCGTCGAACTGGTTTTCGTAGGTGCTGACGGACCGTGCAAACTGCGTTGCCTGACTGCCCAGCACGTACATGATCATGAACAAACCCGCCAGAACGATGGTCACACCAGCGATATTTGCCAGCCAGACTGGAGCGCGGGTTAGCGCGACGACGCGGTCGCTCAGCGCAATGATCAGAACGTTGACCAGCAGTGCCATGGCAAGCGGGATCAGGAAGTTCGCCCCCGCATAAAGCCCCAGCACTATCAGCGCCGCGATAATGCAGGTGTCGCGGACAACAGACAGTTTTAGCCTGGGGCGAGCCGTGAAATCTTCCTGATCCGGGATCATTCAGTATCCTGTTTATCTGTTCTTAAGCAGGCTAGTGATCGTCCCGCTTTGCCCAATCCTGCACCTGCATTCCGGTTTTAGCAATGCAGTCAGCGGTTTGCAGACCGGCTTTTGTCACTTTGATACCGATGACGGGTTCTGTGTTTTATTTCGGCGGGTTAGGGTTGCAGGATGACAAAGCCTACGATTCCCCCATTTGGCCGCCCGCTTCAGGCGTTATGGCTGGCGCTTCGCCGGTTCGTCAGGAAAAACGGACCTGTCATGAGCAGCCATGTCGCCATGTCGCTGATGATGGCCCTGTTTCCCTTTGTGTTGTTCACCGTGGCGCTGGCTGGGGCATTGTCGCAGGACTATGTTACCGATGAGCTGATTGATCTGCTGTTCGGGGCATGGCCCAGGGATGTTGCGGACCCGATCGTGGCCGAGCTGCGTGCGGTTCTGGCCGGGGCGGGGTCGGGTGTGATTACGCTGGGTGGTCTGCTTGCAATCTACTTTGCGTCCAACGGGGTTGCCGCAGTACGCGCTGCCATGAATCAGGCCTATCACGATCAGGACAGTTGGCCTTTTTGGAAAACCCGGCTTTTGTGTCTGGTTCTGGTTATCCTTGGCGGTTCGGCAATCCTTGTTATTGCAACGGTCGAGGTGGTCTTGCCGGTCTACACGAAACTGGTGGCAGAGCATACCGAATCTCCGGTAGCGGACTGGCTGTCCGTAGATCGCCTGCGGTGGACGTTTACCGTGGCCGTTCCGGCAGGCACTGTCCTGCTGGCACATCTAATTCTGCCAACCCGCAGGCACAGCCTGACCCAAATCCTGCCCGGCGTCATACTGACATTGGTTTTGTGGGCAGCTGGCGGATGGGCATTTTCAGTCTATATCAGCCAGTTCGCCACCTACAGTGCCACATATGCGGGTTTGGCCGGGGCAATGGCTGCGCTGATCTTCCTGTATCTGTGTTCTGCGATGCTGATCCTTGGCGCTGAATACAACGGCGCATTAATCGACCTTCGGAACGCCGCTGAAGGAGATATGGCATGAGATTTGCCATTCTGGCGGCTTGCTTAACCCTCGCAAGTGAAGGGCAGGCGCAGTCACTGGAATATGTCGGGTCGGATCAATGTTCGGACTGCCATCAACGCGAGGCCGAGGCATGGGCTTCGTCTCATCATGCCTTGGCCTGGACGGAAGTTGGCGACGGCCATCTGGTCGCCGATTTCGATGGAACCCGGTTCGTGCAGAACGGGATGACGGTTGAATTTACTAAACAGGCAGACAGGTTCACAGCTCGTGTAACTGAAAAAGACGGTGCGACGACGGCATATGATGTGCATTCCGTCGTTGGGATTACGCCTCTGCAACAATTTCTGTTTGAAACCGAACCGGGGCGGTTGCAAAGTTTTGATGTGGTCTGGGATACCGAGCAGAAGCGCTGGTATCACTTATACCCCGATCAGGATCTGCCGCCAGAAGACGGGCTGCACTGGACGGGCCCTTACAAGAACTGGAACGCGCGCTGCGCCGAATGTCACGCCACAGGGTTTGAAAAGAACTACGACGCGCAATCCAGAACATACTCTTCCCGACAGGCTGAGATTGGAGTTGGCTGCGAAGCTTGCCATGGACCGGGGTCGGCACATATCGATTGGACCAAAGGGCAGGGCGTTGCCGGGGGTCTGAGTGATAGAGGCTTTTCGATGAGCTGGGGCAAGGGCCAGACCGAGGCCGAGATCCAGCAATGCGCCGGATGTCATTCGCGGCGCGAGGCGCACGGCAACGGAAATCCTTTGCCGGGAACCCCGTATCATGATGCCTATAACCTGGCTGTGTTGCGGCCCGGTTCGTATCATCCGGACGGGCAAATACTTGATGAGGTCTACGTTTACGGCTCATTCCTGCAATCCAAAATGTATGCCCGAGGGGTCGGGTGTATGAACTGCCACGAGCCACACAGCGCGCAGTTGAAGGCCGAAGGCAACGGTATTTGCACGCAATGTCATTCCACGGCCGCAAACCCTGAATTCCCGACGCTGGCGAAACAGGAATACGATACCCCCAGTCACCATCATCACGTTATGGATAGCGCGGGTGCCCAGTGCAAAAGCTGCCACATGATCGAACGTAAATATATGGGCGTGGACGGTCGCCGGGATCACAGCTTTCGCGTGCCGCGACCGGATTTGGGATTGGGGGCTGATGCCTGCACTGATTGCCACCAGAATAAGGATCAGGTCTGGGCTGCCAGCCGGATCAAAGGCTGGTTTCCTGACACAGCCAATCGGGCCCCGCATTATGGCACGGTGTTCAAAGCTGCTGCCGATGGCCATTTGAACACGCCAGAGGGTTTGATTGCTGTCGCAACGGACCCCTCGCAACCCGCTATCGTGCGGGCAACAGCAGCGTATCTGCTGCAACCTTTTGGCTCGCTTGAGGTTGCCGCGTATACAGCGCCACTGTTGCAGGAAGACGATCCGCTGATACGCGCAAATGCAGCAGCCTTGCAGCGTCAGGCGAGCCCAACGGATCGTGCGCAAAGGTTAGAGCCCCTTTTGTCTGATCCTTTTCGCAACGTTCGCATAGCCGCCGCCAAGGAATTTCTGAGTATCCCTCTTCAAGCTCTGACATCTCAGCAACAGGATCTGGCCGGGGAGGGGATGGCCGAGTGGCAGGCGGCGATCTCGAACAGGCTGGATGCCCCGGAAACACATCTGGTTCTGGGGGGGATGGCCTTGACGCTGCGCAACGCCCCGGCTGCCGAACGGGCATTTCGCGAGGTTGTAGCGCTGGATCCTCAGCGCGCCGAAGCGTGGCCCATGGTGGTGCAGCTGGCACAGATCAATCGCGGCCCGGAAGCCGCACGTATCGCCCTGCGAGAAGCCTTGGGCAGATTGCCCGATGACCCGGCCTTGCTGCAATTGCTGCAACAACTGGGGCCCTGATCCGGCACAGGTTTGCCCGATTTGTTCCAACTTCACGGCAAAATTTCACGCTAACAGCAACTCAGAACTGCTGTTTTGAGGTGATGTATGTCCGCTGATTCAACAAGACAGAAAGCAACCGGGACGAACCCCGCTACGCTGGCGCAGCGCATTGAAGAGCTGCGCAATCGCGAGCCTGTATATGTTTCGCACGGGGATACACTGATGTTGCAGGGTATGGCCGCGACGTCGCTGCGCGAACAACGGCTGACCGGGAACCGTATCCGATTGGAAGATTAAGTTTAGCCGCGAAACCCGGTTGCAACAACGAATTTTTCCGAACTGTCGGAACGGGATGCGGGCGGTTTCACGTGCGCCACTTTCTGAAATTTCTGCTTCAGAAGTTTTTGCAATTCGCCCTCGGCACCGCCGGCAAGAACCTTGGCTACGAATGTGCCACCTTCTTCCAGCACGTCAAACGCGAAATGGGCCGCAGTTTCACACAGTGCGATGATCCGAAGATGGTCGGTCTGCTTGTGACCCGAGGACGCCGCTGCCATGTCCGACATCACCACGTCCGCTTTGCCACCCAGCCAGTCCTTGACCTTCTGGTCGGCGTCATCCTCCATGAAGTCCAGCACATGAGTATCGGCACCCGCAACCGGTTCGACTTCCTGCAGGTCGATGCCCAGCACGGTTCCGATCCGTTTCCCTGACTTTTCGCCAAGCGCGTTTACGCGTTTGACTGCAACCTGGCACCAGCCACCGGGCGCGCACCCCAGATCAACAACCCGTGCTCCGGGTACGAGAAAGCGGAACTTGTCGTCTAGCTCCATGATCTTATACGCGGCCCGCCCCCGATATCCTTCGGTCTGGGCGCGCTTGACATAGGGATCGTTCAGCTGTCGTTCGAGCCAGCGGGTCGAACTCAGCTTGCGACCACGTGCGGTTTTTACCTTTACCTTCAGGTCACGCTGACCGCGCCCCGAGTTGTTTTTGCCAGTTGGTGTCTTCGCCATCAGAACGGTCCGTCTTCCAGTACCCCGTCCGCGCTCATCTGTGCATAAAGCAGGCCCTCGCGTAGCCCCCGATCTGCCACGGAAAGGCGATCAGTGGGCCAGCAGCGCAACAATGCCTGCAAAATGGCCGAGCCGGACATGATCAGGGCCTGCCGGTCTTCACCAATCCGAGGATCCCGGCGGCGCCCATGAGGGCCGAGTTCTAAATACCCGCGTATCACTTTGTCAATCTGATCACTGGTCATACGCAGCCCGTCAACCTTGGTCCGGTCATAGCGCTTCAGGCCAAGATGCGATGCCGCAACCGTTGTGACAGTTCCGCTGGTGCCGACGATCTGAAAACCTTCGCGGGTCTGTTCATCTTTGTAAGGTGCGAAATCGGCCAGGTTTTCTTCGAAAAACCAGCTCATCAATGCAAAGCGAGCGGCGTCGTTTTCGACGTCATTGAACTGATCCCGCAACGTGGCAACACCCAGCGGTACGCTGATCCAGTCTACAACTTTTGCAGCCGGAAAAGGGCTGTCGACCGTGTGAAACCCGTTGTGCAAACGCATGATCGCAGCCGGGCGGTCACGGCGAGGGACGGACGAAATGTCGATCCAGACCAGCTCGGTCGAACCGCCGCCAATATCGACAACCAACAGCTGTTCGGTCTTGGTGGACACCAGCGGGGCGCAGGAGATCACCGCCAAACGGGCTTCTTCTTCGGGTTGGATGATTTCAAGCGTCAGTCCGGTTTCGCGTTTGACCTGTCGGATGAATTCGCGGGAATTCTTGGCGCGGCGGCAGGCCTCGGTTGCGATCAGACGCATCCGTTTTACTTTGTTCCGCTTCAGCTTTTGTTGACAGATTCGCAGCGCCTGAACGGTGCGTGCCATCGACGCCCGCGACAGACGTCCGGTGCGTTCCAGACCCGCGCCCAGCTGCACGGACTTGGAGAAGCTGTCAACCACATGAAACCCGCTGCCCTTGGGCTGGGCTATCAACATGCGGCAACTATTTGTTCCCAAATCCAGAGCCGCATACAGGGCATCCGGATCGGGTCTTGCCGGCGCGGGGCTTTCGACCGCTTTCGGGAACGCGCCCGCACCTTTGGGACGCTTGGGCGCCATCGTAACGCCCTCCGATTTTCGAGTTGATTTGACCCTAGGCGGGGCGTCGTCGACGTGCAAGCGATTTCCATTTCAAATTTGGCTTGGATGTCACACGCCGTTCATACTGAGGTGCGATTTGATCTTTGATCCCGGTTGAGGGATTCTTGATCGCAATCAGCCGCAGACGGAGCCTGCCATGAAAGATAAACGTGTCCTGACCTTTGACGAATTCGATGAAATGGTGAACCCGCGCCCAGAGGAATGTGAGTTTGACCGCGTCGTTGAACGTGCCCTGTCACGTCGTGGATTTCTGGGCGGCGTATTGGCGGTGGGAAGTTTCACGGCTTTGGGCGGGTCGCTGCTTCCGACTGGTGCGCGCGCAGCCGCAGATCGATTTGCGTTTGAGGCGATTCCAGCGTCAACTGCCGATGACGTCATCGTGCCGCCGGGCTACAAGGCCGAGGTGATGGTGCGCTGGGGCGACCCGCTTTGGTCTGATGTGCCCGAATTTGATCCGGCCACCCGTGGAACCGCTGCCAGCCAAGAGCGCGCATTTGGTGATAACACCGACGGTCAGGATGTGTTTTTGCACGAGGGTCACGTTCTACTGGTCGTGAACAACGAATACACCAATCGCGATATCCTTTGGGGCAACAACCCGGACGCCAAAGCCGCCTCGGATGACGATGTCGCCAAAGGCATGATGGCGCATGGTGTGACGGTGGTCGAGATTGCGGTTACCGACGGCAAATGGGGCATCGTCAAGGATAGCTCGTATAACCGCCGCATCACGCCGCAGACAGACATGTCATTGACGGGGCCTGCCGCTGGCCATGATCTGCTGAAAACTGCCGCCGATCCGACAGGCACCATCTGTAAAGGCACCTGGAACAACTGTGGTAATGGCATGACCCCATGGGGGACGTATTTGGCCTGTGAAGAGAATTTCAATGGTTACTTCTCGACTGAGGACGAAAACCATGAGGTCAGCGCCGAACTTCAGCGCTACGGCGTTTCGTCCAAGGACTGGGGATACGGATGGGCCGGAATTGACGAGCGTTTCGACGTCTCGAAAAACCCTAACGAGCCGAACCGCGCAGGCTATGTTGTCGAAATCAATCCGACCGAGCCAACCTCGACCCCTCGTAAGCTGACCGCGCTCGGTCGGTTCAAGCACGAAAACGCCGAGGCCATTGTGAACAATGACGGTCGTGTCGTTGTCTACATGGGTGATGATGAACGGGGCGAGTTCCTGTACCGCTTTGTCTCGGAAGGTTTTTATGCCGCTGGGGTGGACACGCATGCGCTGCTTGAGAACGGTACGTTGTCGGTTGCAAAGTTCAACGACGACGGGACTGGTGAGTGGCTGGACCTGACCCCCGAAACAACTGGTATGACGTCGCAGGCCGAAATCTGCATCCATACGCGGCAAGCAGCATCGGCTGTTGGCGCGACCACCATGGACCGCCCGGAATGGGTTGCGGCCAACCCGAACGCGCCCGAGGTCTATTGCTGCCTGACCAACAACAAGAACCGCGGTGTGAAACCGAATGCCGGTGGCGACGACACTTCGGTCAACGGGCCGAATCCGCGCGAGGCGAACAAATACGGTCAGATCGTGCGCTGGCGCCCTGAAGGCGGAGACCATGGCGCATCGGGTTTCGAATGGGACCTGTATGTACTGGCCGGAAACCCGACCGTGCATCAGGATGCGTATGGCGGTTCGGACAATGTCAACGCCGACAACATGTTCAACTCGCCCGACGGTCTGAAGTTTGACAGCAACGGCCTGCTGTGGATCCAGACCGACGGCAAATACAGCAACGAGGGCGACTTCGAAGGGCAGGGGAACAACCAGATGCTGGCAGGCGACCCGGTTACCGGTGAAATCCGTCGTTTTCTGGTTGGCCCGAACGAGTGTGAGATCACTGGGCTCAGCTGGTCGCCGGATCGCCGCACCATGTTTGTTGGTATTCAACACCCCGGTGAAGACGGTAATAGCCACTGGCCCGACGGTGGTAACTCGGTTCCACGTTCAGCCATCATTGCGGTTACTCGTGAAGACGGTGGGTTGGTCGGTTAACCTTGGCAAGACGCGTTGAAACAAGCCTCGGGCGGGTCATGCCGTCCGGGGCTTTTTGTTCATTATGCAATGCTCTCATAGTGACAATGAGAATTTTGGTATGCGTTTTTGCCGCGAGACGGGTTAAAACCCCGCCACGCCACCGTGGGCGAAAACGTCGCTTGAAAAGCGCCGGGTGTCGAAAACCGACCGACCAATCCCCACATTGAAGTTTAGAACCGGCCCATCGGGTTAGGAGGAATCACAGTAATGCCTGACGTCACCATCGTGTACTGGCGCGACATTCCCGCTCAGGTCATCGTCGGCAAAGGCCGTCGCGGCGCGAAGCGGCAACTGGAAGAACGGTTCGAGCAAGCCATCGACCGCGCCGCCATGAAGGTAAACGCAAAGGACAGTGATGCCTATCTGGCTGAATGGCGCAAGGCCGAGCCTTTTGTGGTTGATGGCGACCCGGCAGAAGTAGCCGAGGCCGAGGCCCTGCGTCTGGAAAAGGAATACGATCAGGACCGCATTAAAGCGCTGATCGCAAATGACGGTTGGGCATAAGCCCGGATCTTAATGGGAGGCCTCAATGGCTTTGCTGAACTTCAAGAAACGTGATGTGGTCGAAAACAGCCCTGTGAACCCGACTGTCGAAGCCTTCCTGCAAGGCTATTCGATCGAGGTCATGCCGCGGACCGCCGAAAAGGTCGAGGATTTCCGCGCGCTGCTGCCCGAAGGCACACGCGTCTACATTGCCCATATCGAAGGCACCCCGATTGAAGACATGGTCAAGACAGCCAAGCGGATTGCGGCCGAAGGCTATCCTGTCATGCCCCACTTCCCGGCGCGGATCATCAAAGATGCGGCGACGTTGGAAAACTGGATCTCGATGTACCAGGGCGAGGCGGGCGTCGAGCAGGCGCTGTTGCTGGCCGGTGGTGTGACAAAACCGCATGGCGATTTCGACAGTTCCATGCAGCTGATGGAAACCGGTCTGTTCGACAAGGCAGGGTTCAAGCGTCTTCATGTTGCCGGTCACCCCGAGGGTAACAAGGACATCGATCCCGATGGGTCCACCAAGAACGTCGATGACGCCCTGCGCTGGAAACAGAAATTCAACGAAACCACGGATGCCGAGATGGCCCTGGCAACTCAGTTTGCCTTCGATGCCAAGCCGATCATCGCCTGGGCGGATGGTCTGAAAGAGGCAGGTATCGACCTGCCCATCCACATTGGTATCGCCGGTCCGGCCAAACTGCAGACCCTGATCAAGTTCGCAATTGCTTGCGGCGTCGGCCCGTCGCTGAAAGTTCTGCAAAAGCGTGCCATGGATGTGTCGAAGCTTCTGTTGCCCTATGAACCGAACGATGTTGTGACTGAATTGGCCAACTACAAAGCGGCCAACCCGGATTTCAACATCACCAACGTGCACTTCTTCCCGCTGGGCGGGATCAAAACCAACGCCAACTGGGCGATCAATAATGGCGGTGCCTCGGCGCAGCCTGCAAACTCCTAAGGAACGGACATGACCCGTACAGTCTTAGAATCAAAAACAAAAACTGCCGTTCTGGGCTTTGATGAACCGTTCTGCGTGATCGGAGAGCGGATCAACCCGACCGGTCGGAAAAAGCTGGCGGCCGAACTGGAAGCAGGCGATTTCTCGACCGTCGAGAAGGATGCGCTGGCGCAGGTGATGGCGGGCGCGACCGTTCTGGATATCAACGCGGGCGTCGTCTACAACTCGAACCCCAACCCGAATGAAACCGAACCGCCATTGATGCGCAAGATCGTTGAGCTGGTGCAGGGTCTGGTTGAAGTTCCGTTGTGTATCGACTCGTCGGTTCCCGGTGCTCTGGAAGCGGGTCTTGAGGCGGCGGAAGGTCGCCCTCTGCTGAACTCGGTCACAGGTGAGGAAGAGCGTCTGGAACTGGTTCTGCCGCTGGTCAAAAAATACAATGTTCCTGTTGTGGCAATCTCGAACGACGACACGGGCATCTCGGAAGACCCCGATGTCCGTTTCGAAGTGGCCAAAAAGATCGTTCAGCGTGCTGCCGATTTCGGAATCCCCGCGCATGACATCGTTGTTGACCCGCTGGTCATGCCGATTGGCGCGATGGCAACAGCTGGTCAGCAGGTGTTTGCTCTGGTTCGCCGCCTGCGCGAGGAACTGGGCGTGAACACCACCTGTGGTGCATCCAACATCTCGTTCGGCCTGCCGAACCGCCACGGCATCAACAATGCCTTCCTGCCGATGGCAATGGGTGCCGGCATGACCTCGGCGATTATGAACCCGGTGGCTCTGCCAGTAACGCAGGCAAAAATTGCTGAGAAAAAAGAAGCCCTTGCCGCAGCTGGCATCATTCTGCCAGAAGGTATGGATGACGAGGCGTTTGTTCAGATGTTCGGCCTGGGCTCCACCAAGCCGCGCGCCGGTAAAGAGATGGAGGCCATCCGCGCCGCCAACCTGCTGACAAACAACGACCCGCATGGTGGGGAATGGATCCGGTTCAACAAATCACCTGACGAGGCTGGTGGCGCAGCCAGTGGTCGTCGCGGCGGTGGCCGTCGTCGCCGCGCCTGATTGCATCAACAAAGACAGCTAAGGCCGGGCACTGCGCCCGGCCTTTTCGTTTGACCCTGATCAATGTCGATTTTGCGTAATGGTTCAGGATATCCTGATCCGGGACGCAACGATCAGGTGGCACGATGAGCAAACATCACCCCCCGAAACTCTCAGAAGCGGATCTGACCAAGCGGTTGGGCAAAAAGGAGTATTTCGAGCAACTGATTGATCTTCAGGCCAAACTGGCCAGGATTCAGCAAGCTTATCTGTTTCACGGGCTAAAGGGTGTGCTGGTGTTCGAGGGTTGGGATGCGGCAGGCAAGGGGGGAACCATTCGCAGGATCAGCCAAGCTCTGGACCCGCGCAGCTTTAAGGTCTGGCCAATTGGGGCACCCCGGAACTACTACCTCAACCGGCATTACCTGCTGCGGTTTTGGGAACGTTTGCCACCGTCCGGTGCGATATCAGCATTTGACCGCAGCTGGTACGGGCGCGTGTTGGTTGAGCGGATCGAGAACCTGACCCCGGAAACGCGCTGGCGCGCTGCCTATCAGGAAATCAATGATTTCGAACGCATGCTGGTCGACGATGGTGCCCGGATCGTCAAGCTGTTCTTCCACATCTCTGAAGATGAACAGATGCAGCGGTTTACAGAACGGCTCAGAAACCCGTTGAAGCGCTGGAAGCTGACATACGAGGATTTCCGGAATCGCGAGAAATGGGATGTTACCGAGGTCGCCGTGGATGAAATGCTGGCCCGGACGTCAACCGATCTGGCGCCGTGGCACGTAATACCGGCCAATAACAAAAGATATGCGCGCATCAGCGCCATGAAGGCCATTGTCAAAGCGTTTTCAGCAGGGGTCGATCTGAACCCGCAACATCTGGACAGCCGTACGCTTGAGGCGGCCATCCAGGCTTTGGATGTTGAAGACTCGCTGATCGACAGTCTTCGTGCGCGGACTGAGTGATGTTTTCCGGGCGAGCTGAAACGATCCGGCTTGCGCGTCAGGGAACTCTGGTTATATCTCAGAGGTGCGGCGGGTATGATGTAATGGTAGCCTGTCAGCTTCCCAAGCTGAACGCGCGGGTTCGATTCCCGCTACCCGCTCCAGAACTCTCAGGTCAGACGGCGATTTCCGGTGAAGGCCTGCTCTGGCAGGCATGGGGGTCTTTTCGGGACGTTCCACCAAATTGATTTATGCCTGTAGATAGTCCCGGTTTGGGGCATCCCCCTTGCGATTAGTAGGATTCCGGGCGTCTTATGATAGAGTGACCCCATCACTGTTGAGCAGAGCCCAACTATGCGGGAAATTGATCAGACCGGCACGAGAACACCCCAAGAGCCTTGCGCAGGTGATGTTCATGCCTTTCTGGAGAGCCTGACCGGCCCGTCCCGTGGAACGGTTTCCTGGCTTGTCGACAGCGCATTGACTGTTTCTGTTGGCGAAGGCCGTGCGCTAGGCCTACGCCTGAAAGACAACACACCGCCCCATGACGAAGATATCGCAACGCTTCAGTGGACCGAGGGGGGCTATGTGCTCAACGCGCTGGCAGGGCAAGACATCTGGGTCAATGGCCACAAGATTGTGTCGGCAACGCTGAAACACGGCGACATGATCGAGTTTGGCGAATTGGGCCCGATCTCCCGATACCGCATATGTACTCAGAGGTTTCCCATTCGTCATACGGTCGAGGATATCCTGAGCGACGCCTATGCCTATGCGCGGTCAAGTCGCCGACCCTTTGCCCAAAGAATGTCGGGTGCGCTGCGTGAGAGTGGGCGAAGGCTTGTTTCTCAAACCACTATGTTCTTCAGGATTACGGTAGTAGCCGCGATTGCGCTGATCGCAGGTCTGCTGTTCCTGCTTTATCAAAACGACCGGAGACTGGCCGACAGCCTGCAACAGGAAGCTCGCAAGATTGAAGCTGTGGCGACCATGCTTAGCCAGACGCGGGAAGATGTTCTAACCCCCGAAGACCTTGTGGCGTTGAGGGAAGCCTTTCAGAACCAGCTGATATCAACCGAGCAGCGGTTGGGTACCCTTGAACAACGCGCGGGGGCGTCTACGCGGGTCATCACCGCCTCTACTCAATCCGTGGCTTTCATTCAGGGCGCCTACGGATTGCGTCATATCGAAAGCGGTAAACTGCTGCGCCACGTGTTGGGGCCGAACGGAGAGAAGTTGCAAACACCCTTCGGACAACCCTGGATCGAACCGGACGCAACAGGCGAGCCCGCGGAGTTCCAGTTCACTGGCACCGGATTTCTGCTGGAGGGTACGCCGCTGATGGCCACCAACCGCCACGTTGCCTTGCCCTGGACATCCGGCGACCAAGCTCAGGCACTGAAAAACGCAGGTCTTGAGGCCGAGATGCTTCGGTTGCTGGCCTATCTGCCAGGTCAGACCGATCCGATCGAGGCTACTTTGGACCGGTTCAGTGAAACCGCTGATCTGGCACTTTTGTCGGTTGATCCAAACCGTATCGAGGGGCTGGGATTGCCACTGGCGGAAGATCTTCCACGAAGCGGTGACGAAGTCTTTCTGCTGGGGTATCCTACTGGCCTGAAATCATTAATTGCGCAGGCGGGGCCGGAATTTCTGAATACGCTCGAAAAAGACGGGTCCGTCAATTTCTGGACGATCGCCGCACGGTTATCTGCGCAAAACCAGGTTCAACCTCTCGCCAGCCGAGGAATTGTGGCGCAGACAAGCCCGGGTGCAGTCGTTTATGACGCGGAAACAACGTCAGGAGGAAGCGGAGGGCCGGCCCTGAACCGCAAGGGAGAGGTGGTCGCGATTAACGCCGCGATCCTGCCAGAGTTCGGGGGCTCGAACATCGGGGTTCCGGTTTTGCACCTGAAAACCTTGCTGAGAGAAACTGTCAGCCAGTAATCAGTCGTTGGTCTGGAACGGCGATTTTTGAACAAGGAATACGACCACCAACGGAACGATCACAGAAATCAGGCCCACGGCGATCAACAGGTGCCCAAGTTGGCCGTAATCGGCAATCGATGTGACGACACCGGTTTCCGGGTCGGTTACCGCGCGCGACACCACGAAAATCTGGTTCAGGTATTTCGTTGCCAAACTGCTGGCCGACAATGCCATGTTGGTGAATGATGCCATGACGGCAAAGAAAGTTGCCTTCAGATGCACAGGAGCATTACGTGCGATCCAGGCCAGCATCGGAACCATCGCGATTTGACCCAGCGGAGATTCAACTGCGGTGTCGAGGACTGCGATGAACCTTGCGTCTACGATCCCGCCGGTATGCGCAGATGTCCATTCATGCACGCCGTAATACAGCGCTAGGTTGGGCAGGGCAAGGACCCCCGACGCGATGGTCAAAATGATGACGACCTGCGCAATCGAGCGGTTGGCCATAAACGGTCTCAGGACGATGAGCCCCACCAATGCAAGCAGGGACGTCAGAAGCGCCAGGATTGCCAGGAACTGCTCGTCAAACCCCAACTCGTCGATTTCGAACCAGGTCAACCCCGACCCGGGCAGAGGAACCGCACGAAACACGAAAATGATTATCGCCGTACCAATCAGGGCCTTTGCCTGATTTGGGTTCAGTTCCTTCACCAAGCGTGACATCAGGTACAAGATCACACTCAGAGAGACTGCAAAAATAGTTTCCTGGGCGAGTTGGAAATTCGATGTTCCTAACACGATACTCAATACAACAAAGGCGAGACCGCCCAGCAGGATCGGCCATTTGACCTCGGTGGTTTCGTCATGGGTATGAGGGGGATGACCTTGGCGAAGACGTTGACGCTGTATCAAACCGTGCAAAACCACACCGCTGACGGACAGCAGTGGAATGACAAGCGCGATCAGGTAGACGTTGCCATACAATGCAAGGCGGTCTGATTTCTGCATGCCCTCGGTTCCCGAGAACACCCAGATATTGACCGCGGCAACGGCTGCAAAACCGGAGAAAATGGCGATCCTGCCCAGTGTTTGCATAGTTGTATGCTGTGCACGGGTTTCCTCGGGCGAAAACGGCTGCCCGTCGGGATTGATCTTTGGAACGGCTTCGACTGTCATCGCGTCGGCGACAACATCCTGAATGGCATAGCCGGAAGGCGCCAAGAGCAGGGCAATGATGTACCAATGTTCCAGCGGCATGACATCAGCCATATGTCCGGGAAAGGCTACAAGCCCGTACATGGTGAGCAGGGACAAGGTGATCAGGGTTGCCCCCAATAGGATCAGCAATGACTTCCACCGCCAAAACAGATCAACAATATGACCCAGCGGCATTTTCAGGATCCAGGGAAGCCCGGCCCAAAACGCCAGCCCGGCAACAAAGGATGCGGATAGGTTAAGGTAGTCCTTAAGAAAGAAGGCACCGACGACCGATGTCAGACCAGAAACACCGGCGGCAAAATAGACCATGAGCGGTGGCAGGTAGGACCATTGCATCTGTCGGGCCAGATCAACAAAGGTTCTATGCCACCATGCAGAAAGCCGCACTCTTGTAGAAGGCTGGTCAGTGGTCATGTTCACGTAAATCGCATCGCAGGATTTCCTTGACCTAATGACACAGGGTTACAGAAATGCGGACGCAAAAAGCAACAAACTGGTCACCACCCCAAAGAGGGGAACAACAAGCGGCACGCGGAACTGCGGTTCATCGGTTTCAGCCCGGGTCTTCAAAAGGATCAGTGACAGATTGACCAGCACAAAGACTCCCAGAACAATTTGCGACGTCCGCTCGGCCAGAATGGCGATTGGAAGCGTTTGGGTCAGCAACAGGATTATCGCCGTGACCATGATTGTCGCTACCGTTGGCGTCTGAGTGACCTGAGATACCTTAGCCAGAAACTTTGGCAAATGATCCCGATCCGCGAGCCCGTAAATCACGCGGGATGCCATGATCATCTGGATCAGAACACCATTGATCGTCGCAACGATGGCAATGGCTGAAAACCCCTGCTGGATAACATCGGGCGCGTCCGTAAAAATCAGGGCCAGCGGCGCGGCGGACGTCGAAAGGACATCGATCGGCACCACATACAGAACAGTCATGGACGTACCAAGATACAAGACCGTAGCCAGAATAAGCGTCAACAGGATCGCTTTCGGGATTGTTCCGGCGGGGTCTTTAACTTCTTCAGCGACATTCGCCATGTCCTCGAAACCCACAAAGGCGAAAAACGCCAGAAGCGAAGCGGCCAATATCCCTCTCCAGGCGTTTGGGTCCAGCCCGGGAACCATCTGGGTGAGCGCATAGCCCTGAGGCTCAGGAAGGGACAGGCCCCAACCAATAACGACGAGTAGCCCGCTGATTTCTATGATGGTAATGACTGCCGCCACCATTACCGACTGCGTGATCCCCCATAGGGCGATCAGCCCCATGACCAGAACTACACCGATTGTCAGACTTGAAATGCCTAAACCTGTAAGCGTTTGAAGGTACGACGCGGCCCCGATAGCCACGGCCGAGGCCGAGATGATGCCCGAGGCGGCCACGGCGAGACCGACCAGCACGGCCATCCAGCTTTTCTGAAACCCTGCTTCGACATAAGCGGCTTCACCCGCACTCACAGGATATCGGGTTGCCAGTTCTGCGTAGGACAGGGCAGTCAGCGCAACAACAAGCGCGGCAATCAGGAACGAAACAGCGGCAAATGGGCCCGCAATCCCGGCCGTCGCACCAACAAGCACGTATATTCCAGCGCCGACGGTTACCCCAAGCCCATAGAGCGTGAGCAGCGGGGTAGTCAGCGCCCGTCGCAGCTTTGGTGTATTTTGTTCAACGATGGACATCATCTATCCGCCAATTGGAATGCGTTGCGTGTCTTGGGTTGGCATTAAAGTTTCTCTGCTTGGTCCCGTTGCCTCGATCATATGAGTGACTGACGTGCGTTTGGTCCCGAGAAGCCAGAGCGTAGTCGGCAGAAGAGTGCACCTCGCATTTGCCGCGCCCGTGGAGTGAAACCTTCGCACCGTTGAAATACTGATCACCGGTAAATTTGCTTGGGGTCAGGCAGGTGAGCGTCGGGCCCGTTGATATATTCGTACTTCACTATGTGGTCGTATTGCGTGCCTTGATTCAGGTCAATGAAAGCGGATCGTCATACTGAATCGTAGAACGGTGCACCTTTCACACGCAATGAACTCGGGGATAAATCGCCGACCTTTCTGAGCGTTAGGGTATGCGGCCAAGCAAGGAGTCTCGGGTGACCAAATAGGTCGAAAGTTCCAAAGACTGGCCTGCAGAGTTCGTTTCGATCATCCGTATCAACTCCTGCGCAGCTTTTTGACCCATTTCACGGTGGGGCACGTGAACCGTTGTCAGGGCAGGGCTGACAATGCGCGCGATTTCGATGTCGTCAAAGCCGGTAATCGACACGTCTTCGGGTACTCGGAGCCCCATTTTTTGCGCCTGTCTCAATGCGCCGACAGCCAGAACATCGTTTCCGCACAAAACTGCGGTCGGCGGTGTGTCTCTCGCCATGAGATCCCTGAACGCCGTCGCGCCATTCTCGAACTCATAGGTGGTTTCGATCACCATTAGGTCATCCGGCTGCAAGCCGTGGTCAGCCATGGCGCTTTTTATCCCTGCGATCCTAAGCCGCGCCCGGTCATTGCCTGAACTGATACCCGATATCGTCGCAAGACGCGTATGCCCCTGTCTGATGATCTGGTCTGCCAGCGCTTTCATGGCTTTGCGGTTGTCAAACCCAACGGACGGCACAGGTTTGTCCGGCAGAAAGGACCAGGCTACCAGCGCGGGTACTTTCCGTCTGTCCAGGTAATCATAGATATCTGCGTCCCTGTCATGACCGATCAGCAACAGCCCGTCTGCACCCCGTGCAACCAATGTTCGGATCTGATCCTTTTCCGCTTCGGGCTCATAGGCTGAACTGGAGACCAGCAATGTGTAGCCACGCTGATGTATCGCTTCCTGAAACGCTTGCAACCCCCTTGCGAATATAGCGTTTTCCATGGTTGGGATGATGGCGCCAATGGTAAATGACCGCTTGGCCGCCATCACGCGGGCCGCGAAATTTGGCGTGTACCCCAATTCTTCGACCGTCGACAGGACACGCTTGCGCGTTGCTTCAACAACTTGCTGCGGGTTGTTCAGACACCGGGACACTGTCGCGGTCGAAACTCCCGCGGCCTTGGCAACGTCATCCAGTGTCGGAGCAGACCGATGTTTTGACATTCTCGAACTCTCAATTCTGGTTGGCTTAAGTTAATCGCATTTTTCAGATGATGAAAGGGTCAATGTAAGCGCTTGCAATATTGATGTAAGCGCTTACAAAGGTGTTGAGCCGATTCTGAAAAGGGAGTCCCGGAAATGGTCCTTGCTGCATCTATCGTCGTTTTCGCGATCTATTTCGCCAACGTTGCTTTGGGTGCTTTCTCAGGCCGCGCGTTTCTTGGCGACGTAGGAGAGATGTTGGTTCTGTTCGCGGCGTCGATTTTGTTCGTTGTCGCAATTCTGAAAAAGGAAGCTGACCGAAACGCAACGAACGGCAGCTGAACTTTAGCTTGGGAGGGCAATTCATGAACAACGACAAGATTGAACTGGCGTCAGCAGAGCGCCGCAACTTTCTGAAGCTGAGCGCAAGTGGCGCGTTCACAGCCGCATTGGTTGCCGGGGTTGGGGGTGTTTTGTGGTCTTCAGAGGCCGCCGCGCAAACCGCAAAAGAAGAGAGTGAGCGTGAGAAGGCCGCTGACCATGTTATGACGGTGGCGACAGCCTATGTGCTGGGCGCGTCGCGCAGCTATCCCATCATGCAGTTGGACCTGAAGGAAAACATCCAGAATGCCACCAACGGCAAGGTCTATGTCAAATTGGCCCCCGGTGGCCAGCTAGGCGCGGGCGGCGCGCTGGTGCAGAAAGTACAGGGTGGAACGATTCAGGCCGCGCAGCATTCTCTGTCGAATTTTGCACCTTTTGCGTCCACGGTCGACCTGATCAACATGCCGTATCTGTGCGGGTCGAACCAGCGCTTCACCAACCTTGTCCATTCAGACACGTGGAAAAGCGAAGTCCATCCCAAGGTCGAGGCGGCAGGCTTCAAAGCCTTGTTCTACGTGAATATCGATCCGCGTGTTGTCGCAGTCCGGCAGGGCGGCAATGCGGTCATAACCCCGGGAGATATGGGCGGGATCAAGTTCCGCGTTCCCGGATCGAAGATGCTGCAACAATACTATCGCATGGTCGGTGCCAACCCGACGCCTGTCGCATGGGGTGAAACGCCTTCGGCGATCAAGCAGGGTGTTGCCGACGCGCTCGACCCGTCGGTAGGGGCGCTGTATGTTTTCGGTTTCAAGGACATCCTCAGCCATGTGACCTTCACGCAGGCCGTTCCGGACAGTCAGGTTTATTCCTGTAATCTGGAGTGGTTCAACTCGATGCCTGCTGACGTGCAGGAAGGCATCATGTGGGGTGCCGAGATGACTGGTCATCAGAACCTGTCCAAGGTTCCGTCGGCCCGCGCCTATGCCATGGCCGAGTTGAACAAGGCTGGTGTTGAATTCCATTCGCTCAGCGATGATCAGCTGGCGGAATGGCAGGATGCCGGTGGGTATCAGCGTTCGGAATGGGATCCGTTCAAGACGGAACTGGCTGGTTCGATGGACAACTTTGAGAAGCTGGTCGAAGCGGCTGGTACGCAGGGTAAATATTACGTCCACGACGCCTAAGGTGAAACCCGTGGGCGCCTGCTGGCGTCCACGATTCTTGTACCGCGCGGCCAACAGCGGCCCGACAAGGCAGGTGCGGACCTGGCTGTTCCATCGCCGGAGGATCAGATGACCGTTCTTCAGAAAATTGACCGAAACGCCGAACGCTGGTTGCTGCTGGTGTTCTACGTGATGCTGGTGATCACTATGGCCATCGAGGTGCTGCGGCGCGAGATATTCGCCTATTCCTCGATCTGGGGCGAGGAAATCGTACGGTATTCCTTTATCTACCTGGCTTGGATAGGTGCGGCTGCCGCGGTGAAAGAGCGGGCCCATATCCGGATCGATGTGATCATGCACTATGTCGGGCCGCGCCCCAAAGCGCTGCTTTATATCTTCGGCGATCTGGTGATGTTCATGGTGGCGATCATCGCACTCTACTGGTCGTATGAAGCGGTTCACGTTTCGGCCAAGTTTGGTTCCGTTACGGACGGTTTGCGGATTTCCAAGGTTTGGTTCCTGATGGCTGTGCCGACCGGGTTTGCCCTGATGATCTGGCGACTGATCCAATCCCTGTTGCGCGATCTGAAATGCCTTCGCGACGGCACGCCCGTCTTCGAAGGCGACAAACTGTTTGACTGAGGAGAAACCGGATGCTTTGGAACTCCCTCAATCAAACCGTTGAACTGGGCTGGGATTTTTATCTGCCGGTGATCCTGTTTGTTGCCCTGATCGCCTTGGCCGTACCGGTTTGGGCGGCCATTGGAACGGCTGCGATCGTAATGCTGATCATGTCCGGTGACCTTCCTCTCAGCCTTGTCGGAGAGAGCCTGTTTACCGGCATCGACGCTTTTGCCCTGACTGCCGTGCCCTTGTTTATCCTGACCGGGGATGTTCTGGTACGGACGGGGTTGTCACGCAAGTTTCTGGATGTTGCCGAGGCTTTGACATGCTTCGCCAAGGGTGGTTTCGGATCGGCCACGGTGCTGGTCTGCGGAATGTTTGCGGCGATTTCGGGGTCGGATGCCGCCGGGGCTGCTGCGGTCGGCCGGATGACAATCAACCGGTTGGTGGAAAGCGGGTATCCGCGCCCCTACGCCTGTGCTCTGGTCGCCGCCGGTGCCTGCACCGGTATCCTGATACCGCCCTCAATCGCCTATATCATCATTGGCCTTGTGCTGGGTATCTCTGCATCGACGCTTTTTCTGGCCGCTCTGATCCCGGGTCTGGCTATCCTCGTGTCGATCCTGATCACCAACATCATCATGAACCGCCTTTATGCTTACGAAGGCGGCGGCATGATGACCATGGGGGAGTGGTTCGCCAATCTGGGCAAGGCGCTCAGGTCCGGCTGGTATGCCTTTATCGTACCGGGGATTATCTTTTATGGCATCTTCTCGGGGCGCCTGACACCGACTGAGGCTGGTGCCACGGCTGTTGTCGTCACCATCATCATGGGCTTCATCCTGCGTACGCTGACATTGGCAGATTTTCCGTCGATGCTGGTCAGCTCTGCAAAGGTGAACGGGGTGATCCTGCCGATCATCGCCTTTTCGGCACCGCTGGCCGAGGCGCTGGCGATCATGGGCGTTCCGCAAGGGTTTGTCACTTCGGTGACCTCGCTGACAGACGATCCGTATCTGCTGATCCTGCTGATGATCGGCATCCTGATCGCAGCGGGCTGCGTCATGGAGACGACACCGAATATCGTGATCCTGGCACCGATCCTGAAACCATTGGCTGACAATATCGGCATGAACGAGATCCAGTTCTGCATCATGATGATCACCGCACTGGGAGTGGGCTTTATCACCCCGCCGCTTGGGCTGAACCTGTTCGTCGTGTCTGGCATTACCGGTGAATCCATTCTGAAGATTGCCGCCCGAGCCGTGCCTTTCGTATTGACCATGCTGATCGTGGTGATCCTGATCGCCTACGTGCCAGCCGTGTCGACAACATTGTTACCTGAAATCTACCAATAGGACCTGCTGAACATGCCTCGCGAATATCTGAAAAAGGCAACTTTAACGGCTCAATCACACGCCTCAGAGGTGCATGATACGGTGAAGACCATTCTGACCGATATCGAGGCGGGCGGTGATGCAAAGGCAAGAGAATATGCCGCCAAGTTCGACAAGTACGAAGGGAATGTCTTGCTGACCCCAGCTGAGATTGAGGCCGCCTGTGCAAAAGTTTCCGAAAAGCTGAAGGCCGACATCCGTTTCGCACACGACAACGTTCGGCGCTTTGCCGAGACGCAAAAAGCCACCGTTTCTGACGTCCAGACTGAGATCGTGCCGGGCTTCGTTGCTGGGCAGAAGGCAATTCCAGTGGATGCTGCGGGGTGTTACGTGCCGGGTGGGCGATACAGCCACATCGCCAGCGCAATTATGACAGTGACCACCGCCAAGGTTGCGGGATGTCGCCACATCACGGCCTGCTCGCCTCCGCGCCCTGGCGAAGGGGTTGCGCCTGCCATCGTTTATGCGGCCCATATCAGTGGGGCCGACAGCATTCTGGCTATGGGGGGCGTGCAGGGCGTTGCCGCCATGACCTACGGTCTGTTTGGTTTGCCACGCGCCAACATCCTTGTAGGCCCCGGCAATCAATTCGTGGCCGAAGCCAAGCGCATCCTATACGGCAAGGTTGGTATCGACATGATCGCAGGTCCGACCGACAGTTTGATCCTTGCCGATCAGTCTGCCGATGCGCATGTCGTCGCCACCGATTTGGTCAGTCAGGCGGAGCACGGATACAACTCACCGGTCTGGCTGGTCACTGATGATCGTGGCCTTGCGCAAAAAGTGATGGAACTGGTGCCTGCGCTAATCGCCGATCTGCCAGAATTGAACCGCGAAAACGCCTCGGCCGCATGGCGCGACTATGCCGAGGTTATCGTCTGTTCCAACCGCGAAGAGATGGCCGCCTGTTCCGACGAATATGCACCTGAGCATCTGACGGTTCAGGCTGAGGATCTGGACTGGTGGCTGGAACGGCTGACCTGTTATGGATCGCTGTTTCTGGGCGAGGAAACCACCGTGTCATACGGTGATAAGGCGACCGGTACGAACCATGTTCTGCCAACATCGGGCGCGGCCAGCTATACTGGCGGGTTGAGTGTCCATAAGTACATGAAGATCGTTACTTGGCAGCGGGCCACGCGCGAAGGGTCGAAGCCCATTGCCGAAGCGACCGCGCGGATATCGCGGTTGGAAGGAATGGAAGGTCACGCCCGCGCCGCAGATGTGCGTCTTGCGAAGTATTTCCCGGACGAGCAGTTCGACTTGACCGCCGATGGATGACCCGCGCACTTTATTCGACCTGACAGGCCGGGTGGCGTGTATCACCGGTGCCAGCTCGGGGCTTGGGCGGCAAGTGGCTCGGACTCTTGCCGCTGCCGGTGCGCGTGTTGTCGGCGTAGCCCGGCGCAGCGAGGCATTGGCACAGATGCAGGCCGAGATTGGCACGCGCGCTGCAGCGGTTGTTGCAGACGTTGCAGATCGCGATGGGGTGAATGCGCTGACGCAGGCCGTCGCTTCCAAGTTTGACCCCCCCGATATTCTAGTCCATGCGGCTGGGGTGAACACGCGTGAGGCTGCGGATGATGTTACTCCTGAGGGGTGGGATGCCACGCTTGCCCTAAACCTCAGCGCACCGTTCTTCCTCAGCCAGGCGATGGTTCCGGCAATGAAGGAAAAGGGGTGGGGGCGTATTGTCAACTTCGCCTCGCTGCAAACAACGCGCGCTTTTCCTGGTGGTATCGCCTATGGCGCATCCAAGGCGGGGATCGGGCAGTTGACACGCGCCATGGCCGAGGCCTGGTCGCCCTTTGGCATAACCGCCAACGCCATCGGGCCGGGGTTCTTCCCCACCGAACTGACGCAGGCCGTGTTCGACGACTCCAAGCGCGCAGAACGGAACGCCGAGCAAACCTGTATCGGACGCAATGGGCGGATGCAGGATATTGACGGGCCGATCTTGTTCTTATGCTCTCGGGCGTCTGACTATGTCACGGGGCAGGTTTTGATGGTTGACGGAGGGTTTACAGCCAAATGAAGGCTCTGGTTTACAAAGGTGTTGAACAAATGGTGTTCGACGATGTGCCGAATGCCGAACCGGGCGCATCGGAACACCTGATCCGGGTCGAGGCGGTTGGCATCTGCGGATCGGACATGCACGCTTATCTGGGCCATGATACACGTCGCCCAGCGCCTCTGATCCTCGGGCACGAGGCAGCCGGTGTCATCGCTGATGGTATCCGCGCTGGTGATCGGGTGACGATCAACCCGCTGGTAAGCTGTGGTCAATGCGATGCATGTCGGACGGGTCGCGAGAATCTGTGCCCGAACCGACAGATCATCTCGATGCCGCCGCGCGAAGGGGCGTTCGCGCAATATGTCTCGATGCCCGGCAGAAATCTTGTCGACGTGCCCGAGGATGTCTCTTTCGCCAAAGCTGCGCTGGCCGAACCTCTGGCGGTAAGCTGGCACGCAGTCAGATTGGGGATCGAGGCTCTGCATTCTGCGATGGACCGCCGCGCCTTGGTGATTGGCGGTGGGGCCATTGGCCTTGCGGCGGCCTTGGCCCTGCGGGCACAGGGCATTGAGGACGTTACAATCGCGGAACCAAACGCGTTGCGCCGGGCTTTTCTGGCGGAAATCGAAAGTTTTGCACTCGTGGATGCGCCCAATGGGTCTTTCCCGTTGGTCATTGATGCTGTCGGATATGCCGCGACACGGTCGGTCGCTTCGGCCATGGCCGCGCCGGGCGGCGTGATCGTGCATGTCGGATTGGGTGAAGATGCCGGAGGTCTGGACGTGCGTCGCATGACCTTGCAGGAAATTACCTTTATCGGATCCTACACCTACTCCGCGCAGGATTTCCGCGACACCGCTCAAGCGATCTTTGACGCCCGTCTTGGCGCCCTG
Source organism: Ruegeria sp. AL2 (assembly GCF_056540845.1). Taxonomy (NCBI): domain Bacteria; kingdom Pseudomonadati; phylum Pseudomonadota; class Alphaproteobacteria; order Rhodobacterales; family Roseobacteraceae; genus Ruegeria; species Ruegeria sp. AL2. Next base: position 524,491 of record NZ_JBQFXM010000001.1, read on the forward strand.
AATTGGGTTGAAGAGCGTGCATTGGCCGATGGCGCCCAGGCGTTTCGCGATATCCGCTCTGGCTCCGTAGCCGCACCGAAGATTATCCTGAGACCCTGGGGATAAACCCGACAGAACTGGAGGCCACCATGTACAAGAAAATTCTGGTCCCGATGGCTTTGGATCACGGCATTTCACAACATACGCTGGAAGTCGCGCGTGCCTTATCGGAAAACGGGGCCGAGATCATAGGCTTACATGTCTACGAAATGCCACAGGGATCGGTCAGCGCCTATCTGGACAAGTCCGCAGTGGCCGAAGGGTTCGAACGTGCGAGGCGGGCATTGTTGCAAAAGGTTGACGGGCTGGATGGTGTGAAAGCCGAAATCATCAAAGGGCACACCGCCCGCACCATTATTGACTACGCGACCAGCAACAATGTGGACTGCATTGTTATAGGTTCCCACAAACCGGACCTGAGCGACTATTTTTTGGGATCGACAGCGTCACGCGTCGTTCGTCATGCCCCCTGCGCTGTACATGTACACCGCAGAACCTGATTTCCTTCATCGCGCCATGCGCCCCAACAGGACCAACAGCCCGACCATGAACATAGACAAGAAGATAACTGACGATCTGGTGGCCAACGATATCTCGTTTGTCACCACCGTCCCCTGCAAGCAACTGGCAGGCGTCATCGCTGAAATCGACCAGCGAGAGGACATCCATCACATCCCGTCCAACAAGGAAGACGAGGGGATGGGCCTGTGCGCCGGAGCATGGATGGGCGGCAAGCGTCCCGCGATCATCATGCAAAACACCGCAATCGGTGTGACGATCAACACGCTGGCGACACTGATCCAGTATTATCGCATGCCTTTGCCCATGCTGATTTCCTATCGCGGAGAGCTGCGCGAACCGGTTGCCTGCCAGGTTGAAATGGCTGTGCATACAAAAGCGCTGTTGGCTCAGTTGAATATCCCGACTTATCACTTCCACCATCAGTCAGATGTTGAGGAACTCGACGCGATCCTCAAATACACCTTTATGTGCAACAAACCGGTCGCCATTCTGACCGATGCCAGTTTCTGGGGAGGCTATGGCGACCAATGATCCGTTCTGAAATTCTGAAAGAAATCGCTCCGATCCTGCGCGATCAGCTTGTTGTTTGTAACATCGGCATTCCAAGTCAGGAACTGCATGCCATCGACGACCAGCCCACCAATTTCTACATGCTGGGCACGATGGGGCTGGCCTCATCCATCGGTCTGGGTCTGGCCTTGTCGCAGCCCAAGCCTGTTATCGTGATCGATGGGGATGGGTCGGTCCTGACCAATCTGGGTACTTTGCCGACCATCGCCAATAACGTGGCGGACAACTATATCCTGTTGATCGTCGACAATGGGTCGTACGGGTCCACTGGGGATCAGCCGACATATGCGGGGCAGAAGACCTCTCTGGCGAAAATGGCGGAAGCCGCAGGATGCGAGCGCGTAATCGAATGTCAGGCAGAAGATACCGGCCGCGTGCTGCAAGAAGCGCTGGATTCGAAACAGATGACCATCATCGTGGCCAAGTGTGAAAGCGGAAATGCCAAGATGCCGGTTATCACGATGGATCCGGTGGTGATCCGCGACCGGTTCATGAAGGCCGTACAGGCCTGATGCTATCCAGCGCTATCCACAGTTCCGAAGACGCGCGCCGCCTGGCCCGGCGGCGCCTGCCGTGGATGGTGTTTGACTATATCGATGGGTCTGCCGGGGCCGAAGTTGGCGCGGCCCGAAACAGGGCTGCACTGGATGCGCAGATCCTTCGTCCACGGATTCTGAAAGACGTCAGTGAAAGGTCGCTTGCTTGTTCCGTCTTTGGCAGGTCGACCCAGCGCCCGTTTGGCATCGCACCGATGGGTATGTGCAACCTGTCGGCCCCCGGTGCAGACCTGATGCTGGCACGTCTTGCGGCGCGGTACGAGGTGCCGCTTGGCGTATCAACCGTCGCATCGACCCCGTTGGAAGACCTGATTCTCGAGGCAGAAGGACATGCCTGGTTTCAACTGTACTTCAGCGGTGATGGCAGTGGTACGTTCAAGTTGGTCGAGCGCGCAAAGTCAGCGGGGTACGAAACGCTGGTGCTGACGGTGGACGTGCCCGAAGTGGGGCGTCGCCCGCGTGAATTGCGCCATGGGTTCAGGATGCCGTTCAAAATGGGCCCGAAACAGGTGCTTGATTTTGCGCTTCATCCGCGGTGGTCGCTGTCCACTCTGCTGCGGGGCAAGCCCGGTATGGCGAATTTCCTGATGGACGGATATGATTTTGATCGTCGGGAAAGCCGGGCCAAGGCGACTTGGGAGACTTTGGCCCGTCTGCGCGAACAGTGGGCCGGGAAGCTGGTGGTCAAAGGCGTTCTGGATGCAGAGGACGCGTTGCGCCTCAAGTCAGCAGGTGTCGATGCCATTCAGGTCTCAAGCCACGGAGGGCGCCAGTTGGACAGTGCGCCAGCGCCGATTGCCGTATTGCCAGAAATTCGGAACGCCGTCGGTCCGGAATATCCGCTGTTTTACGACAGCGGTTTGCGCTCGGGCGAGGATGTTTTGAAAGCCTTGGTAAACGGGGCAGATTTTGCCTTCTTCGGCCGCATCCTGCAATTTGCAATCGCGGCAGAAGGGGAAGAAGGGCTTGAGCAGCTGTGGTCTGTGCTGAGTGATGAAATGAGTATTGCCATGGCGCAGATGGGCGTTTCGTCGCTGGACGAGGTGCGACGCGCAACCTGAACCAAATATGGAGAACGACCCGAGGCGTACCTTCGAGTCGTTCCTATGCTGGTTTAACCGCGGCGTCTGCGGCGACGTCCACCGCCTGTTTCGCTTTCTCCGCCTGTGTTGAAGCTTGGATTGGGCAACGTGACAACCTGCGCCAGTTCCGGGAACGGATCGGTCTTGTGCGGGATCGCGTTGGCGGCCACGAAATGATCTTGGAACTTCGGCTCAATTGCGGTTTCGATCTTGGTGATCTCGCGCACGACGCGTTCGATTTCAGCGCGTGATCCGATATTGCACAGCGCAATCCGCGCGCCTGTACCAGCGGCGTTACCCGCGCTGGTGACCTTGTCCAGCGGAGCATCAGGGATCATGCCCAGAACCATGGCGTGCTTGGTTGAAATATGGGCGCCAAAGGCACCGGCCAGAACCACTCGATCCACCTTGTCGACTTCCATCTCGTCCATCAGCAGACGCGCACCGGCATAAAGCGCGGATTTTGCCAGTTGGATGGCGCGGATGTCGCCCTGCGTGACAGTGATGCGGGGGCCACCTTCGGCGCTGGCATCGTGAATCAGGTAAGCGTGTGTGCGTCCTTCAGGGATGCAGCGGGCCGTTCCAGTCTGCTCGGCCGATCCGATCAGGCCGCTTTCATCCAGAAGGCCGGCCATACGCATCTCGGCCACAGCTTCGATAATGCCCGAGCCGCAGATACCGGTGATACCAATGGTGGCGACATCAAGGTCAAAGCCGTCTTCGTCCGACCACTTCTCGGACCCGATGATGCGAAAGCGGGGTTCCTTGGTAAGGGGGTCGATTTCGATCCGCTCGATCGCGCCGGGTGCTGCGCGCTGGCCAGAACTGATTTGAGCGCCTTCAAACGCAGGCCCGGTGGGTGAGGAACAGGCCAGAACTCGGCTGGTGTTGCCCAGCAGGATTTCGGCATTGGTGCCCACATCGACGATCAGAACCAAATCCTCGGAAATACCGGGTTCCTCGGACAGGGCAACCGCCGCACAATCCGCGCCTACATGGCCCGCGATGCAAGGTAGGATATAGACCTGCGCGCGAGGGTTCATGTTGGTCAGTTCCATCTCGCGTGCGGGCAGGGACATCGACTCGGACGTGGCCAGGGCAAAGGGCGCCTGACCCAGCTCCACCGGGTCCAGACCCAGAAGCAGATGGTGCATGACCGGGTTGCAGACAAACACCGTTTCCACGATCAGCGCGGTGTCAATGCCGGCTTCTTCAGCGATTGAGGTGGTCAGATCATTGATCGCCTCGCGCACGGCTTTTGTCATTTCCTGATCCCCGCCGGGGTTCATCATGGAATATGAAACACGGCTCATCAGGTCTTCGCCAAAGCGGATTTGCGGGTTCATCAGGCCCGATGAGGCCTTGACCTCGCCGGTTTCCAAGTCGGTCAGGTGAGCCGCAATCGTAGTTGAGCCAAGGTCGATGGCCAGCCCATACAGCCCGCCTTCGTGCAAGCCGGGCCAGATTTCGATAATGCGTGCGACGCTGTTCTTGTGACCTTTGTGAACGGCCACAGTGACTTCCCATTTGCCTTTGCGCAGAACCGGTTGCAACTTGGACAAAAGTGACAGGTCCGCCGTGACCGCGTCAATATTCCACTGTTCGCGCAGCGCGCGTTCAAGGCGCTCCAGATCACCGGTTGGCGAATGCATGTCGGGTTCTTCGACCACCACGAAATACAGACGAGTTGCCGGATCCATGGTGATGGCGCGTGCGGTGGCGGCTTTGCGAACGACCTGACGATGTACCTGGCTTTCCGGCGGCACGTCGATCACGACATCGCCCTGAACCGAGGCCTGACAGCCCAGACGACGACCGGGTTTCAGGCCACGCTTGTCGTCATATCGCTGCTCGACCGCGTTCCATTCGCTCAGCGCATCCTGGGCCACCGTGACGCCGTGCTTGGGAAACTCGCCATAGCTTGGGGTGATCTGACACTTTGAACAGATACCACGGCCCCCGCAGACCGAATCCAGATCCACTCCCAATTGGCGGGCTGCGGTCAGAATTGGCGTGCCGACAGGAAAATGCCCGCGTTTGCCGGACGGGGTAAAGACGACAAGTGGGTCGGTGGTCATGAGTGACATGCCTTTTTGTGTTCGCGCGTTTTCCCGGCAAGATATGGGTTTGAGCGCAAAGGGAAAGGGCCAACAGCGGCACGATTTGCGCGGCATGCGTCGTTTTCTTTGGCTGTATAGGCAACTGGAGCCACAGAGTTGCCCCCAAGGGCTTTTCCTTTGGTTCAATCCATGCAATAGGGTCACCGCCAAACGGGCTTTTGCATGGGGTATTCAGATGCAGATTCGTGAGGCACTCACCTTTGACGACGTTCTTCTGGTTCCGGCCGCATCTTCAGTGCTGCCGGCAACAGCGGACACAACCACGCGTGTCACGCGTGAGATTACCATGAACATCCCGCTGCTGAGCTCGGCCATGGACACGGTGACCGAGGCGCGCATGGCCATTGCCATGGCACAGGCAGGCGGTATTGGGGTCATCCACAAGAACCTTTCCGTAGAAGAGCAGTCTCGCGAGGTTCGCCGCGTCAAACGGTTCGAGTCGGGTATCGTCTATAGCCCTGTTACCTTGCGCGCGGATCAGACCCTGGCCGATGCGAAGGCTCTGGTCGAGCGCTATAATTTCACCGGTTTCCCGGTAGTTGACGCGGATGGTCGCGTGGTTGGTATCGTAACCAACCGGGATATGCGCTTTGCCAATTCCGAAGATACGCCGATCAAGGCGATGATGACCTCGGAAAACCTGGCAATGCTGAAAGAACCCGCCGATCTGGAAGAGGCCAAAAGCCTGATGCGGGCCCGTCGTATCGAAAAGCTGCTGGTGGTCGACGGCACGGGAAAACTGACAGGTCTGCTAACGCTGAAAGACACCGAACAGGCGGTTCTGAACCCAACTGCGTGCAAAGACCGGCTTGGCCGCCTGCGAGTGGCTGCCGCGACTTCGGTTGGGGACGCGGGTTTTGAGCGGTCCGAGCAGCTGGTGGCTTCGGGCGTGGACATCATCGTCGTCGATACGGCGCATGGTCACTCTCAGGGGGTGCTGGATGCGGTCAGACGGGTCAAGACTCTGTCGAACGAGGTTCAGATCATTGCCGGAAACGTGGCTACAGGCGAGGCGACCAAGGCGCTGATCGACGCGGGTGCTGACGCCATCAAGGTGGGCATTGGCCCCGGCTCGATCTGTACAACTCGCATGGTGGCGGGCGTTGGTGTCCCTCAGCTGACCGCGATCAGTGATTGTGCGGCTGCGGCGGGGGATGTTCCGGTCATTGCGGATGGTGGCATTAAGTTCTCGGGCGATTTTGCCAAGGCAATTGCGGCCGGCGCGTCTTGCGCCATGGTCGGTTCGATGATCGCGGGCACAGATGAAAGCCCGGGTGAGGTCATTTTGTATCAGGGCCGGTCGTTCAAATCCTATCGCGGTATGGGCAGTCTTGGTGCGATGGCGCGCGGATCGGCGGATCGGTATTTCCAGAAGGACGCGGCAAATGACAAGCTGGTACCCGAAGGGATCGAAGGGCAGGTTCCTTACAAAGGATCAGCCAGCGCAGTGATCCACCAGCTTGTTGGTGGTTTGCGCGCTGCGATGGGATACACCGGCTGCGCGACTGTCGAAGAGATGCGCAGAAACTGCCAATTCGTGAAGATCACGGGCGCAGGTCTGAAAGAGAGCCACGTACACGATGTTCAGATCACACGTGAAAGCCCGAACTACCGGCTGATGTAAGCCGTTGCGCATGACATACGGCACCCATGCACGGGGTGCCGTAGTGATTTTGGATTGGCCTGTCACGGCCTGTTTCAGCCAAGGTAATCCGTGATGACACCTGCTGCCCGCGTTCAGGCCTCGATTGAAATTCTGGACGACATTCTGGCCGGGGCCCCGGTTGAAAAGGCGCTGACCGGCTGGGCACGGCGCAGCAGGTTTGCGGGCTCCAAGGATCGGGCAGCTATTCGCGATCATGTGTTTGATGCTTTGCGTTGCAAACGCTCGTTTGCTGCGTTGGGTGGTTCCGGAACTGGCCGTGGCCTGATGATCGGCGCAATTCGCGCATCGGGTGAAGATCCGGTTGAGTTGTTTACCGGTGACCGCCACGCGCCAGAAGCCCTTCAAAATGACGAAGTATCAAGGGATTTTGCATCCGACGCCGAGAGATATGATCTTCCCGACTGGCTGTGGCCACGGTTCGTTGCATCCTTGAACGATGGCGCCGTGCCTTGCGCATTGGCATTGCAAGAGCGCGCCCCGGTTTTTCTGCGGGTCAATATATTGAAAACGGATGTAACCCGGGCGATTGATGCTTTGGCGACCGACGGTATTTCAGCCCGTCCAACACCGTTATGCGAGACTGCTCTGGAGGTGACAGAAGGGGCGCGTCAGATCGCGCTAAGTCAGGCTTACGCTCAGGGTTTGGTCGAGCTTCAGGATGCGGCAAGTCAGGCTGTCGTTGCTGCCTTGGATCTGCGCCCTGGAATGCGCGTTTTGGACTACTGCGCCGGAGGCGGTGGCAAGTCGCTTGCGATTGCGGCCTACAAGGGTGTCGAGGTTTACGCTCATGATGTGAATGCGCGCCGAATGAAGGATGTTCCGGCTCGGGCAGAACGGGCAGAGGCCAGAATAACCATCCTGAACAGCGCGGAACTAGCTGGTCACGGGCCTTTTGACGTCGTTTTGGCCGACGCCCCGTGTTCTGGCAGCGGTTCGTGGCGGCGCGCACCAGCAGGCAAATGGGTGCTGACCGAACAACGTTTGCAAGATCTTACAGCCAGTCAGGGCGACATTCTTGCCGAGATCACGCCGCTGGTCCAAGCAGGTGGAGTGCTGGCTTATGCAACGTGTTCGGTTCTTGCGGACGAGAACGATGCGGTTGTCGACAGGTTTCTGGCGCAACATGCGGGCTGGCGCGAAACCTTCCGGCACGCATGGCAGGTAACGCGCGGGTCCGACGGATTCTTTACGTCACACTTGACGCGCTGATCTTTCAGTAAATACAACCTTGGGTAGCTGAATTGTTTTTTAGCGCCGTTAGGCGAGTGTTAACCAATTCTACCTGTTATTACCGCAAAACCTGTGCCCGAGCCGTTTATGCCTGACACCACTGAGTTCTTTCCAGCCCCTTCAGCCGCCAATACTCCATCGGTGTTTCGGATCGGGTCGTTGGTGTTTCTGGCGCTGTTGATCAGCCTGGCACCTGCGGTTGGATTTATGCCGTCGGACTGGACAAAAGGATTGCTGGCAACAGGCATCTCCCTGTTGGGTGTGGCGCTTTTGTTTGGGATCAAGGGGGCGATTACAAACAGGCATTTGCATCAGATATCGGCCCTTTTGGCCGCTTTCGCAGAGCGCGAGGATGCTCCGGTTGTGATCTCGAACAGGTATGGTGACATATTGGCCGCGAACGTCCTGGCGGAGAAAAAGTTGGGGGCCGTACGGGGCGAAACCCTGGCCCGCTGTTTACGCTCCAAGTTTGCCAATCCATCGGCGATTTTACTAAGCCTGCAATCACGTGCGCAATCCGCGGGACGCGCCCAGAGCGAGTTTCCCGGTGGCGGCCGGTCCATTTCAATTTCCGTGCATCGATTGAGGCCGGGGCTGTTCTGCTGGAGCTTTAACTACGTTCAACAGGATAGTTGGCAAACCCTTGGCTTGCCGGTTGTAACCATTGGACGCGCAGGTGATGTATTGCGCGTCAATGCCACGGCCGAGCGTTTGTTTGGTGCGCACCCTGCCGGAGTGCAGGATATTTTCAGCGAAGCAGAACCGCGGATTGGAGCTGTCAACGCGGTCAGGACCCGCGATGGTCATATTCTGGCAGCCGTGTCCGAACTTTCTCAATCCGGGTCGGAACGAAGCCTTTGTTTGTTACCGGTTACGCAGATGCCCGCACAGGATGCGGTCATGTCTTTCTCCGACCTTCCGGTTCCAATTCTCAGGCTTTCCGTGGACGGCATCATCCTGGACAGTAATCGGCTGGCGGCGAAACTGTTGGGAAAGAAGCAGCTTGAAGGCTGTAATATCAGCGACATCATGCGGGGCATGAGTGGCCCTGTGCTGGAATGGTTGAAACGGACCGAAGCGCAAGAAGAAACGCAGCGATCAGAGTTCTTGCAGTTCATCAGAGACGACAAGGAAATCTTTGTTCAAGTCACCCTGAGCCGCGTGTTTGTCGACGGAAAGATATACCTGATCGCGGTTCTGAACGATGCGACTGAACTGAAGACGCTGGAAGCTCAATTCGTTCAGGGCCAGAAGATGCAGGCCGTAGGGCAATTGGCCGGTGGTGTAGCACATGATTTCAACAACCTGCTGACAGCCATTTCGGGTCACTGCGATCTGCTGCTGTTGCGCCATGACCAGAATGACCCGGATTACGGGGATTTGGTGCAGATCAATCAGAATGCCAACCGGGCCGCCGCGTTGGTCAGTCAGCTTTTGGCGTTTTCGCGGAAACAGACCCTCAGGCCCGAAGTGTTGGATCTGCGTGACACGATCTCGGACCTTATTCACCTGCTGAACCGTTTGGTTGGCGAAAAGGTGCAATTAACGCTGAGCCACGATCCGGTGCTCAAACCCGTGCGGGCGGACAAGCGCCAACTCGAGCAGGTGCTGATGAATCTTGTCGTTAATGCGCGGGATGCCATGCCGGACGGGGGCGAAATTCGCATCGAAACCAGCGTGTTGACCCTTTCGCAACCTCTGATGCGGGACAGGGCAACCGTGCAACCGGGCGATTATGTGACAGTCAAGGTTGTAGATGGCGGCGTTGGTATACCGACAGACAAGCTGCAGAAGATTTTCGAACCCTTCTACACGACGAAACGAACTGGTGAAGGCACCGGGTTGGGGTTGTCAACGGCATACGGGATCGTCAAGCAGACCGGCGGCTTCATCTTTGTCGACAGTGCTATTGGACGGGGTACCGAGTTCACGGTTTTCCTTCCGGTTTGTGAGACAGCGACCGAAGTCGAAGCCGAGTTGCCAGCCCAGCCCGAATCTCAGAGTGCCAGGCAGGGTGAGGGCGTGGTGCTGCTGGTCGAGGATGAGGCGCCTGTTCGTGCTTTTGCAACGCGCGCCCTGCGGCTGAAGGGTTACACCGTGCTCGAGGCGGACTCGGCGGAAGAGGCACTTCGACTGCTTGAAGATCCCGCGTTAAGTGTTGATGTATTCGTCACTGATGTAGTCATGCCGGGAATGGACGGGCCGACCTGGGTGCGCAAGGCCAGGGAGACGCGCCCGGACGCGCGTGTGATCTTCGTGTCCGGGTATACCGAAGGCGTTTTCGGCGATACGGGTCCGGATATTGCCAACTCAACCTTTCTGCCCAAGCCGTTTTCCCTCAACCAACTGACTGAGGCCGTGTTTCAACAACTCAACTGAAGAATCACAATGCGGCTTTGTGCAGCGCAAATTCTTCCGGGAAGGCACTACGAAACTTCTGCTCGGTGGCTGGTGACAGATGTAAATCTCCCTGAGGCGAAACGTTTTCGCGCTTCAGATCGATCTGCATGTCCAGCCGTGATTGCAGAAAACCCAACACCTTGTCCTGATGTTCGTATTTGAAGATATGATGAGCGCCAGCGCTGTCGTTGCGGGTACGGAAGAATTGCGCCTGGCTGCCGACATTGGCAAACTCTGGACGTGTGTCCTGCAAATAGGCTTGCACGAACGCGTCAAAACTCATGTCACGTGTCGAGCGTAGTTGACCTATCAAGTCTTCGCGACTGCGGAACCGGTACCAGCTGCCCAGCCAATCCAACGGCTCGCGCACAACGGCCATAATTTCCATCTCGGTATCAAACAGTTTTCGAAACATGGTCTGGAAAAACCGGTCATACCGACGCACCGGGGCGTGTTTCAGCTCTGGTGGATGTGAAACGATGAGATCTGCCCGGTCACGCAACGCCGTATGATAAGCCGTGCTTCCGGTCTTGGGGACAGAAAGAAAAGCCAGTCGTTCTTTATAAAAAACAAGCATTTACCGATCCGAAAAATTGCCATGTTACTTGTGCAGATTGTCGTAAACGACTCTTTAACACAATTGCAGAAGACTGATTTCTGTAAGTTTTGGTTGAAATGTTCTCTTTTTGATCTCATAAGGAACAAGAGGCGAACAAAGCAGCGATTGCCGCCCGATTAAGGGTGTGACAAAAGGGAAGGCGACAGGACAATGGCGGATCTTCTGACTATGAGCGACAAGAAAAACGCAGACAAGCAAAAGGCGCTCGACAGTGCGCTGGCCCAGATCGAACGGCAGTTCGGCAAGGGATCGATCATGAAGCTGGGCGAAGATGCCCGGCAGGACATCGAGGCGAGCTCGACCGGGTCGCTGGGTCTGGATATCGCGCTGGGTATCGGCGGACTGCCGATGGGGCGTATTGTTGAGATTTACGGGCCTGAGAGCTCGGGCAAAACCACTTTGACCCTTCATTGTATAGCTGAGCAGCAAAAGCGGGGTGGAGTTTGCGCGTTCGTGGATGCGGAACACGCTCTGGACCCGCAATATGCCCGCAAGCTGGGTGTTGATCTGGATGAGCTTCTGATCTCGCAGCCCGATACCGGTGAGCAGGCGCTTGAAATCACGGATACTCTGGTGCGCTCGGGCGCGGTCAATATGGTTGTTGTCGACTCGGTCGCTGCCCTGACGCCGAAATCGGAACTCGAAGGGGACATGGGCGACAGCAGTGTCGGTGTGCAGGCCCGACTGATGAGCCAGGCGATGCGCAAACTGACAGGCTCGATCAGCCGCTCGAACTGCATGGTCATCTTCATCAACCAGATCCGGATGAAGATCGGCGTAATGTTCGGCAGTCCGGAAACCACAACCGGTGGCAACGCGCTGAAATTCTATAGCTCGGTTCGGCTGGATATCCGCCGGATTGGCGCGATCAAGGACCGGGATGAGGTGGTCGGGAACCAGACCCGCGTAAAAGTTGTGAAGAACAAGGTGGCCCCGCCGTTCAAGCAGGTCGAGTTCGACATCATGTATGGCGAAGGCATCTCGAAGATGGGCGAATTGCTGGATTTGGGTGTCAAAGCCGGTGTTGTCGAAAAGTCCGGGTCTTGGTTCAGCTATGGTGATGAGCGGATCGGGCAGGGGCGTGAGAACGCCAAACAATACCTGCGGGAAAACAGCCGGGTGGCGTTGGATATCGAAGACAAGATCCGCGCGGCGCATGGGCTGGAATTCGACTTGTCGCCAGGGTTTGCCGAGGATGACGATATTCTGGAGGCCTGATGCCCTGAGGCGGGTGATCCGTAGCCTCTGCGTAAAGACTGCAACAGTTGTAACAAGGCGGCCTGATCGGGTCGCCTTGTTTCGTTCCAGAGTGCCTCTGCTGTGGACACTCACTTGACGGGGGGCTAAACCAACGGAGACCAAGATATATGTGCGCCGAGAGAGCCCTATGCCAACCCTGAACGACATCCGATCGACTTTTCTGAACTACTTTGAAAAACAAGGGCATGAGGTCGTCGCGTCCAGCCCGCTGGTGCCGCGCAATGACCCGACGTTGATGTTCGTGAACTCAGGCATGGTGCAGTTCAAGAACTTGTTTACCGGTCTGGAAACCCGCGATTACAAACGCGCCACCACGGCCCAGAAATGTGTGCGGGCGGGCGGCAAGCACAACGACCTCGACAATGTTGGCTATACGGCGCGTCACCACACGTTTTTTGAGATGCTGGGGAACTTCTCATTCGGGGATTACTTCAAACATGAAGCGATCCCTTTTGCATGGGAGCTGATCACCAGGGAATTCGGTATCGACAAGACCCGCCTGTTGACCACGGTCTACCATACCGACGATGAAGCCTTTGAAATCTGGAAGAAGGTCGGTGTGCCCGAGGACCGGATCATCCGCATCGCCACCAATGACAATTTCTGGCAGATGGGTCCGACCGGACCTTGCGGTCCGTGCACTGAGATTTTCTATGATCACGGCGATCACATCTGGGGTGGCCCTCCGGGATCACCCGAGGAAGATGGCGACCGGTTCATCGAAATCTGGAACGTCGTTTTCATGCAGAACGAGCAGTTCGAAGATGGCTCGATGGTCGAGCTTGACATGCAGTCCATCGACACCGGTATGGGGCTCGAACGGATTGGGGCGCTGTTGCAGGGCAGCCATGACAATTATGACACCGACCTGTTCAAGACCCTGATCGAGGTTTCGGCGGATGCGACCGGTGTCGATCCCTACGGCGACCAGAACGTGCATCACAGGGTGATCGCGGATCACCTGCGTTCGACCTCGTTCCTGATTGCAGACGGTGTGATGCCCAGCAATGACGGTCGCGGATACGTTCTGCGCCGGATCATGCGCCGCGCCATGCGCCATGCGCACCTGCTGGGCGCCAAGGATCCTGTCATGCATCGCCTAGTGCCTACACTGGTGCAGCAGATGGGCGGGCATTATTCTGAACTGAAACAGGCGCAACCGCTTATCGAAGAGACGCTGCTGCTGGAAGAAACCCGGTTCAAGCAGACACTGGATCGTGGTCTGAAGTTGCTGGATGATGAGGTTTCAGGGCTTTCCGAGGGGGCACCCCTGTCAGGTGAAGCGGCCTTTAAGCTTTACGACACTTATGGTTTCCCACTGGATCTTACGCAGGATGCGCTGCGTGAAAACGGCCTGAGCGTCGACACGGACGGTTTTGACACCGCGATGGCCGAACAAAAGGCCAAGGCACGTGCCGCATGGGCCGGGTCAGGTGAAGCAGCGGATCAGGTCGTGTGGTTTGATGTGCTGGATACCGCCGGTGCGACGGATTTCTTGGGCTATGATACCGAGAAAGCCGAAGCGCAGGTTGTCGCCCTGGTTGTTGATGGTGCACTGGTTGACAAGATCGACGCGGGCAACAGCGGTTGGGTCGTCGTGAACCAGACCCCGTTCTACGGAGAGGCCGGCGGTCAGGTCGGCGATACTGGCGCGTTGCGTAGGCTGGAGGATCGCGATCACCTGAGCCGCGTAGAGGACACGAGGAAGTTTGCCGACGGCAAGGTCTATGCTCATAAGGTAGCAGTTCAAAGCGGAGTTGTTCGCAAAGGCGATGCGGTAGAGCTTGAGGTTGATCATGCCCGCCGTTCCGCCATTCGCGCCAATCACTCGGCCACGCACCTGCTGCATGAAGCATTGCGCGAAACGCTGGGTGATCACGTGGCGCAGCGCGGTTCGCTGAACGCGGCGGATCGTCTGCGGTTCGACTTCAGTCATTCCAAAGCGCTGAGCCTGGAGGAAATCCAAAAAGTCGAACGTGAGGTGAACGATTTCATCCGCCAGAATTCGACTGTTGAAACCCGGGTCATGACACCCGACGACGCGCGCGCATTGGGTGCCCAGGCCCTGTTCGGCGAGAAATATGGTGACGAGGTTCGTGTTGTCTCTATGGGTAAGGCGCCAACAGGAAAAGGCCATAACGGAGATACGTGGTCGATAGAACTCTGTGGCGGCACACATGTGCGCCAGACAGGTGATATCGGCACCTTTGTTGTGTTGGGTGACAGCGCCAGCAGTGCTGGTGTGCGCCGGATCGAAGCGCTGACCGGCGATGAAGCCTTCCGCTATCTTTCGGCGCAAGATCAACGTCTGGCTCAGGTCGCATCGGAACTGAAAGCGCAACCGGACGACGTGGTGGCGCGCGTGAAAAGCCTTCTGGACGAACGCAAGGCCTTGCAGAACGAAGTGGCTCAGTTGCGCCGGGATCTGGCTATGGCTGGCGGGGCCGGTCAGGGCGGTGGTGCCGAGGCGCGGGATGTGAATGGCGTGAAATTCCTGGCGCAAGCCCTCAGCGGTGTTTCAGGCAAGGACCTTCCTGCGTTGATTGACGAACACAAAAGCCGACTTGGATCGGGTGCGGTGCTGCTGATTGCGGATACGTGCGGCAAGGCGGCCGTTGCGGCAGGTGTGACAGAAGACCTGACCGGACGGATTTCGGCGGTGGATCTTGTAAAAGCGGCCGTGATCGAGTTGGGCGGAAAAGGCGGCGGCGGCCGTCCTGACATGGCCCAGGGCGGTGGCAAGGATGCATCAAATGCAGATGCGGCAATCAAGGCCGCACAACAGGTTTTGGGTGGATAATATGCCTGCTCTTTGGATTGCGCATGTCACGGTGACAGACGCCGAGGCTTACGGCAAATACGCCGAACTGGCCGGACCGGCCATCGCCAAGCACGGGGGCGAGTTTATCGCCCGTGCTGCGCGATACGTTCAGCTGGAAGGCAAGGAACGTCCACGAAACGTAGTGGCGCGCTTCCCGTCGCTGGAGGTTGCGGTTGAATGCTATCACTCGGATGAGTACCAGCAAGCCCTGAATCACGCGCGCGGCGCAAGCGAGCGTGAACTGATTGTGGTAGAAATCACCGAGTGACATTTGGGCCTTGCTTCCAAGGCACTGATAATTTCAAGAAAACCGGCAGTGGATAAGCAAGATTCGGCTTATGTCATGTTTGGTTGATGCCGATCAGCCCGCGATAGCGGGCTGTTTTATATAATTGTTAGGTTTCAATATCTTATCTTCCGGTTCTCACGTTCTACAGAATGGTTCCTGACCAAATTGTGGCCGCGCCAACAAAATTCTTACGTAAAATTGTCAGATTCTCGGACGAATTTTTGCCCTGTTTCGCTTGCAGGTTCTCAAAAGATTGCGCGTAACACCTGATCACAGATAGTTTCAAGAAACAGAATGTGGTGCAGTTGGACATGCAATCGCTCGAAGAACATCGGATCGGGGACCTCGCATGATTTCATTAACGAATTTACCCAAGAGGTGTGTTGCCGTGCTTGCATCGGTTGCGTCGCGCGCATTGGGCATCTGCACCGTGTGTATCGGCGTCATAGCGTCCGCACCTGTCGCGCAGGCATCCGACGGCGTTTTTATCCCTACCGTTGCGTCTTCGCCTCCGCCTTCAGGTGCAATCAACCTATGCAACCAATATAACTGGGCTTGCACTGCGAAACGTTCGGTGACGTTGTCCAGCCACCAAGAGCTGACGGTGGTAAATCAAGTGAATCGTCGCGTGAATGCGTCGACCCGGGAAGTTACGGATCAGTCTCAGTACAAAACGCGTGAGCGATGGGCATTGCCAACACCCAGAGGCGGTGATTGTGAAGACTTTGCATTGTTGAAGAAAAGAGATCTGATCCATGCGGGGGTTGATCCAAGTAAGCTTTTGATTGCAACCGTACTGGACACACGCCGGACACCTCATGCGGTTCTGGTTTACCGCTCGGCGCAGGGCGACCTGATCTTGGACAATCTCACAAACCGGATCAAGCCCTGGACAGCTACGCGCTATCTGTTCCTGCGCATGCAAGACCCGAAGCGGCCCAGTCAATGGGTTGGCGTTTACGGGCGCAGCTGATCTCAGCGGAATCTTCGACATACACAAATTCCTGCCCTTAGACGCAGATTTGATCTGCGCCCAAGAGTGTAGTCTTTGACCTGACGTTTGGACGGATTAATCCGAACGTTTTGCGTATCGACGTATTCTAGCCCCGAAGCCTTGACCAGCAAAGCTTTTGCTGTCGAATACGCTCCGCTTTCCTAGGCCCGGTTCGCTGATACTCGATTTCGTCTCTATCGGTCTTCTTCGTGCTCTTCGCCACCGGGCTCTTCGCCACCGGGCTCTTCGCCACCGGGCTCTTCGCCACCGGGCTCTTCGCCACCGGGCTCTTCGCCACCGGGCTCTTCGCCACCGGGCTCTTCACCACCGGGCTCTTCACCACCGGGCTCTTCGCCACCGGGTTCTTCACCACCGGTTGGATTACCGCCGCCGCCATTGGGGGGCGTGCCGTTTTCCTGGGAAGGTCCGTCCCCGGATCTCTGGTCTGAGACACCGATTGATGCGGTCGGGAAGTCACTTAGCAGGCCTGCCAGCGGGGCGCATTCTGCACCGACGCGCGCCAGGATCTGATCGAAGTCATGCCGACGTTGAATGTAGCGGATCATGCCGGATGTCACAGCATCGCATTCGCACAAAACCTGAGCGGACGCAGCGGATTGCCGTGCTGTTGCAACCGTACATGTCCCAGCGGCAAAGGTTTCACCGGCAGGTGAAAGCAGAAAAGTTGTCGCAATAAAAAACAGTGGAAACTTGCGAGCTCTATTACCCATTTTGAACTCCTTGGAACTCGATAACTAAACTATGTCCTTCTATGCACCATTCTCGTATCGGTGTTTGTGAAGGACGTCACACTTCTGACGTGTTTTGACCATAATTTGAGGGCACCTACAATATCTTGTTGATGAGGCTTGTGTCAGAAGCCTTCAACCATATGGTGAAAACTGTTATTTTTCAAATAAAAACCGGGCAGTGGGCCCGGTTTTTCTGATTTCGTCTTTTGTCGAATTGGAAGCAAATTTGCCACACTAATGCCATTGTTTCCGTTTGGTCAGTTTGCAACCTGAGGGTGTTCTAGGCAGATTTGGCCATTCGCTTACGCTCGTGCGGGTCAAGAAAACGCTTCCGCAGCCGCACCGCGTTTGGTGTGACTTCCACCAGTTCATCATCGTCGATATAGGCAATTGCCTCCTCCAGTGAGAACTGGATATGCGGCGTCAAGCGGACCGCGTCGTCGGTTCCACTGGCGCGCACGTTTGTCAGCTTCTTGCCTTTAAGAGGGTTCACTTCCAGATCGTTGTCGCGTGAGTGTTCGCCGATCACCATACCCTGATACACGTCTGTTTGCGGACCAACAAACATGCGGCCACGCTCTTCCAGGTTCCACAGCGCATAAGCCACAGCCTGACCCTTCTCCATCGAGATCAGAACGCCTGCGCGACGACCCGGAATTTGCCCTTTATGTGGCGCCCAGTCATGGAACACACGGTTCAGTACACCGGTACCGCGCGTGTCGGTCAGGAATTCTCCGTGGTAACCAATCAGACCACGGGACGGGACATGGGCGATGATCCGCGTCTTGCCCGTACCGGCCGGGCGCATCTCGACCAGTTCACCCTTACGCGCGCCGGTAACCTTCTCAATAACGGAACCAGAATATTCGTCATCCACGTCAATGGTGACTTCTTCGATGGGCTCAAGCCGCTGCCCGTCTTCCTCACGGAACAGAACCTGAGGGCGCGAGATGCTGAGTTCAAAGCCTTCTCGGCGCATGTTCTCGATCAGAACGCCCATTTGCAGCTCGCCGCGGCCCGCAACCTCGAACGCCTCACCGCCCGGGGTGTCGGTGACACGGATGGCGACGTTCGATTCGGCTTCCTTCATCAGGCGGTCTCGAATGACGCGTGATTGAACTTTTTTGCCATCACGGCCCGCCAACGGAGAATCATTGATACCGAAGGTCACGGTGATGGTCGGCGGATCGATGGGCTGCGCGGGCAGGGCCTCTGTGACCTGAGGGGCTACCAGCGAATCCGCTACGGTGGCTTTGCTCATGCCAGCGATGGTCACGATGTCGCCTGCTTCGGCCACGTCAATGGGCTGTTGACCCAGGCCCCGGAACGCCAGGATTTTCGTGGCACGGAAGTTTTCGATGACCGAACCATCGCGGCTAAGCGCCTTGAGGCTGTCGCCAGCCTTCAGCGTTCCGCTTTCGACGCGGCCAGTCAGGATACGGCCGATGAAGGGATCGCTTCCCAGCGTCGTGGCCAGCATCCGGAAGGGTTCATTTTTGTGTTCGATCTGTTTCGGGGCAGGGACATGATCGACGATCAAGTCGAATAGTGCGCTCAAGTCCTTGCGGGGGCCGTCCAGCTCCATATCCGCCCAGCCAGAACGGCCCGAGGCGTACATTGAAGGGAAATCCAACTGGTCGTCATCCGCACCGAGATTGGCGAACAAGTCAAAGCACTCGTCCAGCGCGCGGTCAGGTTCGGCGTCCGGCTTGTCGACCTTGTTCAGGACCACGATCGGGCGCAAGCCCAGCGCCAGTGCCTTGGACGTTACAAACTTGGTCTGGGGCATCGGGCCTTCTGCGGCGTCCACCAACAGAACAACACCATCGACCATGCTGAGGATGCGCTCGACCTCGCCTCCGAAATCGGCGTGACCGGGGGTGTCGACGATATTGATGCGTGTGTCTTTCCACTCGACCGACGTGGCCTTTGCCAGGATGGTGATGCCGCGTTCACGCTCCAGGTCGTTACTGTCCATGGCACGTTCCGCGACGGCCTGATTTTCCCGGAATGCACCGGATTGTTTGAGCAGCTCGTCGACCAAGGTCGTTTTGCCGTGGTCCACGTGAGCGATGATTGCGATGTTGCGCAGGTCCATGAGAGGTCAGCCTTTGAACGGGAAGTTGCCGCGCGCATAACGTGGCGCGGCAAAATATACCAGCCCTAACCGTGGTTCAGTGTCCGGCAGTCTTTGAAAAGAGGTGAATGATCAGGATTCCGGACAAGATCAACGTCAACCCCAGGATCGCAGGCCAATCCAGCCTTTGGCCGAACACGATGAATCCGATTACGGCGATCAGGAATATACCGAGACCGGACCAGATTGCATAAACGATACCGACAGGCATGACCTTCAGCGTCAGCGCCATGAGGTAAAATGCAAACGCATACCCAACGACAACAATCACGGATGGCCAGAACCGCGAAAACTGCTGGCTGGCTTGCAAGGCTGTCGTGCCAATGGTTTCCGCCAGAACAGCCAGCAACAAATACAGATAGGCTTGGGGCATTTGAGTACCTCGAAAAGGGTGGGTCGGGTGGCTAGATGGCGATTTGCGTGAGTGAAATACGTCGACCGCCATGCAGTCTACAAGATTACCTTGGGTCAGGTATACCTGACTGTTTTTTCAACCGAATGAATGTAATATTTGCCCTATATTTTTTAATTTTGTTAACGAGTTTTGAGCGATGACGTTATTTGCGAAATCAATCATATTTGCTTCGGCTCTGATAGTGGCGATTGGGTGGCTTGCTGACGGGGGGTCCGTCGAAGTGAATGCAGCCAACTTGGTTCAACAGTTTGATGGTAGTAGTGTTTTTTGAACGCCGCTAGAAACCAAGCAAGAAAAAAGGAGCCTTCAGGCTCCTTTTTTTATGCCTGAGGGTCGCGTGTTTCACAGTATTCAAAATGCACAACCAGTTGCGGTTGCAGCCAGTCCCACAGCTGAGGTGCTCCCGCTGCAATAGCTGGTCGGACACGTGTTACAATCTGATCGAATTTTACTTTGTATTCGACCCATGATCCGCCACCTGTTTCCAGATTTGCTATGGGTGTTTGAAACCGGTCAACAGCCTTTGCAAATCTGGCTTCCGGGGTTTCAGCCGCCTCAAACTCGCGCCATAGTTCAGTAAATGACCTGTGTTGACAGTCAGGCAGAAGGCCAAACAGTCGTTTGGCGGCGGCCTGTTCCTTGGCTTCTTGTTCCGCGTGGTCGACATGTCCGTGGATCGGGTGGTCGCCCGCGTCGATTTCGACAACATCGTGCAAAAGCAACATCTGGAGGATTCGGTCCACTTGAACATCCGAATGCGCGTATTCCGACAATACCCAGGCGTAGAGCATGACATGCCACGAATGTTCCGCCGAGTTTTCGAACCGGTCACTGGCCATCAGGCGTGACGCGCGCAGAACGGATTTCAACTGGTCCGCTTCTGTGAGAAACGCCAATCTTTTCGTGAATGCGTCATCCTGAGGGTCGGACTTGGTCAAGAGGTTTGTGGCATGCTGGTGGGCCAGTGGAAAGGCATGGGCCAGGTAAGCTGCGCGCCCACCCGCCAGGTTCGACCGCGCAATTTCCACATGATCCTGTCGCGGGTCAGTGGCGCACAGAACCTGAAACAGCGGCTGGCAGCGATCCAGAATCTTGGCGAACCGGGCATCCGGGGTCTGGTCCGCCTCGAACTCGTGCCAGAGAGAAAGAAAATCCTGTGCCTGTTCGTTGGGCAACAGGCCAAACAATTCCTGTGCTGCGGCCTGTTCAGCCTTGGCCACGGTATCCCAATCCGTGTTGAGGTGAATCGGGTGATCACCTGTCACGATCTCGACCAGATCATGCAGCAGCAACATGCGGATGACCCGGTCGACCGAGATGTCCGGCCCGGCCAGTGGCGCCATGACCATTGCCCACAAAGCCAAGTGCCAGCTGTGTTCGGCGGAGTTTTCGGGCCTTGACTGGTCAAGCAGGACATTTGCCCGCTCGACCAGTTTCAGATTGTCGGCCCGTTTCAGAAATGCGACCTGCGCAACCAGGCGATCGGTCATTGCTTTTCAATCGCCTTGAGTTTCGCGCGATGCGAAGCGAGGCGCTTGATCACGAATTGTCTGGCCTTGCGTTCAGCCAGACGCACGCGGATTTCTGTCAGGAAAGCCTCTTCCAGAGATTGAGACGCCGCACCAAGAACTTCACCCACTTCCACAAAGAACCGGTCTTCGCCGGTTTCGTCCATGACCTTCATCGTATCTTCGGCCAGTTTGGCCGCGAGCGATGTGATGGTGTCGGACATTAGCGGGTGTTCTCAGTCAGCCGACGTTTCACATAGTCGCTGACATCTGTGATCAGCGTGTCCATGTGGCGATCCTGGAAGAAATGATCCGCGCCCTCAACCTCGTTATGGGTGATCGTGATCCCTTTTTGCTCGTGCAACTTGTTGACCAGCGCGGTGGTATCCGCTGGTGGTGCCACACGGTCAGCCGATCCGTTGATGATCAAGCCCGAAGACGGGCAGGGCGCAAGGAAGGAAAAGTCATACATGTTGGCAGGCGGCGACACGCTGATGAAACCCGTGATTTCGGGGCGGCGCATCAGCAACTGCATTCCAATCCACGCCCCAAACGAAAAGCCCGCAACCCAACAGTGTTTCGAGTTGTTGTTCATGGATTGAAGGTAATCCAGCGCAGATGCCGCATCGCTCAGCTCGCCTACGCCCTGATCATATTCGCCCTGGCTGCGACCGACGCCGCGGAAGTTAAAGCGCAGCACTGTGAAGCCCATGTTGTAAAAGGCATAGTGCAGGTTATAGACCACCTTGTTGTTCATGGTCCCGCCGAACTGAGGATGCGGGTGAAGCACGATAGCGATCGGTGCGTCTTTTTCCTTTTGCGGGTGGTAACGGCCTTCCAGGCGGCCTTCGGGTCCGGGAAAAATCACCTCGGGCATGTGTGCTTTGGTCCTGTCATTTTCGTGCGGGTATCCGGATATACTTGACTATAATCGTCGGACACCTTAGAACGGTTCTAATTACATTGCTTGGCGCAATCGCGCTGTCAGTCGGAGATACGCACTGGCAGCGTCGGCGTCAATGATTTCGCGCAGATCCGGCTAAAAGGGGGCAGGGCATGAAGCTTTCGACCAAAGGGCGTTACGCGATGGTCGCTTTGGCGGATATTGCGCTTCAGCCAACAGACCGGCTGGTAACCCTGGGCGAAATCTCGGAACGGCAGGACATTTCTCTGCCGTATCTTGAGCAGCTTTTCGTCAAGCTGCGTCGCGCGGAACTGGTTGCTTCTGTCCGTGGGCCCGGAGGGGGGTATCGTCTTGCACGCCCCGCGTCCGAGATTCGCGTGGTCGAGGTTCTGGCCGCTGTGGATGAGACAGTTGATGCGCTGCAAAAAGGGGCCGGAGCATCCGGTGCGTCATCGGGTAGCAGGGCGCAATCCCTGACGAACCGCTTGTGGGAAAGCCTGAGCGCGCATGTTTATGTCTTCCTGCACCAGACGCGCCTGTCGGATGTGATCAGAAACGACCTTGCGCCTTGCCCGGCAGTTCCAAGCCTGTTTTCCGTCGTCGATGAATGAGCTGGGTAAGTCGAACATGCATATGACTTCTGTGCAGGAAAAGATGTATCCATGAAACGTGTTTATCTGGATCATAACGCGACTACGCCGCTGCGACGCGAAGCGCGCGAGGCAATGATCACGGCGATGGATGTGGTCGGGAACCCGTCATCTGTTCATGCGGAAGGACGTGCCGCAAAAGCGCTGGTCGAACGCGCGCGGGCGCAGGTCGCCGAGGCCGTCGGTTGCCGTCCGCAAGAGGTCATATTTACCTCTGGCGCGACCGAAGCAGCGCGGGTTCTGCAAAATCGCCCCGAAGGCTGCGACGTCTTTGTCGACAGCACCGCCCACGATGCGCTGTGGTCGCATTTCGATCTGACCCATTGTAGCGAGCATCCCTATGGCCCCGGGCACATATTGGCGATGGGGCTTGCGAACTCTGAGACCGGAGTCATCACGCATCCGCCTCAGAAAGTAGAGAACCAGTGGCCCTATGGCGCGCGGCGCGCTGATTGGCTGTTGCTTGATATTACGCAGGTTGTCGGACGCATTCCGTTTTCCTTTGCCTGGAGTGGCGCAGATATGGCGATCCTGTCGGCGCATAAGATTGGCGGGCCAAAAGGTGTTGGCGCTTTGATCCTGCGGCAAGGTATCGATATCGAACCTTTGGCCAGCGGTGGCGGTCAGGAGATGGGGCGAAGATCCGGCACTGAAAATGTGGTGGGTATTGCCGGTTTTGGCGCGGCTGCTGAGGCAGCTCAACGCGATCTGGCTGATGGAGTATGGGAAAAAGTCAGAGAACTTAGAAATATTCTAGAAAACGCCCTTGAGGCTGGTGCAATATCTACTATTTTTGTCGGGAAAAATCAGGAGCGACTCCCGAATACCCTGTGTTTCGCGACGCCCGGCTGGAAAGGCGAAACGCAGGTGATGCAGATGGACTTGTCTGGCTTTGCCATCAGTGCGGGATCCGCCTGTTCCAGCGGCAAAGTCAAAACCAGTCGGGTTCTGACGGCAATGGGATTTGATGAGACGGTGGCCTCATGCGCAATCCGCGTTTCGTTGGGGCCAGAGACGACGGAAGAAGATGTGCTGCGTTTCGCCGAAACGTGGCTTGAAAAAGAGAAAAAGCATCGCGCGCGGGCTGCGTGATCTGACGGAGGGTAAGTCATGGCCACTTTGGACCAGACCCAGGTGAAAGAAGGTGTCGATCAGGAAACCGTGGATGCGGTTCGTGAGGTCGGCACATATAAATATGGCTGGAATACCGATATCGAGATGGAATACGCCCCCAAAGGCGTGAACCCTGATATCGTCCGTCTGATCTCGGGGAAAAACGATGAGCCTGAGTGGATGACCGAATGGCGTTTGGCCGCGTTCGAGCGTTGGACCAAAATGGAAGAGCCCAAATGGGCAATGGTTCACTATCCGCCAATCGATTTTCAGAACCAGTATTACTATGCCCGCCCCAAATCGATGGAAGAGAAACCCAAATCTCTGGATGAGGTTGATCCAAAGCTGCTCGCCACTTACGAAAAGCTTGGTATCCCTCTGAAAGAACAGATGATTCTGGCTGGTGTTGAAGGTGCAGAGGATGCACCCGCCGAGGGCCGCAAGGTAGCGGTCGATGCAGTGTTTGACTCGGTTTCCGTGGGTACCACCTTTCAGGCCGAACTGAAAAAGGCAGGCGTGATCTTCTGCTCGATCTCTGAGGCAATCAAAGAGCATCCTGAGCTGGTCAAGAAGTATCTGGGCACTGTAGTTCCCGTATCGGACAACTTCTATGCAACGTTGAATTCAGCTGTATTCTCGGATGGCTCATTCGTCTACATCCCGCCGGGCGTTCGCTGCCCGATGGAACTAAGCACGTATTTCCGCATCAACGCCGAGAACACCGGTCAGTTCGAACGCACCCTGATCATTGCTGACAAGGGCTCGTACGTCTCATATCTGGAAGGCTGTACCGCACCCCAACGTGACACGGCACAACTGCATGCTGCCGTGGTCGAGATCATCGTCGAAGAAGATGCCGAGGTGAAATACTCGACTGTTCAGAACTGGTTTCCGGGGGATGAAAACGGCAAGGGCGGTATCTATAACTTCGTGACCAAACGCGCCGACTGCCGGGGTGACCGGTCGAAGGTGATGTGGACGCAGGTGGAAACCGGATCGGCCGTGACATGGAAATACCCGTCCTGCATCCTGCGCGGCAATGAAAGCCAGGGTGAGTTCTATTCGATCGCGATTGCCAACAATTATCAACAGGCCGACACCGGCACCAAGATGATTCATCTGGGCAGGAGCACCAAGTCGCGCATCGTGTCCAAGGGCATCAGCGCGGGCAAGGCCCAGAACACCTATCGTGGGCTTGTGTCGATGCACCCGAAAGCCAAGGACAGCCGGAACTACACGCAGTGTGACAGTCTGCTGATCGGCGACAAATGCGGTGCACATACGGTTCCCTATATCGAGGTCAAGAACAACTCGAGCCGCGTTGAGCACGAGGCGACGACGTCAAAAGTGGATGACGATCAGCTGTTCTACTGCCGTCAGCGCGGCATGGACGAGGAAGAAGCCGTGGCCCTGGTGGTCAACGGGTTCTGCAAGGACGTGCTTCAGGCGCTTCCGATGGAGTTTGCGATGGAAGCACAGCAGTTGGTGGCCATCTCACTTGAAGGGTCGGTTGGGTGATGACGCAGTCACCCAGAACCCGCATCCGTAAGGATGATGTGTTGACCTGGCTTGGGTACGCATTGCCGGTTCTGGGGGGGCTGCTTGGCGTGGCCTACGTCAACACCCATTACATGGAATTCATCAACCCGGTTTGGGCGGTAGGTGGCGGGGCGATCCTAGGTTGGATCCTCGCCAGACTGATCCGCAGATTACTGGGCTAGAACAATGCGGGGCCAAGACGCCCCTTGCGATACGCAAAAGGACAAAAAATGCTGGAAATCAAAAACCTGCACGTACAGCTTGAAGAAGAAGACAAGCAGATCCTCAAAGGTGTGGACCTGACGGTCGAGGCTGGCAAGGTACACGCGATCATGGGTCCGAACGGGTCGGGCAAATCGACCCTTAGCTATGTTCTGTCGGGGCGCGACGGGTACGAAGTGACCGAAGGTTCGGCCACTCTGGACGGTCAGAACCTGCTGGAGATGGAACCGGAAGAGCGCGCGGCAGCAGGTGTTTTCCTGGCCTTCCAATACCCGGTTGAAATCCCCGGCGTTGGCAACATGACGTTCCTGCGCACCGCGGTAAACGCGCAGCGCAAGGCCCGTGGCGAAGAGGAACTGTCTGCCGCAGACTTTCTGAAAGAGGTGCGTGCCAAAGCAAAGACGCTAAAGATCGACGCGGATATGCTCAAGCGCCCGGTCAATGTTGGTTTTTCGGGCGGTGAGAAAAAGCGTAACGAAATCCTGCAGATGGCCATGCTTGAACCCAAGATGTGCATCATGGACGAAACCGACTCGGGCCTTGATGTGGACGCGATGAAACTGGTGGCCGAAGGTGTGAATGCCCTGCGGGACGAAGGCCGTGGGTTCCTGGTGATCACGCATTATCAGCGCCTGCTGGATCACATCAAACCGGATGTTGTGCATATCATGGCCAATGGTCGCATCGTTAAGACGGGCGGACCTGAACTGGCGCTTGAGGTTGAAAACAACGGTTATGCCGACATTCTGGCCGAGGTGAACTGATGGCTTTGCCGCAAGCGAAACAATCCGCAACCGAGGCGCGTCTGGCTACGTTGATCATGCCCGATGCGGGCTGCACCCGTGGTGCACGCGAAGACGCTTTGGCGCGTGTTCTGGAATCCGGCCTGCCGGGGCGCCGGGATGAGTATTGGAAATACACTCAACCCGATAGTCTGATTTCTGCCGAGGCTTTGCCTGCGGCGGTGTTTATCAATGATGAACCGGTGCTTTTCAACGACCTTGACCGTTTGAAAATTGTTTTTGTCGACGGGGTCTTCAGCGCCGAGGAATCCGATGACCTGTCGCTGGACGGTGTCAAGATCGACCGGATTGAAGACATCTGCTGCAAAGACATTCATTGGGCAAAAGACCTGTATGGCGTTCTGGAAGCGCGCGGCCAGTCCCCGGTTCAACGCCCGTTGGCTGCATTGAACACGGCTTTTGCGTCGGACGGCGTTGCCATTCACGTTACGGGCAAACCCTCCAAACCGATCAACCTGATCTATCGTCATGCCTCGCCGACATCCGACGCGATCCTGCATCACGTTATTCGCGTGGAAAGCGGGGCCGAGGTGACTATTCTTGAATCCGGCCCGGCGGCGTCGCGTTTCAACAAATGTACAGAGATTGAAATTGCCGACAAGGGGACGCTGCATCATGTGCGGGCGCAGGGCAGGGACCACGAACGTCGCGCCGCGACCCATATGTTCACGCGTTTGGGGGCAGAGTCGGTCTACAAGTCCTTCACCTTGACTGCGAATGGGGTGCTGACCCGTAACGAACAGGTCGTTGAACTGACCGGCGACAATGCGGTGGCGCATGTGGCCGGGGCCTGTGTTGGGGATGGTGATTTCCACCATGATGACACGGTGTTCATCACCCATGACGCGGTGAATTGCGAAAGCCGTCAGGTCTTTAAGAAAGTGCTTCGCAACGGTGCGACCGGAGTGTTTCAGGGCAAGATCCTTGTAAAGCAAGGGGCCCAGAAAACCGATGGTTACCAAATCAGTCAATCGCTGCTTTTAGATGATGACAGCCAGTTCCTCGCTAAACCGGAACTTGAGATCTACGCCGATGACGTGGCATGTTCCCATGGCTCAACCTCGGGTGCGATTGACGATACGGCGTTGTTCTATCTTCGGTCACGGGGTGTTCCGGTCAAGGACGCGACCAACATGTTGACGCTGGCATTCCTGGCCGAAGCAGTGGATGAGATCGAAGACAGCACTTTGGCAGATGAAATCGTAAGCCGTCTGGAAGGGTGGCTGGCGCGCCGAAGCTGATGGCCCTGTCGTCGGATATCCTGGCAACGTACAAGGGGCCGGGGCGGGTGGTGCGCAGGCTTCTGGATATGGGTCAACGAGAAGACCGGGCGCTGATCTTTGTTATGGCGTTTTGTGTGGTGGCATTCATCGCCCAGATGCCTGGCCTTGCGCGCAAAGCGCATCTGGAAGGCGTTGAGCTGAACATGCTTTTGGGTGGTGCTCTGCTCGGATCCGTGTTCATTCTGCCCTTGGTCTTTTACACGCTGGCACTGGTGTCTCATTGGGCGGCGCGCTTGTTTGGCGGTCAGGGAAGCGCTTATGGTGCGCGCCTGGCGTTGTTCTGGGCGCTGTTGTCGTCTGCACCGCTGGTTCTGCTGAACGGCCTTGTCGCCGGGTTTATCGGACCAGGGCCTACATTGACGATTGTGGGTCTTGTCTGGGTTGCTGTTTTTGTCTGGTTCTGGGTATCCGGTCTCAGACAAGTGCAAAGGTCCGTCGCATGAATTCGAGTTTTCTGGGAAATATGGCTGTCCTGACGATCAGGAACCCGGCCGAAGCGGCGCGACGGCTGATGGCGCTCAAGCTGGGGCGAGAAGTGCTTTGGCTGGCATTTGCACTGGCGGTCGTTTTGAACTGCGTTGTCCAATTGGGAATAGGTTTGTCAATAACAATGGCGGCAGGCCAACCCTCTCCGGCGCTCGAAAGCATTCCCATGGTTTTGGTGCGCTCGGCCGGGGCCATGATGCTGAGCATCGTCGCATTCCTGCTGGTCGGGCGAATGCTTGGAGGTCTGGCGAAGTTCGATGATCTGATGGTTTTGACGATCTGGCTGCAATTCCTGCAAATAGCCGCCTTGGTCGTGACGCTGATCTTGAGCCTGACCCTACCGTTCCTGATGATGATGTCATTGTTGGCGACAGCAATCCTGAGCCTTTACGTCACGCTTCATTTTCTGAACGAAGCGCATCAACTCGGGTCGCTCTGGAAATCCTTTGCGGTAATTGTGTTGTCAGCCCTTGTCGCCATCCCCTTCGTTCTGTTTCTAAGCCCAACCGGGCCCGTCTAGGAATACCTCTCTTATGTATGATGTGCAGAAAATCCGCTCTGACTTTCCGATCTTGTCGCGTCAGGTGAATGGCAAGCCTTTGACGTATCTCGACAATGGTGCTTCGGCTCAGAAACCTCAGGTGGTCATTGACGCGGTGACGCGGGCCTATGCCGAGGAGTATTCGAATGTCCATCGTGGCCTGCATTTCCTGTCCAATCTTGCGACAGAGAAATACGAGGCCGTTCGTGGCACGATCGCGCGTTTTCTGGGGGCATCGAACGAGAATGAGATCGTCCTGAACTCTGGTACGACCGAAGGGATCAATCTGGTCGCCTATGGCTGGGCTATGCCGCGACTTGAAACGGGCGATGAGATTGTTCTGAGTGTGATGGAGCACCATGCAAACATCGTACCCTGGCATTTCCTGCGCGAACGACAGGGCGTCGTACTGAAATGGGTCGATGTCGACGCAGAGGGCGGGCTTGACCCGCAGGCGGTAATCGATGCAATCGGACCGAAAACCAAGCTGGTTGCGGTGACGCACTGCTCGAACGTGCTGGGTACGGTTGTGGATGTGAAAGCCATAACTGATGGTGCCCACGCCAAGGGCGTCCCGGTTCTGGTTGATGGCAGTCAGGGTGCCGTTCACATGCCGGTAAATGTCGAAGAAATCGGGTGCGATTTCTACGCGATCACAGGCCACAAGCTTTATGGGCCGTCAGGGTCGGGTGCGATTTACATTAAATCCAAACGCATGGCCGAAATGCGCCCCTTTATCGGTGGCGGCGACATGATCAAAGAGGTCAGCAAGGATCAGATCATCTATAATGACCCGCCAATGAAGTTCGAGGCCGGCACGCCGGGGATCGTACAGACCATCGGTCTTGGCGTGGCGCTGGAGTATATGATGGACCTGGGGATGGAAAACATCGCAGCTCATGAATCCAGCTTGCGCGATTACGCGATGCAACGTCTGACTGGGCTGAACTGGTTGCAGGTTCAAGGCACTCGCCCGGACAAGGCTGCGATTTTCAGCTTTACGCTGGACGGTGCTGGCCATGCTCACGACGTCTCAACCATTCTCGACAAGAAAGGTGTAGCGGTTCGCGCCGGTCACCACTGTGCCGGGCCGCTGATGGACCATCTGGGGGTGACTGCAACATGCCGCGCCAGCTTTGGTCTCTATAACACTACCGATGAAGTTGATACACTGATCGAAGCGCTTGAATTGGCGCATGATCTGTTTGCCTGATTTTGGTTTTGATAAGAGTGCGGCAATCGCGATTTGCAGTTGCACCCGGATTGGAACAAGGTTAGCTAACGGCCAAGGCACCTGTAGCTCAGCTGGATAGAGCGCTGCCCTCCGAAGGCAGAGGCCAGAGGTTCGAATCCTCTCAGGTGCGCCACCCTGTATTCAACGTCGGATTGAATTCGGAAGCCCTGAACAGTGGGCTTGTCATTTGGCTTGCTTAGCGCATTGATTGTGCAGTCATTGCAACGGCTCGCAAGCTAATAATCATAGCTGAGTTGCAGTGCTTGAGGGAGAGATATTCTGTCAGGTGCCGAGAATAGCAAATTAGCAGACTTGGCGGCTCTGCCGCCAATCGCTACGACTACGAGAAAACCGACCGGAAGATACAGTCAGTATAAGTTCTGAACAGACCAAAAGCGTCCGGGTGTTACCCGCGCCAGGTGCGAACCACGCCACAATCCATGTGTACGAAGTTCGATCCATAATACTGACCAACTCCGCCTGCGCGGCACGACATCGCTGCCTTGGCCATCTGTGAAACCGAGCGGGAGGCAAGGCGCAGATCAGCTGCTTGCCCTTCCATATGAAGCGAATTGCGCGCCACACGGCGCGACCGGGAGCGCAGCATTGCGTTGGTCTGAGGAGAGCGATAGCCTGACAACAGCATATAGGGTTCGTTGACATCCAGCAGGTTGTGTGATGCCGCCATGATATCAATCGTGCGCAAATCGATGGATTTTACCTGATCTGTGCGCCAATCACGCATGAAGTTGTTCACTTCTTTGACAGCGTCCTTGATATACTTACCATCGACCCAATAGATCATATCCAACCGTTCGCCAGTGCGACCGGAATACATACGAATGCGACGAATATCGCCGCCACCGCGTAAAAAGCCTGCTGCGTTGGAGTAGGTGGGTGCTGCTACGACTGCCGTTGCTGCAAACGCTCCCAATAGGGCACGCCGGGTCAAGCCCGAGGAACTGCTCTCTGTCATTTTAGTTTCGTCCCGTACTGTTCCTGCCTGCACACGATGTTACGTGCACTGTCTTAATTATTCCCATCCCAGATGCGGAATGTATGGCACAATCGGAATCGACGGCCAAGAAGTGTTTCAATTGCACCTTTTCAAGGGGGAAATTTCGGCAGTTTTTTGCGCATATGTCACAGCGAATCACGAAAATTTCGCAGTTGTGGGCTTTGGGTCACCCTGCCGATGCAAACGCGCATCAGGCCCACGAAGAAGCGAATTGGTAAGGATTTCGTGAGTGGACAAGCGTTCTGACGCGACTGCATAATCGTGCGACGTATCAATCACCAGTTCAAGCTATTGAATTTCAAGGCCATCCTATGCTTTCCGTTCTCCGCACCAGTACCAGCATCCTGTTTGCCGCGTGTTTCGTGGCTACTGCATCTGTCGCCAATACGTCGCCTGAAGCGGTGCCAGGGACTGCGTTTCAGATGGCGATTGCTGAACATACGCCGCAGGCGCCGCAATTGGTCGAATTCTACCGGGCGAACGGGTTTTCGCCAGTTTGGGTTGGTGATACGCCCGAACACACACGGCGCCGGGCGGCGCTGATCAATGCGCTTACGAATGCGCATCTGCATGGCCTGCCACAGGCCGAGCCGACTGTTGCCGCCGTGATGGAGAAGATGGAAAAGGCCCGTTCGGTGCGCGATCTCGGTGCTGTTGAAGCAGAGCTGAGCCGTATCTTTGTCGAATACGCCGACGCGCTTTACGCAGGCATAATCCGGCCCAGCAGTGTCGATGAGGGGCTGGTTCGATCCGTAGATCGTCGCAGCGCGGCCGAGCATTTGCAGGGAATAAACACTCAGGGCGCGGCCTACTTTGCAGCCCTGTCACCGCAAACACATCAATACCGCGCGCTGATGAAGCAGAAGCTGGTTCTGGAAAAACTGGTGTTCCAGGGCGGATGGGGGCCAACAGTGCCCGAAAACAAGCTGGAATACGGTGATACCGGACCGAATGTTGTCAAGCTGCGCGACCGTCTGGTGGTGATGGGTTACATGAAACCATCCGCCAGCCCGTCTTTCGACAACGCGTTGTTGGAAGGTGTACGCACCTTTCAAACAGCGCATGGGCTTGAACCCGATGGCGTGGCGGGCAAGGGGACAATTGCCGAGATTAACCGTCCAGCCACAGACCGGTTGAAAGCCGTTTACGTTGCGTTGGAACGCGAACGCTGGCTGCCTCGGGAACGAGGTACGCGTCATATCCTTGTGAACCAAGCCGATTTCTCAGCCAAGATCGTGGACGACGGGCAAGTCACTTTTGAAACCCGCGCAGTCATCGGTAAAAATGCTCATGATCGCAGAAGTCCGGAGTTTTCGGATGAGATGGAGCATATGGTGATTAACCCAAGTTGGCATGTTCCCCGCTCGATCGTGACCAAGGAATACCTGCCGAAGCTGCAATCAAACCCGAATGCCGTGGGCCATATTCTGATAACTGACAGAAGCGGCAGGCAAGTCGATCGGAGTGCGGTGGATTTTACCCAGTTTACGACCAGAAATTTTCCTTTCGCAATGCGCCAACCGCCCAGCCAAAGCAATGCGCTGGGTCTGGTGAAGTTCATGTTCCCCAATAAGCACAACATCTATCTGCATGATACTCCACAGAAAAACCTGTTCTCGCGTGAGGTTCGGGCCTTTTCACATGGGTGTATCCGCTTGGCCCAGCCCTTTGAATTTGCTTACGCCTTGCTGGCCAAACAGGAGGAAGATCCAAAGGCATTCTTCCATCGCGTTCTGAACACCGGAAAAGAAACCAAAGTCAATCTGGAGCAGAAAGTTCCGGTGCATCTGATTTATCGCACGGCCTATATCGGGCCCAAAGGCGAAGTGCAGTATCGCCGCGATGTTTATGGGCGGGACGGCAAGATTTGGGAAGCCTTGCAAAAGGCAGGGGTGGCCCTGCCGGACGTTCAGGGGTAAGCACAGGGCAAATCCTGCCAAAAGGAAGCCCGCCATGCAGTTTACCGTACAACAGATCGCCGAGTCTCTGGGGGCAGAATGTCAGGGCGATGGCGGCCTGACGATCGTGCGCGCCGCCGAACCGGGCGACGCAGGTCCGACAGATTTGGCGATGGCTATGTCTCCGAAATATGCCGAGGCGCTTGCCAACGGAGCCGCACGTGCGGCTGTCCTTTGGGAAGGGGCCGACTGGCAGGCGATGGGATTGCGTGCCGCGATCTTTGTCAAACGTCCCCGCATGGCCATGGCTGGCATCACGGCCATGCTGGATCGGGGGCAGGGAGTTGAACCCGGGATTCACCCCTCGGCCGTGATCGACCCGACCGCTGAAATCGGTCCGGATGTGGCGATTGGTCCGTTGGTTGTTGTGGGCGCGCGCGCCCGGATCGGCGCAGGCTCTGTCATAGGGGCACAGTGCGTGGTGGGAATGGACGCCATATTGGGCGACCAGGCGGTGTTGCGCGAAATGGTCAGCATTGGCGCACGGGCGCGGATCGGAGATCGCTTTATCGCGCAACCCGGTGCCCGGATCGGAGGGGACGGGTTCAGCTTCGTAACACCCGAAGTCTCGGGCGTCGAAAATGTACGCAAGACAATGGGCGATCAGGGTGAGGCCAAAGCACAGAGCTGGCTGCGCATTCATTCGTTGGGTGCGGTGGAAATCGGTGATGACGTCGAAGTCGGCGCGAATTGTACAATCGATAATGGCACGATCCGAAACACTTGTATCGGCAACGGATCCAAGTTGGATAATCTGGTCCATGTCGGGCACAACACTCGCGTCGGTCAGGACTGCCTGCTGTGCGGTCAGACTGGTGTGTCGGGATCGGTTGAGATCGGAAACAACGTGGTTCTGGGCGGTCAGACCGGCGTTGTCGACAACATATTCATCGGGGACGGGGTTATTGCCGGAGGCGGCACCAAGATACTGTCCAATGTTCCCGCCGGCCGCGTGATCATGGGGTATCCCGGCGTCAAAATGGAAACGCATACGGATATCTACAAGGCGCAACGACGCTTGCCCCGCATGGCCCGCGACGTCGAGGCACTCAAAAAGGCTGTTTTCAAACAGACCCCGAGCGATTAAATCAACTTCAAACTGATAATCAGGGGATCGACATGAGCATCAGCGACCGCGTCATCGCGATCATTGCAGAGCAGGCCGTTCTGGAGCCATCGGATGTAACGCCCGAAAGCACGCTGGAAGATCTGGGTATCGACAGCCTTGGACTGGTCGAAAGCATATTTGCCATCGAGGAAGAGTTCGACATTTCGATTCCTTTCAATGCCAACGAACCCGAGGCCAGTGATTTTGATATCTCGAATGTGGCTGCGATCATCTCTGGGATCGAAAAGCTTGTGTCGGAAAAGGTCTGACAAACGCTCATGAAACGCGTTGTCATAACCGGAGCGGGTACGATCAATTCGCTGGGCCATTCGGTCCCTGACACGCTGGAAGCCATGCGCGAAGGTCGTTGTGGTATTTCCGATCTGGAATTTCGGGATGTCGACCGGTTGGCCATCAAGATCGGCGGACAGGTCCGGGGGTTCGAGGCAGAAGGGCGGTTCAACCGACAGCAGATGTCGCTGTACGACCGCTTCACCCAATTCACCCTGACGGCAGCCAAAGAGGCGATTGAGCAGTCGGGTATCGAGTTTCATGGCGAACTTGCAGCCAGATCAGGTGTTGTTCTGGGGACTGCGGGCGGTGGTGTTTCGACTTGGGATGACAATTACCGTTCGGTTTATGAGGATGGAAAAAACAGGGTACATCCCTTTGTCGTTCCAAAACTCATGAACAATGCTGCCGCAAGCCACGTTTCCATGGAACACAACCTGAAGGGCCCAAGTTTCACGGTCTCGACAGCATGTGCGTCGTCAAATCATGCGATGGCTCAGGCTTTTCAGATGGTGCGTAGTGGCGCGGCTCCGGTCATGGTAACGGGGGGCTCGGAATCCATGCTGTGTTTCGGCGGTGTCAAAGCCTGGGAAGGGTTGCGCGTGATGTCGAAAGACGCATGTCGCCCTTTCAGTGCCAACCGCAACGGAATGGTGCAGGGTGAAGGGGCAGGTGTCTTTGTTTTTGAAGAATACGAACACGCCCGGGCCCGAGGTGCCGAAATTCTGTGCGAAGTTGTCGGCTTTGCCATGTCATCGGATGCCTCGGACATTGTGATGCCCAGCAAACAAGGGGCCGCGCGTGCCATGGCTGGTGCTTTGGCCGATGCGAAGCTGAACGCAAAAGATGTGGGCTATATCAACGCTCATGGCACCGGAACGGCTGCAAATGACAAAACCGAATGCGCAGCTGTGGCCGACGTATTTGGCCCACACGCCGACGATCTGATGATCTCGTCCACGAAATCCATGCACGGTCATCTGATTGGCGGGACCGGCGCGGTTGAGCTGCTGGCCTGTATCATGGCGCTGCGGGACGGTGTCATTGCACCGACGATCGGATATGAGGAACCGGACCCGGAATGCGCGTTGGACGTCGTACCGAACGAAGCGCGCGAGGCAAAGGTCGACGTCGCTCTCAGCAACGCATTCGCCTTTGGTGGGTTAAATGCCGTACTGGCCCTGAAGCGGGTTTAGTGAAAAAGCCGCCGTTACTAATACGGCGGCTTCCACGGATGTTTTTTTCTTAGTTTGTGTTGACGTTCAGAGCGTCAAAGCCCGATGTGAAGCCGGAGAGCGACATGTCCATTTCAAGAACCTGATCCGGGAAACGGGCTGGAACCAGCGAAAACGTCGCTTTAGTGCCAGCTTTCATCGCATCGATATCCCCTTGGCTAAGACCTAATTGCGCGATGCAGCCCACGGGAACGCATTGGTGATAGTTGTACAATTTACGCGGAGCGCCATCGATTGACAGGGCCAGTTGCGCTTGCAGCAGTGTTTCCAGGGGTACGATGACGTTTGCCCAAGCAACGGCGGCACCACCTTCCGGCAGTTTCCCGATCGATACTTCTGCGATCGGATCACCATTGTTGCCTTCCAGAACCTGAACGATGGCACAAGGATCCTCGCCTTCCTGTGCCTTGATACAGGATACGTCCCAATCGCCGAATTCTTCCTTTACGAACTGTTCTCCGACCCGGGGTCCTTCCTGACCTAGGTCCAGACCAGCGTCTGGCGCGGTTGTGGTTGTGTCTTGTGCATACGCTGCTCCGGACAGCAGAACGGCGGCGACCGTGTTGAACGAAAGGATTTTCTTGAACATGAATGCCTCGGGTTGATGATTGATCTTTTTGCTTCGTTTAACACTCTTCTGAACCAGTGTCAGGCACTAACAGAACAGCCTTTGCGAAGGTGAACGGATTCTTGCCTGAGGGCTGGAACCGCACCTTCGGAGATTAGAAAAAGGGAGCTGTTCGACCAGCTCCCTTCCCCATAAGTTTCTCCCCGTCGGACTGGCCGACTTATTTATGCGCAAACCCTACGTAAGGGGCGCACACGGGTCAACAGCTATCCTCAATTTTTAATCTATGCGCCAGAATAATAATCCAGTGGCCGAACCAAAAGGGCCGTGCCAGCAGGCACGGCCAGTCGACAGGGAGGAAGTCTGCCCCGCAATGCAAGGCAAATAGACTATCGCAGTCAAAGGTTAACTTTGTATGCTGGCGGCGGATCGGTGAACAATAAGGCAATGTTAATGGGCACGAATATCTTTTTGGGCGGTGGCGGTGAAAACTATGGCCAGCCGCAGGAACTGGCGTTGAAATATGCGAACCGCCATGGGTTGATTGCCGGGGCAACTGGTACCGGCAAGACTGTGACATTGCAGATTCTTGCAGAAGGGTTTTCTCAGGCGGGTGTCCCAGTTTTCCTCTCGGATGTGAAAGGGGACCTGTCTGGGCTGGCCCTTCCGGGCAGCGAGACGCACAAACTGCATCAGGCGTTCCAAGACCGGGCTGGTCGGATCGGGTTCGATGATTTTGCCTATTCTGCCTGCCCAGTGACATTCTGGGATCTGTTTGGCCAACAGGGCCATCCCGTGCGCACGACAGTGACGGAAATGGGCCCGCTGTTACTATCGCGGTTACTGGAGTTGAGTGAGGCGCAGGAAGGTATCCTGAATATCGCATTCCGCGTGGCCGACGAAGAAGGGATGCCGTTGCTGGACCTTAAGGACCTACAGGCGCTGCTGGTCTGGATCGGAGAGAATCGGGCGCAACTGTCATTGCGATACGGCAATGTATCTACATCCTCGATCGGTGCGATTCAGCGACGTCTGCTGGTCCTCGAGAATCAGGGCGGTACAAAGCTGTTTGGAGAACCGGCGCTGGATCTGGCCGATCTGATGCGAACAGACGAAAACGGGCAGGGGATGGTGAACATTCTGGCGTCAGACCAACTGATGGCCGCCCCAAGACTTTATGCAACGTTTCTGTTATGGCTGTTGAGTGAACTGTTCGAAGAGCTGCCAGAGGTCGGAGACCCTGAAAAACCAAAGCTGGTGTTCTTTTTTGATGAGGCCCATCTGCTGTTTGACGATGCGCCAAAGGTACTGGTGGACAAGGTCGAACAGGTCGCCCGCCTGATCCGTTCAAAGGGGGTGGGGGTATACTTCATTACTCAGAGTCCCGCCGATATCCCGGAAGATATTCTTGGACAGCTGGGCAACCGTATTCAGCACGCATTAAGGGCATTCACGGCGCGGGACCGAAAGAACCTGAGGCTGGCCGCTGAAACCTATCGCGAGAATCCGACTTTTGACACGGAAACGGCAATTCGCGAAGTCGGCGTGGGGGAAGCCGTTACTTCCATGCTGCAAAAGAAAGGTGTTCCGGGCGTGGTCGAGCGCACGCTTATTCGCCCGCCGGGATCTCAGCTGGGGCCAATTTCAGATGCCGAACGCCGGGACATTCTAGCAGTTTCCCCAATGGCGGGGAAATACGACAAGAACATAGATCGAAAATCTGCCTTCGAGATTCTTCAGGCGCGGGCCCAAGCTGCGGCCAATGCCGCCGAACTGGCCGAATCCGACGAAGTTTTTGAAGCGCAATCGCCGATCGAACGCGAATACTCTTCGGCCCGCAGATATTCGGGCAGCCGGGTTGGCCGGTCCTCATCCCGGGTTGAGCGCAAGCAGGACACCTTTGCCACAGCGATGACCGAAGCGGTGATCAAAGAGCTTAAAGGCACTACCGGGCGCCGGATCGTGCGCGGTATCCTCGGCGGTTTGTTCCGCAACAGGTAAGAACGCAGCGCCCGTTGGGGGCGCTGTCGCGTTTACTTCAGTCGGCGTTGGCCTTCCTGACGGCAATAGGCGTCAGCCTCGGGGACAGACATCTTTGTGGCTGGGAAGTCGATTGCGCGGTCCCAGGTCACACGATCCTGACGATAGAGCTGGCAGGTCACAACACCTTTAGGAGTCTGTACCTTGACCGGCGTCGTCTCAAGATCTTCGGGGCTGGGAACGCATGCGGATACTACAACCGCAATAGCCGGAAACAGAATGAGTGATTTCAGATGTGGTGCTTTCATTTTCTACTCTTGTCTACTCGTCTTGTTGATCGATTGAAACGGCATAGGCGAGGGTGAGTGCCAGCAACCTGCCGCAAATCAAAAACACTGTGGTGGGTTCGTTTATTCAGAAAAACCTTAAGAATCAAGAAACCGCGCCAGATTAGTGGCGCGGTTTTGTGTATTGGAACGTGGCGTCGGTCTATTTCTCGGGGATCAGACCCCTTGGGCTGAATCTGAGAACAATCAACAGGATCAGGCCCATCGTGAAAAGGCGCATATGTGCGGCACTATCAATAAGATGTGACTTCAGCGCGCTGCCATCCGGCAAGCCTGCGGTGATCACACTCATCAACCACAAGCCAATCGGCTCGACCTGAACCCACAAGAACCAAATCAGGAACGCGCCCAGAACGGCTCCGAAGTTGTTGCCGGAACCACCAACGATCACCATGACCCAAACCAGGAAGGTAAAGCGCAACGGATTGTAGGTGCCCGGTGTCAGCTGTCCGTCCAGGGTGGTCATCATCGCGCCAGCGATGCCGCAAATGGCCGACCCTAATACGAAAATCTGCAAGTGGCGACGGGTGACGTCCTTGCCCATTGCTTCGGCTGCAACTTCATTGTCGCGGATTGCGCGCATCATGCGGCCCCACGGGCTTTTCAGCGCCATCTGCGCCATCCACAGCAGCGCCAGAAGGACCAGCATGAACAGCAGCGAATACCCTAGTTTCACCGAAAGGGTGGACGCAGTGACCGGATCCAGCCCCAGCCATTCGGCGCGGGCAAGAAAAGCCGGATCTTGCTGCAAGTCAACTTCATACCCGACAACCGGCGAGGGGCGCGGGATGCCATAGACGTTCTTCACGCCGCGGGCCAGCCAGTCCTCGTTCTTCATGACGGCGATGATAATCTCGGCGATACCCAGCGTGGCAATCGCCAGATAATCTGACCGCAGCCCAAGCGCGGTTTTGCCAATCAGCCATGCCGCCCCGGCAGCCAGCAGACCTCCGGCAGGCCAGGCCAGCAGAACGGGCAGGTTCAGTCCACCGATGTTACCGGCAATCGCCGGGTCAATGGCTTCAACTGCGGCAACATTGGGGTCGAACACGGCCCGGTAGAGGAAAAAGCCGACGATAAGGACAGTGATTATTGTCAGCGTCTGCACCCGGCCTTTGGGCATTCTCGTTGCCACCAGTACGGCTGCAACAACAGTGGCAGCCCCCAGTAGCAAAGACAGAACGATACCATAACCGCCTGCGCCCCAGGCACCCGGGGTAGGCGCTGTTGATACTAGCACCACGGCCAGACCGCCCAGCGCGACGAAGCCCATGACCCCTACGTTGAACAGGCCCGCAAAGCCCCATTGCAGGTTCACACCGATCGCCATGATGGCCGAGATCAGCCCCATGTTCAGAATCAGAACGGCGGTGTTCCAGCTTTGCGTGAAACCGGTCAGCAGAATGAGGCTGCCAACAGCTATGAAAAGCAGAGTGTTTTTGACAGATTCGGTCATACTGCTTTTCCCTTGAACAGGCCCGTGGGCTTAAACAGAAGCACGATCAGCAGGATGACAAAGCTGACAGCGAACTTGTAATCGGTGGACAGGAGCTGAACCAATCCGGACGGCTCCAGGTTTTCGGGGGCCACATAGGTCAGTACTTTTTTCCAGGCATAGGTGATCGTCACCTCGGAAAACGCGATGATGAACCCGCCGGCAATCGCGCCCAGCGGGTTGCCCAGCCCCCCCACGATTGCTGAAGCGAAAATCGGCAGCAGAAGCTGGAAATAGACGAAGGGTTTAAAGCTTTTGTCCAACCCGTAAAGAACACCCGCTGTGGTCGCCAAGGCGGCTACGATGATCCAGGTGATCATCACAACACGTTCAGGGTTGATGCCGGACAAAAGCGCCAGATCCTCGTTGTCGGAATAGGCGCGCATCGACTTTCCGGTTCGTGTTTTGTTGAGGAACCAGAACAGTAAGGCCACGGCAATAACGGCCACTAACAGGGTGATCCCTTGCGAGGTCTTGATGGCCAGACCCTCCTGAAGGCCCGTCATGGACTTGAAGTCCCGCGCGGATATCAAGAATCTTGCACCGTCCGAGAACTTTTGATCATCCGGCCCGATGATAAAGCGCACCAGACCGTTCATGATGAACATTACACCCATTGAAACGATCACAAGGATAACCGGCTTGGCCTTTTGTTCGCGGTAAAAGCGGTAGACCAGTCTGTCTGTAACCAACACCAGCATGATGCAGCCAAGGATGGCAAAGGGCAGGGCGAGCAGGGCAGTCGGCAACGGCCCAAAGCTGACACCAGCGGCCTGTAAGCCCCAGGTGACAAGCACAGCGATCATCGCGCCAAAGGCCATGGTGTCACCATGGGCAAAGTTCGAAAACCGCAGGATGCCGTAGATCAGGGTCACGCCAAGCGCCCCCAATGCCAACTGACTGCCATAGGCAATCGCAGGCACGATGACAAAGTTGGCAAGCGCAACAAGCGCGTTGAGTAAGTCCATTATTTCTTCTCACTGTCCGGGTGCGACCTTATGGCATAACGGTCTGCGCGGGCACAATGTTTTGCACGCGGTTTATCGTCATATTTTCCTGCTGGTAGCGAAAAAACCCTAGAAAAGCTTTCAAGAAGGACGGACTTTCCACATCAAGCCCGGCTCAGTCACGCACCGGTCAATTTCGGTGCGTGGTCGAAATGGTCGGAAGGGGCTCAGGCGTTTGTTTCAGTACAAGCGCCGCGATCAGTCCCCGCGTTGGGGCCTTTGACCGAAAGATCAAAGGTCATGTCGTCATAGTTCACAACAAAGGTCATGACCTCATCGCCCTGGATATAGACAAACGTCATGTTGCCAACGCCTTTGAAGACCATCGCGTCGCCAGAAACACTTGCGGTTTCGATGATGCCCTTGTCTCCTTCCGACGCCCGTTTGAGGCGCACTTCACTGCCGTCGCGGTCTGAGACGCAGACAAAGTGGCGTTCTTCCGCAATTGCAGCGTTCGTGCACAAAGTGGCGACGGCCACCCATATCCATTTTTTCATTTTTGGGTCCTGAATAGAGTTTTTCATTCAGAAGGTTCGCTTGATTTCTCGGAATCAGATTTGTTTGTCCGGGAAACCGTTTCCTTCACAGCGCCCGGCGCTAAACGCACAATGTGACCGGATTGCAGCCGACGCGTGGAAATCTTGGGATGGCGGAATAATTTGAGCGTGGGCGAAACACATGTTCAGTCTTAGCCCGTTGGCTCAAAAAACAACGGGAAGAGTGAGGAAGCCCATTAATTGGGCACCTGACAAGCGCCACGATAAGAAGCCACAGACGGTATGCCGCTCGTAAATTTCACGTGAACACTAATTCGTCCGTTATCTGACAACATGACGTTCCAGTTCTCAAATTCATCCAAAGGCGGTTGACCCTTCAGCAAAACCAAAACTACGTTCTGTTGGTTTTCCAGAGCAATCTTTGCGCCCGTTAAAACGAACTTTTCATGACCAGCAAACGCGAACATGCCATACGGTTTTTGATCGTTAGTATCTTCCGCCTTAAGAGGCTGAAATGCGAAGCTCAGGAGTCTTTGCAATACCCCTTGCGTTGTTTGCAGTCATTGAAATCATCGCCACCGCAATCAAGAGGTGGGTTGCAATCGTGTTTTGCGATACAGTGCATCTCGACACCGTTCGCCTTCAAACGCAGAATTTCTGCGAACCCGTTTCCGGGCACAAAAAAGAAGGTGGAAACCGCAAGGAATTTGGCAAGGTACTTCATTCTCACCCGCCCAAGAAACTCTTCCGCACTTCCGGATCAGCCAGCAATTCCTTACCTGTCCCGGTATAGGCATTTCGACCTTGAACCAGAACATATCCTTTGTCAGCGATTTCAAGTGCTTGGCGGGCGTTTTGTTCAACCATCAGGATCGGCAGGCCAGTGCGTGCGACCTCGATGATGCGGTCAAAAAGCTCATCCATCACGATGGGTGAGACACCTGCGGTAGGCTCGTCCAGCATCAGGACCTTGGGTTGCGTCATCAGCGCGCGACCCACGGCAACCTGCTGGCGTTGACCGCCGGAAAGCTCACCGGCGGGCTGATTGCGCTTGTCGCGCAGAACCGGGAACAGGTCATAGACCTGCTCCATCGTGTCCGAGAAATCGTCGCGCCGAATGAAGGCACCCATTTCCAGATTTTCCTCGACAGTCATCGAGGTGAAAATGTTCGACGTCTGAGGAACAAAGCCCATACCGCGGATCACGCGGTCTTGTGGGGTGAGGCTGGTGATATCCTCGCCATCCAGACGCACTGAGCCCGCGCGCACATCCAGCATCCCAAACACGGCTTTCATCGCCGTTGACTTGCCCGCACCGTTGGGGCCGACGATAACGGCGATCTCACCCTTATCCACGGCAATGGTACAGTCGTGCAGGATATCCGGGCCTTTGCCATAGCCGCCAGTCATGGTGTCACCGATCAGAAACGGGCCGCCTTCAACGCGGTGTGTTGCACCGCTTTTACGATGGGCAGGCGTCATTGTACCGATACCTTGCGTGTTGGTAATTGATGCGTCCTTGTTGCCCTTGTCGTCCTGATAGGGGTTGTCTCTCATGCCAGCGGTCATGTCTGGGCCTCCAGCTTGTCTTTGTTTTTGAGGCCGGTGCCAAGATAGGCTTCGATCACGTGCTCGTTTGCCTTGATCTCATCCAGAGTGCCCTCGGCCAGAACCTTTCCTTCGGCC
Organism: Ruegeria sp. AL2; assembly: GCF_056540845.1. NCBI lineage: Bacteria > Pseudomonadati > Pseudomonadota > Alphaproteobacteria > Rhodobacterales > Roseobacteraceae > Ruegeria > Ruegeria sp. AL2. The sequence continues at coordinate 567,437 of NZ_JBQFXM010000001.1, forward strand.
ATGCAGATGACCGGGTCGCAGATCTTGCCGATGAAATCCATGTCGTGCTCGATAACGACGAACGTATAACCACGCTCTTTGTTCAGGCGCAGGATCGTATCAGCGATGGTCATCAGCAGGGTGCGGTTCACGCCAGCTCCGACCTCGTCCAGAAATACGATCTTGGCGTCCACCATCATGGTGCGTCCAAGTTCCAGAAGTTTCTTTTGACCGCCCGATACCTGACCGGCCTTGTGATCGGCCAGATGTTCGATGGTCAGGAATTCCAGCACCTCGTCTGCCTTGGCTTTCAGCGCGCGCTCTTCATCAGCGATGCGCTTGCGCCCGAACCAGGTATTCCACAGCGCCTCACCGGATTGCGCACCGGGCACCATCATCAGGTTTTCGCGGCAGGTCATCGACGAGAATTCATGCGCGATCTGGAACGTGCGCAGCAAACCCTTGTGAAACAGCTCATGCGGGGGCAGGCCGGTGATATCTTCACCATCCATGACCACCTTGCCGCTGGTCGGAGGCAGAACACCGGCGATCACGTTGAACAGAGTGGTTTTTCCGGCCCCGTTGGGCCCGATCAGGCCGGTGATCGACCCTTTTTGGATTTCCAGCGACGCCCCATCCACCGCGTGAAATCCGCCGAAATGCTTATGCACGTCCTCGACGACGATCATGGTATCCCCTTGCCTTGTCCCCGTGAAACGAGGTGCAGCCTTTTGTCATTGAAACAGCCCGGACACAAGGCCCGGGCTGTCTGATTTTATGGCTTGATATGCGGGATCAACGGAAGTTGACGGTCTTGTTTTCGCCGTCGGTCACTTCGATCTCGCGGTACGATCCCGCGCTTTCGCCGGGGCCGATCAACTCGACACCGGACGCGCCGACATAGTCGATGTCCTGACCGGCGGCCAGCAGTTCCAGACCTTTGGCCAGTTCACCCGGATAGATCTTTTCACCCGGTGCGTTGGCGACGTCCATAACTTTGCCCGCGTAATCTGCGGGGTTGGTCGAACCGGCGGCTTGCATGGCGAACATGAACAGCGCTGCCGCGTCATAGGATTCTGGCGAATAGGGCGACGAGCCGTCAAACCCGGCTGCTTCGGCCAGTGCAAAGTACTTTTCTGCACCTTCACCACCGGACCCGGCGATCTGACCGAACGAGCCGTTCAGGTCGGGGCCGACATTTGCGGGCAGCGAGTCACCGATCATGCCGCCGGGCAGACCAAAGGTGTCAAACGCACCGCTGTCCAGCGACGACTGGATGATGCCCAGACCACCCTGGTCCAGATATCCCGCGACAACCAGAATGTCGCCACCGGCCGAGGCCAGCGCGCCAACTTCAGCCGAATAGTCGGCCTTGCCGTCTTCGTGCGCCGTAACGATGGTCACTTCGCCGCCAACCGCTTCGAAGGACGTCTGGATCGCATCGGCCAGACCTTTGCCATAGTCGTTGTTGGTATAGGTCAGCGCGATCGAGTTGATGCCACGATCCTTGAGGATATCAGCCATAACCTGACCTTCGCGCGCATCCGACGGCGCGGTGCGGAAGAACAGGCCATTGTCCTCCATGGTCGACAGGCCGGGCGAGGTCGCCGACGGCGAGATCATGACCATGCCGTTTGGAATGGCAACGTTCTGCAGGATCGCGCCGGTTACACCCGAACAGTCGCCGCCGATGATGCCTGCAACGCCGTCAGCGATCATACGCTCGCCGTTCGAGGTGGACAGACCATTGTCTATACAGCCGGTATCAGCACGTACACCAGCCACGCTGGCACCGTTCATGAACTTGCCGGATTCGTTGACTTCGGCGATTGCCAGTTCCGCGCCTGATCCCATGGCAGGGGCCAGCGATTCAATCGGGCCGGTAAAGCCGATCAAAATCCCCAGTTTGACATCTTCGGCCATGGCTGCGCCGGCCAGCAATGCAGTTGCTGCAGTTGCAGTAAGCAGCTTTTTCATATGGTTACTCCCAGTTGTGAACGTATTCGTTCTGGCGACGACCCTAGGCAAGCTGTTCGGAAAAGAAAAGTCCTAACGCAAACGTGTTTTTTTCGTTTGAAATTCTATCTGTTTTGTTGGGACTCACCCCTGATTGTCACCGAAAGGGACCAGAATGCTCAGAACGGCGATGATTCTCTCTTTCTCACTGTGCGCCTTGAGTGCCGCGGCCCAGACGCTGTCGGTTTCAGCCGGGATGGTCCAACTGGAAGAAATGGTTGGCGGGTTGGAGACCCCATGGGCGATTGGCATTTTACCCGATGAAAGCTTCCTCGTCACGGAACGGGATGGAAGGTTGCTGTATGTTCGAAATAGACAAGTGGAGGATGTTTCAGGCGTTCCAAAGGTCGCGACTTTGGGGCAAGGCGGATTGTTGGACGTCACGATCTCACGCGATTTCAATCAAAGTCGAGAGGTCTTTCTGACCTTCGCAAAACCGCAAGGCCACGGTGCAGGAACTGCTGTTGCGGTTGCGCGCCTGTCCGAGACTGGCAAAAACCTTCAGAACCTTCGAGTAATTTTCGAGGCATCGCCAGGTGGTAAAGGTGGTCGCCATTTTGGCAGCCGTGTGGTCGAAACGCCGGACGGGACATTATTCGTGACCTTGGGCGAACGGGGACAGGCGGAGAATGCACAGGATCGGTCCAATCCCATGGGCTCGGTCATTCGCATCAATCGCGATGGGACAGTTCCGGCGGATAACCCCTTTGTCGGGCAATCGAATATCGAACCCGAGATATGGTCATACGGTCATCGAAATCCACAGGGCGCGGATTTGGACGCGCTTGGCCGACTTTGGATCTCGGAACACGGGGCGCGGGGTGGCGATGAAATCAACCAACCCCATGCAGGGCGGAATTATGGTTGGCCGGTTATTTCATATGGCACGCATTATTCGGGTGAAAAAATCGGCGACGGTACAGCTAAAGAAGGGCTGGAACAGCCAGTTTACTACTGGGATCCTTCCATAGCGCCGTCCGGTCTGCTGGTTTATTCCGGCAAGCTATGGCCGCAATGGAAGGGTGATATCTTCGTAGGGTCGTTGAAATTTGACTATATCGCACGGCTTCACGTTCAGCCGATGCACGAGGCCGAACAGATCAGAAGCCCTGAAACCGAGCGCGTCCGCGATATCGTCGAAGCGCCAGACGGGTCGATCTGGTTTATCTCGGTTGGGCAGGGAGCGGTTTACAGAATGGCTAAGGCGGAGTGACCTTACACCGATAGCCGCCCGCTCTGCGCTCCGCGTTCGCGATAGGGCGTGGTGTTGTAATGTGCGCGGTAGCATTTCGAGAAATGGCTGGGCGAGGCAAAGCCGCATGCCAGGGCTACGTTGATGACGCTCATATCCGTTTGCATCAGCAGGTTCCGCGCCTTGTGCAAGCGAAGTTCCATATAGTACCGCTTGGGCGAGCGGCTGAGATAGCGCCGGAACAGACGCTCAAGCTGGCGAGTCGACATACCGACTTCCTTGGCCAGAATCGAAGGAGAGATCGGCTCTTCGATGTTCTTTTCCATCATGAGAATGACCTGACTCAGCTTGGGGTGCCGGACCCCAATCCGCGTCGGTGTCGACAGACGTTGCGTATCCTGATCTGTCCGGATTGACGAATAAATCATCTGATCCGCCACCGCATTTGCCAGGTCTTCGCCGAAGTCGTCTGCAATCAACTTGAGCATCAGATCGATAGACGAGGTCCCCCCTGCCGTTGTCATACGACCGCCGTCAATTTGAAAGACAGCTTTCGTCAACTCGACCTCATCGAATTCTTCGATGAAACTGTCTGAGTTTTCCCAATGTATCGTCGCCCGCTTGTTGTCCAGTAACCCGGCCTTGGCCAGGGTATAAGCAGCCGTGCACAAACCGCCGATGCGCAATCCGCGCCGTGCTTCGCGTCGTAACCAGTTCAGAATGCGTTTGGTGGTGGCTGCCTGTACGTCAACGCCCCCGCAAATCAGAACGACATCGTCGCGCTGCAACTCCTCAAGATCACGGTCCAGCTTGAATTCGGTCCCGGCCGAACATGAAATCGAGTTTCCGCCTTCACCGGAAAGTGTCCATGTATAAAGCTGTTTGTCCGCCATGCGATTTGCGATGCGCAGACTGTCGAGCGCTGACGCAAAAGACAGTAGCGAAAAATTGTCCAACAGGACAAAAACGAAATGGCGGGGCGTGGCCCCAGCATTTTCGACCGTGACTGCTTGGCGTTGCACTTGCATGACAAAATGTCCTTAATTCTGCGCAGGAAAACCTGGTATCCCGCAGCGTATTTGGCAGTCACCATGATCAAAGCTTGTTTGCGGCGTCAAGAGGCGCAAATGGGATATGGTCACTCTTCATTGCTTTTTGTATAGAGGCGACCTGAACACTTCAGCGGAGATCAAAGCTATGACCGAATGGCAAAAATCGAACTGGCGCAACAAGCCCCGGGTTCAGATGCCAGACTATACCGACGCGGCCGCATTGGCCAAGGTCGAGGCCCAGCTTTCGCAGTATCCCCCGCTAGTCTTTGCCGGTGAGGCGCGGCGCCTCAAGCAACATCTTGGTGCCGCCGGTCGCGGCGAGGCCTTCCTTCTGCAAGGCGGGGATTGCGCTGAAAGCTTTGAACAATTCAGCGCCGATGCGATCCGTGACACCTTCAAGGTGATGCTGCAAATGGCGATGGTTCTTACCTATGGTGCCAAGGTGCCGGTGGTTAAAGTCGGTCGTATGGCCGGCCAATTTGCAAAGCCACGCAGCGCCCCGACCGAGGTTGTGGATGGTGTCGAGCTACCCAGCTACCGCGGTGACATCATCAACGAACTGGCGTTCACGCCCGAAGCGCGGATCCCGAATCCCGAAAAGATGTTGCAGGCCTACACGCAGGCGGCGGCCACGTTGAACCTGCTGCGTGCCTTCTCAACTGGTGGCTTCGCCGACATGAGCCGCGTCCATTCGTGGACTCTGGGCTTTACCGACGAACAGGATGTTCAGAAGTACTCTGAGGTGGCAGATCGCATTCAGGACACCATCGACTTCATGGAAGCGGCCGGTATCACGGCAGACACGACACACGAATTCTCGACTGTTGAATTCTACACCAGTCACGAAGGTCTGTTGCTGGAGTACGAAGAGGCGCTGACCCGTCTGGATTCGACCTCGGGCAACTGGCTGGCCGGGTCTGGTCACATGATCTGGATCGGCGACCGTACGCGACAGCCTGATGGTGCACATGTCGAGTTCTGTCGTGGCGTTCTGAACCCGATTGGGTTGAAATGTGGTCCGACGACGACGGCAGAAGACCTCAAGGTTCTCATGTCGAAGCTGAACCCCGAAAATGAAGAGGGCCGCCTGACTCTGATCGCGCGCTTTGGCGCAGGCAAGGCGGGTGAACACCTTCCGCGTCTGGTCAAGGCCGTGAAGGAAGAAGGCGCCAAGGTCACTTGGGTCTGCGACCCGATGCACGGCAACACCATCAAATCGGCCACGGGCTACAAAACCCGTCCGTTCGATTCTGTCCTGCGTGAGGTACGCGATTTCTTTGGCGTGCATCAGTCTGAGGGCACGATCCCTGGCGGTGTCCATTTCGAGATGACCGGTCTCGACGTTACCGAATGCACTGGTGGTGTGCGGGCCGTGACCGAAGAGGATCTGTCGGATCGTTACCACACCGCTTGCGACCCGCGCCTGAACGCGTCTCAGTCGCTGGAACTGGCGTTCCTTGTGGCGGAAGAACTGACCAACCTGCGCCGCAACGGATCAAAACGCGCCGCAAGTTAAGCGTTCGAAAAGAAAGAAAAACAGCGGGCCATCGGTCCGCTGTTTTTTGTTCTGGGTGTTCAGACTGGTTCAGTCATCGCGCGACACGACCAGACGAAGGTGTTTGGCCGCGCGTTTGAAATCCGTTTGGTCTTCGGCAAAACCGTCAACGGTTTTAGGCGCAGCAGGAACCGGTGCCTGAATTTCCGAAAACGATTTGATCCGCGTATCCGTAATCGAAAATCTGCGTGGGGTTTTACCAATCGCTCCATCCGCGACCATGACCCCCAGAACCCGGCTGACGTCGCCCAGATCACTTTTGAGCGGCAAAAGGATCATGCAGGCCTGCATCCGGGTACGCCCCAGTATCCCGCTCGAATCCAGACCCAGTTCGGCAACGGCGGGTGCTGCAAATACCTGCTCCAGAACATCCTTAATCCTGGCGCGGTCATCGGGCTGAAAAAAGGACGTCACAGGCATGCCACGAACCTCCATCCCCGCAAGCCCGTTCAGGTGACTTCCGGCAAGGCGAAACCGAGCCAGTCCAGGGGCGATCCGTTCAAGAATGAAAGTATATTCGAGTATGTTTTCCAGCCCGCGCGGGTCAACCTGGGACCGCATCGGAACACCGTCACCGCTCAGCAATGCAGTCCAATACGCTTCGGCCTGGCGGATCGGCGTAAGGCTGCGCCCACTGTCAAAGCGATCCATTGCGACGATCTTTCCAAATTCTGACCCGGAACCAGTCCCGAAAAAGGTTTTCATTTTTTAACCCTTACGTCAATTGGCCGCCATTTTCATAAAATGTAACACAACCGGAGCATTTGTGGCCTGCAAGCCATTACCAGGGGTAGTTTGACTCGGGTTTATTCAATTTTGGAGCAATTCTTTAACGAATGGTTAACTTACCCCAAACAAATGCGACCTCAGCCAACTCTTGCTCTGTACCGGTCAATCGCATTAGGTGCGGCAAACATCCAAAAGGGTGAGGCTATAGGAAAGGACAGTCATGATCAGATCCATGACCGGGTTTGCCTCGGGGAAGGGTGAATACGGACCGCATAGCTGGACGTGGGAGTTGCGCAGTGTCAACGGTAAAGGCCTTGATATGCGCCTGCGCGTCCCTGAATGGCTGACCGGGCTTGAGGTGGCCCTTCGGGCCACGCTGTCAAAATCCCTGAGCCGTGGGAATGTGACCCTTTCAATGCGTCTGAATCGTGAGGACTCTGCCTCGGAACTGGCATTGAACGAGGTCGCTATGGCCGCTGCTCTGAGTGCGTTGGAACAAACACACAAGATGGCAGCTGCGCGCGGCATCGCTCTGGAACCCGCGCGCGCCTCGGACCTTTTGGCACTGAAAGGCATGTTGGATGCAACCGCAGATGCGGATGATCCCGCTCCGCTGGTGGCGCGCCTGACCGAAGATTTCAACGACCTGTTGGCCGCTTTTGTCGGAATGCGCCAGGCCGAAGGCGAAGCGTTGGCGGCCGTGCTGAACACTCAGCTGGACCAAGTTGCGGCGCTGACAGCGCAGGCAGCCGATCTGGCCGTGCAACGCAAGGACAAGATGGCCGCGGCACTTCGGGACAATCTGGCGCACGTACTGGACAATGCGCAGGGCGCGGACCCGGATCGCGTCGCGCAGGAACTGGCTTTGATCGCGGTCAAAGCCGACATTACCGAAGAGATCGACCGCCTGTCTGCACATGTGGCCGCAGCGCGAGAGTTGCTTGGGCAGGAAGGGGCTGTCGGACGCAAGCTTGATTTCCTGATGCAGGAATTCAACCGCGAAACTAACACGCTGTGTTCCAAGGCTCAGAGTACGGAACTGACGGCTGTCGGGCTGGAACTGAAGGCGGTGATCGATCAGATGCGCGAACAAGTGCAAAACGTAGAATAATGATGGGAACGACTGATATGGTGGATCGCCGAGGCCTTTTAATCATCCTGTCTTCCCCGTCCGGGGCAGGCAAATCCACCCTGGCAAAGCGGCTGATGGACTGGGACAAGGACCTTGAGTTTTCGGTCTCGGCCACAACCCGTGCCCCGCGTCCGGGGGAAGAACATGGGCGGGATTACTATTTTCTTTCTGAAGACGAGTTTAAGCAGAAGGTCGCCGATGGCCAGATGTTGGAACATGCGCATGTCTTCGGTAATTTCTATGGCTCACCCGCTGATCCGGTGCGTAGTTCGATCCACGCGGGTAAGGACGTGCTGTTCGACGTGGACTGGCAAGGCGAGGTTCAGATCCGCAACTCGGATCTGGGTAAGCATGCGTTGTCGATCTTCATCTTGCCGCCATCGATCCCTGAACTGCGCCGCCGTCTGGAATCGCGTGGACAAGATAGCGATGAAGTTATCGCACGGCGGATGCTCAAAAGCTGGGACGAGATCAGCCACTGGGGCTATTACGATTATGTCCTGATCAATGACGATCTTGAGGCGACCGAAAAGAAGCTCAAGACCATCGTCAGCGCCGAACGGATGCGCCGTATTCAACAGCCAAATCTGCAACAACACGTGCGCAAACTTCAAAACGAATTCGAGGGGCTGTCATGACGATCTTCGCGTTAGGCGAGCACATGCCGGATATTCACGAGGACACATGGGTTGCGCCCGATGCCAACCTGATCGGCAAGGTTGTGCTGGAAAAGGGTGCCTCGGTTTGGTTCGGCTGCACGATACGCGCAGATCACGAGGAAATCCGCGTTGGTGCAGGCAGCAACGTTCAGGAAAACTGCGTCATGCATATCGATGCCGGGTACCCTTTGTCGATCGGTCCGAATTGCACTATCGGACACAAAGTGATGCTGCACGGGTGTACGATCGGACAAAATACTCTGATCGGAATGGGCGCGATTGTTCTGAATGGTGCCCGGATCGGACGGAATTGCCTGATCGGGGCAGGGGCCTTGATCACGGAAGGCAAGGAGATTCCGGATAACTCCCTTGTGATGGGGGCTCCGGGCAAAGTGGTGCGCCAGCTGGACGAGGCCGCAGCAAAACGGATTACCCTAAGCGCGCTGCACTATCAGGAAAACATGCGCAGGTTTCGGGACACCTTAAGACCTGTCCAGTAAGACGCGCGGATTGATCGGGGTTTGAAGCATGTCAGATAACCTTCTTGATGGATTTGTTCAGGCCATTCCTATGCCCGCGCTGATGGTGGATCAGACCGAACGGATCATTGCCGCCAATACGGATGCAAAAACCCTTCTGGGGCAGAATATTGTAGGGCGGCATTTTGCGACCATCCTGCGGCAGCCACAGGTTCTCGAAGCGATTGAGCAAAGCCTTCAGTTGAAGGGAACCAAGACGGCGCGTCATCTTTCCAATGATGGCGCTCAGGACACAACATTTGATGTGCAATGCCGATATATGAACGGGGTCGGAGCCGTGTCGGGTGGCGCCATTCTGGCCACTTTTCAAGATGTCACGCACCTGGAACAGGCAAGTCAGATGCGCCGCGACTTTGTTGCCAATGTCAGTCACGAATTGCGGACACCGTTGACGGCACTGATGGGCTTCATTGAAACCTTGCGCGGCCCTGCACGCAACGATCCGGCTGCGCGTGACCGGTTCCTGCAAATCATGGCCGATGAAGCCAACAGGATGAACCGGCTGGTTGGCGATCTTTTGTCCCTGAACCGCGTGGAAAGCGAAGAAAGAGTTCGCCCAAAGCAACAGCTGGAGCTGACAGGGCTGCTGCAATCCACCCTTAACTCGTTGCGCCCCCTAGCGGAAGAGGCGGGTGTGACGCTGTCACTTGACGCACAGGATGGCCCGCTTTCAGTAACCGGAGACAGCGATCAGTTACGGCAGGTATTCACCAACCTGATCGAAAACGGAATAAAATACGGTGCCAGCGGTGGCAGCGTCACAGTCAGCGTTTTGTCATCAGAGCGTGACGCGGCGATGCGTGGGCCTGGGGTGCGGGTGAAGATCATCGACAAGGGGCCAGGAATTGATTCTGTGCATCTGCCACGCCTGACCGAGCGCTTCTATCGCGCCGACAATCACAGGTCGCGGCAGTTGGGTGGAACGGGGCTGGGGCTGGCCATCGTCAAGCACATCGTCAATCGCCACCGCGGACGGTTGCGCGTGGAAAGTGAGTTGGGAAAAGGTTCCGTCTTTACAGTCATCTTACCACGGTAGCCCTTCCCGCATTATCACCCTTCAAAATCTGCCTCGTTACGTTTTTTTGACCTGAAATCTCCGGATAAACGAGGGTTGTCATAAAAGCGTTACACACTTGTCACAAAAGGCTTACGCACGGCACCTAGGGGTGCACGCAGGATCATCATGGGGGTGATCAATCATACCTTTTCAAGGAGACTGAAATGTCCTTTGTAAAACTGTCGGCTTCTGCGCTGGCAATCACCGCCGTCTCGGCAACCACCGCTGCTGCCCGTGACAACGTTCAGGTTGCCGGTTCGTCGACCGTTCTGCCATATGCGTCGATCGTCGCGGAACTGTTTGGTGAGAACACCGACTTCCCGACCCCGGTTGTTGAATCGGGCGGTTCGTCAGCTGGTCTGAAGCGTTTCTGTGAGGGTGTTGGTGAAAACACCATCGACATTGCAAACGCATCGCGCGCGATCCGTGAAAAAGAAATCAAGGCCTGCGCCGAAAACGGTGTGACTGACATCATGGAAGTCCGCATCGGTTATGATGGCATCGTCTTTGCAAGCCAGCAGAACGGTCCTGCCTTCACCGCTTTTGAACCTGCCGACATCTTTAACGCACTGGGCGCAAAAGTCCTGAAAGACGGTGAAGTGGTTGATAACCCTTACACCACCTGGGCCGAATTCAACCCGGAACTGCCTGATGTAGAAATCGCTGGCTTCATTCCAGGTACCAAACACGGCACCCGTGAAGTATTCGAAGAAAAAGTTCTGCTGATCGGTTGTGAAGCGACCGGTGCGATGGAAGCCATGATTGCTGGCGGCATGAGCGAAGACGACGCAGAAGATGCTTGTCTGGCTGTTCGTACCGACGGCAAGGCGGTCGACATCGATGGTGACTACACCGAAACGCTGGCGCGTATCGACACCAACCCCAATGGCATCGGCATTTTCGGCCTGGCGTTCTACGAGAACAACACCGACAAGCTGAAAGTGGCAACCATGTCGGGTATCGCTCCTTCGACCGAAAGCATCTCGACCGGTGAATATCCGGTTTCGCGCCCGCTGTTCTTCTACGTGAAGAAAGCCCATATCGGCGTGATTCCCGGCCTTAAAGAATACGCCCAGTTCTTTACCCACGACGAAATCGCAGGCGCTTCGGGTCCTCTGGCAAATTATGGTCTGGTTGCGGACCCTGAGCTGGCACAGACTCAGGATGCAATCGCCAACGAAGTTACCATGGGTTCGGGCAGCTAATCCCGCCTTTGGTTCGAAATACCGGGGGGCGGCATTCCTGTCGCCCCCACATTTTTTAGCTTTCCCGGCCAAGACCAAATGGGGGTTTCATGCCGATAGTATGGCTTGTTCTGATCGTGCTAGCGATTGCTGCAGTCGGTTACCTGTTGGGGCGCACACGCGCCCTGCAAAGCGCCACAGGAGATATCCGGGCTTTGCACTCGCTTCCGTCGTATTATGGCGCAAATGTCGCCCTCAAGACGATCGTTCCCGCATTTGGCCTTATGATCCTCTGGTTGCTAGTACAACCGCTTTACGTGAACTCTCAGGTATCCGAAATGATCTCGGGTTCCGCCATCGAAGACGGCGCGTCCCTCAATCTGGTCATGGCCGAGGTCCGTCGCACCGCGTACGGCTTGGATAACGCAGTTGCCGCCGGGCAGATACCCGAGGAACTGGCGCGCAACGAGCGCGCGGATGTGATCGACATGACCCAGCGTCTGAAGGATGCCGGGCAGGTGGTGACGTCGGATATCACGCAACCTGTGCTGCGCGCGGCGCAAAGCTATCGGATCATGAATGCGACCGGCTATTCGATCATGACAGTCGCCGTCATACTGACGGCACTCGCCGGTGCTGCGGTCAGCTGGCTTCAAACCCACGCGGAATACCGCGCGCGCAATGTGGTCGAGCAGGGCGTGCGAATCCTGTTGCTGGCAGCCGCGTCCATCGCAATTCTGACTACTGTCGGGATCGTCCTGTCCCTGGTTTTCAACACTTGGGAATTCTTCAAACTCTACCCTGCTACCGATTTCTTTTTCGGCACGACTTGGGCCCCCAGTTTTTCGGGGCGCGGCGGGTCGTCTGAACTTGGCATTCTTCCCCTGCTGTGGGGGACATTCTATATCTCGCTCGTTGCCCTTCTGGTGGCTGTCCCGATCGGGCTGTTCGCCGCGATTTACCTCAGCGAATACGCGTCACCCCGTGTCCGCGCCGTAGCAAAACCGCTGCTCGAGATACTGGCAGGTATCCCGACCATCGTTTACGGCCTTTTTGCGCTGCTTACCGTTGGTCCGCTTTTGCTTGGACTGTTCGGGGATGACGGGCTTGGCTGGATGAAGGCTGGCACGGCAGTCATGACCGCTGGGTTGGTCATGGGCATCATGCTGATCCCGTTTGTGTCCTCGTTGTCGGATGACATCATCAACGCGGTGCCGCAGGCTCTGCGCGACGGTTCTTACGGATTGGGTGCAACGCAGTCCGAAACCATCCGTCAGGTTGTTCTGCCAGCGGCGCTTCCGGGTATCGTGGGGGCGATCCTGCTGGCCGCATCGCGCGCCATAGGTGAGACAATGATCGTGGTCCTTGGGGCAGGGGCCGCAGCGCGGCTGAGCCTGAACCCGTTTGAAGCCATGACGACCGTCACCGCAAAAATCGTGAGCCAGCTGACCGGAGACGCGGATTTCGCATCGCCCGAAGCGCTTGTAGCCTTTGCACTGGGCATGACCCTTTTCACCCTCACGCTTGGGCTGAACATCTTTGCCCTCTACATCGTGCGCAAGTATCGGGAGCAATACGAATGACCGACGCCAGCATGCAAAGCCCAGAAACAGGTCATCGCTCAGTCTCGCTGACTGTAGGGGATGCACATACCAAAAAACGTGCAAATGCAGAGAAACGATTTCGGGCATACGGGATTGTCGCTATTGCAACGGGCCTGTTCTTCCTGATCGTTCTGTTCGCCTCGATCCTGTCGCAAGGTATTCCGGCCTTTCAGCGCACTGTTGTCAGCGTGGATTTCACCTTGTCCGCTGCGCAGCGAGACGAGGCGGAAAGTACGTTGTTCAAGACCAAGGCCTATTCCAACCTGTTCATCGCTCAGCTGAGCAAGGAACTGGAGGACCAAGGGATCAGCGTTGATTTCGACGAAGCGGCCATCGAACGTCTTCTTGGTAAAATCGGCGCTACAATCCGAACTTACTATGCCGACAACCCCGGCAAGCTGGGTGATCCGGTCAAGTTTGATCTGGCCGCCTCCAGCCGGGTCGACGGGTATTTCAAAGGCCGCGTGTCCCGTGACACCTTGCAGGACAGCCGGTTTCTACAGCTAAGCGATCTGGATCTGGTTGATGCGCTGGAACAGGCGGGCATCATCAAGCAGGCTTTCAACTGGCCGTTCATCACCGGCGCGGATTCTGGCGTTGACAACCCGGGCGGTGCTGGCATCGGCGCCTCGGTCATTGGGTCGTTTTTCATGATGCTGGTGGTTTTGGGCCTGTCACTGCCCATTGGTGTGGCAGCGTCGATCTATCTTGAAGAATTCGCCCCGCAGAACAGGTTCACCGACCTGATTGAAGTGAACATCTCGAACCTTGCAGCCGTGCCGTCGATTGTGTTCGGTATTCTGGGTCTGGCCGTGTTCATCCAGTTCATGCACCTGCCACAATCGGCACCGCTGGTAGGTGGTCTGGTTCTGACCCTCATGACATTGCCGACGATCATCATCTCGACCCGCGCCTCGCTGAAAGCGGTTCCACCGTCGATCCGTGATGCAGCGTTGGGGGTAGGGGCCTCGAAAATGCAGGCTGTGTTCCACCACGTGCTGCCTTTGGCCGCGCCGGGCATTCTGACCGGCACCATCATCGGTCTGGCACAAGCCTTGGGTGAAACTGCACCGTTGTTGCTGATCGGCATGGTAGGCTTTGTGGCGCGGGGATATCCCGACGGGTTCCTTGCCGGCTTTACCGAGCCGAACTCGGCAATGCCCGCCCAGATTTACACTTGGGCCGCACGCGCTGATGTCGGGTTCTACGAAAAGGCCTGGGGCGGAATCATCATCCTTTTGATGTTCCTGCTGACCATGAATATCATCGCTATCATCCTGCGCCGCCGCTTTGAACGCCGCTGGTAATTGGGGGCAATAATGAACGACATGACACGAGTGGAGAGAACCGTGGACTCCAAAGACATCAAGATCAACGCGAAGAAGGTTCAGGTTTATTACGGTGATACCCACGCCATCAAGGACGTGAGTGTTGAGATCGAAGACAAGACCGTCACGGCCTTTATCGGCCCTTCGGGTTGTGGAAAATCGACCTTCCTGCGGTGTCTGAACCGGATGAACGACACCATCGATATCTGCCGTGTCGAAGGTGATATCCTTTTGGACGGCGAAGACATCTATGACAAGCGGGTCGACCCCGTACAGTTGCGCGCCAAAGTGGGTATGGTGTTTCAAAAACCGAACCCGTTCCCCAAGTCGATCTACGACAACGTGGCCTACGGTCCGCGCATCCACGGCTTGGCGAAGAATAAGGCGGAACTTGATGAAATCGTTGAGAAATCCCTGCGCCGAGGCGCGATCTGGGATGAAGTCAAGGACCGTCTGGATGCGCCTGGCACGGGCCTTTCAGGGGGGCAGCAGCAGCGTTTGTGTATCGCGCGAGCCGTGGCAACCGAACCGGAAGTCCTGTTGATGGACGAGCCGTGCTCGGCGCTGGACCCGATTGCAACCGCACAGGTCGAAGAGTTGATCGACGAATTGCGTTCCCGATATTCGGTTGTGATCGTCACCCATTCGATGCAGCAGGCCGCGCGCGTCAGCCAGAAAACGGCCTTCTTCCACCTGGGAAATCTGGTCGAATTCGGTGAAACCGGGCAGATTTTTACTAACCCGGTCGATCCGCGCACGGAAAGCTACATTACAGGCCGTATCGGCTAAACACAGGTATCAAACAATGAGCGAACAACATATTGCATCTGCTTTTGACCGCGACCTCGAAACAATCCAGGCGCATATCATGAAGATGGGCGGTCTGGTTGAGGCCGCTATCATGAGCGCGGCGCGCTCTCTAGAAAGCCGTGACGTTGAGCTGGCCCAGGATGTGCGGCAAGGTGACAAGGCCATCGACGCCTTGGAAGATCTGATTGATGAGGAAACCGCGCGTCTGATTGCCTTGCGCGCGCCCACGGCCAGTGACCTGCGTTTGGTTCTTTCGGTCCTGAAGGTATCCGGCAACCTCGAGCGGATTGGTGATTATGCGAAGAACATCGCCAAGCGTACGACCGTTCTTGCCAATGCGGGCGAGATCAGCGGCAGCGCCGCTGCCTTGCGCCGCATGGCGCGCGAGGTCGAACGTATGCTGCGCGACGCGCTGGACGCATATATTCAGCGCGACGCGGAATTGGCCACCGACGTCATCAACCGCGATGAAGAGGTCGACCAGATGTATAACGGCCTGTTCCGCGAGCTCCTGACCTTCATGGCCGAGGATCCGCGCAATATTTCCGCCTGTATGCACCTGCATTTCATCGCCAAGAACATCGAACGTATGGGCGACCATGTAACCTCGATTGCCGAGCAGGTGGTGTATCTGGTCACAGGCGACCGCCCGACCGAGGCTCGGCCCAAGGCCGACATAACGTCGCAAACAGCGTAGGAGACGCTTCAGATGTCCGCAGATCAACCGACAGTATTGGTGGTCGAGGATGAGTTGGCCCAACGCGAGGTGCTGGCCTACAACCTTGAAGCCGAGGGTTTTCGCGTCTCAAAAGCAGCCAACGGTGACGAAGCTATGTTGCTGGTCGACGAAGACTGCCCGGATATCATCGTTCTGGACTGGATGATGCCCAACCTTAGCGGGATTGAGGTTTGCCGCCGACTCAAAAGCCGTCCGGACACACGTTCTATCCCGATAATCATGCTGTCGGCCAGATCAGAAGAGGTAGACAAGGTTCGCGGGCTTGAAACCGGTGCCGACGATTACGTGGTCAAGCCATATTCGATCGTCGAACTGATGGCGCGTGTTCGAACACAACTGCGCCGCGTTCGACCGGCAACTGTTGGCTTGCGACTGCAATATGAAGACATCATTCTGGATTCGGAAACCCACAAGGTCAGCCGCGACAGCAAGCCCTTGAAACTGGGCCCAACCGAGTTCCGGCTTCTCAGCACGTTCATGGAAAAGCCGGGCAGGGTCTGGAGCCGTGAACAATTGCTGGATCGGGTCTGGGGACGCGACATCTATGTCGATACGCGTACGGTTGATGTTCATATTGGACGCTTGCGCAAAGCCTTGACGCAACATGGCGGGGTTGATCCTGTTCGCACAGTCCGCGGTGCTGGTTACGCATTGGGATAACACGCATCAGACTTGTTTTGGTCGAATTTGTTTGATCACTGATTGGGGTTGTATCTGAGTAATTCTCCGCCGTGTCATATTACGTATAATTGGTATTATGGTAAAATAGTAGGACTTGTAATACGGAACGCAAGCCAACACTTTGAAAACACTGTAACGAACCTGCCCGGAATACGCATGGAGCTTGAGAACAAAACTGTCGTTATCACCGGCGCTGCCCAAGGCATTGGTCGTGGTCTTGCAGAACGGTTTTCCCATGAAGGAGCACGTGTTGTTTGCTCGGATGTCGATATCGCTGGTGCTAAATTGGTTGCGGAACAAACCGGTGGTCAGGCGTATCCCTGCGACGTTTCCAGCGAAGCGCAGATCAAGAATCTCATTGATTTTGTAGAAGAAACTGTCGGTCCAATTGACCTGTTTTGCGCAAATGCCGGAATTCTGACGCTTGGTGGTATCGATGTTGCGGACGAAGATTGGGATCGGATCTGGAAGATCAATGTAATGTCCCATGTTTGGACTGCCCGCCATCTGGTTCCACGCATGGTTCGTCGCGGCGGCGGATATATTATGATAACTGCGTCTGCGGCAGGTTTGCTGAACCAACCTGGTGCAGCCCCGTATGGGGTTACTAAACACGCCGCTGTAGGATTTGCCGAATGGCTTTCGCTGACATATGGCGCTGAAGGATTGAAAGTCTCGGTCTTGTGTCCGCAGGCTGTGCGTTCAAGAATGACCGAAGGACATGAAATTTCAGTAGCTTCGATTGATGGAATGCTCGAGCCCAGCGATGTGGCTGACTCCTGCGTACAAGCTATTCGAAATGAACAGTTTTTAGTTCTACCTCATCCACAAGTCGCTGACTATTTGCAGTTCAAGGCGGCTGACTATGACCGGTGGCTAAGTGGAATGCAGAAGTTAAATCAGAGATTTAGCGACAACACTTAAGGTTGCGCGCGAACTCTGCGCATCAATCCTTCCTGTGCAACAGATGCAACAAGGGAACCGTCCTCGGAATAGATCGATCCACGGTTAAAGCTGCGTCCCTGCCCCGTCCACGGCGAATCCATCACGTACAGATGCCAGTTCTGAAAATTCACCGGCGCGTGAAACCATAGCGCGTGGTCCAGACTTGCGCCGTTGAACTCTCCGCTAAACCAGCTCAGACCGTGAGGCCGCAATCCAGAGGACATCAGGTTCATGTCAGACGCATAAGCCAGCAGTAAGTGCTGCGTTCTGGCATCGACCGAAGCGGCAGCGGGCATACGAAACCAGGTCTGGTTTCGATCATCAGAGACTTTCGGTGTGAATGGGTCCAGATGATCGACTTCCCGGACCTCGATCGGGCGTTCGCGCAGCAATTCGCCCCTCAACCTTTCGGGAACACGTTCAACGTATGTTTTACGCAATTCAGATCGGGACGGGTACGTTTTTGGTGCGTTCACGACGGGCATCGGATGCTGATGGTCCCAGCCTTCGTCCCGGACATGAAAGGACGCCGACATGTTCAGGATTTGTTTTCCATGCTGAATTGCAACCACGCGGCGGGTTGTGAAAGAACCTCCGTCTCGCGCTCGATCAACTTGATAAATAACGGGTTTCTCAGGATCGCCCGGGCGAATGAAATAGGCGTGCAGCGAATGACACAACCGTTCTTCTACAGTTCGATATGCCGCAGCCAGCGCTTGCGCAATGACCTGCCCGCCAAATATGCGTGTTGGCGTTTCACCGCCCGACCCCGTCCCGCGAAACAGATCGACCTCAAGCCGTTCAATATCCAGAAGATCCAGTAAGATACGTTCCGCTTCGGTCATCGTCTGCTCGCAAGTTGTGTCGTCCGGCACCGGGTATCAGTACAGAAGAAATCATTCAATCATGGCGGCATGGACCAGCGCCTTGAGTTCGGCACGGGATGGGTACGAACTTGACGGGGACAATTGGGTAAAGAAAATCGCCGTCAGGTCATTCTGCCAGTCAATCCAGAAATAGGTCGACGCCATTCCACCCCAACTGAAATCCCCGATAGAGCCGGGAACCCTTACCAGACCGGGATTCAGAACAACCGCACCGGCCAGCCCAAAGCCCATTCCTTCCATCGGTTGCTCTGCAAAACTCTGCGGGCCCATTGACGCAATGTCGCCGGGAAGGTGATTGCGCATCATGAAATCAACTGTTTTCGGACCAAGTATGCGGCACCCGTTCCCGGCCCCCCGGTTTCGAAGCATGTCCGCGAATTTGGCATAATCATCGATTGTCGAGATCAGACCACCACCGCCGGAAAAGGTCGTCGTGTTTTCGAACGGGGATACTATGTGGGAATCAAACAGCCTCAGGCTTTCGCTGCCGTGATCCGCGGAATTCAGCGCCATCGCGTCGCCAGCCAATGGGGTGTAGAGCGATGCGAAACGATCCCCTACCCCAACGGGTACGGAAAAACCTGTTTCTCGCATGTTGAGTGGTTCAAGGATTTCGGTTCGAAAGAACTGCTCCAATGACTGGCCCGAGACCACCTCGATCACACGACCCAGCACGTCAATACCGACCGAGTATTCCCAGCGTGCACCGGGTTGGAACGCCAGTGGCAGCCCTGCCAGATCGCGCACAAGGTGTTCCAGAAGTCCCTGATTGGGTTTGAAAATAAGGTCCCGTTCATCCATCGTATGGGGTAAAAGCCCGGGGTTGAACGGATAGCTTAACCCACTGGTATGCGTCAGTAACTGATGCAGAGTGGGAGACGGTGCAGCCTCGGTCTGATCCAGTCTCTCCGCCCCCGGTACCAGCGCGTGCATATCTTTGAATTCAGGTAGAAGTTCAGAAACAGGCGCGTTCAGGTGAACAAGTCCACGTTCGACCAATGTCATCAACGCGACTGATGTGACCGGTTTGGTCATGGAATAAATGCGCACCAGCGTGTCGCGTTGGAATGGCCGGCCAGTCTCCAGACTGCTGACACCACTGGCATGAAAAAAGGCTTCGTCCCCTTTGTGGCGCAGCAAAAAGGATGATCCGGCATATTTGCGCTGCTCAACATAGCTCTCCATCCAATGGCTAAGCCGATCCAGCCGGGTTTGATCAAACATGGATTGCCTGTGGGACATTTAGATATTTCCGTTCGGTGTTAAGCAGTGACTGTTTAGGCTTGTGACCTGAAATAACAGCAAAAAGCTGCGTGTTGCAGAGAAATTCGTGATCAGGCTTCCTCAGCGTGCCTCACAATGAAATGTTAGACTGATTTCGACGCAGATTCGCCTGAAGTTCAATGAACAAGATTTCAAGGGACCGAAACGGAGGAACCCTATGACGCGGACCATAGATTTTATTTACGATTTTTGCAGCCCGAACGCGTTTCTCGCCTATAAAATGCTCCCCGATCTTGCCGAGCGCTATGACGTAAGCATTACTTATGTTCCTGTCCTGTTGCCTGCGGTGTTCAAAGCGACGCATAACCAAAGCCCGTTTCAGGCATATTCCGAAAACCGCCAGAAAACGGCCTATTTGACGCATGATCTGCATAGGTTTGCCCGCCGTCGTGGGCTGAGCTTTCATATGAGCCCGCATTTTCCGATCAATACCAAACTTGCCATGCGAGGCGCGTGTTTTGCTAATGGAAAACCTTGGGAAGTCAAATATATAAACGCGATTTTTGATGCTATTTGGGTACATGGTCAGAAGGCGGACGAGATCGGTGTCCTAACGGATATTCTGAACGAAAACGACTTGCCCGTTCGCAAAATTCGCGAAGCCATGACAAGTCCCGACGTTAAACTGAAACTGAAAGAGAAAACTAAATCGTCGGTTCGGCGTGGCGTGTTTGGGGTTCCCAGCATGTTCACCGGGGCCGAATTGTTTTTTGGAAAGAACAGTCTGCCAAACCTTGAAGTTGAGCTTTCAAGGCAAGATAGTGACATAAAAACAGCTTGATAGGTCGTCACTCTAATGTGGACTCAAGAGCTTTCAGGCCGTGCTGGGCGAATATAGGAACATATGCGCCAAAAGCCTTTGCGCGGTCGGGGTCTGACGCATTCCCATCCAGCGCGCGTTTGTAGACACCCTGTAGAATGCCCGCCATACGAAAGAAATTGAAGCCCAGATAAAAGCCGAAATTGTCTATGCCATCCAGGCCTCGACGTTTGCAGTATTGGGCAATGAATGCCTCATCGCTGGGCAGGCCCAGGCTCTTTCGATCCACACCCGCCAGCCCCCGGCCCTGTTTTCCCGGCGGCAACTGCCATTGCATGATTACTGCGGCCAGATCCGCATAAGGGTGACCGATCGTCGACAGTTCCCAATCCAGCACTCCGATACATTCCGCCCGGTTCGGCGCAAACATCAGGTTGTCGATGCGGTAATCCCCATGCACCAGCGTGCACTGCCCGTCATCGGCCGGTACCGAGGTCTCTAGCGCTGAAGCCAGCGCATCCATATCCGCAATGGCCGAGGTCTCGGACGCGCGGTATTGCTTGGTCCAGCGTGCGATCTGACGCTCGTAATAGTTGCCAATCGGCCCATAGTCAGACAGGCCAACGGCATCGATATCCACCATGTGCAATTGGGCAAGAACTCTGTTCATTTCGTCAATGATGGCGGCGCGAGTTTCGTTGCTTTCTTTGGGCAGGGTTGGGTCGGGAAACACCCTGCCCTGCAAGCGTTCCATCACATAGAAGGCCGAGCCGATGACGCTGTCGTCTTCACACAACAGATACATCTTGGGCACCGGAACCTCGCTTCCGGCAAGGGCGCTTTGAACCCGAAATTCGCGATCAACGGCATGTGCCGATTTCAGCAATACGCCGGCGGGCTTTCGGCGCAGCACATAGGCTTTCTCTGGTGTGCGTAACTCAAACGTCGGGTTGGATTGCCCGACATCAAATTTCCTCGCCTCCAATGGCCCGTTGTAGCCGGAAAGATGCGCGCTCAGATACGTATCTACTGCCGCCAGATCCAGATTGGTTTCGGTTTTCATTGGCTGTCTTCCCGTCACAGGGCCTCGGCAAAGATGTTTCCGGCGGTCACAACGTTGATCCCACCCGAAACCGGGATCACTGCGCCTGTCACATAGCTGCCGCCGCGACCGCACAGGAACAACATACAGCCTGCGATATCCTCGTCCCGTCCGACGCGACCCAGAGGTACAGACTTGCCAACCCGTTCTCTGGTATCCTCATCGGCTGTCGCAAAGGCCGTCATGCGCGACACAAACGGCCCCGGAGCGAGTGCGTTCACCGTGATGTGGTGCGGTGAAAGTTCCTTGGCCAAGACCCTGGTCAGATGCAAAACCGCAGCCTTTGAGGCCGAATAGCTGTAGGCCCCATCGCCCATAGGGACTTCACCCATGACTGACCCCACATTGACAATGCGCGCCGGGTCTTCGGCGGTGCCTGATTTCATTAGCATTGGCAAAAGCCGCTGGGTTAGTTCAAATATCCCTGTCACGTTGACAGACATGACCTTTTCCCATGCATCGTAGGGAAACTGCCCCAAAGGGGCACCCCAGGACACCCCCGAGTTGTTCATCAGGATGTCCAGTTTGTCCGTACGCGCGTGAATGTCAGAGACCAGCTTGCCTATACCGGCTGCGCTGCCAATGTCACAGGCAAAGCCTTCGGCGCTGCCCGGCGCGTCCAGCGCGTTCAGTTCTGCGGCGACCGTGGCACAGGCGTCTCCTTTTCTTGAGGCAATGAGCACGCGCGCGCCGGCCCGTACCAGCGCCTCGGCTGCCATGCGGCCAATACCTGTCGCTCCACCTGTTACCAAAGCGGTTTTGCCGTGAAGCGAAAAGAGGGTGTCGGGGGTCATTTTGTGCTCCTCAGTTTCTTTGGCACCAGTTCATCGTGATACATATTGCGTTCCTCTTGCCGTTGCGGCAGGCGTTGGACCGTAGCGTTGACAAAAAACCATGCTGCACCAAAACTTCCTCGACACAAAGTACAGGCAGATCAGAGGCGGTATGCAAGCATTACTCAGCGTCGCACCGGGTGGTCCCGAAACCCTGGAGCTTACGACCCTACCCGACCCGAAACCGGGCAAAGGTCAGCTTTTGATCGGTGTGAAAGCAGCGGGCGTGAATTTTCCGGACACGTTGATTATCCGCGATCTGTACCAGATGAAGCCGCCACGGCCCTTTGCTCCGGGCGGTGAAATTGCGGGTGAAGTTCTGGCTGTGGGCGAAGGCGTCAATGGATTTAAGCCAGGCGACCGTGTTTTGGCCCTAACCGGGCATGGTGGGTTTTCGACCCATGTCACACTCAAGGCGGACACTGCAATCCGAATTCCTGATGCGATGCCCTATGAAGATGCCGCCTGTTTCATTTTCACCTACGGCACGTCCTACCACGCGTTGAAGGATCGGGCGGAGATTCAACCCGGTGAAACCCTGTTGGTACTGGGTGCCGCCGGAGGTGTGGGGTCAGCCGCCATTGAACTGGGCAAAGCCATGGGTGCCAGGGTGATCGCAGCCGTTTCATCACCTAAAAAGGCCGAATTCTGTAGCCAGATTGGTGCCGATGACGTGGTGATTTACCCGCGCGACATGGACAGGGATGCACAAAGAGCCTTCTCAACCGAAGTTAAGAAACTCGCAGGTTCTGACGGCGTTGACGTCGTCTACGACGCCGTTGGGGGTGCGCTGGCCGAACCGTCCCTGCGCAGCATGGCTTGGAACGGTCGTTACCTTGTCGTCGGTTTCCCAGCGGGCATTCCGCGGATTCCCTTGAATCTGGCCCTTTTGAAAGGATGTCAGATCGTTGGTGTGTTTTGGGGCGCGTCAGTATTCCGCGACCCGATCGGCCATGCTGACAACGTCAAGAACCTGTTCGATCTGAACACAGCCGGGAAAATCAAACCGCGGATTAGCGCCCGGTTCCCGCTTGCCCGCGCGCACGAGGCGCTTGAACAATTGTCGCAACGATCCGTTCTGGGAAAAATCGTTGTCACCATGGAGGAAAATTGAGGCCGGGAACAAAATGGCGGCCCGATTCCCACACCGGTTTTTCGACTGTACTCGATCCGGCAAAGGCAGGTAGACAACCCAACCTCAAGGCGTCTATGTACCATTAATGGGGATCGTGAAGACATGCACAACGTTTTGGTATTGAATGGCCCAAACCTCAACCTGCTTGGCACACGGCAGCCCGAGGTTTACGGCAGCACCACTCTGAAGATGATCGAGGAGGAGTGCCAGCGCCATGGCGCGTCCATTGGCCTAGAAGTCTCGCATCTGCAATCCAACCATGAGGGTGTGTTAATTGATGCGATCCACGGCGCACGCGGTGTGCAGGATGGCCTTGTGATCAATGCGGGGGCGTTCACACACACGTCGGTTGCGCTGATGGATGCCATCGCGTCAGTTGAACTGCCGGTTGTCGAAGTTCACCTATCCAACATCCATGCAAGGGAAGCATTCCGTCACAAGTCCTATATCGCGCCTGTCGCTCTGGGGCAGATCTGTGGTTTTGGCGCCCAAGGTTATGTTCTTGCACTGGACGCACTGGCCGCCCATCTGAAAGCAGGTGATACGGCATGACCCTCAGGGAGTATCTGCGATTTGTCAGCTATGCCAAAACCCTGGAAGACCTGTGGGATGCGCATTGCCGACAAATGGCGGAATACGGGCTTGATCGTTTAATCTACGGCCATACGCAATACAGGACGGCAACCTCATTGGGCGATCCAGAGGATTTTGTCATCCTGACCAATCATAACCGCGCCTATGTGGACGGTTTCATCAAGGACGGTTTATATTTTCACGCCCCCATGTTGAAATGGGCGCTGGACAATGAAGGCGCCGCCAGCTGGAGAATGTTGCTGGACATGCACTCTCGCGGGTCGATGACCGATAAAGAGCGCGAGGTTTTCGAGTTCAACAAGTCCATGGGTGTTGTTTCTGGTTACACCATCAGCTTCAACTCAGTCTCGGTGCGCTCCAAAGGGGCGATTTCCTTGTCCGCCAAGGAAGGGATGAGCCAGGAAGACATTGACGCAATCTGGCAGGAGCACGGCGAAGACATTCTTTTGATGAACAACGTTGCGCATCTGAAGATCCTGACCTTGCCTTTCAACCCTCCGAACCGGGCCCTGACAAAGCGTCAGCGCGAGGCTTTGCAATGGGTCGGTGACGGCAAAACCACGCAGGACATAGCACTGCTGATGGGCCTGACAGCGGCAACTGTCGAAAAGCATCTTCGACTCGCCCGTGAGGCGTTGTCGGTCGAAACGACGGCTCAGGCTGTTTTAAAGGCATCTTTGCATAATCAGATGTTCATTATGGAAGTTTAGGAGTGTTTTTGTGACGCCATCCAGCGTCAGTTTACCCTAGGTAAGGAAATCACTACTTTTCAAATCTAACCTAAAAGTTGCAAAGTGAGAGTGTTCCGTGAGTGGTGGCTTTAGCCAGGGAACATTCGATTGGATCTTTGCGATTTCAAAGCTCTCCAATCACTCTGACAAGGGGGCGCCTATTCGTCCGCGTACCTGTGTCGGAATTTTGGGGGGCCTCGACCATCCCCATCATGCGGGGCCCTCCAATCCTTCACTTCTTTGCGAATTCTATGATGTGCCACTAACAAAAAGGGCTACGCAATGCGTAACCCTTTAATTTTGTTCAGCAAGGCCCCAGTCGGAGCCGTTCTTTAGCCCTGAGCGGCTTTTGCGACTTCGGCAGCGAAGTCTTCTTTTTCCACAACGATGCCTTCGCCAACCTCCAAGCGAACGAAGCCGGTGATGGTTGCGCCTGCTTCTTTTGCAGCGGCTTCAACGGTCAGATCAGGGTTCACAACGAATTGCTGGCTCAGCAATGTCGATTCGGCGACGAATTTCTTCATGCGGCCTTCGATCATCTTCTCGATCACCTGCTCCGGCTTGCCGGATTCGCGGGCGATGTCCATCTGAACCTGCTTCTCCTTCTCGACAATTGCCGGGTCCATGTCGGCCTCAGATAGGGCAGCCGGGTTCACAGCGGCGATGTGCATCGCAACCTGCTTGCCGATAGCCTCATCACCACCCGACAGTGCAACCAGCACACCGATTTTGCCCATGCCGTTGGTCGCAGCGTTGTGCACATAAGACACAACAGTGTCGCCAGACAGTTTGGCCATTCGGCGCACCGACATGTTTTCGCCAATGGTGGCGATCTTGTCGGTCAGGGTATCGGCAACGCTTTTGCCGCCCAGATCAGCCGCCATCAGCGTGTCAATACCGTCCACGCCTTCAGCCGCGTTTGCGATCTTGCCGACCATTTCCTGAAACTCAGCGTTTTTCGCAACGAAATCGGTTTCCGAGTTCACTTCGACAGCAACACCGTTGCCACCGCTGACGTGAACAGCAACCAGACCCTCTGCTGCGGTACGGCCCGATTTCTTGGCCGCTTTGGCCAGGCCTTTGGTGCGCAGCCAGTCAACGGCGTCGTCCATGTTGCCGCCGGTTTCGGTCAGCGCTTTTTTTGCGTCCATCATGCCTGCGCCGGTCGAGTCGCGCAGTTCTTTAACCATTGCTGCTGTGATTGCCATCTTTTGGCTCTCCTCAATTCAAACGGAATTGGGGCAGGTCATACCCTGCCCCATATGTCATTTACGTGACGGGCAGCTTACGCTTCGGCAGGAGCTTCTGCGGCTTCTTCCGCAAGAGCTTCTTCAACCGGAGCTTCTTCGAATGCGCCTAGGTCTACGCCTGCTGCGCCCATCTGTGCGGTCATGCCGTCCAGAGCGGCGCGTGCGACCAGATCGCAGTACAGAGCGATTGCGCGTGCTGCGTCGTCGTTGCCGGGGATGATGTAGTCAACGCCGTCGGGCGAGCAGTTGGTGTCGACAACAGCCACAACCGGAATACCCAGTTTGTTGGCTTCTGCGATGGCCAATGCTTCTTTCTTGACGTCGATGACGAACAGCAGGTCCGGAACGCCGCCCATTTCGCGGATACCACCTAGCGACGCCTGAAGTTTGCCCTGGTCACGTTCCATGCCCAGACGCTCTTTCTTGGTCAGGCCTTCTGCGCCCGATTCCATGGCTTCGTCGATCTGGTTCAGACGGTTGATCGACTGGGAAACGGTTTTCCAGTTGGTCAGCGTGCCGCCCAGCCAACGGTGGTTCATGTAGTACTGAGCCGACTTTTCAGCCGCTTCAGCGATCGGGCCAGCGGCCTGACGCTTGGTACCAACAAACAGAATGCGGCCACCCTTTGCGACGGTGTCACGAACAGCCTGCAACGCCTGATCCAGCATCGGAACGGTCTGGGTCAGGTCCATGATGTGAATACCATTGCGCGAGCCGTAGATGAACGGGCCCATGCGGGGGTTCCAACGCTGTGTCTGGTGACCAAAGTGAACGCCAGCTTCCAGCAGCTGACGCATGGTGAACTCGGGAAGAGCCATGCTATTTTCCTTTTCCGGTTTACGCCTGGGCGGGGGTGAAAGAAGCGGACGCTCCAACCGGCGGTCTTGATGAGGATGTCTCCCTCAAAAAGGCCAAACCCCGCCTGCGGGTTTGAATGGCGCGCGTATAAGGCAGGTTTGCGCACTACGCAAGGCCCAATCGGCCTTATTTTTCAAGCTGCGCCAATGCGTGCGCATGCCTGACAGCGTCTTCACAATGGGCGGCCAGAGCCTTGCGGTTTTCAAAGTCGCTGACCCGCGCTGGCGCATGATAGATTAGTTCAACAGTTCCTTGCCGACGTGCGCCAAGGGTCTTCAGCAAATGCGGCCCGAACTCCATATCCCCCCACCAGCCATAAAAGCGTTTTGGCTGGCCTTTGGGCGCGTGAAACACCACGGAAACGGGTTGGATATACATGAAATCACGCAATTCATCCGCGAAGAACGCAGCGAAAAGCGTTGTTTTAAAAGGTAAAATTCGAAGTCCATCTGTTGAGGTGCCTTCGGGGAAGAACAACAGTTTGTGACCCACCTTCAGGCGGGTTTCAAAAAGTTTGGTTTGTTCCTTGGCTTTCTTGCGATCCCGTTCGATGAACAGGGTTCCGGTCGCACGGGCCAGCCAGCCGATACCGGGCCATTTGGCGACTTCTGCCTTGGAAACAAAATAGACCCTCTTGCGCGCGTTCAGAGCAAAAATATCCAGCCAGGATGTGTGGTTTGCCACCACTGCCCCCCTCTCTTTCATCAGCGCGCCTGATGTGCGAAACCCGATGCCAAGAATTCGAAACGCGTTGCGGCAGACAAACTGCGTGATGAACGGCGTGACAGGTCGCCGGACGCCGAAAAACGGATACTCTATCAAGCGAACAGTCAGAAGGATGATCAGGCCACCAAAGACAAGGGCCGCTAGCGGTACTCCACGCAGAATGGCCAGAACCCATCCAATAAAGCCCAGCTCGATCGGGTCGGGCGCGTCTTCACTATTCCAGAGCGGGTCGTTCACAGCGTCACGCCCCGCCATAAATTCGACGCTGCCGTTCATTCATGCGCGTCGTGTCGAGGATCAGGCAAACATCCGTTGTGTTGAAGGTGTGGTCGATAAAGGCACCCTCGCCCACGAAACCACCCAAGCGCAGGTAGGCTTTGATCAATGCTGGCACCTGAACCATGGCGGCGCGGCGGTCCAAAGCCTCTGGTTTCACAAGGTCCATCGACTGAAAAACATCGGGCTGCGCCCGTACGCGCAACTCTGGCGGAGCCAGATGGTTGTGGTGAAGCATCGACAAGGGTTGCGCCAATGTGGCCACGTTTGTTCCGTGAAAACTCGCAACGCCGAACAAGACTTCAATTTCACGTTCCGCTACATAAGCGGCCAAACCGTTCCACAGGTGGTACATTGCCGTACCCCCACGGTAGTCGGGATGCAGGCACGACCGTCCC
This sequence comes from Ruegeria sp. AL2, assembly GCF_056540845.1. Taxonomy (NCBI): domain Bacteria; kingdom Pseudomonadati; phylum Pseudomonadota; class Alphaproteobacteria; order Rhodobacterales; family Roseobacteraceae; genus Ruegeria; species Ruegeria sp. AL2. The sequence goes on from NZ_JBQFXM010000001.1 coordinate 595,472, forward strand.
AACTCCAACAGTTTGCGCCCACTGTTCTTGAGAACGGTCAGATCATATTCATCTTCGGAATAGAATTGCCCCAGTTCCGCAGCACGTTCGCCCGGTAACATCCTGTAGACGCCAATAATTTCGCCGGTGTGATCATCATACGCCAACATATGATCGAAATACGGGTCGAAACGGTCTTTCTCGAGGCCAGCATCGTGATCAACCATCTCTCCGCCGCCCCCCAACTCACGCACGAAGACGTCATAGCGCAGGCGTTGAGCTGCTTGCAGGTCGGCTTCGGTCTCGGCCAGTTTTACGGTGAAAGAAGGGCCAGTATCCGGCATATGGGGTGATCCGTGTTCTATTGGCTGCTGATACCGCAGTTATTCGGCCAAAGGCAACAAGCCCCGCTTCGGTCAGCGCTGTTAACATTTCCTAAACCACTTTCACGGATCAAAGACCGGCATCAGGGCGATGCGCGTACCGTCGATCACCACTTTCCCCTGCTCGCGAAAGTTCACGGTGATCTTGCCTGCAATGTTGGACTGAACCTGTCCGACGCCCCATTCGGGAAAATCCGGGTGGCGGACGAACATGCCCGGTGCAAGTATAGCATTCATGTCTGTCATAGGGGCCTCCGGGACGTGCGGCAGATACAGTCGGAGGTACGCATGGGCGAGAGCAACGTCAACCTGGCCGAATTGATCGGTTCGCGGATTTGCCATGATCTGATCAGCCCGATCGGGGCGATCACCAACGGGCTTGAGCTGTTGGATATGGTGGGCTCCGTTCAGGGGCCCGAGATGGAGCTGATCTCGGGCAGCGTCGGAAGTGCCGGGGCACGTATTCGCTTTTTCCGTGTTGCCTTTGGCTCGAGCAGTGATCACCCGCTTGGTCGGGCCGAAGTAACCGAACTGCTGAAAGATATCGAGCGTGCGGGGCGGATACGGGTCAATTGGAACCTGACCGGGCCAGTGCCCCGTAATCAGGTCAAACTGGCCTTTCTGGCGCTTATGTGCTGTGAAAGCGCCATGCCGCTTGGCGGCGCGGTCGAGATCGTTAATCAGGGCAACAATTGGATCGTGACCGGGGTTGCAGACAGGTTGAATGTCGATGCTGATCTTTGGAAGAACGTCGTGACAGGTCGTTTTCCCACCAAAATCACGCCCGCGCACGTTCAATTCGCGTTGCTGCCTAAAACGGCGGCTGCGATGGGTCGGCGGATTGCCGTTGAAACCTCGGCAACCCGCGTGTCACTTCGGTTTTAAGCCCGGATCGTTCCGTTCCCGCGTACGAGATATTTGAAACTGGTCAATTGCGCCGCCCCGACCGGCCCGCGCGCGTGCATCTTGCCCGTCGCGATTCCGATTTCTGCCCCCATGCCAAATTCACCGCCATCCGCAAACTGGGTCGAGGCATTATGCATCAGGATTGCGCTGTCGAGACGCTCAAAGAAACGGGCTGCTGCTGCGTCATCCTCGGTCATGATGCAATCAGTGTGGTTTGAGCCGTATTGCTGAATATGAGCAATCGCAGCGTCGATATCGGCAACGGGCTTCGCAGCGATCACGTTGTCGAGGAACTCTTTTCCCCAGTCATCCGCCGTAGCAGCAACTGTACTCTCTCCAGCGAGAACACCATCGGCGTGAACCTCGACACCTGACTGGACCAGTGCCGCAACGACGTCACGCCCCAGTGTGTCGGCGATATCCTGATGAACCAGCAAGCATTCAGCGGCTCCGCAAATACCAGTGCGGCGGGTCTTGGCATTCAGTACCACTTCCAGCGTTTTCTGCGGATCAGCAGCCTTGTCGACATAAATGTGCACGATGCCTTCGAGATGAGCAAAGACCGGCACACGGGCCTCTCGTTGTACAAGGCCCACCAGTCCCTTGCCACCGCGTGGAACGATGACGTCGACATAGTCGGTCAGCGTCAGCAACTCCTGCACTGCAGCGCGGTCGCGTGTGGGCACCAGTTGGATGGCGTCTTCGGGCAGGTTCGCGGCCTTCAGCCCTTCGACCAGACAGGCATGGATCGCGGCTGAGGAATGAAAGCTCTCGGATCCGCCGCGCAGGATTACCGCATTGCCCGATTTCAGACACAGCGCCCCGGCATCCGCAGTCACGTTGGGTCGGCTTTCGTAGATCACGCCAATAACCCCTAACGGTGTCCGGACGCGTTGGATGTTAAGGCCCGTGGGCATATTCCATTCTGACAGAACCTCACCCACCGGGTCGGCCTGATCTGCGACGGTTCTCAGCCCGTCGACCATGCCCTGAATACGCGCCTCATCAAGCATCAGGCGATCCATCATTGCGGGGCTCAGACCCTTGTCGCGGCCGAATTCCAGATCTTTTTGATTGGCTTCGATGATCCGTGCCCGATTGGCCCAAACCGCATCTGCGGCTGCAATCAGCGCTGCGTGCTTTCGTTCAGCTGTTGCGAAAGCCAGTTCACGCGAAGCGGCTTTGGCACGTTTCCCAAGATCTTCCATCAGAGCAGGAATGCTGTCGAAGTCTTTCATATCGCGTGCCTTTCAGATCATCTTATTGAAAGTTAAAGGGCCAGGTCGTCCCGGTGGATGAGGGCTGCGCGGCCTGGATAGCCCAGCGTCGCTTCAATCTCAGAAGACTTACGCCCCTTGATCGCATCGGCTTCCTGCGCCGTATACCGGCTGATCCCCTGAGCCAGACGACGGGACTCCAGATCAAGGATGGCGACAGGATCGCCACGACCGAAATCTCCGGTCACTTCCACAATCCCGGCAGGTAGCAGGCTTTTGCCATTGGCCAGTGCCTTGGCCGCCCCCTCGTCCACTGTGATCTCACCCCGAGGTTTCATTGCCGAAATCCAGCGTTTGCGGGCTGCATGTGGATCCAATGTCGCAGTAAACCATGTGGAATTGGCACCGTTTTCGAGCATTTTCAAAGGGTTCAGAACCGACCCTTCAGTAATTGCCATGGCGCAACCACCAGCGGTTGCCATCTTGGCCGCCAACAGCTTTGTCTTCATCCCACCTTTGGATAGGCCCGATCCCGCATCACCAGCCATGGCTTCAATCTCGGGTGTGATCCTGTCGATTGTCTCGAAGCGCGTCGCGGAGGAATCTTCTTTTGGATTACCGGAATAGAAACCATCCACATCCGACAGCAGAATCAGTTGGTCGGCCCCTACTGTCACGGCGATTTGCGCGGCCAGGCGGTCATTGTCGCCATAACGGATTTCGTCCGTTGCAACCGTGTCGTTTTCATTGACGATCGGTACGACGCCTAACCCCAGCAGAGTTTCCAAGGTCGCGCGCGAGTTCAGATACCTGCGGCGATCTTCGCTGTCTTCAAGCGTCACCAGAACCTGCGCTGTAGTGATCCCATGGGGTGCCAACGCCTCTTCGTAGGCGCGTGCAAGCCGGATTTGCCCAACCGCAGCAGCAGCCTGCGACTGTTCCAAAGGCAGTGCCGCCATCGGCAGGCCCAATACTCCGCGGCCAAGTGCAATCGAACCGGATGAAACAAGGATCACATCTTTCCCCTGCCCCTTGAGCCAGGAAACATCTTGCGCCAACGACAGCAGCCAGTCAGACCGCAGCAGGCCAGTGTCGCGATCAACCAGCAAAGCCGACCCGATTTTTACCACCAGACGGCGTGCCGAGGTCAGGGTTGCCAAGGCTGTGCCTCCTCAGCGGGTTTCTGACGCACACGGTTGTCGTCAATCTGGCTGCGCAGCGCCCGCAGAACTTCGGTTACACCCAGATGCGCCACACCGGACATCGTCATGACGGGGCCGCCCACGGCCTCCTCAAGCTCTGCGACGGCAAGGGCACGTTCTTCGTCATCCAGCGCGTCGATCTTGTTCAGAACAGTGATCCTGGGCTTTTCAGCCAGCTCGCCGCCATAGGCTTCCAACTCGTGAATGATCGTGCGGTAATCATCGGCGACCGTCGCAGAGGTGCCGTCGACCAGATGCAACAACACGGCACAGCGTTCCACGTGACCCAGAAAACGGTCACCAATGCCACGGCCTTCATGAGCACCTTCGATCAGGCCCGGGATATCGGCCACAACAAATTCGACGTTGTCCACGCCGACAACGCCAAGATTGGGGTGCAGCGTGGTAAACGGATAGTCGGCAATCTTGGGCCGCGCATTCGACGTGGCCGCCAGAAAGGTCGACTTGCCTGCATTCGGCATACCCAAAAGACCCACATCGGCGATCAGCTTGAGCCGCAGCCAGATTGTGCGGTCAATCCCCGCCTGCCCCGAATTGGCGCGGCGCGGGGCCTGATTTGTGGCAGATTTGAAATGCAGGTTGCCAAACCCGCCATTGCCGCCCTTGGCCAGCAGAACACGTTGCCCGACTTCGGTCAGGTCGCAGATGACGGTTTCTTCGTCTTCGTCCAGGATTTCAGTGCCAACCGGCACACGCAGAACGATATCGTCCCCATCCTTGCCGGTGCGTTGCTGCCCCCGGCCCGGTTGCCCGTTTTTGGCGAAGAAGTGCTGCTGATAGCGGAAGTCGATCAGGGTGTTTAGCCCATCCACAACTTCGGCCCAGACAGACCCGCCTTTGCCGCCGTCCCCGCCATCGGGGCCGCCGTATTCTATAAACTTTTCGCGTCTGAAGCTGACGCAGCCGCTACCGCCGGCCCCGGACCGGATGTAGACCTTTGCGAGATCGAGAAATTTCATGTGTGTCCCCTACTGCAAAGGCCCCATCGGCCACAAGTCAGAGTTTTTTACTGTATGTCCAGGTGGGCACATTCGCATCGCGCGCCACCGAATAGCTTTCCGCATCGCCCAGATACTGGAACCCGCAATGGGTCAGGACCCGGGCCGAGGCCGGATTATCCTGAAACACACTGGCGAACATCGTCGCGTTCTCCAGCGGGTTGGCGTTAACAAGTGCTTCGACAGCCATCGAGGCAATGCCCGTGTTCCAATAGATCGGCGCGACCCAATAGCCGACTTCAGACTGATTCCGATCAAGCCGTTTCAGCGAAATCACACCGATCAGTTCCGGACCTCCGTCCTTGGTGGCATCCATGACCCAGACGTCTTCATCCCGGTTGTCAGCCATCGAACGGGTTACAAAGGCTTCGATCGATCCGGGGGCCAGTGGATGTGCGATACTGGTGGTCATCCGGGCCACGCGCTCATCACCTGCATAATGCTCGATAAGGCCCATGTCCGACCGGCGCAGGGGGCGTAGATCGAACCGCTCGGTTTCAATGACCGGCTGATTAATTATTGTCTCAAGCTTCATTGGTGTGTTCCTCCTCCGAACAACACGAATAGTACGGACGCGACCGTAAGACCCGCCAACGTCCACATCAGATATTTTTCCGCCGGGCGACCTTCAACCGCATGCGCGATTCTATCCCCGGCAAAAGTCCAGATCGGGTGCAAAACGATCTGGCAGATCAACAAACTAAGAGCGATCGTGAGCGTTGCATCAAAGCTGGACGTCCCCGCCGCGACAAAGCCGGTAAAACCCGCAACAATCATGGCCCAGGCTTTTGGGTTCAGCGGATGCACGATCAACCCCGCCCAGAATCCCGGAACATCACCGACCGCATTTTCGCGCGACAATCGCAAATTCGCGATCTTCCACGCCAGCCAGCAAATATATGCAGCCGAAGCATATTTCAGCGCCGCGAAGACTGTCGGAACCTGTTCCGCCAGTTGCAGCAGGCCAAAGCCCACGGGCCAGATAATCAGCTGCTTGCCAAGCACGACACCGGCCACAAAAGGCAATGCGGCGCGAAACCCATAGCGCGCACCTGTTCCCAGCAGGACCATGTTGGCCGGCCCTGGCGTGCCGACCTGAGAGGCGGCAAATATCAGGAAACTGGTGGTTGCGACTGTCATTGGTTCTTTCGATCACGACTGCGTTAAAACGAGAAAGGGGACCGGCACTTTGTGCCGGTCCCCCATGAATTTTCTTAAACCTTCTGGGTCTCGGCTTACTCTGCGGCCTCCGCCACTGGCAGGACCGAAATAAAGGTGCGGTTTTTAAGTCCCTTGTGGAACTTCACGGCGCCATCGACAGTTGCAAAGATGGTGTGATCTTTGCCAATGCCTACGCCTTCGCCCGGCCAGAACTTGGTGCCGCGCTGACGCACGATGATGTTGCCTGCGATAGCGGCCTGGCCACCATACAGTTTTACGCCAAGGCGACGACCAGCTGAGTCGCGACCGTTACGGGAGGAACCGCCAGCTTTTTTATGTGCCATTCTCTCTCTCCTTAGCCTTTAGCCAATTCTTTGGCTTGCTCAACCCATTCGGGTTTCACTTTGACCGTTTCGATAGCAGCAATCTGCTCATCCGACAAGGCGGCCAGAGCGGCAAAGCTCGCGATACCGGCCTCAACCAGCTTCTTGGCGGCGGCAGGGCCGACACCGTTCAGTTGGGTCAGATCGTCAGCAGCGGCAGCAGCGGGTGCTTCAGCCTTGGCTACTGCTTTCTTGGCAGGCTTTGCAGCAGGTACCGCTTCGCCAGCCGGAGCTGAACCGGTTGCAGCTTTGATGCCCGATTTGTCAGCGCCCGACGCCAGAATGTCGGTGATTTTGACCAGTGTCAGTTTCTGACGGTGGCCAACGGTACGTTTCGAGCTGTGCTTACGACGGCGCTTGACGAACTTGATGACCTTGTCACCTTTGATCTGTTCGATCACTTCGGCCTGAACGCCTGCGCCTGCAACGAATGGTGCGCCAACAACCGGAGCGTCACCGCCCAGCATCAGAACATCGTTGAATTGAACTTTTTCACCTGCGTCGGCAGCCAGCTTTTCAACGCGGAGGATATCGCCCGCCTGAACCTTGTACTGCTTGCCGCCAGTCTTGAGGACCGCAAACATGCGTTTTTCCTTTTCTAACCCGCGTTCTGTGGTCCCCTTTGCGGGTGTTTTGGCCCCAAGAAACTTGAATGCCACCTCGAACAGCGCGCCCTTTTCGGGCTGTGTGAATGACCCCTGACAATGTCATGCAGGCCAAATAATAACGATACCCGGCGCGGAAAACCGGCCGGGATGCGCGCTTATCCATAGAATGCAGGTAAAAGTCAACACCAAAGCGGCGTTAAAGATCGGACGCCCTCAGCGCCTGTGCAACCGCCTGCCCCAGGCGATAGGAAATATCATTGAACATGCGGTCAAAGCCGTCAAACACGGCGTCATTCAGGGCCCGTCCCGTTTCGGTTCTGGAAAACGCGATATTTTCGCGCATCTGAGCCTCGTCCAACGGGCGGTAGGCCATAAGGAGAAACGAGAAAAGCCACTCTTCGGTGTCCTCGCTCCGACTGTCCTTCTGCAACAAAAGCTCGGCCAGCAGTTCCTGATCGTCGGTCTGCGCATCAACATCAAGACCCCGAAAGAAGCTGTAGTCTGACGTCAATGCCCCCTGAACATTCTTTTCAATCAGGTTATTTGCCTCGATATATTCCTTGACCAAAGCGAACTGAGCGGTGCTGCGTTCTGCGGATTTATAGGCTTCTCGGGCCATGTCTTCGATTGCCTGATCCGACATGGCGCGCCGGGCCGAATTTTCCAGTGTTACGATGGTCTGGCCAAGATCGCTTTCAAAAAACAAGATGGCCTGATCAAGCTGAACATCGGACATGCCCGCCACGAAGGCGTCCGTCAGATGTTTCCGCATCCAAAGGGGATCGTAGATGCGATTGACCTGCGCCTCGAAATAAGCGCCTCCCTTGTTGTCCAAAAAGGTATCATCAAGAGTCTCGCGATGGCCCTGCCCCTCGTGAACAAGGATTTCCATCACCTGCGTCAGACGCATGGCTTTTGCCAGTCGGTCGACTTTTCCATCGGCATACAGCGGCAGTGCCCAACTCAGAGCGACCACAAATGCCAGAACTACGCGCTGCATCAAATGTCCTGTGCCGGGTGCAATTCGGACATCCGTGCGGCAAGAACCTCGAACCTCATGGCCATGATCTCATATTGGATGGCGTTCAACAGCTCGTAGACTTCCTGCATCAGCGGCTGTTCCAGCGCGTCAACATATGTATCCACATCAGCGTCGGAAAAACCTTGATAGGTGTAAGCCGCACCGGCCAGATTAGACAGTTGCAGCGACTGGCGCATTGCCGGTTCATTTTGCTTCATCAATTCGCGCAGTTCATCCCCGCCCAACTGCAGCTCGATGACCCCCGATGCGCTGGCCGCCAGAAGGAAACGCACCTGAATTTCCTGCAAGGCACGCAGTGCCGTGCCTGTGGAATCAATCGCGTTGTTCATGCGTTTAAAACTTTCGACCCGTTTCGAACCGCTCTTGATCAGGTCAGAGATAATCCTTTGACCTGCCAATTGCTTGACGTCATCGTCTTCTTGCATGTGAGAGGCATTCTCGGCCTCGACCAGACGTTGCCCCAGATCAGACGCGTAAAACTCGACAGCGTGTGCCAGGGCCTCGTCGCTTAGGGTCTGCTCCAGAATGGAAACAGCGGTGTCGTGCATTGCATCGACTTCAAAAACCTCGTCCGTCAAACGGGTCCAGTCCGAGCCGAACCCCTCTGGGTCAACACCCAACATCTGCGGCGCGGATCGTGAGCTCAGGGCGATGCTTTCAAGAGCCACGTCAAACCCGGTTGTGGTCAGAAAGGCCTCGATCCGATCTCGGTTCGCTGCGGAAAGCTCCAGAGGAACTAGAACAAGTGCCAGAAACGGGGCGAGAAACCAAATGGCGATGCGGTGTGCAAACTGTGTCATAGCAATCAGAGTAGGTGTTTTACGCTGGCAGGCAACGGAAAATCCCGGCATTCACGATTTCCGGAATTTTCTGCTTGCACCCCCGTTCGTTCCTGACTAAATCCCCCCCTCACAGACCCCCGCGGAGAGGTGCCGGAGTGGTCGAACGGGGCGGTCTCGAAAACCGTTGTGGGTGCAAGCCCACCCAGGGTTCGAATCCCTGTCTCTCCGCCACAATTCCAATATCGAAAGCCGTTAGAAAACGTCTTCCGGTGTGATTTGGGTTCTCAACAAATTGCAAGTGGTCCGTTGTCAGAAACTGTAGTGGCTTAGGTCACCCGGCGTGTTCTTGCCGTGAATTCGAGTGCAATCAGCGTAGCCCGGCTCAAACCTCTATTCTGCTGAGAATTCACAGGAATTCCCCTTTGTATATCCGCTACATTTAACGCATCCCGGCGACACATTTTCCAAAGGAGACACACATGTCGCGTATTCTCATCCTCCTCATCATCGCCGCTGTCGGTGTTGGTGGTTACTACTATCTCAACCAGTCCGAACAAACCCCGGCTGAACAAGTGCAATCCGCAACGCAGGAGGCGGGCGATGCAGTGGCTGATGCCGCGGCAACCGCTCAGGAAGCTGCGACTGACGCGCTTGAAGACGCAACAGAACAGGCCAGCGAGGCAGCTTCATCCTTGACCGAACAGGCTCAGGAAGCCGCGTCGTCGGTTGCCGATCAAGCCAGCGAGGCGGCTTCTTCTGTCGCGGAACAAGCATCCGAGGCAGCACAGCAAGCCGGTGATCAGGTGGCGGCGCTGGCGGGTCAGGGACAGGAATTGCTGAACTCCTGGATTCAGGAAGGCAAGCTGGATCCCACCAATTTCGACTATGAAGGCATCATGACCTCGATTCAGGACAGCACATTGGCCACGGATCTGAAAGAACAGGCGAGCAAGATCGTAGATGACATTAAAGAGTCGCCTGAAACCATCGCCTTGAAGATTCAGGAACTGACCGCGCTGTTGACGCAGCAATAACAAAGAAGGGGCCGGTAGCCCGTTCCCGGCCCCTACCCCTCACGCCTATTTTTCGGGCGTGCCCTTACGTTATCGTTTCTCTGAATTGACCCAGTGTGCGGCATTTGATTGGCTGCTCCGACACGATATCCGCGCTCAATGTCACCAGTCGGCAGTTTCCTGTTTAGACAGGTGTGCGCTTTGAACACGCCATCTAGAGGATGATCCCATGACTGACCTGCCCAAAACAATGAAAGCTGCTATCCTGAAACACGGCGGGTACTCGGACACTTCGACCGGACCAGTCATCGAGGATGCGGCTGATTGGCTTGAAGCAGCGGAACTGCCCGTTCCCAATCCCGGCCCCGGTCAGGTATTGATCCGCCTGCGCGCGTCGTCGGTCAATCCGTCCGACCTCCACTTTATCAAGGGTGAATATGGCCAGCCGCGTGTCAAAGGTGCCGCGGCCGGATTCGAAGGCTGTGGCGACGTCGTTGCAACCGGAAAAGGTGCCGAGGCGCTGAAGGGGCTGCGTGTCGCTTTCGTGGCCGCTGGATCCGGTGCCTGGGCGGAATACATAGTGACGCAGATGCAAATGTGCATCCCCTTGCGTCCGGATATTTCAGATGATGACGGGGCCGCGCAAATCGTCAACCCGCTTACCGCGATGGCGATGGTGGACATGGCAAGGGAAGACGGCGATGCATTTGTGATATCCGCTGCGTCCAGCCAGTTGGGAAAACTGATGTGCAGCCTCGGGCGTGATCTGGGGTTGAAACCCATCGCGCTGGTGCGCCGGGCCGAGACAGTCGAAATGCTGAAAAGTCTTGGAGCAGCCGAAGTGCTTGTGACGTCCGATCCTGAAGTCGTCGAGAAGTTTGCCGCGATAAGCGCCACGCTGAAACCTCGGGTCTTCCTTGATGCGGTGACGGATCAACTGTCCGAGAAACTGTTCTGCACCATGCCAAACCGGGCGCGCTGGGTCAGCTACGGCAAACTTTCGACCCAAGCGCCAACGCTTTCTCAGACAGGTCAGCTGATCTTCATGGGCAAACGGATCGAAGGTTTCTGGCTGACGCAATGGATGATGTCGACGCCGCCCGCTGACCAGGTGCGGGTTGTGGCCGAAGTTCAGGCCCGCTTTGCCGATGGTCGCTGGAAAACGGATGTTTCCGAACACCTTACGCTTGAAAATCTTGTGCCGAATCTGGCTGACGCGCTGAAAAAGAGTGACGGAAAGGTGATTATCACCCCATAGTAGAACTCACCTGCGTTACCGGAGGATATACGCGGGCGGAACAAGACGCTGGAACACCGGTGGAGGGAGGACAGTGTGGATAACGCGCAGCTGCTGATTAGCGGGCTGGCGAACGGGTGTGTCTACGGCCTGATCGCGCTTGGCTTTGTTCTGATCTACAAGGCTTCCGAAGCGGTTAACTTTGCGCAGGGCGATTTCATGATGCTGGGCGCATTTGTGACCATCGGCCTGACAAATACCGAATATATGGGGTTGCCGTTCTGGCTCGCTCTGCCGGTATCATTGGGAATAATGGCCGCGCTCGGTTATCTTCTGGATCGCCTGATCATTCGCCGCCTGTTTGGTGAAAGCCAGACCGCCGTTGTCATACTGACCATTGCTTTGGGCTTTGTGATCCGTTTCATTGCCGGTTTGATCTGGGGGCACGAGCCGCAAACGCTGCAAAACCCGCTTGCGGGCAAAGAAGTGCGTATGGGCGGTCTTGTTCTGGGGATGGAAGATGTCGCGATAATCGTCGTCACGGTGCTGCTGACATGGGCACTCTATGTTTTCTTTAGCCGCACCAAAATGGGGCTGGCGATGCAGGGCGCCTCGCAAAACCAGCTGGCAGCATATTACATGGGCATTCCCGTCAGGCGTGTTCAGGGATGGGTCTGGGCTCTGGCCGGAAGTGTTGCGGGAATTGCCGGAATTCTCTTTGCTGCAAAAGGTGCTGTGGATCCGACAACCGGATTGCTGGGTATCAAGGCGTTTGCCGCCGCCGTTATCGGCGGGTTCGGCAGTTTGCCGGGTGCATTGGCCGGAGGGCTGATTGTAGGCGTTATCGAGCCATTCGCCAGCCGGTACATCGCGGCAGGCTACAGCCAGGTCGCGCCATACGCTTTGCTGCTTGCCGTCCTGATCTTCCGACCAAACGGGCTGTTCAGTCAGGTCCGGGTCAAGAAAGTCTGAGCCATGCGGATCGTTTTCAAAACCGATTACATGCAGGATATCCGCCCCTGGAAAGACGGGTTCCAGTTGCGCCTATATCTGCTTCTTCTTTTTGTCGTCGCGGCTGCGCCTCTCGTGCTGGACGATTTCTATCTGGGTGAACTGACAAACGTTCTGATCTGGGCCATTGCCGGTCTGGGTCTGATGGTCCTGACCGGACATACAGGGCAAGTCAGTCTGGGCCATGCGGCCTTTCTGGCCTTCGGCTGTTACGCCAACGTGGCCCTGATTGAGGCAGGCGTGCCTTTTCTGGTCGCGTTTCCGCTGGCCGGAATTCTGACCGGGATCGCGGGCGTGACCGTCGCAGTCCCTGCCCTGAGGCTTCATGGTATCTACCTGGCGATCTTTACAATGGCGCTGTCCATCCTGATGGATGACATCATTGTTCTGTCCGAGCCGATCACTGGTGGTGTCGCGGGTAAATATATCGGCGGGGTCGAGGTCTTTGGACTTACGGTTGATCGCTGGGGGACGCCTGATCTTTTTTTCTGGCTGGTTCTGTCTGTCACCATTCTGGTCACGTTGGGTTACGTAAACCTGCTGCGTGCCCCTTTGGGACGCAGTTTCATCGCCGTGCGCGACTCCGAGGTTTCGGCACAGGCAATGGGTATCGATATCGCGCGAACAAAGATGATTTCATTTGCCCTGTCCTGTGCGGTTACAGGTTGGGCCGGCGCGTTGATGGGGCTGTTTGCCGGTGCGTTTAATAACGAAACCTTCAGCGTCCTGATCTCGATCCAATTGCTGATGATGATCGTTATAGGCGGGCTGGGCTCGATCCATGGTGCGTTTCTGGGCGCGATTGTCATCGGGTTTTTGCCGCAGTTTCTATCGATTTCAAAGGAATATGTCGGCGCGATCATCGGCGGAAACACCGTTGCCATTCCGGGGCTGGAGTTCGGCATCTTTGGCATGATTCTGATTGCATTCATCCTTTTCGAACCCATGGGCATCTATGGCCGTTGGCTGAAAATCCGCACCTGGTTCGAACTGTTTCCTTTCTATCGCAAGGACATGTTCAAACGGCAGAAATCCTATCTCAAGACGGAGCGTCTGAGATGAGCTTGCTGGAATTTGAAAACGTTACCCTGAAATTTGGTGGTCTGACAGCCGTGGACAATTTGTCCTTCGAGGTTCAGCAGGGCGAAGTCTTTGCCATAGTCGGGCCGAATGGCGCGGGCAAATCGACGGTCTTCAATCTGATCTCGCGCTTTTACGAACCGTTTTCAGGGTCGATCCGTTTTGATGGTCACGATCTGCTTCAGGTTAAACCGTCTGGCGTGGCTGCCTTTGGGGTGGCGCGGACGTTCCAGAATATCGAGCTGTTTGAACACGCAACTGTCCTGCAAAATCTACTGGTCGGAAGACACAGGCATCGGACAACGAACCTGATTTCAGAACTTTTGTTCACCCCTGCGGTCCGACGGCAAGAGTTGGAGAACCGGGAAAAAGTCGAACAGATCATCGATTTCCTCGACCTGCAGGCCTATCGCGACAAGATGATTTCAGGGCTGCCTTATGGCGTACGCAAAGTGGTCGAAGTTGCACGTGCCCTGGCGACCGATCCCAAGCTGCTGTTGATGGATGAACCAGCCTCGGGACTGTCGGTGGAAGAGACGACCGATATGCGCTGGTGGATCGACGATATCCGGCGCCAAATGGGAATTACCGTGCTGATGGTCGAACACGACATGGGATTGGTATCGGGCGTGTCCGACCGGGTCCTGGCCATGGCAGATGGGGCAAAGCTGGCCCTCGGGTCTCCGGCAGACGTGCAATCGCATCCAGCCGTGATCGAGGCATATCTGGGGAAAGCCTCATGAACGCCCCGATCTTGCAAGTCCGTAATATCGAAAGTTTTTATGGCCCCATTATGGCCATTCGGGGCGTTTCGCTGGATGTTCACGAAGGAAAAATCGTGTCGATCCTTGGCGCAAACGGCGCGGGCAAGACCACATTGATGAAAACCATCTCTGGCGTGATGGACCCGGAAAAGGGAACAATCACCTTTGATGGCGGCGACATTCAGGGCTGGGAACCGCACAAGGTTGTCCAGCGCGGGGTGGTTCACATCCCGGAAGGGCGCGAAGTTTTTCCACTGCTGACGGTTGATGAAAACCTAAGTCTCGGCGCCTACACCCGCAAAGACAAAGACCAGATCGAACAGGATCGTGAGCTGGTCTTCCGTTATTTTCCGATTCTGAAAAACCGTCGGTCGCAAGAGGCCGGAACCCTTTCGGGCGGACAGCAACAGATGCTGGCCATAGGGCGCGGATTGATGGCCCGGCCTCGTATCATGTTGCTGGATGAACCGTCTCTGGGACTGTCTCCTCTGCTGGTGCAAGAGATCTTCGGCATTCTCAAACGTCTGAACGAAGAACAGAACATGACAATGTTGCTGGTTGAACAGAATGCCAATGCGGCGTTGGAACTGGCACATCATGGCTATGTCATGGAGGTGGGTCGCATCGTCATGGACGGTGCCGCGGACGCGCTTTTGCAATCCGAGGATATTCAGAGCTTTTATCTTGGAAAACAGGAAGAAGGCGCGCGCGAAAGCCGCCGCTGGAAGCGGAAAAAGACGTGGAGGTAAGACGGATGGACGCCACGCCCCTACCCCCTCAGGTCATGATAAACGGCGTTCAGTTCAACGCAACGGCAGGGCAGCGCCCGGTACGCGTTGATGGCTGCATCACCATTGCAGAGTTGTTCCAAAGCCGATGTGCTGAACTGGGCAGCCGAACGGCGCATCGCGAAAAAGACCTGGGTATCTGGAAATCCTATTCCTGGGCCGATTACTGGCAGCATGCCAAATGGATAGGGCTGGCCTTGCGCAAGCTGGGACTGGAACGCGGCGATGTGGTCTCAATCCTGTCCGAGGACCGCAAGGAATGGGCATGGCTCGACATGGGCATTCAGGGCGTTGGCGGTATCGCTTCCGGCGTCTACACCACAGATTCCGCCAGTCAGTTGCAATACCTGATCAACGACAGCGGCAGCAGGTTTCTGATTGTCGAGGACGAAGAGCATCTGGACAAGTTTCTGGGAATTGAGACCGAGGTTCCCGATCTGATCAAGGTGATCATCCTCGAGGACGAAGGGCTGCATGACCTGAACCATCCGCGCTGCATGATGATCGACGAGTTGTTCTCCTTGGGCCAAGAGGCGGAACTGGCCGAGCCCAGGCGCTTTGAAGCGGAAATCGCATTGGCCAAACCGCAGGACATTGCCTTGCTGGTCTATACGTCGGGTACAACCGGTCAGCCGAAAGGCGCAATGCTTAGCCATGAAAACATCCTGGCCGCCATCGAATCCGCTGCACGGGTGCTGCCAGCGCTGCCCAGCGATGAACAGCTGTGTTTCCTGCCTCTGTGTCACATTCTGGAACGCGATGTTTCGGTCTATTTCCCCTTGGCGGCCCGCTGCACTGTCAATTTTGCCGAAAGCCCTGAAACTGTTTTCGCGAACCTTCAGGAGGTTTCGCCCTCAACCTTCACAGCGGTGCCAAGGGTTTGGGAAAAGATCTACTCACACGTCCAGATCCTGACACAGGAAGCCACGCCTTTGGGGCGGCTGGCATTCGGCCTGGCATTAAAAACTGGTGCGCGCCGTGCCGGATATCTGAGCGCAGGCCAACCAGTTCCATCCGGCGTCACCACCAGATTCTGGTTCTGGGATCAGCTGGTTTTGAAAAACCTGCGCCGAATGTTGGGTCTGGACAAACTGCGACGAGGCGGAACAGGCGCCGCGCCAATCTCGACCGATCTGCTAAAATGGTACTGGTCCATCGGCGTGCCGTTGGTGGAAGGGTTCGGGATGACCGAAACTTCGGGCCTCGCCACGCTCAACACCACAGACAGCAATAAGATCGGAACCATAGGCAAAGTTGTCGAAGGGTGCGACATTCGCATCTCGGACGATGGCGAAATCCAACTAAAGGGCCTGAACATTTTTCAGGGATACTGGCGCAACAACGCGAAGACAGCAGAAACCTTCACCGCCGATGGCTGGCTGCGTACCGGGGATATGGGGTCAATAGATAAGGATGGCTATGTCACCATCACGGGCCGCCTGAAGGATATCATCATCACCGCAGGTGGTAAGAACATCACCCCAGCCGAGATCGAAAGCCGCCTTAAGTTCAGTCATTATGTCGCGGACGCAATCATCATCGGGGACAGGCGCAAATTTCTGACGGCACTGATCATGATTGATCAGGAAAATGTCGAAAAATACGCGCAGGGCCATAAAATCCCCTTCTCGAATTTTGCCTCGCTATGCGCGGCACCGGAAATCAGGCAGTTGATCAGTTCGGAAATTGCCGCTGTTAATGCAGAATTTGCGCGGGTCGAACAGATCAAGGATTTCCGTCTGATCGACGTCCTGCTGACCGCTGAAGACGACGAACTGACTGCGACGATGAAGCTGAAACGCGGACTGGTTGAAAAGAAACACGGGCATCTGATCGAAGACATGTACACTTGACCAAAAGATTAACGGGAGGAAAGAGATGAAGAAATTACGCAACAGTCTGGCGGCTGCATCACTGCTGACAGCATCGGCAACACTTGGTTGGGCGCAAACACAGGGCGTGACCGATGATGAGATTGTCATTGGTTCTGTCAACGACCTGAGCGGGATATTCGCCGCAGTGGGTGTTCCGGCAACCAAAGGTGCAAATGTCGTCTTTGATCGGGTGAATGCAGCCGGTGGCGTGCACGGGCGAAAAATTCGTTACGTGGTCGAAGACAACGGCTATCAGATGCCACGTGCGATGCAGGGCTATAACAAACTGCTCAATCGCGACAAGGTATTTGCCATGCTGCAATCGCTTGGCACGCCGATGAACATGGCAGGGTTCAAGCTGTTGGATCCCAAAGGCATTCCCAACGTAGCGCCTCTTACAGCTGCGCGTCAGATGTTGCAGGAACCCATGCGGAACAAGTTCACCTCCTTCTCGACCTATTTCGATCAGGCGCGTGTCGGTGTGAACTATCTGGCTGGCGAGTTTGGCTCAAAGACGGTCTGCACCATGTACCTGCCGACAGATTTTGGTGAGGAAATTCTAGAAGGCAGCAAGGCCGGAGCCGAAGAAGCCGGGCTCACTTTTGGATCAGAAACCACCCATAAACCGGATGAGACAGATTTCGTTGGATCGCTGAGCAAGCTCAAGGAAGAGGGTTGTGATATCGTCACCATGGCGCTTGGGGTGCGGCAGGCGATCACTGTCGTGGGCACCGCTAAGAAAATGGGCCTGACCGATATGAAATTTCTCGGCACATCAGCCAGTTTCCTGACGGTCGTGGCGCAGGTTCCTGGTGGCGTGACCGATGGATTCTACGCGGCAGCCTCATGGCAGGACCTTTGGGCACGCGCGGATCAACCTGCCCCGGCCGCATTTATCGAGGAATACAAGGCAGCCACAGGCGAAGATCCGGTCGGATTTGCCATGCTGGGTTATTCGGCGGCTGAAATGATGGTTAAGGCGTTGGAGGCCGCAGGCCCTGATCTGACGCAGGACAGTTTCATCGCAGCGATGGAAACGCTGGATTATCAGGACGATCTGGTTGGCAACCACATAACCTATGGTCCTGAAGACCATCAGGGCGCGGATACTGTGTTCGTCAACGTTGTTGAAAACGGTGCGTGGAAACTCGTTTACGAAGAATGAATCCCTGACCCGCGCAAAGCAAAAGGGCTCGCAAGTGCGAGCCCTTTCTTTTGGGTATTCCCGGCGAATTAACGCTTCGAGAACTGGAACGAACGGCGGGCTTTGCGCTTACCGAATTTCTTACGTTCCACAACGCGGCTGTCGCGGGTCAGGAAGCCAGCGGCTTTCAGTGCGCCACGCAGGTTCGGATCATAGAGTTGCAGCGCTTTCGAGATGCCGTGCTTAACCGCACCGGCCTGACCGGTCAGGCCACCGCCTTTGACGGTTGCAACAACGTCGAATTCACCTTCTACGCCGGCAACCTGGAACGGCTGGCGCAGGATCAGCTGCAGAACGGGGCGTGCAAAATAGACGTCCTGATCTTTGCCGTTTACGGTGACTTTGCCGGAACCCGGCTTGATCCAAACGCGGGCAACAGCATCTTTACGCTTGCCAGTGGCATAGGAGCGGCCCAGCTCGTCACGTACGGGTTCACGTACGATGACTTCTTCGGCCACGGTTTCAACGCCTGCGACGGCGCTCAGCTCTTCGAGAGTATTGATCTGATCAACCATCGGTCATTAGCTCCGGGTGTTTTTCTTGTTCATGGACTTGACGTCCAGAACTTCGGGGGCCTGGGCCTCGTGCGGGTGCTCGGCACCGGCATAGATACGCAGGTTGGTCATCTGCTGGCGCGACAGGCGGTTGCCTGGCAGCATACGCTTGACGGCCTGGAAGACAACACGCTCGGGGTGTGCGCCATCCAGGATCTGCTGTTTGGTGCGCGACTTGATGCCGCCCGGGTGGCCAGTGTGCCAGTAGAAGTTTTCTTCGCGCTTCTTGCCGGTCATCTGGATTTTGTCAGCGTTGATCACGATGACATTGTCGCCCATGTCCATGTTCGGAGTAAACGACGCTTTGTGTTTGCCACGCAGGCGCATGGCGACGATCGAAGCAAGACGGCCCAGAACAACGCCTTCAGCGTCGATCAGGATCCACTTCTTGTCGATGTCTGCAGGTGTTGCAGAAAAGGTTTTCATGGCAGGATAGTCCTGTTTGATGTGAAAGACCGCCCCAGCGGAGCGGCCCGAATTCGATGGATGGGTTTTATGAGGTGCCTGCACGCAGGTCAAGCGGCATTAGTCTTATTTATGCACGTAAAACCAAATACTTAGAAAATAGGTATTATATTACCCCATATTCAAACGCTGATTTGTTCAGGCGGATTGTCCAATAGAACACGCAGGCGCTGCATCGCGTCCTCGAACCGTTCCAGTGACACATGACCATTCATGGCAATACGTACCGCGTTCGGCGCGCGCCCATCGCGCAGCGCGAACTCGTCGGCGGATCGGAGTTGTATCCCTTCCCGCTCGGCCGCGCGACTGAATGCAGCCGACCGCCAGCCAGACGGAAGGCTCAGCCAGACAAAGGGAACGTCCGGGGCCCAGTTCAGATCAAACCCACCCAGGGTATTGACGGCAACGCGTAAATAATCCCCCATCCGCGTGCGCACATCCTTGGTGATCTGACGCGTACGCGGATCGGACAGCAGAAGGCGGGTCAATTCCGCCAAGGGCTGGGCCAATCCGAAATATCCGTATTCAGCGGACCGGCGCAGATCCACACTTTTTTCTCTGGGGGCGATAGCAAAACCCACACGCAATGCCGGTGTCAGAATCTTCGAGATTGATGACACATGCCATCCCCGTTCAGGCGCCAGTGCCCGAAAGCTGGGCTCTCGGGCATCGCCCATGCGATAGCAATCATCTTCAATGATCTGCAAATCAAAGCGACGGGCAATCTCAACGATCTCTTTCCTCCGCTCCAACGGTGTGTGTGCGCCCGTTGGGTTTTGAACTTCTGGCGACACGCAGACGGCCTGCGCTGTCGTGTGGCGCAGAACATGTTCTAACGCTGCCGGATCGACACCCCATCTGTCCATCTTCACACCGACCACTTCCGCGCGCATCAGTTCGCCTGCGCGACGGAACCCGGCATAAGACAGGTCCTCGACCAGTACGACAGGTTTGGGCCCGCGCAGGATCGTCTGAAACACAACGCAAAGCCCGTTCTGGCCGCCATGTGTCAACACAATATCATCATGGGTCAGTGCGCCCAGCGGAAGGTCTGACAACCAGTCCACAACCGCCTGTCGCACGGGCTGGTACGCGTCACGCGTCGGGTAATTCAGAAACAAACCCGGATCGGCTTGCGACACTTTTTTCAGACATTCACGGATCAGGGACACCTGCCCCATATCTGCCAACCTAGGGCTGAACAGACTTACATTGGCATTGTATTTGTCGTCCCGAAGATGCAGTTGCCGCGCCCAAACGTCGTCAAGAATGGGCGATTTTGGCGGCGCAACAAATGTACCACGCCCGACTTCGGCTTGTAACAACCCCTCATCTGTCAGGATTGTATAGGCGCGCGCGACTGTACCAGGCGTTATTTGCAGGCGATACGCCAGTTCGCGCACCGGAGGAAGTTTGACGCCCACTTCCAAAGATTTGTTATCTATGGCTTCTCGAATTGTGTCAGCAACCAGAGTGTATTTCGGTCCTTTGGATTTCGGTAGCGCCTCTGGCCAAATTGTATCCATTACAATTCTTCCTTTGCTTTTGACACAATTTCGAATGTATCAGTCACGTGTACCAAGTACAACTGATTTGTGTCAATACAATTGAAAGGAATTCCGAGATGACACGCACAATGCACACCCCCGCCCTTCTGCTGCTGACCGACAGCCCCCGGCTGCCTCTGGCCGCTGCACTGGCCGTGCGGTTTGCGGCAGCGGTCACTCAATGGGAGCGTCGTCGCCGTAGCCGCGTCAATCTTAGTTATCTGGATGACCGCTTGCTGAAAGACGTCGGTCTGACACGCCATGATGCGCGCCGCGAGGTAAAGCGCCATTTTTGGCAGATTTAACTGATCCCCAGTCCCATTATTGGGACCTCTTCCTGGGCCGGGGCTTGTCCCCGGTCTTTTTTATCCGAATTTCGCGGCCGCGGACCCTGCAGGTGGAAGGGAATAGGTCATCGTCGCTCTGGCAACAGGGTCTTCCGCGCCATCGGAATACATAAGTACGTCACCGACGGCCAAAGTCCGGCCCAGTTTCAGCAGGCGACATATAGCAATCATGTCCGTGTTGCCTGCTGGTTTGCGTAGAAAATCCAGGGAACTGTTCGTTGTGACCGCCAGGGATTGACGCCCTTTTCGCGCCAGAACCATCGCGTATACACAAACATCAGCCAGCCCAAACATGGATGGTCCCGAAACCGTACCCCCCGGCCGCAGATGCTGATCCTTCACAACAAGGCGCATGGTGATTGTATCTTCGGTCAGGTCCTCGACGACAAAGTCTTTATGCACCTGCGGGAAAACCTCCTTTAGGTATTGTGACAGTTCGTCCCGGTTCATTGCCAAAGCCATGCTTTCCCTCCTGCTCATACCGACCTAGAGTTGGCCCAACATGGGATCGGAGGGCAAGATGGCAATTCTGGAACGTAACGACACCGGCGCTGTTGCACGGCTTACAATGAACGCCCCAGAGCGGCTGAACGCGCTGAGTGACGAGATGCTGTCGGCGTTTCAGGCTGAACTGGACACGTTGCGTGAAGACACGTCGATCCGGGCTGTGATCCTGGCGGGTCAGGGTAAGGTTTTTTGCGCCGGGCACGACCTGAAACAGATGACGGCCGGACGCCAGTCCGAAGATGGTGGCAAAGCTTATTTCAATGACCTGTTTTCGCGCTGCGCGAAAGTGATGATGTCGATCCAGTCCCTACCCCAGCCCGTCATCGCACAGGTCCACGGCATTGCAACCGCCGCCGGGTGTCAGCTGGTAGCCACCTGTGACATGGCCGTCGCCGCGGAAGGCACAAGGTTTGGGGTGAACGGCGTCAATATCGGTTTGTTCTGCTCGACACCAATGGTGGCCCTCAGCCGCAATATCCCCAGAAAGCAGGCATTTGAAATGCTGACGACTGGTGAATTCATATCAGCCGAACGTGCGGCTAATTTGGGTTTGGTCAACCGCGTTGTCCCCGAGACGCGTCTTGAACACGAAGCCAATGCGCTGGCAGAACTGGTTGCTTCCAAGCTGGGATCCGCTGTCAAAATCGGTAAAGAGGCGTTTTATCAACAGCTTCTTATGCCGCTGGATCAGGCTTATGCCTATGCCGGTGACGTAATGGCGCAGAACATGCTGTACCGGGATACAGAAGAAGGCATTTCAGCCTTTATCGAAAAACGTCCCCCAAATTGGTCCCAATAATGCAATTGTTTTGCACATTTTTCGCCACTGTTTTGAATTTTGCACTTTCCAAAAGGGCGACACTGTGGCAAAGCTGGGTCGAGGCCAAGGCCTCAGGACACTTTTGGGTCGCCGTGGGCGGAAGGTCCCTCCAGCTGGTCTCTCTCACCAGCGCTGACAATCCCGCAGCGGCGACCCCAAGACCCCTTCTATAAAATTCGTGAAACCGCTTTGCCTCAGTTGCGCCCGATTGTGGTCTGCCCTATGTGGCATCGCATGACACAAGTTTTGCATATTGTAGGCGGCGGCATGGCCGGGTCAGAGGCGGCCTGGCAAGTTGCTGAAATGGGCGTGGATGTTGTGATCCACGAAATGCGTCCGACCATCGGCACCTTTGCACATCAGACCGGCAATTTGGCGGAAATGGTGTGCTCGAACTCGTTCCGCTCGGATGATGATGAGCAGAACGCAGTGGGTCTGCTGCATTGGGAAATGCGTGCCGCCAATGGGTTGATCATGACAACAGCCGATGAACACCGCCTGCCAGCCGGTGGCGCGCTGGCTGTGGACCGTGACCCGTTTGCAGAAAGTGTGACCACAAAACTTCGCGCCCACCCACGCGTGACGGTAACCGACGAAGAAGTGACGACCCTGCCCAGCGATGGCCAGTGGATATTTGCGACCGGCCCCCTGACGTCGCCCGCGCTGGGTCAGTCCATCCAGGCCGAGACAGGGTCTGACGCACTTGCCTTTTTCGACGCCATCGCACCGATCGTCTATGCCGAAAGCATCGACATGAGCAAAGCGTGGATGCAATCACGCTACGACAAGGGCGAGACCGAAGAAGAGCGGACGGCCTATCTGAACTGCCCGATGGACCGGGATCAGTACGAGGCCTTCATAGACGCGCTTCTGGCAGCAGAAAAAACCGAATTTCACGAAGGCGAGGCAGCAAGTTACTTCGACGGCTGTCTACCCATCGAGGTTATGGCCGAACGCGGTCGCGAAACGCTGCGCCATGGTCCGATGAAACCGGTCGGGCTGACCAACCCGCATGAGCCCGGCGTGAAACCACATGCAGTGGTGCAGTTGCGCCGCGATAACGCATTGGGCACCTTGTTTAACATCGTGGGTTTCCAGACAAAGATGAAATACGGCGCCCAGACCGACGTGTTCCGTATGATCCCTGGGTTGGAAAATGCCAGCTTTGCCCGGTTGGGCGGCATTCACCGCAATACGTTCATCAACTCTCCCACGCTTCTGGATTCGCAAATGCGGTTGAAATCCAAACCCAACATTCGGTTTGCTGGACAGATCACGGGTGTGGAAGGCTATGTAGAAAGCGCCGCGATGGGGTTGCTGGCTGGTCGGTTTGCCGCTGCTCAGATTTTGGGGCGTGACCTGCCCGCTGTTCCGCAAGACAGCGCAATGGGTGCTTTGATTCACCACATTACGGGTGGTGCCGAGGCCAAGACCTTTCAGCCGATGAACGTGAATTTCGGCCTGTTTCGCCCCGTGGATGGCCTGAAAGGCGGGCGTCGGGGTCGTAAAGACCGGTACAAGGCCTATACCGACCGGGCCAAAGCTGAATGGAGTACCTGGTTGGAACATTGCTGACTGGACGCGTAATGCGGACTCGGCCTAGCATGCTGGAATGAACGACACGTTTCTGAACAGCACATACAACCTCGGCACGCCTGAAGCGACTGAAGCGCACTATCAGAACTGGGCTGCAACCTATGAAAAGGAAGTCGGTGAACACGGTTACGCCACGCCGGGCCGTGTAGCAGCGGCTTTGTGGTCTTTCGCACCGAAGCCGCAGACCCCAATTCTGGACTACGGCTGCGGCACCGGGTTGTCGGGGCTTGCCCTGCGCGCTGTTGGCTTTGAAGTCATCGATGGGATGGACCCAACAGAGAACATGCTTCAGGAAGCCGCCAGCAAGGGCGTTTATCGAACACTGACCGGATTCGATATCGCCAAGCCCGCGCCGTTGAAGCGTGGGGAGTACACGATGATTACTGCCATAGGAGTGATCGGAAAAGGTGCTGCCCCGCCCGAGACACTGGATTTGTTGATGCACGCGTTGCCCAAGGGTGGTTTGCTTGGCTTTTCGCTGAACGATCATGCGTTGGCGGACCATAAATTCACCTGCCGTCTGACGGATTGGGTCGACATGGGGGCCGCACGTTTGTTATTTCGTGAACACGGCCCCCACCTGCCCGGTATCAACCTTAACTCTGACGTGTATGTATTAGAAAAAGCGTGACTCTCGTAACGCGCTTTGCGCCATCCCCAACAGGCCCCCTTCACCTTGGGCACGCATATTCTGCGCTGGTTGCCAGCGATCGGGCTGCTTCTGAAAGCGGCCGGTTCCTGCTGCGAATTGAGGATATCGATCAATCCCGCTCGCGACAGCTATGGGAGGATCAGATTTACCACGACCTCAGATGGTTGGGGCTGACATGGCCGGAGCCCGTGATGCGCCAATCGGATCGTTTGGGCTTTTACCACAAGGCGCTGGATCAGCTATGGGCGCAGGGTCTTTTGTATCCATGCACGTGTAATCGCAAAGATATCGCCGCTGCAACCAGTGCGCCGCAGGAAGGCGCACCTATGCTTGGACCCGACGGGCTTGTTTACCCTGGGACTTGTCGAAAAAGGTTTGTTGGCAAAGATTTATCGGAACTTCCTCGTCCAACTCAGGACCCATTGCGATTGGACGTGGTCAAGGCGTGTCAGGCGGTCCGCAACCCCGACAGGTATCAGTTTCTTGAGCTGGGTTCGGGTCCGGGCGGCGAAACCGGCATTGTCACCTTTTCGCCTGATGAGTTGATTGCCACCATAGGTGATGTTGTTCTGTCCCGCCGTGACATGGGGACGTCGTATCATTTGTCCGTCGTACTTGACGACGCGGCTCAGGGTATAACACAGGTGGTACGGGGACGGGACTTGTTTGACGCGACCCGCATCCACGTTCTGTTGCAGGTGTTACTGAACCTGCCGACACCCGAGTATTTCCACCACGACCTGATCCGCGATGATGCAGGCAAACGGCTGGCCAAACGCGATGATGCCCGCGCGATCTCAAAATACCGGGCCGAAGGGGCTAGCCCGGGCGACATACGCCGAATGGTTGGGCTTTGACCCCTACTCCATTGGCGCCATCAGTTCAGCCTCGACCCCATCCCGAACGGCGGTAAAAAAACAGGTTCGTCGGTTGGTATGGCAGGCTGCACCGGTTTGACGGACCAGAACCAATAGACAATCCCGGTCGCAATCGATCCGGAAATCCACCAGTTCCTGCACATGGCCCGAGGTTTCGCCCTTGATCCAGAAGGCCTGCCGGGAGCGCGACCAATAGGTTACCCGCCCGGTTTCGAGGGTCTTTTCAACCGCCTGCACGTTCATCCAGGCCATCATCAGAACCTCGCCTGATGCTTCATCCTGCGCAATCGCCGGGATCAGACCCGCCGCATTAAATCTCAATTTAGAGGGGTCAAACACGACTGGGTCGGACATCTGAAAAACCTTTTGCATCCGGTGGGCTGGCCACTATGTATGGGTAACACACGACGAGGGAAAGCCATGAGCGGCGAGAACGATCTGATTAAGCTGTATTCCGGGCGCATTCTGGCGCTGGCTGCGGATATTCCGCATCTTGAGCGACTGGAAGATCCCGACGCAACCGTCAAGAAACGCTCACCTTTATGCGGATCGACTGTAACTGTCGACATCAAGGTTCGCGACGGTCAGATCAGTGCCTTTGGTCAGGACGTCAAGGCCTGTGCTTTGGGGCAAGCGTCTGCCTCGGTCGTTGGGGATGCAATAATTGGCGCGTCGCGGGCGCAGGTCGAAGCTGCGCGCGATCAGTTGGCGGCCATGCTCAAGAATGGCGGTCCTGCACCCGATGCACCTTTTGACGGGCTTGAGGTGCTGATGCCCGCTCGGGATTATAAGAACCGCCATGCGTCGATCCTGCTGGTACTGGATGCCACGGCTGAGGCCATGGCGAAGGCTGAACAGGCAAACTGCGCCTGATTATAGCTATTTGGCGGAAACCCGTTTACCCTCTGCCAAGATTTCAGGAGGGATGGGTTTGAATAATTTGCTCGAGCATTTCGTGACGCTTTGGGTCGTTATCGACCCGATTGGAACAATTCCCGTTTTCATCGCCGTTACTGCGGGATTGGACGCGGCAGGCCGGCGGCGGACAGCGCTGTTAGCAGCCGTGATAAGTGCTGCCGTATTGCTGTTTTTCCTTGTATTTGGTCAGGTGCTGATCGAAGCGCTGGATATCGGGCTTAATTCGTTTCAGGTCGCTGGCGGCATTATCCTGTTTCTGTTTGCCCTGACGATGATCTTTGGTGAAAGCAAACAAGAGGTCGAACAACGGCAAGCCGAAGAAGATCGTGAAGACGCGTATCACCAGCAGAACCCGGCGATATTCCCGCTGGCCGTGCCTTCACTGGCATCCCCTGGCGCGATGCTGGCAATCGTTATCCTGACCGACAACCACCGTTACAGTATCGCTGATCAGGGTATCACAGCGCTTGTCATGCTTTCTGTATTGCTGGTTGCGTTTGTACTGATGCTATTGGCCGAGCCCATCATTCGGCTGATCGGCCATTCAGGCGCGGCGATCATCAGCCGTGTAATGGGGATGATTTTGGCCTCGGTTGCTGCCAACTCAGTCCTGTCCGCACTGTTGGAAATCTTCAAAACCGGCCAATTGTAAAAAAAGCCGCCGCGCTTTCCGGGCGAAAGGGCGGCGGCAGGTATTGCGTGTCTCGCGTGGGGTCCGGTGTACCGCGCGGGGCCGAGGCATGGCCCCTCAAGGGGTTTGGGACAGGCAGGTCACCCTTGACTGAAATGGGGATGACAGCGCGGATATTTCGGCACGAGATCGCAGGCAGAAAGGCTTAGAAACCAACTGGCAGGTGAAGGGCCACCATCAGCATCACGACCAAGGACAACACGCCAACGGCATCTTGCAGGATGGTCGATTGCGCGCGGCTGAAAGCGGTCTTGATCTGGGTCAGCATAGGGTCACCTCCGGTCAGAGTTTTAATCCTTTGTTGACCTTTTGTTCTCATATTT
Source organism: Ruegeria sp. AL2 (assembly GCF_056540845.1). Classification (NCBI taxonomy): domain Bacteria; kingdom Pseudomonadati; phylum Pseudomonadota; class Alphaproteobacteria; order Rhodobacterales; family Roseobacteraceae; genus Ruegeria; species Ruegeria sp. AL2. Next base: position 622,423 of record NZ_JBQFXM010000001.1, read on the forward strand.
CCAAGCGCAGGTAAAGAACTTTTTGAGAACATTTGTGAACCTTAGAGAACATTACAGCTAACCCACTGAAATCAAACGGATCGCCTGATCCTGTTTCATCAACCACAACAGTACGCGTGCGGCCCGTCCCCTGTCCGAGGTCAGTTTGGGATCGGTCGTTAGCAGCGCCCGCGCATCGGATTGGGCGACGGCCATCAATCCTGCCTGACGTTCCAGGTCCGCGATATGGAATTTTGGCAACCCGGATTGCGCAGTCCCGATCAGATCGCCCGCGCCTCGCATGTCAAGGTCAGTTTCCGAGATTCGGAAGCCATCTTCTGTCTCGCGCAGAACCTCCAGCCGCTTGCGCCCTCCCTCGCTGAGCGGTGGTTGATACATCAGCAAACAAGTGGATTCCGCATCCCCGCGCCCGACGCGCCCCCGCAACTGGTGCAATTGCGCCAGCCCAAAGATCTCGGCCCGTTCAATGACCATGATCGTTGCGTTGGGTACGTTCACGCCGACCTCGATCACCGTCGTGGCAACAAGGACCTTTGTTTGCCCGTTCTGAAACGCGCTCATCGCGGCGTCTTTGTCGGCGGGTGGCATCTGTCCGTGAACCAGTCCCACCACTCCCTCGCCTAAAATGGCCCGCAAACGTTTGAAGCGTTCCTCGGCCGCCGTCAGGTCCGAAACTTCGGATTCGTCGACCAGAGGGCACACCCAGTAACACTGTCGCCCTTCATCAATCGCTCGCCGCAGGTGGGCGATGACTTCGTCCATGCGCTGTGTGTTGACAATCGCCGTTTTGATCGGTTTTCGCCCCGGAGGCTTTTCATCCAGCACCGAAACATCCATGTCGCCATATTGCGCCAGCGCAAGACTACGTGGGATCGGAGTGGCGGTCATTACCAGAACATCGGCCCCCTTGCCTTTTTCCGACAATTCCATTCTCTGCCGCACGCCAAACCGGTGCTGTTCGTCGACGATGGCCAATCTCAGCGCCTTGAATTCAACATCACTTTGAAACACTGCATGTGTGCCAACCAGAATGTGAATATCGCCTTGTTTAAGTGCCTCAAGCTTGGCACGCCGCTCAGCGCCCTTATCACGTCCGGTAAGCAGTTCCAGAACCACTCCGGCCTGCTCGGCCAGTGGGCGCAACCCTTCCAGATGCTGGCGTGCCAGAATTTCGGTCGGGGCCATCATCACGCCCTGCCCGCCTGCCTCAACGGCGATCAGAAGCGCCATGAAGGCCACCAGCGTCTTACCGGCGCCGACGTCGCCCTGTAACAGTCGGTTCATTCGGGCGTCAGACGCCATATCAGCCGAAATCTCATCAATAGCGCGCGTTTGTGCATCAGTCGGGCGATAGGGAAGGCTTGCCAGCACTTTAGATTGCAGTGCCCCGGTTCCCACGCTGACTATCCCCCGCGACTTGCGCTCTCGCTGCCGGGCCAGAGCGAGCGTCAGCTGATGCGCAAACAATTCGTCATACGCCAATCTCTGACGCGCAGGGGCAAACGGCGCGACATCATCAGCGCCGCGCGGATTGTGACCGGCGTGAATGGCCGCAGACCAGCTCGGCCAGTTTTGCTGTGACACCTGCGCCGGATCGATCCATTCCTCTAGCTTGGGTGCGCGTGCCAATGCGCTGCGGCTGGCCTTGAACGCTGTTTTCTGGGTCAGCCCTTGCGTCAGGTGGTAGACCGGTTCGAATTCCGGGATATCTCCGGCTTGTTCAACGGGCAGCATGTGGTCAGGGTGCACCATCTGCGCCATGCCGTCGAACAGTTCCAACTTGCCGGAAACCACGCGGCGAGATCCTTGCGGCAAAACTTTTTTCAGATATTCACCACGTGCGTGGAAAAAGACCAGCTGGAAATCGGCCTGACTGTCTTCGACATGAACGCGATAAGCCCCTCCCTTGTTGTGAGGCGGCCTGTGCGGGCCGACTGTCACTTCCACGGTCAGAGTGGCTGGCAGGTCCACCCCCTGAATTGTATCCCGCCTGCGCCGATCCACCACGGCATAAGGCAGGCTGAACAGAACATCGCGCGGGGATTCCACCCCGGTCTGCGCCATGGCCTGTGCCGTCTTGGGGCCGACGCCATCCAACGTTTCCAGCCCCGCAAATAGCGGGAAAAGCTGTTCGGGGCGTCCGCTCATGCGCCTTCTATCAGCTGAAGCCAGCCATCCTCGTCCAAAGTTTCGATCCCAAGTTCCGCCGCCTTTTTCGCCTTTGACCCTGCCCCGGGCCCCGCGACCAGAATATCGGTTTTCTTGCTGACAGAGCCAGAAACCTTAGCGCCCAACGCCTCGGCTCGCGCTTTGGCTTCGGCGCGGGTCATCTTTTCCAGCGTTCCGGTGAACACTACGGTTTTACCCGCCACCGGACTGTCCGAGGCTGGCGCGTCGGGGGCGATAACCGTCAATTCGCTGCGCAGCGTGTCGAAAGCCCGTCGTTCCTCTTCATTGGCAAATGCTTCCGACAGTGAAAGGCCAAGCGTTGCGCCAATTCCGTCTATGCCGATCAGCTCTGCCCAGGCGGCATTGGCATCGGCTGCGACATTGGCGTCCGCGATGGCTGCGTCCCGCACTTCTTTCACGCGCGCGCGACGCCCTTCAAGCTGCGCTGCCGCACGCTCTGCATCTTCCGCCTCATCGGCCTGCCGTTGGGCCAGCGCGGCCGGGCGCGCAGTGTCCAACGCGAGTGCCATCGCATCCCAGTCGCGGTAAAAAAGCGCCAGATCGCGCGCACCCACTTCGCCAACATGCCGAATGCCCAGTGCGAACAACAAGCGCGCAAAGGGAATTTTCCGCTTTTCATCAATGGCTTCGAACAGGTTCCTGGCGGATGTTTCGCCCCACCCGTCCCGGTTTTTTAACCGCGTCAGACTGGCTGCGTCCCGTTGTTCCAGCGTGAAGATATCAGCTGGCGCATTGATCGGAAGGGTTGGATCACCATAGAACATTTCAATCTGTTTTGCACCCAGCCCTTCTATATCAAAGGCTTTGCGCGACACGAAATGTTTCAGTTTTTCAACGGCCTGCGCGGGACAGATCAGGCCGCCGGTGCACCGTCGAACCGCGTCGCCTTCTTCGCGGATCGCATCACTCCCGCATTCGGGGCAATGTGTCGGAAAGGCAAAGGGGCGTGCATCGGCGGGGCGTTTGGACAAGTCGATATCCGACAGTTTGGGGATCACGTCGCCAGCGCGATAGACCTGAACCCAATCGCCCACTCGGATATCTTTTCCATCACGGATCGCGCCGCCTTTGGCATCGCGCCCTGCGATGTAATCTTCGTTGTGCAATGTGGCATTGGAGACGACCACTCCGCCAACCGTTACAGGATGCAACCGTGCCACGGGGCTAAGCGCCCCTGTTCGACCAACCTGAATGTCAATCGCCTCCAATCTGGTCCAGGCCAGTTCGGCTGGGAACTTATGCGCAATTGCCCATCTTGGCGTCGTTGAGCGGAAACCCAGACGTGCCTGCAAAGACAGATCGTTTACCTTGTAGACGACCCCATCGATGTCATACCCCAAGGTCGCACGCTGCGCTTCGATATCCCGGTAATGAGCGATCATGTCCTCAGTCGTGGCACATAGGCGCGTCAAGGAATTCGTGGGAAAGCCAAGGGTCGCAAGACGCTCAATTGCTCCAATCTGAGTATCTGCCAAAGGTTCTGACAGTTCACCCCATGCATAGGCGAAGAAGCGCAATGGGCGGGAACGGGTAATTTCCGAATCCAGCTGGCGCAGTGACCCTGCCGCTGCATTGCGCGGGTTGGCAAAGGGTTTGCCCCCCCGTTCAGCCTGCCGCTCATTCAACGCTTCAAAATCGGAATGAGACATGTAAATCTCGCCCCGGACCTCAAGAATTTGGGGCGCGTTCTCGATCAGCTGTGGAATATCAGAGACTGTGCAGGCGTTGGCCGTCACGTTCTCGCCAACTTCACCGTCACCCCGCGTCGCGGCCTGAACCAGCTGTCCGTTCTCATATCGCAAGGACAAAGACAGGCCGTCAATCTTGGGTTCAGCTGTGAAAGCCAGTCGCGCGCCTGCATCAAAGCCCAGATATTTTCGAATCGAGATGTCGAAATCGGCAATGTCCCCATCGTCGAACGCATTTCCCAGTGACATCATTCGGACGGCATGAGTAACTTTTGAAAACCCGTCCGCCGGTTTGGCCCCGACTTGCTCTGTCGGGCTGTCAGCACGTTTCAGGTGGGGGAAACGCGCCTCGATCTCGGCGTTTCTGCGTTTGAGGGCATCATAATCCGCATCCGACAACTCGGGCGCATCTTCTGCGTGATACAGAGTGTTGGCTCGCGACAGGATGTCCGCCAACCGCGCCAGTTCGGCACGCGCCTCATCATCCGTCAGGTCTGATATGGGAATGGAATTGCTCATGGCCTCGCCCTGTCACGCGTTCTTGGACCTCAGTGATAGGGCGAGGCCATGGCCAGGTCCAGATGTGCTGAGCCGTGAGTGCAAAGTGCCGCCCTGGACTACCAGCGACACAAACGGTTCAATTTAGAGGCCGACCGCCATTCGCGTCTCGTCCAATGTGTTGCTTTGCGGGTCGCGCAACACGTAACCCCGGCCCCAAACGGTTTCGATATAATTCTCACCACCGGTTGCGTTGCTGAGCTTTTTGCGCAGTTTGCAGATGAAGACGTCGATGATCTTCAGCTCGGGTTCGTCCATGCCGCCATATAGGTGGTTCAGAAACATTTCCTTGGTCAGAGTCGTACCCTTGCGCAAGCTGAGCAATTCCAGCATCTGGTACTCTTTTCCTGTCAGGTGTACGGTTTTTCCGTCCACCTCGACGGTTTTGGCGTCCAGGTTAACGGCCACGCGACCTGTGTGGATGATGGACTGCGAATGCCCTTTCGACCGGCGGATGATGGCATGGATACGGGCCACCAGTTCTTCACGGTGGAAGGGCTTGGTCAGGTAGTCATCCGCGCCAAACCCGAAGCCTTTGATCTTGCTGTCCGTATCATCTGCACCCGATAGGATCAGGATCGGTGTTTCCACCCTGGCAATCCGCAACTGGCGCAACACTTCATGCCCGTTCATGTCCGGCAGATTTAGGTCCAGCAAGATCAGGTCGTAATCGTAGAGCTTTGCCAGATCGATACCTTCTTCTCCAAGATCCGTTGCATAGACGTTAAGGTTCGCATGCGTCAGCATCAGTTCGATGCTTTTGGACGTGGTCGGATCATCCTCGACAAGAAGTATACGCATTTTCACTGCTCCAATTCGGGTCAATAATTCCAATTAAAATTAAACCTGACCAAGAATGGTTAATCTGACGTTACCGTTGAATCATTTTTTCCCGCTCACCTATAGGTTGTCTATACTTTTTTAAGGCCGTGGCTTTCAAAGCCTCGACACCGTGTTCTGCGACCAGGGAAACCCAGCCGTTGAATTCTTCGTCGCTGATCCCGTATTTCTGTTTTGCCTCAGACAGGCTGATCAGCCCGTAAAGTACCCCACGCACGACCAGAATCTTGCGCGAGGCCACCCACCGCCTTGTGCTTGACGGCGGCAGATCGGCGCGTGTCAGTATGGACCCATCCGGCAGAGAAACAGACCTTGGCCCTTCCACTTTGTGCAAATACATCGCTTTACCCTCTTTGCTGCATCAAAGCTGGCACCAGCCTACTTAAGGTCGTATGAAACCGCCTCTTGAGAGTGTGTAGAATTTTCCTATATTCTGCCGGTCTTTCTTAACCCGGACAGGAACCGCCAATGGCCCTCGACACCGAGCCCCCGCTGAACTCGCTTGGCTTTGCCAAACCGCCCTCGGAAACGCGGGTGGTTGTGGCCATGTCGGGGGGCGTCGATAGCTCTGTTGCCGCAGCCTATCTGGCCGATCAGGGCTATGACGTGGTCGGTGTGACACTGCAACTCTATGATCATGGAGCGGCTCTGGCCAAGAAAGGGGCGTGCTGTGCCGGGATCGATATCCACGATGCGCGCCGCGTGGCAGAAGAGCGTGGGTTTCCCCACTATGTTCTGGACTACGAAAACATCTTCAAGGACGCGGTGATCGATGAGTTTGCAGAAAGCTATCTGGCAGGCGCAACACCCGTACCCTGCATTCGCTGCAACGAGCGGGTAAAATTCAAGGACCTGCTGGAAACCGCCAAGGATCTTGAGGCTGACTGTATGGCCACCGGGCACTATATCCAGCGCAAGATGGGGCCAAACGGCCCGGAACTGCACAGCGCGGAAGATGCCAACCGGGATCAATCCTATTTCCTGTTCTCGACAACGCCGGAACAGCTTGATTTCCTGCGCTTCCCGCTTGGCCACCTGCCCTCAAAAGACGCGACCCGCGAAATGGCGGCTCAATATGGGTTGTCTGTGGCGGACAAGCCTGACAGTCAGGACATCTGCTTTGTGCCCGATGGCAATTATGCCAGCGTTATAGAAAAGCTGCGCCCCGGTGCTGCAGAGCCGGGCGAGATTGTTCATGCCGATGGCCGCGTTCTGGCACAGCATAACGGTGTGATCCATTACACGATCGGCCAAAGGCGCGGCTTGGGCATCGGCGGTCTGAGCGAACCGCTTTATGTGGTCAAGCTGGACGTGGACAAGAAACAGGTCGTTGTCGGCCCCAAAGAGATGCTGGCAACGCGTGTCGTCCCCGTGCGTGAGATCAACTGGCTGGGCGATGAACCCTTCACTTCTCGCGAAGAATGGCACCTGTCAGTCAAGGTCCGTTCGACCCGCCCCCCGCGTGAAGCCATTATTCGACCGCTGTCCGACACCACTGCTGAGGTTGAATTGCTGACACCCGAAGAAGGCATCTCGCCCGGTCAGGCCTGCGTCTTCTATGCCTCAGAAGGCAGCCGCATCTTTGGCGGCGGTTGGATCTGGCGCGGGTACTAGGCTGAAACCGGTTCAACCTCCGGTTCGATCTGGATCTGAAGCGCATCGTTGAACCGGTTGAATGCACCGCACAAAGCGATGCGCCAGGTTAACTCGACAATCTGGGCATCGCTGAACCAATCCCGCAAGTTGGAAACCTCGGCGTCGCGCATGCGGCCTGATCGTGTCGTTACCGCCTCGGCGTATCGCACGACGGCCTTGTCGCACGCGTCCAGCTCGGGGTGGTTGTCAACATCTGGCAAACGCGCCGCGCCTTCGGGGCTGAGACCAGCAACTGTCAACAGCGGAGTATGATGCGAGACGCAGTAGTCACAGGCGTTCAGTTTGGAAACCGTCACCATGGCCAGTTCCAGCGCACGACGCGGCAAGGTCTGCTGTTCCCGTAACGCTGTTAGCATCCCTGCGACATGTTCCAGAACCGGTGGACAATGTGCGGCGACCCGGGCCCAATTGTCGAACGGACCATAAGCGCCCAAAGCCGCATGAGACGCGCGTGTCTCGTCTGCCATCTCGGCGTCTGACAAAGGGGGAATGCGGGTCATGATGAAAGCTCCTTTTTTAGAGAGGATACTTTAAGTCCGCACCGCTGCAACAGACGGTCGCGGATCACAAACCCGAGACGGAACGCCGGAACAAATTTCTTACAGGGCGTCCGTAGGCGAATTGAAGAGGATATAGAGCCCAACGCAGACCATGATATATGGGGCGACCCTATCCATTCGGGCGACGCGTGGCCCCAGGCTTTTGGCCCGAGGGGCGCCCCAGGCGGCGGTAAAGACCAGCACGGAAGCGGCCAGTGCTGCGCCAATCAAGGCGGCAACGCGGTATGAGGGGGTAGAATCCGCCAATAACGGTGTCATGACCGCGAAACTGTCAATCGACAGGCTCAGGAACAGGGTAACCACCGAGGTCACGGCCCCTTTTGCCTCGGTTCCTTCAGAATTGGCCCCGAAAAGCTGCCTCCAGATACCGCGCAGACCAAAGGCCAGTGGCACAAGACCCAGAAACCCGATCCAAAACGGCGCGCCGCTCTGGTCAACGCCCAAAGCGACGGTCATGGCCAATGTCAGAACAATTGTTTGCGCGACGGCAAAGCCAATGATGGCGCGGCGCTGCTCGATCACCAGTATCAAACCCAGCAAGACGGCCAGATTGTCCAGATTGGTGGAAATCATGGCAATCCCGGCTGAAGCGGCGAACAGCGTGTGATCAAGCATGCTCAATCTGCATTCTGTCCAGCACAGCTAGTGCCGCCCGCAATCCCGGAGCTTCTCCTCCGCGCCCCAACCTTTCCATTGTCAGGTTCATCGCAAGTTGCTGAGCGTCGGGGGCATTGGTCACATCATGCAGGGCCTTGGCGATCTTTTCTGGCTGGCAATCGTTCAGCAGGCATTCAGGCACGGCGCGTGTTTCAGATACCAGGTTGACCAATGTAACAGTGTCCAGCTTGACCATGCGTTCAGCCATTTTCTGGGTCAGCCAATTGAGCTTGTAGGCGATCACCATGGGTGTATTCTGCGCGGCCAGTTCCAAAGATACCGTACCCGAAGCGGCCAGCGCAATACGTGCTGTGCCAAAGGCCGCGCGTTTTTCGATGGTGGCTTGCCCGGCCCCGATTTGGCGCGGGTCGAGCACTATTGGTGCGCCCGGCCAGTTTTGCGTCATATCGTTGACCAGATCAGTTGTTGCACCTACGGTTGGAACTACGACGCGATAACTGGGATGATCCGTCAAAAACAGCCGCAATGCCTCACCAAACGTGTCTGCCAGACGCTCGATCTCACCCCGGCGCGATCCGGGCAGAGCCAGCAGGACTGGTGCATCCCCTAGGTCGTACCTGCTCCGGATTGCTGCAATCTCAGCCTGTGTTGCCGTCGGTTCGCTGGCAACTGGATGGCCAACAAAGTCACACTCCATCCCTGCCCGCTCCATGTATGGCGGCTCGAACGGAAGCAGTGCCAGCACATGGTCGATGACCTTTGCCATTTTATCCGCTCGCCCCGGACGCCAGGCCCAGACACTGGGCGCGACGTAATGCACGGTGCGGATATCACTGGCGGCTTTGACGATTTTGGCGACACGCAGGCTGAAATCGGGGCTGTCGATGGTTATCAGAACGTCCGGCCGCGTGTCCAACACTGCTTGCGCGGTCTCCGAGATTCGACGCTTGAGGTGGAAAAACTTCGGCAGAACCTCGATCAAACCCATCACCGAAAGTTCCGACATCGGAAACCGGCTGGTCAGCCCCTGAACCGCCATCAAAGGTCCGCCCACCCCGTCGAATTCAATATCGGGGATCAGGGTCTTCAGCCCCTCCATCAACGCGGCGCCCAGCCGGTCGCCCGAAGGTTCACCGGCGACCAGAAAAACACGCATCAGACCGCTCGCTCGCGGATATACAGGAACAGCCCAAGACGGTTACATTCGGCGATGACCTGTTCTTTTTCCAAAACCAGCACACCGCCCTTTTCCAGAACGATGCCAGACAAGCCTGCCGCGACCGCATCCGTGACGGTGTCGGGCCCGATGGCAGGCAGATCAGCACGCCGATCTTGATCGGGCTTTGGGCCTTTGAACAGTATGCCGCCCCCCGCATCCGGGCGTTGTGTCAGGGACTGAAGCATCCAGGCGGTTCCAAAGATGCCTTCGATTGCCAACACCTGCCCTTTTGAGACTGCACAGGCCTGACCAATATCCGCAGCCCCCATGGCCCGCAGAATTCCGGCAGCGCGGTCTGCATCTGCCATATCACTCTCGGATGGGTGCACATCAGTCAGACAGCCCAAAGGCGGCAACAGGCCAGGGGCGATTTCATGCGCGGCGCACACCCGCAATCCTGCGCCTTCCAACAGGCCAATGACAGCCCGCAAGGCTCCGTCATCACCCGACAGCATGGCCTGCTGGATCACCGGAACCAATGGCATCGTTGCCGCGTCAATACGTTTAGGATCAACCTTCGGGCGCCGAACTGCGCCGGCCATGCAGATCTCGGTCACGCCCTTCGCCTGAAGCCCGGCGATAAAACTGCCAAGCTGTTCAAGCGGAAACACGATATCTGCGACCAGATCATCCGGCAGGAAACCTTCCATCGCGCAGATCAGCGGACGTTCCGCCAATTGGGCAACCAATTCGGTCGGCAGCGCCCCGGTTCCCGCAATCAACGCAAGCATGTTCCTATTTCCTCGGTGTCAGGAACGACCGATCGCTGTGTCCGGTGACAAAATCAACGATCCGCTGCACATAGTCGCTGTCGTTACCCTGACCAAGACGGTAGGCGCGATCCATGAACGTTCCTTCGCCTTCAGACAACTCCTTGAACGCGGCACGCAGTGCAGAGATGTCTTCGCGCGAAACACCTTTACGCTTGAGACCCACGAGGTTCAGACCTTCAAGCTCACCCCTGGATGCTTGTACCAGTCCGTAGGGAATGACGTCTTTGGGCACCATGGTGAGCGCACCGATGATAGCCCCACGTCCAACGCGCACCCATTGGTGCAGGCCCGAAATGCCACCGACGATTACATCATCCTCGACGATACAGTGACCAGCTGCGCCCGCGTGGTTCACCATGATAACCCGGTTGCCGATCTGTACGTCATGGGCCACATGAACACCTGCCATAAGCAGGCAATCATCCCCGATCCGGGTTACGCCACCGCCGCCTTCGGTTCCGGTGTTGATCGTTACATGCTCGCGAATGCGGTTGCGCTGACCGATTTCAAGGCGTGTGTTTTCACCGCCGAATTTCAGGTCCTGAGGAATCTCACCGATCACCGAAAAATTAAAGATCACGGTGTCTTCGCCAATCGATGTATCACCGGTCACAACGACATGAGACTTCAACTCGACCCGATCAGCCAGTTTTACATTGGCGCCCACATAGCTGAAAGGACCGATGATGCAATCCTGCCCGATCTGCGCTCCGTCTTCGATAATCGCGCTGGGATGGATACCGCTCATGTTGTTTTTTCCATATCCCAATCGACATAGGCCGAGAATTCTGCCTCGGCGGCCACTTCACCATCAACAGTTGCGCGGCCGTTGAATTTGAAAAGCTTGCCACCCTTTTTGCCGCGAACCGTTTCGACATGCATTTCTAGCACGTCGCCAGGAACAACTTTCCGGCGGAATTTACACTTGTCGATGCTCATGAAATAGATCAGCAACTCGGTGTCGATGACATCCATACCCACGCCCAGCATCACGCCTGCGGTCTGCGCCATCGCCTCAACGATGGTAACACCTGGCATGATCGGAGTTCCCGGAAAATGCCCCTGGAAATGCGGCTCGTTCATGGTGACGTTCTTGATACCGCGGGCCGATTGATAGCCAGAGATGTCAACCACCTTATCGACCAGCAAAAACGGATAACGATGCGGCAGGATCCTTTGGATCAACTGAATATCGGCGCTTTTGGGTTCCGTTGTCATGATGCAGGTATCCCGTTCTGAATGTTTCTTTTTCAGCGTGGTTAGCAATACAGCCTCGTAAGGGCAAGCGAACCTATTCGCTCTTGTCTTTTTGCAGCCCGCTGCCATCGCCAATTGCCGTGTTTACACGGGTTATCGCAGCTTCTGTGATATCTGACGTGCTTACAACGACATTGGAACGTTCGATGATCACGCTGGCCCCAAAGTCGCGCAGCAAATCAACAAGGATCGGACGAACTATTTCAAAGAACGTCTGTTGCGCCTCTTCGCTGCGACGCGCCAACGCGTCAAGCTTTGCTCTTTGCCCATCACGGTGGGACTGCACCTTGACATCGAACGCTTCGGCCAGAGGTCGAAACTCTTCGGCTGGCATGGTTGCACGCTTTTCAGTCAGGTCTTTTTCCTCGCGGCTGAGTTCCGCGACGATCCGTTCATTTTCTTCCGCAAGCATCGCGCTTTCTTTTTCGATCTCGCGCAAAACACGCTGCCCGAATGCCGAATTCTTGAACAGCTGCTCGCCGGACAATGTGACCACGCTGGCTTGCGGAACACCCAGTTGCTGTGCTTCAGCCGAAGGGGCCTGAAACAGCATCAAAAATGCACACAGGGCCCAAAGCGGGCCCTGTATCAAGGTAAAGAACCTGTTCGTCATCGCAGATCAGAACCGTGCCTGAATGGTCAGGTCAAAGTTCTGTTCCTTGTCGAACGTTTCCTTTTTCAGAGCCTTCGAGAAGTTGAACTGCAAAGGTCCAAACGGTGTTTCCCACAGGACCGAGATGCCGATTACGTGACGAATGGACCCGTCTGCACCAACGATATTTGCCCCTGCGGTGTTCACATCGTTGATGTTGTATAGGTTTCCAACATCATAGAACAGACCGCCCCGCAGGCCCAGCTCCTCGGGCAGACCCAAGGGGAAATCGGTTTCAAAACGCGCGACCCAGTAATAGTTGCCACCGATTGCATCATCCTGGCCATTGGACAAATCACGCGGGCCAATACCGGCCGGTTCAAACCCGCGGAAGGTACGAGGCCCCAAAACAAAGCGGTCAACAGCGCGGCTGAAACCATCGCCAGTCCAATTAAACGCACCCAGTTCCAGTGTTGCACGCAGAACGACTTCTTCGTTCCAGACCCGTGTTTGGGCGATCCCGCGAGCGGTGGTTTTGAAGTATTTGTTATCGCCACCAAGACCCGCCGCGTCGACGCCAACCTCGAACAGAACGCCTGAATTCGGGTCCAGACCACCGATCCGGCTGTCATAGATGTATGACAGTCCCAGCGAGCTGGATGTCCGTTTCCCCTGCGCAATCTCAGACGCAATCACCGCACCGCTGACCTGATCGCTCTGCTGGGTCATCTCGCTGCGGTCCCAATCATAGCGCAACCGAAGAGCAGATAGTTCGCCGATTGCATAGGTCAGTTGAGGTGTGAAAAACAACGAGCTCGTGTCGTAACTCGCAAAGCCGGAATTGGTTGCCGACAGACCCAGTCCAAGGTCGAAACGCAGCTTTCGGCCCAGCAAATAGGGCTCGGTAAAGTTAATCGTGTATTGTTCTGAATCCTGTGCTGTCGAGATGGACACACCAAGATTCTGACCGCGTCCCAGGAAGTTCGCCTCGTTCAGGCCGATTGCAATCCCGAAGCCGTCTGTGACCGAGTAGCTGCCGCCAAGGCTCAGAGAGCCGGTAGGCTGTTCTTCGACATCCACATCCAGAATGACCTGGCTGGGTGACGACCCTTCCCGAGGCTCAACTTCCGCAACCGCAAAGAACCCAAGCGCATTGATGCGTTCCGCGGCCTGACGGATTTCACGCGGGTTGAACGGGTCACCTTCGACGGTGTCGAATTGACGACGGATCACACGGTCCAGCGTGGTGGTGTTGCCCTCGATATCGATCCGCTCAACAAAAATACGCGGACCCTTCGTCAGAACAAATTCGACGTCCAGGGTAAGATCTCGGTCATTGCGCGTCACACGCGGTTCAACACGCAGGAAATCAACGCCCTGCTTCAACCCAAGGCGCTCTTGCCGCGCGATCGAGTTTTCCACCAGCGTCGGCGTATAGGTCACGCCAGGTTTGATTTTCAGCGCATCCTGATACGGCGCCGCATCGACACCGGCGATTTCGCTAACCGTCGTTATCTTTCCAAACGAGAATTTTTGGCCTTCGGTGACGTTCATCACCAGAAAGAAGGCATCCCGTTCGCGGGTAAATTCGACGTTGGCGCTGTTCACACGGAAATCGATATAGCCCCGCGACAGGTAGAAATCGCGAATGACTTGTTTGTCGAATTCGATGCGGTCGCCGATAAACGTGTCGTTGCGGAAGAATGTCCGCAGAAACGTTGCCTGTTTGGTTTCCAGTACCCGGCGCAGCCTCCGGTCCGAAAAGGCGCGGTTGCCGACAAAGCTGACGCGCTCGACCTCAATGGTCGTGCCTTCTGCCACTTCAAAGACCAGATCGACCCGGTTGTCGCTGCGACGGATGATGCGAGGAATGACAGTTGCCGCGACACGACCCTGGGCCGAATACACTTCGGCGATCGTGTCAGCATCCGCTTCGGCAGCCTGAGGCGTAAAAACCCGGCGTGGTTGCGACGAGATCACGTCCAGAAGAACGTCGTCTTTGACGCGAGCATTCCCTTCAATGCTGATCTGGTTGATCGTTGGGTATTCCTGAACCTGAATGACCAGAGTCGTGCCGCGCGGTGTCAGTTCGACTGTTTCAAATACACCACTGTCAAGCAAACGCTGATAGGCATCGTTAAGCTGTCCGGCCGTTACGGTCTGGCCCGGTTCGATTCCGGTACGAGCGATGATTGTCCCGGTTTCGATCCGGCGATTCCCCTCAACATCAAACGAGTTGATCGTGTAGCTTTGCGCCGATGCCGCATGTGGAAACGCCAGTAAGCTTACCGCAACAAAAAGGAAAAAAACCGTTAGCGCCTGCCACAAAATATTGTTTATCGGCTTATGCCCCCCGCAGGATGTGCCTGCGTCTCGCCTGTCAGTCATTTTATGCTCTACCCAGAATTTTGAGACTTTAATGCTGAGTAACGGGATTGAATGAGCTTGTCAAAAGGCGATATCGAAGCAGTCAGGCAGACAGCCACGGGACAACAGACCTACGATTTTCCCGAGAATCACATTCCCGCCAGATAGGCGGCCCCAGCCATTGCCAACGCTGTAACGGCAAAGCTCAGCATAACGTCCCAATTCAACATGAACAGGAAGCTAAAGCTTTGATACGATTTTTTCAGCGTTTTGGACATGACTGTTCCCTTTTGACGGGAATACTGTAGCGCTGAAATATGGCGGGAATGCGGCCGGAATTTGCTCCAGCCGCCACATTCAGCAGAACAGGTCGTTGCTGACCGAAAACAGCATCAGCGTCAGAATGATCGCAATTCCAATGCCCATGAGTATGCGCAACGCCCGGTCGCTGGGTGGTTTCCCGGCAATGGCCTCGTAGGCGTAGAAAATCAGATGCCCGCCATCCAGCGCCGGAATGGGAAACAGGTTCAACAAGCCTACGGCCGTCGAAAGGACAGCAATGAAGAAGATAAAGTTCTGCGCCCCCTGGCTGGCCATCGCCCCCGAGGTTTCGGCAATTCCGATTGGCCCCGAGATGTTGCAGGTGCTGATTGCGCCCGTCACCATGTGCCACATGCCGGACAAGGACCCTTCGATGATGCGGCCTGTCTGGATGACACCGCCCTTTAGGGAATCGAAAAGACCAGCCGGTACCGTAGCAGGCTCCAGCATCATGCCACCGACGATTCCGATGCGCCAATGGGTGACAAAACCACCATCAGGCTGCGGTTCATCCGTGCGCCGGGGCGCTAGGGCAAATTCCAACTCGGACCCATCCCGCCAGACTTCAAGCAGCAAGACGCGGCCGTCCGATCCTTCGACATGATCCTTTAGCTGTTCGAAGGCAAAGATCGGTTCACCATTGACCGAGGTGATGACATCCCCTTGCTTCAGTTGGATATCCATAGCCGCGCTGCGCGGGGCAACCTGACGGATCAGCGGCGGAAGCATCCAGGGGGCCTGAACCTCAAGGGGGTGGCCATCGCGGATCACGGAATAATCCAGAACCGGTTGAACAGGCAGTTGGTCGATGAATTCCTTCCATGCGACTTCTTCGTCATAGTCCGGTGTCGGACGACCGGCGATAGCCGTAATCACATCTCCCTCGCGCAATTCCTGCACGGTGCCTGGCAAAGGCTGCAACGCGCCAACGGTCAGGGGTTCACGCGAAACGCCCTGTGACCAGAAGATCAGGCCAAAAACCAGAATGGACATGGCGAAATTAAAGACCGGGCCAGCCGCGACAGTTGCTGCCCGTGCCCATAGCGGGGCGCCGTGCATGGTGCGGCGCAACTCCTCAGGACTTTGGGTCGCGATGTCTTCCATCGCCTCTTCATCCTTGCCCGAGGCCGCATTGGCATCGCCCAGAAACTTTACATATCCACCAAAAGGCAATGCTGCGATCTGCCACTTGGTTCCGCGCTTATCCTTGCGGCTCCAGAGCACCGGCCCGAACCCGAGCGAGAAGACTTCGGCATGGATACCCGACCACCTGCCCACAATGTAGTGGCCATATTCATGCACGGCCACAATGACCGACAGCGCAATAACAAAGGCAACAATCGTCCACAGCAGATTGCCGAATTGCGGGATCAGGGAAAGTACGTCCAAAATTCTATCCTGCTCGTTCCATCACAGTGTTATCGACCCACTGACGTGCCAGATGGTCGGTTTGCTGTACGTTATCAAGTGTCATCGGGGCATCAATAAGGCCACCCGTTGCGTCAAACCTGTCCAATACGGCAGAAACGGTGTCCGCCATATCAAGAAAGCCGATCCGGCGCGCAATGAAGTGATCCAGCGCGCGTTCCTTGGCGGCATTGAATACCGCGCCGGCCAGCCCACCGCGCTCCATTACGTCCCAAGCAAGTTTTAGGGCTGGATAGCGTGTGAGATCCGGTTCGTTAAAGCGCAGCTGAGCCAGCTTTGCCAGGTCCAGCCGCTGAACCGGCAGCTTCTGCCTTTCCGGCCAGTGCAACGCATACCCTATGGCATGGCGCATATCGGGGGCGCCCATATGTGCCATCATTGCGCCATCTCGAAACCCGACCATTGCATGGACAATGGATTCAGGATGAACCAAAACTTCGATTTGATCCGGAGATACTCCGAAATATTCTTTTGTTTCTATTACTTCCAACGCCTTGTTGAACATCGAGGCACTGTCGATTGTGATCCGCTGTCCCATATCCCAATTCGGATGGCTGGACGCTTGTTCGACGGTGGCGTTTGCCAGATCCTTCAGCGGCCAGTCGCGGAACGCTCCGCCACTTGCGGTGATAATCACGCGTTCGACCGTTTTGATATCTTCGCCAACCAGCGCCTGAAACACGGCAGAATGCTCACTGTCGACCGGAAGCAAACGCGCGTCATGGTTTTTGGCAGTTTCCAGAACCAGTGATCCGGCGCAGACCAGTGTTTCCTTGTTGGCCAAGGCCAGTGTCGTCCCTTGTTTCAGGGCTTCGATCCCAGGCGCAAGGCCCGCTGCCCCAACGATTGCTGACATGACCCAATCCGCCGGACGCGCGGCAGCCTCGGCAATTGCGTGCGGCCCGGCCGCCACTTCGACCCCACTGCCTGCCAAGGCGACGCGCAGGTCCTCCAACCTGTCTTCGTGTGCCGTGACAGCCAGATCGGCGCGCAACCGACGAGCGTCATCGGCAAGTTGTTGAATATTCGCACCGCCGGTAAGCGCCACCACATCATAGCCTTCGGGATTACGCGAAATCAGATCAAGCGTGTTTTGCCCGATCGAACCCGTGGCGCCAAGAACGGAAATCCGTCGCATTACATCTCACCCGGCGTGTACAGAAGCCCTGCGATCAGAACAAACACCGCAGCCCCCATCATGCCGTCGAATCTATCCAGAAAGCCGCCATGGCCGGGGATCAGGTTCGAACTGTCCTTGACCCCGAACTTACGTTTGATCGCGCTTTCGATTATGTCACCCGCCTGGCTGGCCATTGATGCGAAAACGGAAACAACAACAAAGGCAAATCCGAAACCCGCGTGGCTTGCGAAGGCGATACCGACACAGGCCGCGGCAGCCCATCCGCCTGCCGTTCCAGACCATGTTTTCTTGGGGCTGACCTTTGGCCAGAACTTGGGCCCTCCGACCATTTTGCCCACAAAATAGCCCGCCACATCCGTGGCCACCACCACCGCTATCAGCCAGACCATCCAGCCAAATCCCGAGTTTTCGCGAATGGAAATGAATCCCAGACCAGCCGCAACAATCCAGACCGCGAACAAGCCGTATAAGGTTTTCGAACGACCGATCTGTCCCATACCCACCAAAGCTGGCGCAAGCACGACAGGGAGCGTGTATAGCGCCGGCAGGTGGTAGCTGAGGATAACGGCAAACGCAGTCAGAACGCCCAACTGCACGGCCACACCCTGGCTTTCAGGGTCAATCATCCGGACCAGTTCCCAGGTCATCAGGCCACAAGCAGCTGCAATGAAGACCTCGAACCAGAGACCGCCAAGCCAGACTTCGATGGCCCCTATCGCAACCAGAACGGCGGCAGAAAGGACCCGGCTCGTCAGATCAGACCACCGGCCATCACTCATGCCAGAACCGCCCCGTACCGGCGCTCTCTGGCCCCATAGTTGCGACATAGCCTTTCGAGTTCTGCCGCGGTGAAATCCGGCCACAACGTATCTATAAATTCATACTCGGAATAGGCGGACTGCCACAGCAGAAAATTTGAAATCCGTGCTTCGCCACTGGTTCGAATGACAAGGTCGGGATCCGGAAGAACGCGTGTATCCAGATACTTAGGCAACGTTTCTTCATCCACATCCTCGGGTTTAAGCTGCCCGTCGGCCACATCCCGCGCGAGACGTTTGGTGGCGCGCGCTACCTCGTCCCGACCGCCATAATTCAGGGCGACCGTCAGATGAACAAGGTCGTTGTCCTTGGTTTCTTCTTCCAGTGAATCCATCAATTCGATCAGTTTTGAATCCAACCTTACCCGATCACCTATGAACCGAACCCGGATGCCATTATCTGCCAGGGTCCGTGTCTCCTTGATGATGTAGCGCCGAAACAGGCTCATCAACCCGGCCACCTCAACCTGCGTTCGCTTCCAGTTCTCGGTCGAGAATGCAAACACAGTCAGGTACTTGATCCCCAGATGTGGACAGGCCTCGACAACCTCGCGAACACGCCGCGCACCGGCATGGTGCCCAAACAGCCTGGGGCGACCACGCGCCTGCGCCCAGCGGCCATTGCCATCCATGATGATAGCGACATGGCGCGGGCCGCAGACCGGATCGGTTTGGGGATCTTTCGGCATCAGACCAGATCAGACCTGCATGATTTCAGTTTGCTTGGTTTCAAGCGCCGCATCTACAGCCTTGATCATCGCATCCGTCAGATCCTGCACTTCGCTTTCCCACAGCTTCTGGTCGTCTTCAGACATACCGTCCGCTTTTGCCTTCTTGATCTGATCCATGCCGTCCCGGCGCACATTGCGGATCGCGATCCGGGCGCTTTCCGCATATTGGCCAGCGACCTTGCCCAGTTCACGGCGACGCTCTTCGTTCAACTCGGGAATCGGCAGCATTATGATTGTGCCGTTCAGCTGCGGGTTGATGCCCAATCCGCTTTCGCGAATGGCCTTTTCAACCTTTCCTACCAATGACTTATCCCACACATTTATAGTGACCATGCGCGGCTCTGGGACGTTGACGGTGCCCACCTGGTTGATCGGTGTCGTCGAGCCGTAAGCGTCTACCATAATAGGCTCAAGCATCGAAGCCGAGGCGCGCCCGGTTCTCAGCGAGGCAAATTCGGTTCTCAGATTGGCCATTGCGCCATCCATGCGGCGTTTCAGGTCATCGGTGTCCAGTTCGAAGTCGTCAGACATGCTGCTCACTCCCCGTATTCAGGTACTCTTTGGATGGGTCTTACGCCATCACATTTGGGATGTATAGCAATCATGAGGCGGTTTTGTACCAATGGCCAGAGGTGTTGCGATCATTTTGTACCAAACGCGCCTTCGCAAAACCCGACACGGCATCGTATCGGGTTTAGGCTGTCATCTGCGCTCAGGCATTCACATCGACAACAACGCGCCCTTTGACCTGCCCTTTCAGGATATCGGCACCCAGTTGCGGAAGATCAGACAAGGCCGCCGGTTGAACCATCGACTCGAGCTTGTCCATGGGCAGGTCGGTGGCGATCCTTTTCCAGGCACGAACCCGGTTTTCATAGGGCTGCATGACACTGTCGATGCCCAAAAGATTCACACCGCGCAGCAGGAAGGGAATCACCGTTGCAGGCAACGCCGCACCGCCCGCCAGACCCACGGCCGCGACCGAGCAGCCGTATTTCATTTGCCCAAGCACACGCGCCAGCATCGCACCGCCCACAGCATCCACGCAGCCTGCCCAGGTTTCACTTTCCAGCGGGCGCTTGGTTGTCTCATTCAGCTCATCACGGGGCACTATTGTCGTTGCACCCAGCGATTTCAGATAATCTCCGGTTTCGGGTCGCCCGGTCACGGCAGCCACCTGATAGCCGAGATGACCCAGAATGGCAGTGGCCACCGACCCGACACCACCGGCCGCCCCGGTTACCAGAACCGGGCCGCGATCGGGGGTCAGCCCGTGATCCTCCAACGCCATCACGGCCAGCATCGCGGTAAACCCGGCGGTACCAACAGCCATCGCCTGCCGGGTATCAAGCCCATCCGGCAGAGGCACAAGCCAGTCCGCTTTGGCACTGGCTTTCTGCGAATAACCACCCCAATGCGCCTCGCCTACCCGCCACCCGGTCAGAACAACCTTGTCACCCGGCTTGTAACGCGCATCGGTCGATGCCTCGACAGTACCGGCATAATCAATTCCGGGGACATGCGGATACGCCCGCACCAAACCGCCCCCCTTGGGGGACAGACACAGACCGTCCTTGTAGTTCACTGTGGAATATTCAACCGCGACCGTGACGTCGCCATGCGGCAGATCATCCAGCGTGAGTTGCCTGACCGACGCGCTCGCCAAACCGCTTTCTTCGTCCTTGTCCATCACAAGTGCATTGAACATCTCTCAATTCCTTTCGTGTTTCTGTAACCGGCCCGTTGCTTCACCTGGCCCCAAATATCCCGGGGGAGTCGCGCAGCGACGGGGGCAGCGCCCCCAAAACCCCCCTTTAAATCCAGAAATGCGGCTGCACGGTCGCGCGGCGCATTCCATCTGGTGTTTCTACGTCCAGCTCCGTTCCCGCATCCCAATGGCTCAGGCGTACCATGCCAATGGCGACGTTGGTGTTGAAATCGGGTGACCACGCGGCCGAGGTCACCTGCCCCACACGCTTGCCGTCCGCGTAAAGGCCCCATGGGCGGTCGCAGCCCGGTACAGGATCGCCGGCAATGGCGACGGGGCGGATTTGCTGAACAGGCCCTTCCTTGGCCACACGCAGCAACGCGTCCCGACCGATACAGCCAATCGCGGTATGTGTGTTGCAGAACTTGCCCAAACCGCACTCATGCGGGGTGTTGTCGTCGGTCATGTCATTGCCATAAGACAAAAGGCCGCCTTCAATCCGTTCGATCACGTTCGGGCATCCGGCGCGCACCTGCAAATCTTCCCCTGCTGCAAACAGGGCGTTCCACAGGGGCATGCCGATATCGCTGCCTTCCACATAAATCTCGAACCCGCCTTGTTTGGAATAGCCCGATCGCGCCACAGCCAGATCGCGACCTTCAAACTGGAACATATCGAATTTGAAGAACCGGATGTCGCGCACCCGGTCGCCAAAGACACGCGCCATCAGGTCGTCGGCTTTGGGACCCTGAACAGCAAGAGGTGACACATCCGGTTCGTCCACCAGCACATCCAGACGATATCCAACGGCGATTCCCTTGACCCACAACAACAGGTCGCTGTCAGCGATTGAAATCCACCAGCGGTCTTCGGACAGTTTTACCGCAACCGGGTCATTCAGCATGCCTCCGGTTTCGTCCACGATGGGGACATAGAAACATTGCCCCGGCAACATCCCCCGTAAATCGCGCGGGGTCAGCATCTGCATCAAGCGCGCGGCGTCCGGTCCGCGCAGCTCGATCTGCCGCTCGCATGCGACATCCCAGACCTGCACATGGGATTTCAGATGCCGGTAATCGGCTTCGATGCTGTCGAAGACCGTGGGTAACAGCATGCGGTTGTAAACCGTGTATCCCTTGACCCCTGCGGCCTCGACCCCTTCTGAAAACGGTGTGCGCCGCAAGCGGCGAGAGGCGGAAATCTGCGGCATTCAAACCTCCTTGGGCATAAAGACGATGTCGCTGACGGGCGTTTGCGAACCAACTTCGGTCAGCATTTTGTGCAATTGATCCCGGTGGTGGGTCTGATGGTTGAAGATATGGATGACACAGTTTTCGTAAGACATTGTGATGTCGACCTCTTTTACGACTAAGCACCTTTTGATTGGCCCAATCAACAGTCAGTTTCTGATGCGACAACTATTGCAGAAACTCGGCCAACTGCGAGTTTTGCCAGTGATTTTACCGCGCCATCTCTTGCGCAAGCGCGCCTGTGATCATCACTTGGGCCCGTGCCAATCGATCGGACAGATTTCAGCGGACTTGCCGCCAAAATCCCAAACGCGCCCGTAGTCGCGCACTTTCGACTTGGTGCCGCGCGCCACGATGATGTCAGGACCCATCCAGTATTTGGAGTTTGAAACCATCACGGGATGTTCGGGGTCTTTGCCCGCCAGCATCTCGATCTCACCCTGAATCTTGCGGCCGATCATGATGCGGCGCTTGGTGCCGTCACGCTCGATCTGAACCGGTGCCCGTTCGGCCCCGATGATTTCGCTGACGAGCATGGTGAACAGACCGGTGGTACCGCCCGCCTGCCCGCTGAAGATTTGCAGCAGCCCGTTATAGGCTTTGCCGCTGGCGCGCTCATCTACGTAAGCCGCCACTTTCCACTGGCCTTCGCCCATCCGGCCGGGAATATCGACCAGAAGGCCGACATTCAGACCCGACAGGTCCTCGCCCTCGTAATGGCCCTCATCAACGACAATACCCATCCAGGCATGACAATGCCCTTCGGTCGGAGGGTGCGCGCCCAGTGAAACGACGCAGGGACAGAACACATCACACGAGCAGTTCAGGATCAACTCACCCTTGATGGCCCAGTCCGTCGGGCTCATCTCGCGCCGTTTCGGATTAGGCACCCGGCTGTCGATACGCTGGCTGACAGGCAACCGGTCGGCATCTGGTTTTCTGTTCTTTGCCATCGGCTTATCCTCCGTAGTTAATAGGGTAAACGAGCAGGACAAGACCGCCCGCAATCAATACAATTCCCACCGGTCGGGTCACGGCGTGCCCGATCTGGGGAAGTTTCTCCAAAACCATGAATAGGGTCGCAAGACCCATCCACAAAAGGCTCATGACACCGCCCACAAAACCAAGCGCCATGAAACCCCAGCAGCATCCGACGCAGAAGGCACCAAGGCCCAGCCCCATGCGAACACCGCCCGCAAATCCGGTTCTCCAATGGCCTAGGAAATAGGCCATAGGGGCGTGGCACACACCATGGCAGACCTCTTTGGCGCGCGAGAACTGAAACGCGCCAACTACGATCATCAACCCGCCCGCAACCCAGCCGGACCTGGCAATGCCCAGCATATCAATCACGCCACCAAACAGCAGGGCCCGCTGCGTTCCCGCGATCACAGCCGCAAACCCGACCCAAACCAACGAATACCCTGCAAGTACACCCAGCCAACCGGCACGGGTGCCATTGGCACCGTGGATCAGGTCGTCATAGCTGCGCAGGGTTGGCACAAGTGTCGGCAGCATCATGGCCGCCATCATGATCGCCCACATCCAGAACAGCGTGCCAAACTCGGCCATCGGCATGTACATATCCATGCGCGGGTCCATCGCAGCCATCGCCTGCCCCATGGGCCCCGGACGACCAATCAGGTCAAGGTCCATGTCGCGGCCCATCGCGAACATGACCCACCATGCCCACAGGATCAGGACATAAAAGCCCAGCCACATTCCGCTGCGCAGCCAAGTACGACTCACTTCGGCCTCCCGACTCAACTCTCTTGCTTTTCAAATGTCAGACTTTTAAATGTCAGACAAATAAAAATTTGCTCAGGGTCTTCTGAACATGAAAACCGCACCTCGGAAAACCGCCGACCTGTCTGCCCAGATTGCGCAAGCCATCCGGGACGCGATTGTTTCAGGCGAGTTGATCGTGGATGCGCGCCTGCCCTCGGAAGCGGAACTTTCCGAGCAATTTCAGGTCTCGCGCCCAACGGTGCGTGAGGCTTTGAAACGACTGGCGGCGCAGTCCCTGATCCGCACGCAGCGTGGCGCTACCGGAGGTGCGTTCGTGAACCGCCTGAGTTTCGAAGATGCCTATTCGCAGCAGATCACAACCTCGACCCTGCTGCTGTCGATGAACGCGGTCAGCTTTGATACGGCCTGCGAGGCCCGCTATGCGCTGGAGCGCGCCTGTGCCCCCCTGTCTGCCCAAAGACGAACGGCGGATCAGCTTGCCACGATGCGGGCGGAAATTTTTCGCCAGTCCCAGCCCGGCCTGACGGATGAGGCATTTTGTGCCTCAGACGTCACGTTCCACAGGGCCCTGGTGGACGGGGCCGACAACCCGGTCCTGTCCTATCAACTGGCTGGCGCGGTCGAGGCGATGCAGCCTTTGATGAACATGATTACCTTCACGGCACGTTCGCGCGAAGAAATCATCGCATTGCACACCAGAATTGCAGACGCGCTTGAGGCCAGAGACGCAGATACCGTCGACGCCGCGCTGGTCGATCTGGAACATTACACACAGCAACTGGCCCACGATGTGGCCGAACGCAAACGGAAACCGGCCTGAGGGCTTAAACGGAAACAAACTTTCAAAGGCAAAGGTACGAGCAGGCAGAATGTCATCCGGCGTCAAGACCGGAACTCTCAATAAGAATTGAATGACAATGATTTACGGGAGGACGTTATGAACAAAAGACCGGACCCAACCTTTTATCCGTCAGCCAAGCTGGCAATGGAAGGCCCTGCTGAAACGCTTGCTTTCACGCTGATGCTCAGCCCCGACTTTTCGCAACCTGACGGGCTGGCAGTTGTGAATGTCAATCCATCCTCGGCCGATTTCGGGAAGATCGTGCATCAGGTGATCATGCCCGAAAAAGGCGACGAGTTTCACCATTTCGGTTGGAATGCCTGTTCCTCATCGCTGTCACCGCTCAGCGGTCATGCGTTTCTGGAACGTCGCTATCTGATCATCCCCGGTATCCGTTCCAGCCGGATATACATCATCGATGTAAAGAACCCGCTTGAGGCGAAGATTCACAAGATCATCGAACCCGAGGAAGTCTTTGATAAAACCGGGTATTCACGACCGCACACGATCCATTGCGGGCCGGAAGGCATCTATGTCAGCACGCTGGGCGGCGGCGGCGAGGACGGCACGGATGGTCCTCCGGGTATTTTCATCATGGATTGTGAAAGCTTCGAGATCATCGGGCGCTATGAGATCGAGCGCGGCGTGCAGGACAAGCATTATGATTTCTGGTGGAATCTGCCACGCGATTACATGGTCAGTTCCGAATGGGGCCTTCCCCCACAATTTGAAAACGGGCTGGTGGCAGAGGATCTGCTTTCGAACAAATACGGTCATCGCATCCATTTCTGGAACCTGCGCAACCGGACCAATATTCAGACCATCGATCTGGGCGAAAACCACCAGATGGCGTTGGAAATCCGGCCCGCGCATGACCCGGTCAAACAACACGGGTTCTGCGGCGTTGTCGTTGATACCACCAACCTTCAAGGCGCAATCTTTACGTGGTGGCGCAATGACGACGGCACGTTCGAAGCCAAGAAAACGATCACCATCGACCCGCAACCCGCTGATCCAGATGATCTTCCTGATCTTCTCAAGGGGTTTGCCGCCGTACCACCACTGGTCACCGATATCGACCTGAGTCTGGATGACAAATACCTCTATGTCGCCTGCTGGGGCACCGGCGAGATGCATCAATATGATGTGTCCGATCCGATGAACCCGACCCTTGCCGGGAAGGTCGAAATCGGAGGGATTGTCAAAAAGACCAAACATCCGAACGGTCAGACTTTTGGCTATGGGCCGCAAATGGTCGAGATCAGCCGCGATGGTAAACGCGTCTATTGGACCAATTCGCTTTATTCCACGTGGGACGATCAGTTCTATCCCGAAGAAGGCGGTGCGGCCATGGTCAAGGCGGATGTGGGCGAGAATGGCGGGCTGGTTTTGGACCCGAAATTCTGGGTCGATTTCCCCAAAGGATATCGCAGCCACCAAATCCGGCTGGAGGGCGGAGATTGTTCAACCGACAGTTTCTGTTACCCCTCGGTCTGAATTGGAAACCCTGATGACATCAACGGCTGGCCTTTGGCTGGCCGTTGTTCTGAGCGGCGCGTATCACGGGCTGAACCCCGGGATGGGCTGGCCGCTGGCGGTTTCCTCGGCCCTGATGGAGCAGCGCCAATCCGCCCTGTGGCGCGCACTGGCGGCCTTGGCCGGTGGGCATTTCGTTGCCATGCTGGGTGTCCTTCTGCCCTTTGCGCTGATGGCCGTTCTGGTCGATTATCAAAAGGAAATCCGCATCGGGGCTGCGTTGATTGTCATCGCGATGGGGCTATACATTGCGATCACCCGCCGTCATCCCCGTTTTCTGTCGCGCATACCGCCCAGCAAACTGGCGCTGTGGTCGTTTCTGGTGGCGCTTGCCCACGGGGCCGCCCTTATGCTGGTTCCGATCTATCTTGGTCTGTGCCAGCTGGATGAACTGGATGCCGGTCATCAGGCGATCTCCAAAATCATGACAACAAACGGTCTGCTGGTTCTGGGAGTTGCGGCCTTGCACACCGCCGCCATGGTTCTGGTCGGAGGGTTTCTGGCCTTCGCTGTTTATCGTTGGCTGGGGCTGCGTTTCCTGTCCCGCAGCTGGTTCAACCTTGAACTCATCTGGGCGCTCAGCCTTGTTTTAGTTGGTCTTTTGGGGCTGTGGTCGGCGGTTTAATCGCTTTCCTTTGGGCCGCAACACACTATCCTCAGGTGCTGATATTACAATTCAATGAGGCCCGGATGATCACGACCCTGAATGTCATTGCCGCGTTGCTGACAATCGGTTTTGGCCTGTTCGGCTTTCTGGCGCCAGTTCATACCGCCAACGCGCTGGATCTGGCACCCACCAACAGCACCATGGGTCTGAGCGAGCTGCGCGCTTCGGTCGGAGGGCTGTTTGTGGTCTCGGGCATTGCTGTCATCTGGCTGAATGCTCCGATGGCCTACACGATGCTGGGCATAGTCTATGCGGGTGCCGCATTGGGCCGCTTCCTGTCACTGGCGCTGGATAACCCGCCTTTTGTGAAGGCAGCAACCTTTGGTGGAATCGAACTGGTGCTGGCGATATGGTTGATCGCCGCCAACTTCAACAGGGACGCGTAACGCTTTGTAATTAAAGCTAACAAAGATGTGCATTCCGGGTTTGCATCCGCAGCTCTCCTCACCTATATATGAGGTGTCCTTCGGGACTATGGACATAAACGCGCTCGTAATAAGCGGATCGGACCCGGGGGCGGTACCCGGCGGCTCCACCAAAATCCTTCGTTTGAGGATCACGGGGCCGAAACAGGATCGACGAACGTCTAAAGGGGTAAGCTTTGTCTCGGCTGTCTGCCACCGTTACCGGCGAAAACAGTACAATTGCAAACGACAATCGTGCTCCGGTTGCAGTTGCTGCGTAAGCAGTAACAAGACCGAAACTTAAGCCCTTGCGCCTAGCCGCGTAAGGCGGGGTTCGCAGGTACCTGGCAACAGAAACCTGCACTTCCCCCCAATATGTCTGATATTTATACCGCCTTTGCGCAGATTCAGAGTTTGTTCATTCCTTTTTGCCATCGTGTTCGCAGTTGGACAGGAGCGTTGGGATGACGAATTCAGAGATACTCAGATCCTGGTATTCTGAGGTTTGGGAAAACGGAAACACCGAGGCAATCGATCAGTTCTTTGCGCCCGAAACCATGGCCGAGGGGCTGATCCCCGAAATGCAGGTGGGTGCAGACGATTTTCGAGACCTCGTAACGGCGTTTCGTCATGTCTTGGGGGATATCAAGGTGGATTTGCCCAAGATCATCGAAAATGGCGATTGGGTATCCGCAATCCTGCATGTGCAGACGTGCCGGGCCGATAACGGTGCCCCTTTGGAGGTGACCGGTCAGGTCATGGCCCGGTTTAAAGACAATAAGATGGTCGAAGCGTATAATCATTTCGATTTCATCTCGTTCTTTGAGGAGATGGGCCAGTTTCCCGCCGACACCCTTCCCGTGTGTATGACCGGTCAGCGGCTCGACTGGGCCTGACGGTACAAACCGCAAACTTGACCACCTATGTTCTTGCGCGGTAGCACTGGCTCAGGGGGTCAGCTTGCGAACACCCCGTGAGGCGTCAGCCCAAGCTTCGCATGGATCCGAATGACTAAAGGAGACATGCTATGGCTGCCCTTAACGCCATCACACTGACCCAATTGAGCCGGTTAATCGGAACGCCTCAGGCGCCGGGTCTGATCGATATACGCACCAATGCGGATTTCAGCGACGATCCGCGGCTGATTCCGGGGTCAATTCGCTGCCCGCACACGGAAATCGACGCAATAAGCCGTCTGATTGGCAACGACCCTTGTGTAATTATTTGCCACAAAGGCAAAAAGCTGAGTCAGGGGGTGGCGTCCTGGCTGCGCGGGAAGGGCAAAAACGCCGAACATCTGGAAGGCGGGTTTGAAGGGTGGCACGAACAGCGCGAGGCGCCGTTGGTCCCACAGTCGATTCTGCCGGCGCCCATTAATGGCAGCACATTGTGGGTTACGCGCCAAAGGCCCAAAATTGACCGTATCGCCTGCCCCTGGCTGATCCGCCGGTTTGTTGATCGCAATGCACGGTTCCTTTTCGTCGCGTCGGAAGAAGTTCAGGGAGTCGTTGATCACTTTGGTGCCACCCCCTTTGACGTTCCGAATACATTTTGGACGCATCAGGACAGCGGCTGCACATTTGACACGATGATCCGGGCATTTGACCTGCGAACCGAGGCGCTTGAGCGTATGGCCCGGATCATTCACGCTGCAGATACCGACCAGCATGATCTGGCCCCGGAAGCCGCTGGGTTGCTGGCGTTCTCGGTCGGTTTGTCCCGCCAGTATCGCGATGATCATGCTCAGCTTGAAGCCGGATTGCACCTTTATGATGCTCTGTTTCGCTGGGCACGCGACGGGTTTGATGAAAAGCATGACTGGCCATCGGGTCATGGCGCATGAGACCTTCGGCACTGGACCTTTTCAAGGTATTCGGACGGATCGGCCTGTTGTCATTTGGCGGCCCCGCCGCCCAGATCTCGCTGATGCATCAAGAACTGGTCGAGCGCAGGCCCTGGCTGGATGAACAGACCTATCTGCGCGCGCTTTCCTTGTGCATGTTGCTGCCCGGTCCAGAGGCAATGCAATTGGCAACCTATGCAGGCTGGCGCTTGCGCGGTGTCGTGGGCGGGCTGATTGCGGGCAGCCTGTTCGTTTTGCCGGGGGCGTTTGTCATTGCTTTTCTAGTCGCGCTTTATTCAGCATTTGGCGACGTTCCACTGGTGCAATCCGCATTTACCGGCATCAAGGCGACCGTCATCGTGATCGTCCTGCAAGCCCTGCGCAAGCTGTCAGGTAAGGCGCTGACGGATATGGAACATCGTGTCATCGCGGGCCTGTCGTTTCTGTCGATCTTTCTGTTCAACCTGCCCTTCCCGCTGATCATTCTGATCGCGGCCCTGTGGGGGTATTTGCGTCATCAAGGACCCACTGAGGCAGCCACGGCTCAGGACACGCCGCACCTTGCCCGCTCGGCCCGGACGATAGCGATCTGGTTGCCGCTTTGGCTGGGGCCGCTTGTTGCGTTGACACTCAGCGGGCATCAATTGCTCAGCGATTTGGGGTGGTTCTTTGCCCGTCTGGCCGTTGTGACCTTTGGTGGTGCCTATGCCGTTCTGGCCTATATGTCGCAAACCGTTGTGGATCGGTACCACTGGATCAGTGCAGACCAGATGATCGACGGATTGGGGCTGGCGGAAACCACCCCCGGACCATTGATACTGGTTACACAGTTTGTCGCCATGCTGGCGGGGCAGATCAACGGTGGATTCTCACTGGCGCTTGCTGCGGGCGCTGTCGCACTATGGGCAACGTTCGTGCCCTGCTTTTTGTGGATTTTCCTGACGGCCCCCTATCTTGACCGTTTGGCCACGCGTCCCCGCCTGTCTGCCGCCCTTCACGGCATCACCGCCGCTGTTGTCGGAGTGATTCTCAACCTTTCCGTGTGGTTTGCCCTGAATGTTCTTTTCGAATCGGTGCCAGATATGAATTTGGGTCCGGCGGCAATACCCGTGCCCCGACTGTCCTCGCTCGATATCCCGGCGCTTGCGTTAACCTTTATTGCTGGAATATTGATATTTAGACTAAAATTGGGGATCGGTACGGTGCTGGTTCTGATGTCACTGGCAGGGCTGGCTGCGCATAATATCTGACCAATCCGATCATACCTGCCCTTTCGTTTCCGAACAAAACCCCTATGCTGAGCTTAACCACTTTTGAGGATGACACATGTCGCAAGGCATCGACTATGGCAACCTGATGCACACCGCCATGCGCGGGCTTATCAAGACTGTGCTGACGGATGTATCGAAATCCGGTCTGCCCGGAGCGCATCACTTTTTCATTACCTTCGACACACGCGAAGATGGCGTGGACATCGCGGATTGGCTGCGCGACCGGTATCCGGAAGAAATGACAATCGTCATGCAGCACTGGTTTGAAAACCTCGAAGTCGGAGAGAACGGATTCGCCATTACTCTCAATTTCGGGGACGCACCGGAACCGCTCTATATTCCTTATGGCGCGATCAAGACCTTTGTCGATCCATCGGTGGAATTTGGACTGCGGTTCGAAAGCCCGGACGACGAAGATGATGACGATTATGTTGCAGATGACTTGATCGAGGTCGAAGAGGAAGAAGAGGCACATCACGACGCCGATGTCGTGTCGCTGGACAGCTTCCGCAAATAAGCCTTTGAGCCCCGCCCGGCGCGGGGTTCAGCGTTTCATCAGAAATGTTTCGACTGATCGGGATTTCTGGCCGTCTATGAAGCGTGAAAATGACAGGTTCAGCCCGTCTTCGGCTAGTGTTCGGTCGAACTGCTGCAATTCATATCCGCCGTCCACGTCGATGAACAACGAAAACACGGTCAGTGTGTCGCCAACGATACGTCCCCATACGAAGGGTTCACCTTTCATCGGGTCCAGCGGAACCTCATGACCGAACACATTGCGTTTCATCGCGGCCGAGAACACATCCGGGCGGTCCGAGGGCACGAAGTCAATCGAGAACTGCTGTTCTTTTACCCGCCCGTCTAGCTTGTAGGTGGTGGTTTGCCAGCTGACGTTGAACCCGTTTTTGGTCTCGAAAATTGAAACGCTCATATCCCTTGGAGTTGAGGTTCCGTCCGCATCCACGACATTTGCCGAGCCCACATAATCCCCCAGGAACGGGGTAATGTCCGCGGCGCGCGCAGATGCGCCCAAAACGGACAGCCACAAAGCACAGACAGCAAATAACACGATCGCTTTTTCAAGCGTAATGCGATGGAAATTCGACATCTTGTCCTCCAAGGCGGCTACTAACCTATTGTAGCTGAGAGGGGGCCGCGCACAATGGCACATTCCCCGACGATAACAATAAAAGTGACGCACCCCGCGCCTATACCTTTGACGCCCTTGGGTTTAAGGTGCGCGCAACTGGCCGATTGCGTCACGGCTTAGCTGCGGCTAAACGGCATACAACAGCATACCAGACGGAGTGACAGATGTCTCAGACCCGCACCGAATCCGACAGCTTTGGCCCGCTCGAGGTTCCTGCCGACAAGTATTGGGGCGCGCAAACGCAGCGTTCAATCATGAACTTTCCGATCGGTTGGGAAAAACAACCCATTGCCATTGTGCGTGCGCTGGGCGTGATCAAGCAAGCCTGCGCGATGGAGAACAAGGCAACCGGCAAGCTGGATTCCAGAATTGCCGATGCCATCATTCAGGCTGCGGGTGAGGTGATCGACGGCCAGTTTGACGACAACTTTCCGCTGGTCGTCTGGCAGACGGGTTCCGGCACCCAATCGAACATGAACTCGAACGAGGTCATCGCGAACCGCGCCATCGAAATTCTGGGCGGTGTCATCGGTTCAAAAGACCCCGTGCATCCGAACGATCACTGCAACATGGGTCAGTCGTCGAATGACACCTTTCCAACTGCGATGCACATTGCCACGGCGATGAGTGTTCGTGACGTCCTTCTGCCCGGGCTTGAAAAGCTGGCCTCTGGTCTTGAGCAGAAGGCTGATGAGTTCAAGGACATCATCAAGATTGGCCGGACCCATACACAGGATGCAACACCTCTGACACTGGGGCAGGAATTCAGCGGTTATGCCCACCAGATCCGTCAGGGGATTGCACGCGTTCACGCAGCGCTTCCCGGCATCTATGAGCTGGCGCAGGGCGGCACCGCCGTAGGCACCGGCCTGAACACCCAAAACGGTTGGAGCGAAGCTGTTGCGGGTCATATGGCGCAGATCACCGGCCTGCCCTTCGTGACTGCGCCAAACAAGTTCGAAGCGCTGGCCGCTCATGACGCCATGGTCTTTATGTCCGGGGCTTTGGCGACCATCGCGGGCAGCTGCTATAAGATCGCCAACGACATCCGTTTCCTGGGCTCTGGCCCGCGTTCGGGGCTTGGCGAACTGATCCTGCCCGAAAACGAGCCCGGTTCCTCGATCATGCCCGGCAAGGTGAACCCGACCCAGGCCGAGGCTCTGACACAGGTTGCTGCGCATGTGATGGGCAACAACGCCGCGATGAATTTTGCAGGCAGTCAGGGCCATTTCGAGCTGAACGTCTATAACCCGATGATGTCCTACAACCTGTTGCAATCGATCCAGCTGCTGGGCGACGCCGCCGACAGCTTTACCGAGCGGATGTTGCTGGGCATCAAGGCCAATGAGCCGCGCATCGACAAGCTGATGAAGGAATCGCTGATGCTGGTGACGGCGCTGGCCCCGACCATCGGCTATGACAACGCCACCACGGTCGCCAAGACCGCGCATAAGAACGGCACAACCCTCAAGGAAGAAGCCATTGCGCTGGGGTTTGTGGACGAGGCAACCTTTGATGCCGTTGTACGCCCCGAACAGATGATCGGCCCGAAAGACTAATGGGCAAGCCGGTCAACCTGAACCGGTATCGAAAAGAAAAGGCGCGGGCCGAGAAGAAGGCCCGCGCAGATGAGAATGCCGTCGCCTTTGGGCGCACCAAGTCCGAGAAAGCAATTGTCAGGCTTCAGCAGGACAAGCAGAAGCGTGACCTTGACAATCACGAGCTGGATGAATGAGCGGTCGGCCGATAAAACGTTCATTGACCCTCAAGGGCCACCGGACATCTGTCTCGCTTGAAGATGAATTCTGGCGGGCATTTCTCGACATTGCGAAAGAAAAAGATCAGCCAATCAATTCACTGGCCGCGCAGATTGATGTTGACCGCGACCCGGAAACCGGATTGGCCTCGGCTATTCGCGTGTTTATTCTGAACTGGTACCAAGACAAGGTTTAACACTTGTCAAATCTTGGTCGTTGGGTGTAACGTCCCCGAGGAACAAAAGGGGTACATTCATGAGCAACACAGTATTGGGGCCAGACGGTCAACCTCGGTGTTCCTGGTGCCAGGCCGCGCCGGAATTCTTTGACTATCATGACAACGAATGGGGCTTTCCGGTCTCGGATGATCAGCGGTTATTCGAGAAACTGTGCCTGGAAAGTTTTCAGTCGGGTCTTAGCTGGCGCACGATCCTGAACAAGCGCGAGAATTTCCGAGAAGCGTTTTATGGATTTGATTTCTACAAGATGGCCGAATTCTCTGAAGTTGATGTTGAACGTCTGCTGCAAAATGATGCGATCATTCGCCACCGAGGCAAGATCGAGGCGGTGATCAATAACGCCCGCCGCGCGCAGGAACTGGTGGCGTCGGAAGGATCGCTGGCAGCTTATGTCTGGCGGTATGAGGCGGAAACCCCGCCGCCCCCGCAATCGGCATCCACATCGCCCGAGTCGGTGGCGATGTCGAAGGACCTCAAGAAACGGGGCTGGAAATTTGTTGGCCCCACGACGGTGTTTGCGTTCATGCAGGCCATGGGACTGGTCAATGACCATGCCGAGGGCTGTATCAGCAGAAAAAAAGCGGCACAGTTGCGCCGCTCTTTCACGAAACCCGTCTGAGGATCAGACAGAGGCTTTGAAAATCTTGTCGATATTGCCGCCCAAAGCGGCGTTGAATTCGGCGTCTGACTGCTGTTTCGAGAGACCTTCGGTCAGTGCGCGAGAGAAAGACGCGATCATTTTGCCGTTTTGACCCAGCAGGTTACAGGCCTCTTCGGTCGAATACCCGCCTGACAGCGCGACAACGCGCAGAACGCGCGGATGGTCGGCCAGTTCGTCATACAGGTTTGCCTGTGTCGGGATCGTCAGCTTCAGCATGACCTCCTGCCCTTCGACCAGCTGGTCGAGGTTCTTCAGGATTTCAGCTTTCAGAATCTCCTCGGCCTCGGCTTTGGTTTCTGAATGAATGTTGACCTCCGGCTCGACGATTGGAACCATCCCGGCTTCAGTCACTTCACGGGCTACGTCGAATTGCTGGGCGACCACGGCCGCGATGCCTTCGGCATTAGCCTCGTGGATGACCGAACGTTCCTTGGTGCCGAATACGCCTTCTGCCTTTGCCAGCGTGTCGGCCAGACCGGGGATCGGCTTCATCAGCTGAACGCCGTTGGCCTGATCCTCGAGGCCCTTGTCGATTTTCAGAAAAGGCACGATGCCTTTGACCGACCAAAGGTAATCTGCGACCTTGCGGCCCTCGATCTCTTCCCCGAGGGTGCGTTCGAACAGGATCGCACCGATGACTTTGTCCTTGGTGAAGTCATTTGCCAGAATGATCCGCGCGCGCATCTTTTGTATTTCACCGAACATCTCAGCGTCCGAACTGTAGGTCGACGCGTCAACGCCGTACAACGCCAAAGCTTTCGGGGTCGAGCCGCCGCTTTGATCCAATGCCGCGATAAAGCCTGCGCCGTTGATCATCTGCACGCGCTGTTCTGCTTTGGCCATAGTGTTTTCCCGTTCAATGATGATTCCGATGTCTCCCCCCGCATACATCACAGTCAGGACCGATGGTAGTTTGTTAGCGCTCAATCAGCCGCAACCATATGCCATCCCTGGATCGAACGGTCAGGTGGGCCACCGGAACCGGCGTTTTGCCGCTGATTGTTTCGAATTTGAAGTTTCGCACCAGCATCGACAGGATCAGCGGCCCTTCGACCATGGCAAACCCGGCCCCGGTACAAACGCGGGGACCTGCGGAGAAAGGGATATATGCTTCGCGCTGGCATGTCTTGCCGTTTTCACTGTTCCAGCGAGTCGGGTCAAAGCCGTCGGGGTTGTCCCATAACCGTTCGTGACGGTGCAGGTGCCAGGGGCTGATTACGATTTGTGACCTTTTGGGAACGTCCCTGTTTCGAAAACGGTGTGGGCCCGTGGCCTCTCGCACCATCATGGGAACCGGTGGGTAAAGGCGCAGTGCCTCGCGAAACACGTCGCGGCTGATCTTGAGTTTGGAAACCGAGGCAAATGTCGGATCGTCCAGAGCGGCAGATTCGTCAGCAATCCTTTCCTGCCATTCGGGATAAATTGCCAGCAGATACAATGTCCACGCCAGAGCCGATGCGCTGGTCTCATGGCCTGCCAGAAAGAAGATCGCGACCTGATCAACCATCTCCTCGGGCCCGAAAAACTGGCCGGTTTCAGGATCAGCGGTCGTCATGATCTTGGTTGCCAGATCATCGGGGGCGGTTCCGGCCTTGATCGCCTCAGCCCGCTCATGGGTCAGGTCAGTGATCAGGTTACGAATATCTTCGGCGTTTTTCCGTGTCGTCCGGGAGTGAAACCGAGGCATCCATTTGGGCAGCGGAACGAAGGCTGCAAGGTTCAGCAGAGGTTGTTCGCGCTGGTAGTTGCGGAACTTTTCAAACACCTTGCTGGCTATGGCGTGGTCAATTGGCACCGAAAACAAGGTGCGAAAAATCACATCCGCTGCGGCGTGGCTTGTTTGTTCTTCGACTTCGATCTGTTTGCCGACATGGGGCCGCAACCGCTCAACACATGCGTCTGCCGCGGCCAGCATGGCGGGAAACGTGTCTTTCAGCCGCCCGCCCTCAAATGCCGGGTCAATGATGCGCCGCTGACGTTTCCACGTCTCTCCATTGGTTAGAAACACCGAATTTCCAAGCAAGGGGCGCAGGCCTTCGCGGATCCGGCCCGATTTAGGGAAATCTTCGGGGCGTTTCCTGAGGACGGTGTCAATCAGGTCCGGTTGATTGATCAGGAAAGATCGAAAGAAGGGTGTCCTGAATTCGGCCATCCACGCGCGATAAAGGCGCGCTGGCTGCGCAGACAGCAGATCCTGACGAAACAGTTTCAGATAGCGCAGTAGGGAAACCTTGTCTGCGCGTGGCTGGGGCTTGGGCGGGGTCATAGGTGCACTGACGTGTATTTGGACACTGGCGTCTCAATCCGGCTGCGCGAGGGTGTGCGCCCAAGGAACCGCTGTTTCAGCGTCAAAGGGCCTGCCGTTATCCGAAAATAGTCGTACAGACCCGGCTTATCGAAGGCGCAAAGGTACTGAAAATGCAGTCGGAAGAACCGCCAGCGCAGGGCTTTCCAACGTTCAGGCGCCAGGGTTTGGGTAAAGGCGGTTGAAAGGACAAGCGGCCAGCGTTTGTCCGGCCCGGCCACCCCTGTGACGGCCACCGGATCACACAGCGCAAATGCGCAGCCATCCCCGGGGGCCGAGACATCGACCCACGTGATGTCTGAACTGGAGGACAGGAATTGAAGGTCGGACCGAAGGCCATGCGCATTTGGCAGAAAGGATACCATAGGCATCACCTGCCCCAGGCTTAGGAACGACAACTCTGCCCCCTGTTTCGGCACAGCCCTGTCGCGGATCAGGTCGGCCAGAACAGACACCCCCATATGCGCGCCCGAACTGTGGCCCACGACCAGTACCTCATCCACACCGGATATCAGAGCGGCTTCAATCGCCTTGCGGAATACGGCCAGTCTGTCCTTCAGTTTAAGCGGAGTTTCCCCCTTCAGCTGCGCTGAATAGGCGTAATCATGCATCAGGTAATAGGCAAACAGCCGGTTGTCGATCTTGCGGAACCACAGCATCAGCGCAACCGCAACGGCGATACCCGGAAACAGACCCCACCAGCCAGCCATCGCCACACATGCCCACACGACTGCAAACGCAACCAGCAGCTGAGACACCAACATCGCCACCGGATAGAGCGCCGCAATCACCGGGCCCTTGCGCAACCGCATCAGGCGCCACAAAGCGCCGGTCGAAATGTATATCCACGCCGTGTGGGCCAACTGCGCGTAGGTTGCAGGGATCGACGCGGACATGCTGTCGCGCACGATGTCTGACCAGACCAGAACTTCGATTTCTGTCTCAACAGACGCACCGTCCTGCAATGATGTCACGGACCAGCCGAACAGACCTTTTGCGGACTTGGGGGCCATGGCGATCTCATATCCCGAGATCCGGGCCTGCGCCTGCGACTCGGTTCGGTAAAGCTCGCGATATCGTCGCGGCGGCATCGGGTCATAACCGGGGATGTAGAACACCCGGCGTTTGCGAACCTGTGACTGATTTCTCTGACTGCTCATGCCTTTACCTTCTGCCGCGCAGGTTAACGCAGGCTTTAGGTCAAGGTAAGGGGGGCAGACGCTCAGCCGAAATTCGCAAGCGCCGGGAAGGTTTCAAGCAACCACCAGCTGAAGCGGGTGAACAGGCCTGTGATCAGCATGATGCCCACGAACAGCAGCAGCCCTCCCATGACCTTTTCGATCACGCCCATATAGGGCTTGATCCGGTTCATCACGGTCATAGAGCGGTTGAGAAACATGGCTGCCAGCAGAAACGGAATACCCAATCCGGCTGCATAAACACCCAGCAACAGCGTGCCGCGCGCCACCGAGGCCTCGGTTGCCGCAAGGGACAGGATCGCGCCCAGCTGGGGGCCGATACAGGGCGTCCAGCCGAAAGCAAAGGCCAACCCAAGAATATAAGCACCAAAGACCGAGCCACCGGAATCGCCGGTTTCGATCCGCGCTTCGCGGTCCAGAAAGGGGATGCGGAAGACATTCAGGAAATGCAGACCAAAGACAATGACAACGGCACCGGACAGTTTGGCAAAAAGAACCTGATTTTGCAGCACGAACACTCCAAAGGCAGATGCGGTAAATCCCAACAGCAGAAAAACCGTCGACAGGCCCAGCACAAAGAACAGCGCTGACATGGTTGCCTTGCGCCGGGCGCGGGCCTCATCCTGCATTTCGTTGATCGTGACGCCGCTCATATATGCCAGATAGGGCGGCACGATGGGCAGCACACAAGGCGACAGAAAGCTAATCAGGCCACCCAGCAGGGCAACAAACATGGCGGGCAGCAGCCCCGCGTCTATGATTTCTATTCCGAACATGTCTAAGCACATAAGTGATGAATGGCGGTCCGTCACGGGGCCAATGAGTCACATCCTCGTGCTTGGAATCTGGACAATATTACAACTTCGCCCTATCCCGAAAATCATGTCAGAGATTACAGATACGCTGGATGCGCTGGGCCTTCTTTGCCCCCTGCCCGTCCTCAAGGCCCGCAAACGGCTGAAATCCATGCCGCAAGGTTCTGTGTTGCGTGTACTGGCTGATGACCCGGCAGCCATCATCGATGTCCCGCATTTTTGCGCCGAAGCTGGCCACACATTGCTGTCTCAGGATTTGGATGGCGAACATCAGGTCTATCTGATCCGAAAAACCGACTGACTTTGTGATATAAAAAAGGCGGGCAAATCTGCCCGCCCTTTCATCAGTTGCCCAGCGACCACCATCCGCGCCGTTTGGGCCTGTCGGATTCTGGCTCAGGTTCATCTGCCACAGTTTCAAGCACCGGTTCAGGTTCTGCTGCCATGGGTGTTTCTTCCACGGGTGCGTCTTCGATCGGCTCATCGGCAGATTGAACTTCAGGTTCTTCCACCGCAACGATCGCTTCAGCTTGTGCGACTTCCTCAGTCTGCTCGGCAAACTCTGTTGCTTCCGGCGCAGCGTCAACAGCCTCAGCGGCTTCGCTTTGCTCGGCGACAGCCGCCTCGGCAGGTTCGGCTTCTGCGTCTGAGGCCGCCTCTTCAACCGCCGGTGCATCGGCCCCGGCATCGGTGTCCGGTGCTTCCGACTGTTCCGCACCCTCTTCTGCTACCGCATCTTTCTTACGACGACGCGGAGCGCGCTTACGCTTGGGCTTGGCGGGTTTTTCCTCTTCCGTTGCTTCGGCTTCGGTTGTCTCGACAGCGGTTTCCGTTTCAGCGGATTCGCCTACGGCATCCTCCTGCTCTGACCCTTCGCCGTCATCCGCGCCCTGTTCCGCCGCGTCACCGTTGCCCGCGCCTTTCTTGCGACGACGACGGCGGCGCTTGCGCTTGGGTTTGGTATCATCTTCAATCGACGCGATATCCTCTTCGGCTTTCTCCTCTTCCGAAGAATCCACCAGATCCATCAGCGAGGCATCGACCGACACGACAGGAGCTGTCGCTTCGGGAACAATGCGGCTGGCGGTCTTGAATTTCTCCATCGAGAAATCCGGGCTGACCAGATGCACATCGCCTTCGATCCGTACAGACAGGCCATAGCGCGATTCGATCTGGGCAATATGCTCGCGCTTCTGGTTCATCAGGAAGTTCGCGATACTGACCGGGCAGCGCACCAGAACCTCGCGCGAGCGGCGGCGCGTGCCTTCTTCTTCGATCTGACGCAGGATCGACAGCGCCATGTTGTCGTCCGAACGGATCAGGCCGGTGCCATGGCATGCCGGGCATGGCTGCGTGGTCGCCTCGATCATACCCGGGCGCAGCCTCTGACGGCTCATCTCGAGCAGGCCAAAACCCGAAATCCGGCCGACCTGAATGCGGGCACGGTCGGTTTTCAGCTTGTCCTTAAGACGCTTTTCAACCGACGCATTGTTCTTGCGCTCGTCCATGTCGATGAAATCGATGACAATCAGACCGGCAAGGTCACGCAGACGCAACTGACGCGCCACTTCTTCCGCGGCTTCCAGATTGGTTTTCAGCGCCGTTTCCTCGATCGAGCCTTCTTTCGTGGCCCGGCCCGAGTTCACGTCGATTGCCACCAGCGCTTCGGTCACGCCGATCACGATATACCCGCCAGATTTCAGCTGAACGGTCGGGTTGAACATCCCCGCCAGATAGCTTTCCACCTGATAGCGCGCAAACAGCGGCAGCGCGTCCTCGTACCGTTTCACATTCTTGGCATGGGACGGCATGATCATCTTCATGAAGTCCTTGGCGATGCGGTATCCGCCCTCGCCCTCGACCAGAACCTCGTCGATATCGCGGTTATACAGGTCCCGGATCGACCGTTTGATCAGATCGCCTTCTTCATAGATCTTCGCAGGCGCAATGGATTCCAGGGTCAATGCCCGGATCTGCTCCCACAGGCGTTGCAGGTATTCATAGTCGCGCTTGATTTCCGATTTTGTGCGCTTGGCGCCTGCAGTCCGGATAATCAAACCCGCCCCTGTCGGAACATCAATATCCGCCGCGATCTCTTTCAGCTTTTTGCGGTCAACTGCGTTGGTGATCTTGCGGCTGATCCCACCGCCACGCGCGGTGTTCGGCATCAAAACACAATAGCGACCGGCCAGCGACAGATAGGTCGTCAGGGCTGCCCCCTTGTTGCCGCGTTCTTCCTTGACGACCTGCACCAGCAGCACCTGGCGCACTTTGATCACTTCCTGAATCTTATACCGGCGTGGGCGTGGCTTGCGCTGAGGGCGGATGTCCTCGCTGTCGTCTTCCTCGGCTACGGTTTCAATCGTGTCATCTTTCGCGGCTGCGTCAGCGTGTTCCTCATCCGCATCGCCATCATCTGCGTCCGGGTCATCCTCAGACAATTCAGACAATTCAGACGCTTCATCGCCATCGTCAGCGATTGAAGCATCCGCCGCGTCATCAGAATCCCCTGCTGCATCGTCTTGTGAAGACACAACCGTTTCAGCCTGAGCCTCGTCTTCCGAAGCCGTTTCCTCAGCAGTGTCATCTGACACAGCTTCCGGCGCTTCGTTGTCCGCAGGCTCCTCAACAGGTGTTTCACCGACGATTTCCATAGGCGATGTCCCCTCGGGCACCTCCATGTCGGCATCGTCAAGGTCGATGGTTTCCATACCGGTCGGCTCGGTCGAAACTTCCATCGTTTCGACCAGATCGTCCGATTTAAGATCCGCAGCCTTTGATCGGGCGCGCGAACGCCGCTTTTTCGGCTTGCCCTCGTCGGCCTCATCCCGCGCCTTCATGGCCTCGGCATAGGCGCGATCTTCCTCCATCAGCGCCTCGCGGTCGGCGATGGGGATCTGGTAATAGTCCGGGTGAATTTCCGAAAACGCCAGGAAGCCGTGCCGGTTCCCGCCATAATCCACAAAGGCCGCCTGGAGCGACGGCTCAACCCGTGTTACTTTTGCAAGATAGATGTTGCCAGCAAGCTGGCGCTTGTTTTCGGATTCAAAATCGAACTCCTCGACCTTGTTTCCGTCGACCACCACGACGCGGGTTTCCTCCGCGTGGGTGGCATCGATAAGCATTTTCTTAGCCATGAGTCCTTGGTGCACCGCGCCAAACGCGTTGTCCTGACCCGTCCAGGTGGACAGGCACATTTGGGGAGGTGTCTTGTCAGGGCGATATCGGACGGCGCGCGGCAGGGTCTGGCGCTGTGGCCCCCTGCCCGGTCACTCAATCGTTGCGCGCGCGTCATCGCGGTTCTTCTCCGACAGGCGCGTTAGCCGCAGCCTGCCCATTTATTCCTTTCGCCCAGACGTTCCGGGCTCAGGTACTACATTGCCCCGAAAGGGGCACAATCGGTCTGCTTTGCGGCGAATAATATGTCATCACCTTCAGCAAAGCAGCGAAACTCAATGATTCGGGGCTTATGGACACAAAACTGGCCCGGCCCGTCCGGACACAATAAAAGCAGTCCTGTGGAAAAGACAATGGGCAAACTGCACCGCCCCCAACCGTGGCATGCGGGATCGCCTTCATCTGGCCAAAAATATCCCGGGGGAGTCGCCAAAGGCGACGGGGGCAGAGCCCCCGTCACAAAGTTTACAGATAGTCCGACCGCTGGAGGCCGTATTTGGCCATCTTTTCATTCAGCGTTCGGCGCGGCAGGCACAGTTCATCCATCACAGACGCGATAGATCCTTTGTGCCGCCGCATCGTGTTGTCGATCAGCATCCGTTCAAAGGCTTCGACATATTCCTTCAGCGGCTTGCCTTCGGTGGTCATGACCGGCTGCATTTCCTCGTGATCCGACATCAACAGCGAGGCGATCGTTCCGGACCCACGGCGCGATTGCAGTACCGCGCGTTCGGCAATGTTGATCAACTGGCGCACGTTCCCCGGCCAGGGCGCCTGCAACAGCTGCGCGGC
Organism: Ruegeria sp. AL2; assembly: GCF_056540845.1. NCBI lineage: Bacteria > Pseudomonadati > Pseudomonadota > Alphaproteobacteria > Rhodobacterales > Roseobacteraceae > Ruegeria > Ruegeria sp. AL2. Next base: position 664,544 of record NZ_JBQFXM010000001.1, read on the forward strand.
TTCCTGAGCGCTTACCTGAGGCGCATCACAACCGTATTCTTCGGCGAACTGCTCGCTCAGACGGGTAAACAGGGTCAGGATGTCCTCGCCCCTCTGGCGCAGGGGCGGCATGGTGATGCGCAAGGCGGCCAATCGATAGAACAGATCAGGCCGCAAGACATCTTCGGAGGTTTTTCCGGCCTCTTGCAGGTTCGAGATCGCTACGATGCGTGTCTCGGCCGGCGTGCCCTGCTCGTTCATCACGCTGAGCAGCTTGGCTTGCAGGGAATCGCTGAGCGCTTCGACATCTTCCAAAACCAGCGTTCCGCCCCGCGCCTCTTCGATGGCGGGCAATTGGGCGTCTTCAGGCATCATCGGCCCAAACAGACGTTTGGCCAACGCGTCTTCCTCGTGCGCCGCGCAGGACACCAGCACGAATTTCTTGCCGGCACGGCTTCCAACCGCATGCAGGGCGTGTGCGACAAGCGTCTTTCCGGTCCCTGTCTCTCCGTCGATCAGCACATGGCCATCTGCCTGACCTAGATCGAGGATATCCTCGCGCAGGCGTTCCATAACCGGGCTGGCACCGATCAGTTTGTTCATGATCTGGGTGCCGCCGGACAATTCCCGGCGCAGCGCGCGGTTGTCCAATGTGAGACGCCGCGCATTGCTGGCCCGTTTGGCCAGTTCAGACATGCGGTCGGGGTTGAAGGGTTTTTCAAGGAAATCGAATGCACCGACACGCATCGCCTCGACAGCCATCGGAACATCGCCGTGACCGGTGATCATGATCACGGGCAAGGTGCTGTCAGCGCCCATCAGCTTTTTGAGAAGCTGAATGCCGTCCATTCCGGGCATCTTGATGTCCGAAATCACTATCCCCGGATAATCCGGACCCAACACCTTGAGCGCATCTTCCGCGCTGGCGAAGGTTTCCGTGTCATAGCCGGACAAAGCGAGCCACTGGCTGATCGATTGGCGCATGTCCTGTTCATCGTCAACAATGGCAATTTTCATGGCTTGTGCCATAGTCATTCCTCGTTATTCCGCGGCTTCAAGGCCGTCGCTTCCCAGTGCAGGCAACTGCATTTCAAACACCGCACCGCCATATTGGCCGTTGCGTGCAGTCAGCCGTCCCCCATGGTCGTTCACGATCCCTGACGAGATGGCAAGCCCCAGACCAACACCGTCTCCGGGCTGTTTGGTTGTGTAGAACGGCTCGAACAGGTTTTCGATATCCTCGATTCCGTGCCCGTTGTCGCGTACGGTCAACACAGCCGTGTCACCAGCTGCCAGGATGATTTCCACATCCGGCTCCGCCACTGATTTGGTGGCGTCCAGCGCGTTTCGCAAGAGGTTGACCATGACCTGTTCGATGCGCATTCGGTCCCCCATCACGATCACGGGTTCCTCTGGTACGATCTGTGTGATCTTCACGTGTCGCTGACGCAGTTGCGGCTCCATCATCGACAGAGACGAGGCCAGCGCTTCACCAAGATTTACTGGTGAAAACGCATCCGCACCCTTGCGCGCATAAGACTTGAGCTGCCGGGTAATTGCCCCCATCCGTTCGATCAGACCATCGATGCGGCCAAAGCTGGCAAGGGCCTCTTCCGGGCGGTTGCGGCGCAGCAACAGGCGGGCCCCGGCCAGATAGGTTTTCATCGCCGCCAGTGGCTGGTTCAACTCGTGACTGACCGCCGCCGACATCTCGCCCAGGGCAGCCAGTTTCGAGCTTTGCGCAAGAGTCTGTTCGGCCAAATCCAGCGTCTTTTCAACCCGTTCACGTTCAGCGATTTCCCGCTGCAGCCGTGCGTTCAATGCGCGAAGCTCTGCCGACTCGCGCTGGAACAGGGTCATGCGCAACGTGGCACGGCGGCTCAACGCATAGAACGCAAGCGCCAGAAGAATCGCAAACCCCATGATTTCCAGCGCCAGAACGCTGTTCACCTTTTCCCGGATCGAGGCATAGGTCGTGAACGAGGTCATCTGCCAGCCGCGGAACGGAATACGCGTCTCGATCCGCATCACCGCTTCGCCCTGAAGATAGGCATCAGGCGGCAGCGCGGTCCAATCGGTTGTTGCCCGGATGGCGCGCTGGATCGCCCCTTGTGGCGGTTGGCGCAGCATCGCCGTGTTCTCATCCAGCCCGCGCCAGCGGGGTTCCGTGGACAAAATGATGTTGCCGGTGCTGTCGGTAACCATCACCGCATCCGAGATACCTGCCCAAGCGCGTTCGAACTTTTGCAGGTCAACCTCGACGACGATTACCCCCAGAAACTCCGCCCCGTTCTCCAACCGGCGCGAATACACAAAGCTGTATCCGCCTGCGTCCTTGGGAATAACGGAGAAGATCGTTGCGTTCGAGCGGATCGCATCCACAAAATAAGGCGTGTTCCGATGTCCTTCGCCCAACCTGTTCCGGTCGGTCGCGGCAACTGTGCGCCCGTCGCTGTCCAGCAAAACCAGTGAGGCCGCGCCGATCTCTTCCACGAATGAAATAAGGCGTTGGGTAGACAGGGTGTAATCGCCTGACTGCAATGCCGAAATCAACGTCGGGTCGCGGGCCAGCAATTGCGGAACAATCGAGTTGCGGCGCAATTCACTCAGCAAGTTGCCCGAATACAGCGTCAGTCGCAGCTCTGCCCGGTTGCGCGTGGATTCGGTGAACCTGTCGGTCAACAGCCGGTTCGTGACCCAGACCGTTGCAATTGTCGCGACCAGCAGAACAAGAACCGCCAGCCGCAACCGCCAGCCCAGCGGCGCACCACGAAACGGTTTCAACATATTTGACCAGCCAGATCGAACTTCTGTGTTCATGGCAAAAGGTTACGCCCCGGCGGGCGAGACCTCAAGTCACGCCGCTTCAAACACACCTGACAATGCGCGGAACAACGCCACCCCGTCTGTGCCGCCATGACCCTGATCGGCTGCGCGTTCGGGGTGCGGCATCATGCCAAGAACGCGGCGGTTTTCCGACAGGATTCCGGCGATATCCCCGATCGAGCCGTTCGGGTTTTCGGCATAGGTAAAAGCGATCCGGTCCTGATCTTTTAGCGCGGCCAGCGTCGCGTCATCCGCAAAATAGTTGCCATCGTGGTGCGCAATCGGAATACCGATCACATCGCCTGAGTTGTAGCCGCTGGTAAACGCGCAGTCGCTGGTCTCAACCTTTAGGCCAACGGTCTTGCAGATGTATTTCAGCCCAGCATTGCGCAGCAACGCGCCCGGCAAAATGCCGGTTTCGGTCAGAACCTGAAAACCGTTGCAAATGCCTACGGCATAACCGCCACGCTGCGTGTGTTCGACGACGGCCTTGCAAATCGGCGATTGCGCCGCGATTGCGCCGCAACGCAGGTAATCTCCGTAAGAGAACCCACCCGGCACACCCACGATATCAATACCTTCGGGCAAAGCCGCGTCTTTGTGCCAGACCATATCGACCTGAAAACCGGCCTGCTCAAAGGCGACGGCAAGATCTCGGTCACAGTTGGATCCGGGGAAAACGATTACGGCTGCACGCATGGCGGGCCCTCCTACGAGACAAAATCTGTGACAACCGCAACACCAGGAGGCATTGGATGGTCAAAAGCGGCAAGCTCGGCGCTTACCTGGTTCAGGGTTATTTTCCGGGTCACCAGCGGACTCAGGTCGACCCCTTGGCCCGCGATCAGCGACAACAGCGACGGATAGCGCCAGCTTGGCATCCCACGGGTGCCAAATACGGAGAGCTGACCAGAATAGAGCACATCCATCGGCAACGACATCTGCGCATGGTCCCCCGTGGGCATTCCGATTTGCACCATGCGCCCCATTTTGCGCAGGGATCGCATGGCGGAAACGGTCGTGGCTTCGACGCCAAGCGCCTCGATCGCAACATCGGCACCGCCACCGGTGATGTCTTTCACCGCCTTTGGGGCATCACATGTCACGGCATTGACCACCGCGTCGGCGCCCAGAGTTTTGGCATAGGCCAGCTTGTCCTCGGCGATATCGACTACGATAACACGCGTGCCGAGCGCCTTGCCCAGAAGAAGCGTTGATATTCCGACACCGCCACCGCCAAAGACAGCGATCCACTCACCACCCTGCACCTGCGCCCGGCCAACAAGCGCCTGCCATGCTGTGGTTACGCGGCACCCCAATGCGGCGGCTATTTCAGGCGCGATGCTGTCGGGCAAAGATGTCAGGTTGGCATCGGCATGAGCCACGGCAACATATTCAGCAAAAGCCCCGTCACAGGTAAAGCCGGGCACGACCTGGTTCGGACAGATTGTCTGATGACCCTTTGCGCAGTCCGGGCAATGCCCACAGGCAAGGATAAAGGGCGCAATCACCCGGTCCCCAACACGCCACCGTTTAACGCGCGCACCGACCGAGACCACCTCGCCGCAAAACTCGTGACCGGGTGTCATGGGCAGGACAACGTCCGGGTCTGAGCCCGACCACGCGTGCCAGTCGGACCGGCACACACCGCAGGCCAGCACTCGCACCACAACACCGTCTTCGGCGGGAACCGGATCGGGGATCGTCGACACCTCAAGCGGTTGACGATAGGTGATCAGACGCGCGGCCCGCATCAATCAGACCAGTTCGATCTCGTAGCGTTCGATGACGGTGTTGGCCAAAAGCTTTTCGCACATCTCGGTCACGTCTGCCTCGGTTGCGCTATCGGCAAGCTCAAGATCGATGACTTTGCCCTGACGTACGCCTTCGACCTGATCAAAGCCCATTGCACCCAATGCGTGCCGTACTGCTTCGCCCTGCGGGTCCAGCACCCCGTTCTTGAGCATCACATGAACCCGTGCTTTCATTTTGGCAACTCCAACTGAGGGCCGCATACAAGGCCCATTTCGTTGCGCGGGGGATAGCGCGCCTGATGGGTTTCGACAACCCTGTTTCAAACGCAGTTTGCCGCAGGTAGGTGACGATCCTGCGCTGTCAGATGGACCTGAGCAGTTTTGCCGGCAAGGTGGCTGGAAACTTCGGAATAGTCATCTGATCAAACGGCCCGGCCACACGCAAACACCCTGCTCTGCCAACAACTTGGCAAAGGCAAAACGCCACCCTGAGGGGGCGGCGTTTCTAAGGCGTGGTATTTAGTTGATCAGCGTCGGCTTGGTGACGTTGCTGGCAGGCAGCACACCCAGCCTTCGGGCGACCTCGGAATAGGCATCTGTCAGGCTGCCCAGATCGCGGCGGAATACATCCTTGTCCAGTTTCTGACCGGTCTTGATATCCCACAGGCGGCAGCTGTCCGGGCTGATTTCATCCGCAACGACCAGCCGCTGATAGTCGCCTTCAAACACGCGCCCGATTTCGATCTTGAAGTCAACCAGACGAATACCCACCGCCAGCATCACGCCGCTCAGGAAATCGTTCACGCGCAGCGCGAGGCTGAGGATGTCGTCCATGTCCTGCTGGCTGGCCCAGCCAAACGCGGCGATATGTTCCTCGGTGACAAGAGGATCGCCCAAAGCATCATCCTTGAAGCAATATTCAACGATCGGACGTGGCAATTGCGTCCCTTCTGCGATGCCAAGACGTTTCGACATCGAACCGGCCGCGTAATTGCGCACGATCACTTCCAGTGGAATGATCTCGCAGTTGCGCACCAGCTGTTCGCGCATATTCAGGCGCCGGATGAAGTGGTTCGGAATACCAATCTGGGTCAGCCCGGTCATGAAGAACTCGGACAAACGGTTGTTCAGCACGCCTTTGCCGTCAATCACGTCTTTCTTTTCGGCATTGAACGCGGTGGCGTCATCCTTGAAATACTGTACGATGGTGCCCGGTTCGGGGCCTTCATACAGAATTTTGGCCTTGCCTTCGTAGATTTTCTTGCGACGCGCCATAAGCGACCTTTCCAGACTGGCGAAAGGGAATGAGTCCCTTCACGTTGGCGTCCTCATAGTGCAAGCCCTGCGTTCCCGCAAGTTCGCTGCCCCGAGGGCCTTTGACGCAGCGCAAATACCTTGCACCCAGAGTGTCCTATTGTCATATCATCAGTGAGAAACGGTAATCCAAGGGGTCCCCAACCAATGACCACATTCGACGAACGTGAAGCCGCGTTTGAAAGCAAATTCGCCCATGACGAAAAGATGCAGTTCATCGCTCGGATGCGCCGCAACCGCTTTATGGCTGTCTGGGCGTCTGCGCTGAAGGGCGAAACTGTTGAACAGGCACGGAAATACGGCCAGGAACTGGTTCATACCGACCTACAGCATGTCGGCGAAGACGATGTTGTCGAGGCGGTCAAAGCCTACTTGGGTGATCTTGCGGATGAAGCCACGATCCGTTCGAAAATGGCCGAGCTTCTGGTTGAAGCCAAAGAACAGGTGATGGTGGAAGGCGAGCACTGATTGCCTGAAATGCAAAATTCATGATCTTCATGAGTTTTATGAAATTGATTTGACGCCCTGGTCATGAGACACGGGGCGTCTCTGTTTTTTCGCAGCGTTTATACGCTTTTTCTGGAATAACCCTATGACAAACGCGCTGAGCAAACTTCTGGACACCAAAGACGCCATTCTTGCGGACGGTGCAACGGGGACCAACTTATTTAACATGGGTCTGCAATCAGGTGACGCGCCTGAGCTGTGGAATGTGGATGCTCCGGACAAGATCAGGGCGCTTTACCAGGGTTCCGTCGACGCGGGCAGCGACCTGTTTCTGACCAACACGTTTGGAGGCACTGCGGCGCGTCTGAAACTGCATGATGCGCAGAACCGCGTGGGCGAGCTGAACCGTATCGGCGCAGAACTTGGACGTGAAATCGCGGACAAAGCCGGGCGCCCTATTGTCGTGGCCGGATCGGTTGGACCCACCGGCGAGATTATGGAACCGGTCGGCAGCCTATCGCATTCCGACGCGGTTGAAATGTTCCATGAACAGGCCGAGGCTTTGAAAGCGGGCGGAGTTGACGTTCTTTGGGTGGAAACCATCAGCGCGCCAGAGGAATTCCGCGCGGCAGCCGAGGCCTTTGCGCTGGCCGACATGCCCTGGTGCGGCACGATGAGCTTTGACACGGCCGGGCGCACGATGATGGGTGTCACCTCGGCCGATCTTGCGCTTTTGGTTGAAACCTTGCCAAACCCACCGATCGCTTTTGGGGCCAATTGTGGTACCGGCGCGTCGGATATCCTGCGCACGGTTCTGGGTTTTGCAGCGCAAGGCACCGAGCGCCCGCTGATCTCAAAGGGCAATGCGGGCATTCCGAAATACGTGGATGGCCATATCCACTATGACGGGACACCCGAACTGATGGGTCGGTATGCCACCATGGCGCGGGATTCGGGCGCAACAATCATCGGCGGGTGCTGCGGGACCATGCCCGATCATCTGCGCAAAATGCGCGAAGCGCTGGATACCACTTCGCGCGGCGAGCGTCCGACACTGGATCAGATCACCGAGGCACTGGGGCCGTTTTCGTCGGCTTCGGACGGAACCGAGGGAGACGCAGGCCCCGAACGCCGCACGCGTCGCCGTCGCCGCGCCTAACGTTTATCAACGCCCTTCGAATTTCGGAGGGCGTTTTTCCATGAACGCCACCACGCCTTCTGCAAAATCCCGCGACCGGCCACATTCACCTTGAAGATGCGCTTCGGTCGCAAGCTGCTGCTGCAATGTGTTTTCATACGTCCCGCGAATGGCACGTTTGATCGCGCCATAGGCGGCAGTTGGACCTTTGGCCAGATATTCTGCCCTTTTGTGCCAATGTGCGGCAAACGCATCATCGGGGACAGCTTCCCAGATCATGCCCCATTCTTCGGCCTGCCGGGCGCTGATCTTGTCAGCAAACAAGGCGGCCCCCATTGCTTTGGCCAAGCCCATCTGACGCGGCATGAACCAGGTGCCCCCGGCATCGGGCAGCAAGCCGATACGTGCAAAAGCCTGCAGGAAATACGCACTCTCCGTTGCAATAACCACGTCCGCACACAGCGCAAGGTTGGCCCCTGCCCCCGCAGCAGGTCCGTTTACAGCCGCGATCGTCGGAACAGGACAGCTGTGGATGGCTTCCAGCATCGGCTCGTACTCGTCGCGCAATGATCGTTCCAGATCGATCTTGCCGGTCGATGATGCATCCCCCAGATCCTGCCCGGAACAAAACGCCGGCCCCGCGCCGGTGATAACGATACAGCGCGCTTTAACCGCGGCGTCTTTCATCGCGTGGGTAATCTCTGCCCGCATCCGAGTGGTCAGCGCGTTCATCTTGTCCGGTCTGTTCAGGGTCAGAACCGCCAGACCATCCGATATGTCCAATAGAACCGTTTCGTAATTCATGAAAACTTTTCCCTCGCGCCACGTGTTTCAGCACACTTACTTGTCTGGGCAGGATGGGAAAAGCAGAACCAAACGTCAGTCTTCAAGAATTTGGCGAAGGCGTTCCTGTTCTTCCGCACTTAGAGCTTCGGTTTCACCCGAAACCTGCGCCCTGGCGCGTGTGCGAAGAAAGTTCAGCCCGACTGCGGCAGCGATCAGCAGCATGATCGGCCCGGCAAGCCACAACAGCAGGTTCGAACCACTGGTGGTGGGCTTGAGCAGGACATATTCGCCGTAGCGGTCAACGATAAACGAGATGGCCTCTTCGTCGCTGTCACCCGCAACCAAACGTTCGCGCAAAAGCAACCGCAGATCGCGCGCCAGATCGGCGTTGCTTTCGTCAATGCTTTCATTGCGACACACCAGGCACCGCAATCCAACACTCAGGTCGCGCGCCCGCTGCTCCAGAACCGGGTCGTCCAGAACTTCATCAGGTTGTACCGCAAACACGGGTGCTGCAAGCAGCAGCAGGATCAGAACAAGGCGCTTCATTCTGCGGGTACTCCGCCAGCGGGGGATTTACGCGCGCCTGCGGCGACGCGAAAACGCCTGTCGCTCAGGCTGAGGACACCGCCGAGCGCCATCAGGATACATCCACCCCAGATCCAGTTCGCCAGAGGCTTGATATAGGTTCTCATGACCCAGCCACCGTCTGCCTGCTGATCCCCGATGACGATGTAAAGGTCACCAAGAAAACGATAGTCAATCGCGGCCTCGGTCGTCGGCATACGTGCGACGGGATAATCCCGTTTCTCGGGATGCAGCGTTCCGATGGCGCGACCGCCCTTTTCCACCAAAACATCAGCCGTGGTTGAAAAATAGTTCGGCCCCTGTACCCGTCGCACGTCCTGCAACGTCAGTGTAAACTGACCCACTTCGAACGGCTGGTTCAGCTGCGCCACACGGATATCTTCTGCCTCCCACGCGGTCAGACCGGCAATCGCAAAGATCGTCACGCCAAGGCCGGTATGGGCAACTGCCTTACCCCAATCGGCGCCCGGAAGTCGGATCAGACGTTTGAAGCTGCCATTGCGGCCTGTCCGGCTCCACAAATCAATGGCGGCACCGAAAGTGATCCATGCCCCCAAAAACAGGCCTACGGGCCCTAACGCGCTGCGACCGGTCTGCATTGCCCAAACCAACAACGCAATCGCCAGCGCCAGACCAAAGGCATAGCGCAGGGACCAGGCCGTTTTGCCCAACCGACCGCGTTTCCACGGCAGCATGGCCCCGACCGGCAGAATCATACCCAGCAAAACCATGAATGGTGAAAAGGCCGCGTTGAAAAACGGCGCCCCGACCGAGAGTTTGCGGTCGAACATCATCTCGGCCACCATCGGCCACATCGTCCCGACAAAGACAACGAAACAACTGACCGCAAGAAGGACATTGTTCACGATCAGCGCGCTTTCGCGGCTGACCATGCCAAAAACGCCCTTGGCCTCCATCGCCTGCGCCCGCGCGGCAAACAAGGTAAGCGCGCCACCGATGAAGAAGACCAGAATGATCAGGATGAACACACCGCGTTCAGGATCATTGGCAAAAGCATGTACCGAGGTCAGCAGACCTGAACGCACGATAAACGTGCCGATCAGGGAAAATCCAAACGCAATAATTGCCAGCAGAATTGTCCAGCTTTTCAATGCTTCGCGCTTTTCCACGACAATTGCCGAGTGCAACAGCGCCGCCGCTAGCAGCCAGGGCATGAAGGATGCGTTTTCCACCGGGTCCCAGAACCAGAAACCGCCCCAGCCCAATTCGTAATAAGCCCACCAGGATCCCAACGCGATTCCGATAGTCAGGAAAACCCATGCCGCCAGCGTCCAGGGGCGCACCCACCGGCCCCATGCTGCATCGATACGCCCTTCGATCAGGGCAGCAATCGCAAAGCTGAATGCCATGCTCAGCCCGACATAGCCGAGGTACAAAAACGGCGGGTGGAAGGCCAGCCCAGGATCTTGCAGCAGTGGGTTCAGGTCACGCCCGTCAAACGGAGCGATGGCAAGCCTGTCAAACGGGTTCGACGTGAACAGGATGAAACCGAAAAACGCCACGGCAATGGCCGACTGAACGGCCAGAACACGGGCCTTGAGTGTCGGTGGCAAGCCGCCACCAAAGAAAGCCGCCATCGCTCCAAACAGGGTGACGATCAGCACCCACAGCAGCATGGATCCTTCGTGGTTGCCCCATGTTCCGCTGATCTTGTACAGCATCGGCTTTGCCGTGTGGCTGTTCTCGACCACAATCCTGAGGGAAAAGTCAGACGTTACAAACGCCCAGATCAAAGCACCAAATGCAAACGCCGTCAGCAGGAACTGGACGATCGCGGCGGGCTCTGCAAAGGCCATCCAGCCGGTCCAGCGTTTTGAGGCGCCGATAAGTGGAACAACGCTTTGCACTATGGCGACAAAGAACGCGAGGATCAGGGTGAAGTGGCCAAGTTCTGTAATCATGCCCCGGAATATACGCAGGTGCGGAACCGGGGGCCATGACCTTTAGCTAGTTCTGCACGCACAAAGTGTCGCGGGTCAGATACCGCGAAGCTTTCGCCAATCGTTCAGAGCCTGGTTTTCTTCGGGAAGTACGACATCGCGGGTCAGTACAGCATCCGGACCGGGATCGGCAGCACCGGGGCTGTCGCTCTGCATGGTGCGCAAGGCCTCGATATTGCTCAAGACCGTTGGCAGTTGCGTCATGGTTGAGCGGATATCCCGCTGAAAATCCTGCATTTTACTTTGGTGACGCGCGCCAAAGTAAAACGACACGATCACGCCCAGCAACCACCAGAGCGGCTCTGGTACCAAGGCTATGCCCTGCATCCGTGCGGCAAACCATATTGGGTCGACCATGGCGGCAACGAACAAGCCAAGCGTTCCCAATGCCAGCGCCGGGCGCGGCAACCTGTTCACGCCGTCCATGACACGGTCAAACAGCCCCTTCTGAGGCGCCTGAAATTCGGAGCCAAACTGTAACATGGCCTGAGTTTGAACCTCATTAGCCCGTACTGCGCTTGCTTCGGTGTTTTCACGATAGAGTTCTGCGGTTTCCTGCAAGACGTTGCGGCCGTTTCCAAACAGCAGCGCCAGCACACCTGAAATTAGCCCCATGCCGCGATCCTTTTGTTAAAGTCGCTGTCCGAAAGGTGATAACGCGGCGAAAGAAACTCTTCGGCCCGCATTATCCAGCCACCTTTGCCGCCTGATCGGCTACGCGCGTATTTTCTGGATGCAGGCCGCCGATCAGCAAGGCGAAAATAGTAATTTCGCCGCGCAATCCCGTAAGCGTCGCGCAAGACGCCGGGCTCTGGCTGCGCCGCGCTTTCGCAGGCCGCCACGGTTTGCGGGCCGATTATGCCATCGGCAGTGACGTTAAACCCCATTTCCTTTAGCAGCCGCTGAAGAATCTTCACCGCCTGCGCACCGGCATTCACATACATGTCGAAAACAGAGGCATACAGGGTTTCGGGCAGCTCACCAATGCGCGGCTTGTCGAAATAATGCTGCACAAAGATGTCGACCGCTTGCCGAGGGGACAAAGCGCGCACATCCGCCTCGTCAATCCGGCCGTCGCCGGTCAGATCCAAGCCCAGCCTGCGCAGGGTGTGAATCGTGACCCCGAACTTGGTTGCTCCGCCCGGATCGTCGGGGTCATAAACAAAGCCCCCTTCACGGGCCACAATCTCTTTGGCAATTTGGCGTACCGTCTGCATACCACCCTCGTAACGTTAGGTGGCCACACCGTTTCCGACAGACATTAACGATTCAAAACGAAACGGAGCGCTGCATGCACCATGCACGCAACGCTCCGAAGCAGGTTCAGAGAGTTTATCAGCTTTCTTCCGCGCCTTTATAGACACCTTGCTCTTTCAGAGCGTCCATGACCTCTTTCGGCATGTAGGTTTCATCATGTTTGGCAAGAATTTCAGTCGCTTCAAAGACCCCGTTCACGTAACTGCCCGTGCCGATCATTCCCTGATTTTCCGAGAATAGATCAGGCAGAACACCTGTGAACGAGACCGGAACGCTTTCGCCACCATCCGTTACAACAAAACGAATGGTTTCGCCCTGTCCGCGAATGATCGAGCCTTCTTCGACCAAGCCGCCAATCCGGAACACTTCGGTTGGTTTCGGCGGCTCAGCAATCACCTCACTGGGTGAGCGGAAAAAGTTGATCCCGTCCTGCAATGCCCAGCCAATCAACGCTGTTGCCGCCACCAAGGCAACAACTGCCACCAGAATGACTTGTACGCGCCGACGTTTCTTGAGCGTTTTCATACCATCCTCACGGGAAAAGCGGGGCCATCATCAGGCCCAGAGTTTCATCTTCACCTAACATCAGGTTCGCGTTCTGCAAGGCTTGCCCACTGCTACCTTTTGTCAGGTTATCCAGCGCCGCAATCACAATTGAGCGCCGCTCAATCCTATCCGCCACAACACCGATATGACAGAAATTCGACCCCCGCACATGGTGGGTTGAAGGAGTCTCACCCATCGGCAGCATCTGGATGAACGGCTCGTCCGCGTAGGCTTTGGCAAGCCTTTCGTAGATGCTGTGCGGGTCGCCCTTCACATAGGTTGTGGCCAGAATACCCCTGTTTGCAGGGATAAGGTGGGGCGTGAACTGCACATGCACAGCCCGACCGGCAAGTTTCGAAAACTCCTGATCAAACTCGCCAAGATGTCTGTGCGTCCCTCCAACGGAATAGGCGTTGCTGCCTTCGCTCAGTTCAGCGTGCAGCAGGTTTTCCTTCAATGACCGCCCTGCCCCTGACACGGCGCATTTCAGGTCCAGAACGATATCGTCCAGATCAATGACCCCTGCAGATATCAGCGGCCGCAGAACATATTGCCCGGTCGCCGCATTGCACCCGGTGCCCGCAACAAGCCGCGCCCCCTTGATGTCTTCGCGGTAGAACTCGGTCAGACCATAGATCGCCTCTTCCTGCTGTTTTAGCGCGGTATGCGGATTGCCGTACCATTTTTCGTACTCGTCAGGGTCGGCCAGCCGGAAGTCGGCAGACAGGTCAATGATTTTCAGATCTTTCGGCAAGTCCCGGATCACTTCCTGACTGGTTTTGTGCGGCAAAGCGCAAAAACACAGGTCAACCTGCGAAAAGTCGATCTCGGAGATTTTGCACAGATCAGGTAGATCCATGTGGCGCAGATGCGGGAAAACCTGCGCCATGGTCATGCCAGCCTTACGTTCGGCGGCCAGCGCGACGATATCCATGTTCGGGTGCTCGGCGATCAGCCGCACCAGTTCAGCGCCGGTATAGCCCGAAGCGCCCAAAATTGCGATTTTATGGGTCATGTCAGACCTCTTTCACTTGAGTGTCACATGTTTCGACCGCCGATGTGACGGCCTTGAAATAAGGGAAGCAGAGCGGCTGCGTCCTTGACCTAAGTCAGGCAGCCTGGAACGTGATTTGTCGTCGGAGGAACTGCGTCGCCCGGTCGCTGACTACATTGGGTTTGCCAGTTGTCAGAAAACCACTCGGGCCCTCGCCCAACATGTTGGGGTGACGTTGCAGGTAATCTGCCAGACTGTCAGCAACAAGCGCACCCTGGCTGTAAACCTGCACATCATCACCCAACGCCGCCTGGAATGCTTCGGCCATCAACGGGTAATGCGTGCAGCCCAGAATAGCAGCCTGAGGTTCTGGCATTTTGCGTTTCAGCGCATCCACATGGCTGCGCACCAAGGCTTCGGCCAGGATCATGTCACCGTCTTCTATGGCATCCACAACGCCGCCACAGGCCTGTGCCTCGACATCTACTCCGATGGCCCGAAATGCCAGTTCCCGCTGAAAGGCCCTGCTGGACACGGTGGCAGGCGTTGCAAACAACGCCACATGTTTGACGGCCACTTCGCGCGGCGGGGAATTGTCGCCCCATTGCCGTTCGGTCAGTGCTTCGATCAACGGGACAAAAACGCCAAGAACGCGTTTGCCGCTGGGCACGCCTTCTTCCTGCATCCGCCGCAACGCTGCGGCGCTGGCGGTGTTGCAGGCCAGAATCACCAGATTGCAGCCACGCGACCACAGATCCTGAACCGCCTTGCGGGTCAGCTGATAGATATCCTCGGCATCACGCACACCGTATGGCGCGTGTGCACTGTCTGCAAAATACAGGAAATCAACGTCCGGCAGACGTTGCTGTGCGGCACTCAGGACGGTCAGACCGCCCAAACCGGAATCAAAGATACCTACTGCCATTAGATCATTCAGGCGCGATGCCGTTCCTCAAACTCATAGCCGTAATCATAGGACTTCAACGGCGTTGGAGACAGCTCATACGTGGCTTTGCGCAGGAAATCCATCATCTTGCGCGTATCCTTGCTGAGCGGGTCCAGAATGTCGCGCCTGATCGGCTCTCCGACTACGACCTTCACCGGTGTATCAACGCGTTTCTTGAACTCTTTGATCAGCAGGCCCATGCGCAAAGTACTGTGCAGATGGCTGGCGATCTGAAACAGACGAGACGTGTGGCCATCAAAGAAAACCGGAACAACCGTGGCATTCGATTTGGCCACCATCCGCGCGGTAAACCCGCGCCAACCCGGATCCATGGGGTGGGAAAACGGCTTAACCCCGGTGCTGACCGTCCCGCCGGGAAAAATACCGATCGCCCCGCCCTCGCCCAGATAGCTGAGCGCGGTTTTGCGGGTCTCAAGGTTCAGTTGCATCGCCTCTTTCGTTTCATCAAACGAAATTGGCAAAATGATGCGATTCAGGTCTTCGGCCTTGCGAAACACCCGATGAGCGAGAATGCGGAAATCTCCCCGCGTCTCGGACAGGATATGTCCCATCATCAGGCCATCCAGAATTCCGTAGGGATGATTGGCAATCAGGATCAGAGGACCGTCTTTCGGGATATTCGAAAGCGATCCCCCCGCCACGTCCAGTGTCAGCCCATAGCGTTCGACCATCACAGCCCAAAAGTCGCGCCCATTGGCAACGTCTTTCTCGTACCCGTCCGCGCGTTTGATCAGGCGCATACGGCCCGTCGTGTTCTCCATCAGCTTGATGACCATCCGCCCACCTTTGGTTTCGGCGGAATGCGCATAGGAAATGTCGCGAACGGCATGACGACGGGAAGGCATATGGGTCTCCGGTTTGCTGCCTGCAAAATAAGTGCAAGTAACAATTTTGCCTAGCTATCGTGACACGCTTGTGACGTTTTATTCCGCCGCAGCCTGCAACCCTGTCCCTCCGCCGCGAATGACGGCCAGCAACTCCTCGCGCCGTTTGGCTGCTTTGGCCTCGTTCTCGCGCAATACGGGGCCAAACCCACGGATATCCAGCGGCAAACGAGCCAGGGCGGCAATCGCATCGCGTGTTGTCTGCGATAAAAGCGGCAGAACCTCGCGCATGTCCTTTTCATATTGACGGATTAACGCACGTTCCATCCTGCGTTCCGACGAATAGCCGAAAATATCCAGCGGAGTACCGCGCATTGCCTTCAACCGGGTCAAAAGTTTCAGTGGGCCAAGGATGGCTTCGCCAAACGCACGTTTGCGGGGTCTGCCGTTGCTGCCCGATCCCCCCAAAAAGGGCGGGGCCAGATGGAACGTCATCTTGAAATCGCCATCGAACTCGGCAGCCGCTTTGTCACGGCTTGACAGAAGAAGGCGCGCGACTTCGTATTCATCCTTGTAGGACAAAATCTTGTGATAGCCTTTTGCCACCGCCTCGCGGATATCCGCATCCTCAACACTGTCGACCAGCTTGCGATACCGTTTGGCCAGCCGCGCACTTTGGTAATCGGTCAGATGGCTTGCGCGGAATTCGATCTTCTGATCCAGCGATCTGGGCATCTCGGTCACGGTCGGGGACAGAATGGACTGCACTTCAGCGGGATGCAGAACCGCCCAACGCCCGATATCGAACGCACGCTTGTTCCGTTCAATCGTAGTTCCGTTCAATTCGATGGCATCAAAGATCGCCTGATGGCGGACGGGCAACAACCCCCGCTGCCACGCCGCGCCAAAGATCATCATGTTGGAATAGATCGAGTCGCCCATCACGGCGCGTGCCAACTCGGTCGCGTCAAACAGCGAGACACCTTCTTTTAACCGTGCCTGGAGGGCCAGTTCCAGCTGATCGGCAGGAATGCGGAACTCGGTATTGCGCGTAAAGTCGCCTGTTACCGTCTCATGGCTGTTCACAACGGCGCCTGTACGGCCTGTGCGCGTCAGGCCCAAAGTTTTGGCTCCAGCGGACACCACCAGATCACCGCCGATCAGCGCATGGGCTTCGCCGGTTGCGACACGGATGGCGCTGATGTCTTCGGGTGCGTTGGCCAGACGGCAATGGATGTGAACCGCGCCGCCCTTCTGCGCCAAGCCCGCCATTTCCATCATGCCCGCGCCTTTGCCGTCAATCTGGGCAGCCTGCGCAAGAATCGCGCCCAGCGTGACAACACCGGTTCCCCCGACACCCGTGATCACCACGTTATGGGTGCCGCTGATCTTGGGCAACACCGGCATCGGCAGGTCCGGCAAGTCGATTTCGGTCGTTGCCTCTTTACGGATCTTCGCCCCCTCAAGCGTGACAAAGGATGGGCAAAAGCCGTTCAGGCAGGAATAGTCCTTGTTGCAGCTTGACTGATCGATGGCGCGCTTACGCCCAAGTTCTGTTTCCTTGGGCACAATCGACACACAGTTCGACTGCACCCCGCAATCGCCGCAGCCTTCGCACACATCGGTATTGATAAACACACGCTTGTCCGGGTCCGGGAACGTGCCGCGTTTGCGGCGACGGCGTTTTTCGGCCGCACAGGTCTGAACATAAACGATGACCGAAACACCCTCGATCTCGCGGAATTTCTCCTGCACCTGCATCAGTTCCGCACGCTCGAACGTCTGAACATTCGACGGCAGAGCCTTGAAGTTCACGTCTTCCTTTTCGTCATAGACCAGAGCAACCTCACGGACACCCATGGCCTTGACCTCGGCAACGATCCGTTCTGCGGTCAGATCGCCTTCATTCTCCTGCCCGCCCGTCATGGCGACGGCATCGTTGAACAGGATCTTGAAGGTGATGTTCGTGCCCGCTGACAGCGCCGCGCGGATCGCCTGAACGCCCGAGTGGTTATAGGTGCCATCGCCAAGGTTCTGGAACACGTGTTTGGTGGTCGAAAACGGTGCCTCACCGATCCAGTTCGCGCCTTCACCGCCCATCTGGGTAAAGCCGGTGGTGTTCCGGTCCATCCACTGAACCATGTAATGACAACCGATCCCTGCATAGGCACGGCTGCCATCGGG
Organism: Ruegeria sp. AL2; assembly: GCF_056540845.1. NCBI lineage: Bacteria > Pseudomonadati > Pseudomonadota > Alphaproteobacteria > Rhodobacterales > Roseobacteraceae > Ruegeria > Ruegeria sp. AL2. The sequence continues at coordinate 682,109 of NZ_JBQFXM010000001.1, forward strand.
GACTTTGGTCGAACTGTTATGCGGGCAGCCCGAGCAGAAATACGGAAGCCGCGTTGCAATTTCCTGTGCGTTGTCAGCCCGGCGTGCTTCGGATAATGAGGCCAGACCCGCACGAATACCATCGGTTTCGCGCCCTTCTTCGATCAGGATCTCACCCAGCTTTTCGGCAATCATGATCGGGTCCAGCGCGCCGCGGGTCGGGAACAGTTCATCGCGATGCAACGTACCGGCGCCGCCCTTGTACCACCCATAAACCCGGCGGCCGCGACGGTCGTCAAAGATAGCTTCTTTGACCTGAACTTCGATCAGCTTGCGCTTTTCCTCGACGATCACGATCAGGTCCAGTCCTTCGGCCCAGTCGTGGAACCCGACCATGTCCAGCGGAAATGTCTGTCCCACCTTGTAGGTCGTGATCCCCAGCCGCTCGGCTTCGGACTCGTCGATGTTCAAAAGCGAGAGCGCATGGGTCAGGTCCAGCCAGTTCTTACCGGCCGCAACAAACCCGATCTTTGCACCCGGTTTGCCCCATATCCGCTTGTCCAGCTTGTTGGCATGTGAAAACGTCTCGGCTGCAAACCTCTTGTAATCGATGACGCGCGTTTCTTGCAGGTGCGGCGTGTCCCCAAGGCGGATATTCAAACCGCCTTCCGGCATATCGAAATCAGGTACGACAACCTGCATTCGGTCGGGGCGACCATCCACAACCGAAGTAACCTCGATTGTGTCCTTCATGGTCTTTAGCCCAACCCAAACCCCGGCAAAACGGCTGAGGGCATAGCCGTAAATTCCGTAGTCGAGGATTTCCTGCACGCCCGCCGGGCTGACGACAGGCATATACATATCCACCAGTGACCATTCGGACTGATGCAACACGGTCGAGCTTTCGCCAGTATGGTCATCACCCATCGCCATAAGCACACCGCCATGCTTGGCGGTACCGGCCATATTCGCGTGGCGCATGACGTCACCGGACCGATCTACGCCCGGCCCCTTGCCGTACCAAAGACCGAAAACCCCATCGAACTTACCGTCGCCGCGCAAGCCGGCCTGTTGGCTGCCCCACAGCGCTGTTGCCGCCAGATCTTCGTTCAATCCAAACTGAAACGTAACATCGCTTTCGGACAACGGCTTTTGCGCCCGCATCATCTGCTGATCAACAGCGCCCAGTGGCGAGCCACGATATCCAGTCACCAGCCCCGCAGTGTTCAGTCCCGCCTGCCGGTCTCTGGCCTTTTGCATCAGCATCAACCGGACAAGCGCCTGTGTTCCGTTCAGAAGAACGGGGCTTTTCTCAAGATCGAACCGGTCGTTTAACGTAATCTGTGGCTGACTCATCAGACGTCTCCCCTCGCCAGATCAGTGTGCATGTACTCAGCGCATTTTAGGTCATAATTTCTGACCTGTATAGGTTTTATGCACTGAACCGTAACGATTTCGGCCTTTGATTGTAGAACTTGTTACCTGTTTCATATAGGCGTTCGAAAAGATAACGAAAGTTGCGGCGATGGATTGGGACAAGCTTAGAATATTTCACGCGGTGGCCGATGCGGGCAGCCTCACACATGCCGGGGACAAGCTCAATTTGTCTCAATCCGCCGTGAGCAGACAGATCCGTGCGCTGGAAGAGTCGTTGGATGCCACCCTTTTTCACCGTCACGCCCGGGGGCTGATTCTCACCGAACAGGGTGAACTGTTGTTCGACGCCACATCCGCCATGTCAAAACGGCTGGACGCAGCTGCCGCACGCATTCGCGACAGTGAAGAAGAGGTCTTTGGCGTTCTTCGGGTCACGACGACCTTTGGGTTCGGCACACTGTGGCTCGCCCCTCGCCTGCCCAAGCTTTATGAACAATATCCTGATCTGAACATCGACCTGATGCTGGAAGAACGAGTTCTGGACCTTCCCATGCGAGAAGCGGATGTCGCCATTCGCATGAAGGAACCCAGCCAGGCAGATCTTGTGCGAAAACGCCTGATGACGGTTCAGATGGCGCTTTACGCGACGCACAACTACATCGAAGCCCATGGTGGAATGCTGAAATCTCTGGAGGAGATCCAAAATCACCGGCTGATCTGTCAGACACCCGCGGCACCCCAGGTGGGCGCCAGCGCGGCCATGGTTCGCCACCTTATGACCTACAATCCCGCATCCCTGTTGACGGTAAACAACTACTTCGGCGTCCTTCAGGGAGTGTTGCACAATCTCGGCATTGGGGTTCTGCCAGATTACGTCACACAGGATTTCCCGCATCTTGTGCCAGTTCTGTCGGATGTCGAAACCGCTGACGTGCCGGTCTATCTGGCTTATCCCGAAGAACTCCGACACTCCAAACGTGTCGGGGCGTTCCGCGACTTTGTGCAGGACGAGATCATCGCACAGCGCAAACAACTGAAAAAGATGGGAAAACTTTAGCTATGCATAAATGGCATAGCGGGCATGAGGACATTTCAGGGTTAAATTCCTTGAACGTTTACAATCTGACCCCTAAATGAGCACTCGAAGGCGGTGATGCTGAAACGCTCATCATCTTCATACCTCCCTGTTGGACTACGGCCGAGCTTATTGCTCGGCCTTTTTTTTGCTCTAGGCGTTGCATCAAGTCAGCGAAAGCTCTGGGAAAAATACACGCATAGGCATATGATCCCAAAAAAACGAGATAATTTCGTGTTCGAGGGAGAATCATGTTCCACCCATTCCGCCTTATGTTGGCGATTGTCTGCACTCTATTTTTGGCGGTTCCGCTTTATGCGCAAGATACCGGCTCAACTTCTTCAGTGACCATTCCGGACGATCTAACACCTGAGCAGGTCGATGGTCTGGTTGCCCGCATGTCAGATGACCAGGTGCGCGCCATTCTATTAGAGCGCCTTGATGCGGTCGCCGAAAAGCAGGCTGCCGAGAAGGCGAACGTGGAAGACCCGCTGACCGAAATCAGTGAGATATGGGCCGAGATGGTCTCGTCCTGGACACATGTTCTGACCACGCTTCCCAATATTGTCACGGCACAGATAACTGCGTTTGGCAATTTCAGCGACACGTTTGGAACGAACGGTGTCTTTACCCTGTTTGGGCTTATTCTTTCTGTGTTGATTGCTGGTTTAATAGCCGAGAAGCTGTTCATTTTCCTGACCCGTCGCTGGCATGAAGCGACCGAAGTTGGGGAGGAGGCTGATCTCAAGGGAGCTGTCAGTTATCTGTTCCGCAGGTTCTGTCGCGAAATTGCCGGGCTGATCGTGTTCTATGTCGTCATTCGCACGATTGGTCGCGGGATTCTGACACCCGAACAGATCACCTATGCCGGTCCGTTTGTGTTCTATCTGATCTGGATCCCGCGCCTGGGGGCTGCGGCCTCACGTTTTGTTCTGGCACCGGAGAAGCCCAAATATCGGTTGGTGAGTATTGACGATCATTGGGCAAAGTATCTGCATCGCAATCTGATCGGGTTGTTGATCCTGATCGGGTTCACGCTGTTTGTTGTGCGCTTCAACGCTCTTAATGGCGTGACAGGCGACGATACACGCATCGGCTTCTGGCTGAACGCGGCGACCCATGTCTACATCGCTATCATCGCATGGACCGCGCGCGAAGGGCTGTCTCAGATGATGCTGGGAACAGATCCGGATCACACGAAATTCGATAAAGAAGTTGCGCATTATTATCCCTACTTCGCCATTGGCGTTTCGGTGACAATCTGGCTGCTGGTCGAATTCCTGGTCGCGCAACGCGATCCATCGACGCTGAGATTGTTGGGTCGTGGTGCGCATTTCACAACCATGTTCTGGTTGCTGATTGCCCCTGCTCTCGACACGTTGATCCGCGGGCTGGTACGCCATTTGCAGCCGCCGATGTCTGGCGAAGGCCCGCTGGCCGAACGCGCTCATCGCGCGGCCAAGCGCAGCTACATCCGGATTGGGCGGGTCATTGCCGGGCTGATCATTGTCTTCATGATCGCCCGCACCTGGCATCTTGACCTACGCAATGTCGCCTCGGCCGGTGTCAGTGCCGAAGTTGGCGGTGCTGTCATTGAATTCCTTCTGATCATCGCAGTCGGCTACATCCTGAACGAGGTCGTCTCACTATGGATCAACCGCAGGCTGGCCAAAGAGCAGACCGCGGCTGAAGCGGTCGACGAGGAAGCAAGCGGTGAAGGCGGCGGTGCCGGGGGCTCTCGTCTGGCGACGGTTCTGCCGCTGATGCGGATTACGGCCCAGATCACCATCTCGGTTATCTTCGGTCTGCTGGCACTGGGTGCGCTGGGTATCAACATCACACCGCTTCTGGCCGGTGCCGGTGTTCTGGGTCTGGCCATCGGCTTTGGTGCTCAGAAACTGGTGGCGGATATCGTCGGTGGTGTTTTCTTCCTGATCGATGATGCCTTCCGCGTCGGCGAATATGTCGATGTGGGCGGAACCACAGGAACGGTCGAAAAAATCTCGATCCGTTCGATGCAACTGCGCCATCACAGGGGGCCTGTGCACACAATCCCTTATGGTGAAATCCAGAAGCTGACGAATTACAGCCGTGACTGGGTGATCATGAAGCTGAAATTCACCGTGCCCTTTGATACCGATCCCAACAAGGTCAAGAAAATCTTCAAAAAGATCGGGGCCGAGATGATGGAGGACGAAACCCACAAAGAAGGCTTTCTGCAACCGTTCAAATCGCAGGGCGTGTTCGACTTCGACGATGTCGGCATGATCATTCGCGGTAAATTCATGGCAAAGCCCGGCAAGCAGTTCACCTTGCGCAAGGAGATCTTCAACAAGGTCAAGGCCGAGTTCAAGGCCAACGGCATTGACTTTGCCCGCCGCGAGGTGCGCGTTGCAATTCCCGGGCTGGAAGAGGTCGAGCATCTGACGCCCGAACAGAAGACTGCTGTCGGCGCCGCAGCTGCTGCCGAGGTCAACAAAGACCAGGGATCGGCGTAATCTTCAGGGTTTACGTCGGCGATTTGCAGCAGGACTGCTGTGCGGTTTTACGGAACCGGCCGTGATGCCGGTTCCGTTTTTCTTTGAAAGACGCGACCTGCGCCGTCTTGACCCTTTCCACACGCGCGCGCTTGCCCTACAAGGCGCGCAATCTCGGCCCACTTGGACACAGGACAGAAGATGCAAGAGCCCGCTATCACACCCGATCTGATTGCAGCACATGGGCTCAAGCCCGAGGAATATGACATGATCCTCGAGATCATCGGGCGTGAACCGACCTTTACCGAGCTTGGTATTTTCTCGGCGATGTGGAACGAACATTGTTCTTACAAGTCGTCGAAGAAATGGTTGCGCACTCTTCCAACCTCGGGGCCTCAAGTCATTTGCGGCCCGGGCGAGAATGCCGGTGTCGTGGATATCGGGGACGGTCAGGCCGTGGTTTTCAAGATGGAAAGCCACAATCACCCGTCCTACATCGAACCCTACCAAGGTGCGGCAACGGGTGTCGGCGGCATCCTTCGGGACGTGTTCACAATGGGCGCGCGCCCGATCGCTTCGATGAATGCGCTGTCCTTCGGTGAACCCGGCCACCACAAAACCCGCCAGCTGGTCAACGGCGTGGTCGAAGGTATTGGCGGCTATGGCAACTGTTTCGGTGTTCCCTGCGTTGGGGGCGAGGTCCGCTTTCACCCGGCTTACAACGGCAACTGCCTTGTGAACGCCTTTGCCGCCGGTTTGGCCGACAGTGACAAGATCTTCTACTCTGCCGCGTCGGGCGTGGGCATGCCGGTGGTCTATCTTGGTGCAAAAACTGGTCGCGACGGTGTTGGTGGCGCAACGATGGCCTCGGCCGAATTTGACGACACCATCGAGGAAAAACGCCCCACTGTTCAGGTGGGTGATCCCTTCACCGAAAAGCGCCTGATGGAAGCAACACTGGAGCTGATGCAGACCGGCGCCGTGATCTCGATTCAAGACATGGGTGCTGCGGGCCTGACCTGTTCCGCCGTTGAGATGGGCGACAAGGGTGGTCTGGGCGTGCGCCTGGATCTGGAAAACGTCCCCCAGCGCGAAGAGAATATGACAGCCTATGAGATGATGCTGTCCGAATCTCAGGAACGCATGCTGATGGTTCTCAAGCCCGAGCTTGAGGCCGAAGCCCGCGCCGTGTTCGAGAAATGGGACCTGGACTTTGCCATCGTCGGTGAAACGATTGCCGAGGATCGCTTCCTGATCATGCATAACGGTGAGGTCAAGGCCGATCTCGTCCTGTCCAAACTGTCTTCGACCGCGCCCGAATATGATCGCCCTTGGGTGCCGACGCCCGAAGCCGAAGACCTTGCCGAAGTGCCTCAGATCGACCCGATTGACGGCCTGCGTGCCCTGCTGTCGTCGCCCAACTACGCGGGCAAGCAGTGGGTTTATGAGCAGTACGACACGATGGTGATGGCGGATACAAACCGGACACCGGGCCTGGGTGCGGGTATGGTGCGTGTTCACGGCACCGACAAGGTGCTGGCGTTCACCTCTGACGTGACCCCGCGCTACGTCCGCGCCAACCCGGTTGAAGGCGGCAAACAGGCGGTGGCCGAAGCCTACCGTAACCTGACGGCTGTTGGGGCCAAACCGCTGGCCACAACAGACAACCTGAACTTCGGCAACCCGGAAAAGCCCGAAATCATGGGTCAGTTTGTCGGCGCCGTTCAGGGCATCGGCGCCGCAGTCGGCGCGCTGGACATGCCGATCGTATCCGGCAACGTGTCGCTGTATAATGAAACCGACGGTCAGGCGATCCTGCCAACGCCCACAATCGGCGCTGTCGGGCTGCTGAATCACAGCGATGAAATCATCGGCAACGAGGTGCGCGAGGGCCACGTGGCTTTGGTGATCGGCGAAACCAAAGGTCATCTGGGCCAGTCCGCCCTTCTGGCCGAGGTCTTCAACCGAGAAGATGGCGACGCGCCGCATGTGAATCTGGACGCTGAAAAACGCAACGGCGATTTCATTCGCGCCAATCGTGGAATGATCAAGGCCTGCACAGACCTGAGTGATGGGGGCCTTGCGCTTGCGGCCTTCGAACTGGCCGAGGCCGCCGGGGTAGGCGTGTGTCTGGATGATGCACCGACGGAATTTCTGTTCGGGGAAGATCAGGCACGGTATTTGGTCGCTTGCAACTTTGATCAGGCCGAAGCGTTGATGATCGCGGCGGGTCAGGCAGGTGTACCGCTGGTCTCGGTAGGTCGGTTTACTGGCGATACCGTCAGGATCGGCGGCTCGGAGGCCTCGTTAGAAGACCTGACGGCCGTTTTCCGCAACAGCTTTGCCGACGCCGTCGCCTGATCAGGCTGTTTAAATATCGCTCGAAACCTGCGCCCTGAATAAGCGCAGGTTTCGTCGTTTTGGCACATTCATGTGCCCTTGCGCGCCAGGTTCAAGCGCTCTACATCTTTGGAAAGACCTTCAGGAGTTACCTACATGCCGATGAGCGCCCATCAAATAGAACACCTGCTGCGAGAAGCCTTTCCTGATGCGGTCATTCAGGTTGGCGGCAACGACGGTATTCATATGTCCGCCATGGTGGTGGACGAAAGCTTTCGCGGCAAAAACCGAGTTCAACAACAGCGCGCCGTCTATGCGGCCCTGAAGGGCAAGATGGATGGCCCGGATGGAGAGCTGCACGCACTGGCATTGACCACGAAAGTGCCTGAATAGTGGACGAACCGATAGGATGGGCTCTACTGAGACTAACCTTTCTGTTCTTAGACGTTATCAGCTCCTTGGCGATCCTGTTTTGTGATCTACCGAAGCTACTGAAATATGGGCCCAGATATTGGCGCGTCACAAGGAATATGAGACGGCGAAAACTCACACAGCGCGAAGGTTGAGAGTGCCCAATTATGAATGGCTTGTTGTTCTGGATAGGTTTATTTGCAGCATTGATAGTTGCCGCCGCGCTGATCGAAGCCTATGTCAAACGCAACCGAAAAAGAAAACTGTCCGATATGCGTCCGGATCCGGGTGAACTCAGCAAAATGGGCGGCCTTGAGAGATATGGGCTTGATCCGGTGAATATGGCGCAGGCTGAACACCGGCAGCTTGAAACGGAAGGATGGGCACCCAGTTTGCCCAGTGATGGAACAATCCCCGCAGATGCGGATGAAAAGGGAAAACAAGATGACCGACGTTAAGACCCGGATCGACGAAACCGTCAAAGCCAACGATGTGGTGCTGTATATGAAAGGCACCAAGGAAATGCCGCAATGCGGGTTCTCCTCGCGCGTGGCTGGCGTGCTGAACTATATGGGCGTCGAATACACGGATGTGAACGTTCTGGCCGACGAAGAAGTGCGTCAGGGGATCAAGGATTATTCCGACTGGCCAACTGTGCCCCAGCTTTATGTCAAAGGCGAGTTTGTTGGCGGTTGCGATATCATCACCGAGATGACCTTGTCGGGTGAACTGGATGCGTTGTTCGACGAAAACAATGTCGGCTACAACAAGGAAGCAGCCGACAAAATCCGCGAAGCAAACGCGTAATCCGGCCTACCGGCTGGAACAACCCCGATAGATCTCCTGCTCATTGGCGGCACCCGCCGCCAAATAGCTAACCGACGCGTCCCACCCTTTCGAGCGCAGGATGTAGGTTCCACTTTCACCAAAGGATTCGTAGCGGATACCTGAACCGCTTTCGACCTGACGCATAACAACCAGAGAATTGTCCACCAAGGTTGCCGCGGCCCCTGTACTATCCGGTGCGTTGAAATAGGTAACAGGCAGCGGTATTCCGTTTTCGCAGGTGAAGGTGACAGACAGAATATCGATTTCGGCCAGTGCCGTTGTTGCGGGCACGACCAGCGCCGCAACACAGATGAATTTGCGCAGGACCTTCATCTTGCCTTTTTCTCCTCAACTACTGCGGCCAGCGCTTCGGCTCGTGCGGCCAGTTCGGCCAGCGTATCTGTAACAGATGGCGGAACCACAGCCACTTCGATGCGCTCAGGTTCGGGCGCCGGGGCGCTTCGCAGCGCCTGAAGCTCGGCTTCGGCTTCGGCCAGTTTCCCTTCGAGCGATTTGACCTTGTCCTCTGTTGCCGCAGTCTTGTCGGCCAGCATCAAGCCGGCCATCAGCAACATGCGGGATTCCGGCATACGACCGATCTGATCGGACAGCACCTGTGCCTCGTCGTCCAACACTTTGGCGGCAGCGTGCAGAAAGGGCTCTTCCCCGTCTCGGCAGGATACCTCAAAACCGCGCCCGCCGATATGAATGGTCACTTCGGGCATCACTCTACCTCACCTTCAACAAGTTTCGCCTGCGACAGCAGAGGTTCCAACCTTGCAAGAACTGCCTGCGCTTCGGCGGCGTCTGACGCCTGTGCTGCGCGCGTTGCTTCCAGTTCCGCGACGGTGGCCCGGTTCAGCAGCTCGGCATCTGCGACACCTTCGGCGGCGGCGGCGCGCAATTCCTCTATCGCAGTGCGCAACTGCTCGTTTGCCTTGCGCATCCGTTGCAGATCGTCGTCCAGTCGCGACATTGCAGCGCCGTGACTGGTCCGTTCAGCGCGCAGCATCTCAAGCTCGGCGCTCAGGTCGTCGACGCGGACTGTATCTGACAGTTCGTCCTTTAGACGGCTGTTTTCCGCTTTCAGCGCCTCCAGCTCGGTGCTGTTGTCCAATGCGGCCTTGGCTTCGGCCAATTCAGCGCGCGCGGCTTCGACCGTCGCGATTTTCGCACGGGCTTCTTCCAGCTCGGATCGCAGAGCGTCTGTTTCGGCTGTATTGGTCGGAGCGCTTCGCAACTCCTCAAGATCGGCTCTCAGCCCGTCCACTTCCTGTTCGTGCTGTTCCTTTAGGGTTCTCAGACGTTCCTGAAGCTGCGCGTTCGCAACTTTTTCATCTTCAAGCGCTGCCTGGAGGCCGTCATCCGGCCGGGCATCTACGGACGCGCCGCCCAATGCGTCGACGCCCGCTCCGATACGGTCCATCGCCGCAATAATGCGGTGCTGTAATTCCTCAAGTTGGCTCATGCCCCTGTCACCTCTTTATCAAGGTTCATTCTGTTGCGAAGCGATCCGAATCAAAATCGAATCCCGCCTGCCGCCAGTCTAACGGAATGCGACAGAAAATACCCACTGTTTGCTTTCAACTACTTGGACCACGCAGTTCACGCAATCCAGGCGGATAAACCCCGGTTCCGCTTGCACTTTGAGTGCTGAGTGGTATTGAGCCCGCAATCTGCTTTTTATCCAAAGGAACAACGCCCGTGGACCTGACTGCGCTGCGCAATGCCAACCCCGAACACTGGGACAAAGCTGCGGCCATCCGCACATTGACCCTTGATGCCGTCGCCGCTGCAAACTCCGGACATTCCGGTATGCCCATGGGCATGGCGGATGTCGCGACTGTCCTGTTCGAAAAGCATCTGAAGTTTGACGCCTCGGCCCCGAACTGGCCGGATCGTGACCGCTTCATCCTGTCCGCAGGCCATGGTTCGATGCTGGTCTATTCGTTGCTGTACCTTACGGGATATGCAGATGTGACGCTGGAGGAGATCAAGAATTTCCGCCAGCTGGGCGCAAAAACCGCAGGCCACCCAGAAAACTTTCTGGTCGCTGGTGTTGAAACCACGACCGGACCGCTGGGTCAGGGTATCTCGAACGCCGTGGGCTTTGCGATGGCCGAGGAAATCCAGCGCGCGCATTATGGCAAGAAGGTTGTCGACCACTATACCTATGTCATCGCGGGCGACGGCTGCCTTATGGAAGGCGTAAGCCAGGAGGCAATCACCCTGGCCGGTCGTCACGAGCTGAGCAAGCTGATCGTCTTCTGGGACAACAACAACATCACCATCGACGGCACCGTCGACATCGCCGACCGCACCGATCAGGTTCGCCGCTTTGCGGCCTCGGGCTGGCATGTGATTGAAATCGACGGTCATGACCCCAAGGCCATCGACGCGGCCATCGTTCAGGCGAAGAAGTCGAACAAGCCGACAATGATCGCGTGTAAAACCCACATTGCTCTGGGCCACGCGGCGCAGGACACGTCAAAAGGGCACGGCGCGCTGACCGATGCGGATCAGCTGAAGGCCGCCAAGAAGGCTTATGGCTGGGCGCATGACGCGTTTGACGTACCTGACAATGTCAAATCCGCATGGGAAGCCATCGGATCACGTGGCGCTGCCGAGCGTGCGGAATGGGAAGAGCGTTTTGCGCAACTGTCCGAGCGCAAGCAGGCTGAGTTCACCCGCGCCTATGCATTCGAGGCCCCCAAGCGTCTGGCCGGAGCCATTCGCGCTTTCAAAAAACAGATGTCCGAAGATCAGCCGAAACTGGCCACCCGTTCGTCGTCGGAGAAGGTCCTGAACGTTGTAAACCCGATCATGACCGAAACCGTTGGCGGTTCGGCGGACCTGACCGGGTCAAATAACACAAAATCGGCCGATATGGGCGTGTTCCTTCCGGAAAACCGCAAGGGTCGCTATATCCATTATGGTATCCGTGAACACGGCATGGCGGCGGCGATGAACGGCATGGCGCTGCATGGTGGTATCCGCCCCTATGGCGGTACATTCATGGCCTTCACCGATTATGCCCGCCCGTCCATGCGTCTGGCGGCGCTGATGAAGATCCCTTCGGTTTTCGTGATGACCCATGACTCGATCGGTCTGGGCGAAGACGGCCCGACCCACCAGCCTGTCGAGCATCTGGCGATCTCGCGTGCAACCCCCAACACTTTTGTCTTCCGCCCGGCTGACACCATTGAAACGGCCGAGGCATGGGAACTGGCGCTGACCTTCAAGGACAGCCCCTCTGTCCTGTCGCTGACCCGTCAGGGTGTTCCAACGGTACGTACCGAGCACAAGACCAAGAACCTGACCGCACAAGGTGCTTACGTTTTGGCCGAAGCAGAAGGTAAGCGTCAGGCAATCCTGATCGCCACAGGTTCCGAAGTGTCGCTGGCCATGGAAGCCAAAGCGATGCTCGAGGCCGAGGGCATCGGCACCCGCGTCGTCTCGATGCCGTGCATGGAGCTGTTCGCACAGCAGGATGAAGCCTACCGCAAGCGCGTCCTTCCGGCGGGTCCGGTCCGCGTTGGTATCGAAGCCGCGGTTCGCGCTGGTGGCTGGGATCGTTGGTTGCTGGGTGAACGTGGCCGCGAAGCCAAAGCCGGGTTCATCGGCATGTCCAGCTTTGGTGCCTCGGCCCCTGCGGGAGGACTGTACAAGCATTTCGGCATCACCGCCGAAGAGACCGTAGCAAAGGTCAAGGAATTGTTGGGACTGTAAATCAGTCCCACCTGATCGAGCAAAGGGCGGCCTTGGCCGCCCTTTTCATTTGGGTTCAGCCTTAACCCGAAGTGCAAGTTCTTCATAGGCTTTCAGAGCGTAATCCAATCGCAACTCATACCGTCCTTGCACCACCACTTTCTCAGGTTCTTGCAGGCCGAGACAATACAACGCTTGGCGAAGATGGGTTCCAGACAGCGGAACATAAGTAGCCGATTGACCCACTAAAGCGTTGTAAAAGCGTCCCCCGAACCAACGGCTACGCTCCTGCGCCCTGAAAGCGGTATCAACACGAAAATGCAAGAAACTGTACAGCTCGGATTCATCGAATGGGACTTCGTCGGCCGCAACACTCAAAGCCGATAGAATTGAGGATCTGCCGTTTAATCCGCGCGTGCCCACTTTTCGAATAAGCGGGCCATCGATCGTCGTGCCTAGACGGTAACGGGTCAATTCAGTGTTTCGCATTCTTACTTAACATTGGTGCTATGATCCGGGTTGCAACAGGGATCAAAACCACCCCCCAAGCTAAACCAAATACGCCATCCATCGTGGCCTTGGACACCCACTCAACCACACCAACCCATTGATCAGAGACAGAATGCCCAATGGTATAGGCCCAATCATGGATATGATGGCCCAACCATCCAAAGCCCAACACCTCCATCCCGTGGATGACGATCGAGCCCCCCACCCACAGCATCGCCGCTGTTCCGACAATGGACAGTGTTTTCATCACCCCGGGCATTGCCTTGACCAACCCTCGGCCCAGACCGCGACCGATAGGTGTCGGCGCGTTCTGCGCCAGATAAAGCCCAACATCATCCATTTTCACGATCAGAGCCACCGACCCATAGACGGCCACCGTCACGCCGATCCCCACAACGGCCAGCGTCGCGGCCTGCATCCATAGGTTCGGGGCTTCGATCGCCGCCAGTGCAATGGTCATAATCTCGGCAGACAGAATAAAATCGGTCTTGATTGCGCCCTTGACCTTCTGCTCTTCCAGATGGCCCGGGTCCCGGTTTTTCATATCCTCTTCAATTACATGGCTACCATGAGGAAACAGGACGTGAAAAATCTTCTCGGCGCCTTCAAAACACAAATATGATCCACCCAGCATCAACAGTGGGGTGATCAGCCACGGGGCGAAATTGGCCAGCAACAAGGCCACCGGCAACAGGAGTATGATTTTGTTGAAAACCGAACCGCGCGCGATACGCCAGATGATCGGCAATTCGCGCGCCGGGGCAAAGCCCTGAACGTATTTTGGTGTTACCGCAGCGTCGTCAATGATTACGCCTGCAGTCTTGGCCCCTGCCTTGCCTGCCGCAGCCACGACATCATCCACCGATGTCGCCGCGACCTTGGCGATCCCGGCCACATCGTCCAACAAGGCCAAAAGACCACTCATCGCGTTTCCTTTCCCGTTCGCTGCCGCATCCGGACCCTACCTGATCCAACGGCTAGCGCAAGCGTTAGCGCAACCGTCGCAGGTTTGCGCTAACACCTTAAAAATATGCCGTTTTTGCCCTTTTGAGATTCCCATTTCGCCGCTATATGGCCCTCAACGCAAGCGCATCAGGAGACGTCACATGACCATCAAGGTCGGTATCAATGGTTTTGGCCGTATTGGCCGCTGCACCCTGTCGCACATCGCCGCGTCGGGGCGTAACGACATCGAAGTGATCAAAGTCAACGCAACCGGCCCATTGGAAACCTCTGCGCATCTGCTGAAATATGACAGCGTTCATGGGCGTTTCCCGCGCGAAGTTTCAATCGAAGGCAACACGATGGATCTGGGTCGTGGCCCAATGCAGATGTTTTCGACCTACGATATGAATGAACTGGACTGGGAAGGCTGTGACGTCGTTCTGGAGTGCACCGGTAAATTCAATGATGGCACCAAGGCCAAAACACATCTGGATCGCGGTGCGGGCAAGGTGCTGCTGTCCGCCCCCGGCAAAAATGTGAACAAGACCATCGTTTTTGGTGTGAACCACAACACCCTGACCGCGAATGACAACATGGTGTCGAACGGCTCCTGCACAACAAACTGCCTGGCCCCGCTGGCCAAGGTTCTGGACGAGGGTGTCGGCATTGAACATGGCATCATGACCACCATTCACGCCTATACCGGAGACCAGCCCACGCTGGACCGTCGCCACAGTGATCTCTATCGCGCCCGCGCTGCCGCAATGTCGATGATCCCGACCTCAACCGGTGCTGCCAAAGCTTTGGGTGAAGTTCTGCCAAACCTGAAAGGCCGTCTGGACGGGTCCGCCATCCGGGTTCCTACCCCGAATGTTTCTGCGGTTGACCTGACGTTCCGTGCGTCGCGTGACACCTCGGTGACCGAAATCAACGCAATCGTCGAAGAAGCAGCCAAAGGCCCGATGCAGCGCGTTTTGGGATTTGAGCCCGCGCCGCTGGTATCAACCGATTTCAACCACACCGAAGAAAGCTCGATCTTCGCACCCGACCAGACCCGCGTCGTCAATGATCGCATGGTGCGCGTGCTGGCCTGGTATGACAACGAGTGGGGCTTTTCGGTTCGCATGGCAGACGTAGCCGTCGCCATGGGCCGCCTTAACTGACCCTTCGGACTTCGCTTGTACGTTGGTGCCCGCTCAGGTTATCTGAGCGGGCATTTTCATTCGGAACCGACATGAACAATCAAATTGCTATGTGGCTTGGCGTCCTATTGCTTGGGGGCATGATGCTGGACGTGGCCTTGTATGGTACCGAGCACATGTTGTTCCTCGGCAAGAAGCTTTACGACTTTCTGGACTGGCTCGCTTTTTGGCGATGACAGAGGTTTTTCTTGACATTTCTCTTGATGTGTAATTGTTAGCGCTAACTCATATAACTGTGATATTTGTACGGAGCGAACCATGACCCTGAAACTAGCGATCAACGGATTTGGACGGATCGGGCGCGGGGTTCTGCGCGCGGTGATGGAAAGCGGACGTACAGACGTTGAGATCGTCGCGATCAACGACTTGGGCAAACCCGACATGAACGCGCATCTATTCGAGTTTGACAGTGTTCATGGCCGTTATCCCAACCCTGTCACGCTTACAGACGCCGGCATGGATGTGGGGCGCGGCCCGATCCGCCTGAGCAGTGAGCGTAATCCCGAAGACCTGCCTTGGTCTGATATCGACGTTGTTCTGGAATGCACCGGGGTTTTCCGCACCCGCGAAGCAGCGGAACGTCACTTTAAGAACGGATCGCGGAAAGTCCTGATCTCAGCCCCTGCACGGGGTGACGGCGGTGTGAAAACCATCGTCTTTGGTGTCAACGATAACGAACTGACCGCCGACGATCTGATCGTATCGAACGCATCCTGCACCACGAATTGTCTTTCTCCGGTTGCCGCAGCTTTGGACGCTGGTCTTGGCATCAAACATGGCAACATGACCACCGTTCACGCCTATACCGCCAGCCAGCCGGTGCATGACACAGTTGGAAAAGACCCCTACCTGTCGCGCGCCGCAGCCCTGTCGATGATCCCCACCACAACCGGTGCAGCCGCCGCTGTGGGGCTGGTACTGCCGCAACTCAAGGGCAAATTGACCGGTCAGGCCATCCGGGTACCCACCCCGAACGTTTCGGTCGTTGATCTGGTTGCCGAGGTTTCGCGCCCAACGACCGAAGATGAGGTCAATCAACTTTTCATTGACGCCGCAGCAAAGATCCCTGGTGTTCTGGCGGCGGAAAGCCGTCCTCTGGTCTCGGTCGATTTCAACCACGACTCGCACAGCTCGACGGTGTCACTGGCAGAAACCAAAGTCACCGACGGCACGCTGGTTCGCGTGCTGGCCTGGTATGACAACGAATGGGGCTTTTCGAACCGGATGCTGGATACGGCCGCCTCGATGGGTGCCCTAGCCTAACCGCTCGCGCAGTGCGGCATTGACACGGGGCGTGACAAACTTTGACACGTCCCCGTTCAAGCGGGCAATTTCTTTCACCAGTTTTGAAGCAATCGCCTGATGGCGTGCTTCGGCCATCAAAAAAACAGTCTCGATCGAGTCGTCCAGTGCGCGGTTCATACCAACCATCTGGAATTCATACTCGAAATCCGCGACAGCGCGCAAACCGCGTACAATGATCTGCGCACCGACATCCCTTGCGCAATCGATCAAGAGATTTTCGAAGGGATGAGCGATGATTTCCGTGCCGGTTTGTTCGGTCAGTTCGGCACATTCGGCCTCGATCATGGCGACGCGCTCTTCCAGCGAGAACAACGGGCCTTTGTCCCGGTTGATGGCGACGCCAATGACCAGTTTATCCACCAATGCAGCCGCCCGGCGAATGATATCGATGTGCCCTATGGTGATAGGGTCAAAGGTTCCCGGATACAAACCAACCCGCATCGCGCCCTCCTGCGCAACAAAATTTCTGCGCAAGCAAACACAACTTTGCTGCAGGTGCAAGTGATTGCTTTGGCACCCATTGCTGTCAGTGCCCCATTATCATGCCTTCCAGGGCGTCTTTTTCCATCGCCAGTTCGGCCAGTTGGGCCTTTACCACGTCACCAAGTGTGACGATGCCGATCAGTTTACCGTCTTCGACAACCGGCATATGGCGAAAGCGCCCTTCTGTCATGCGGGCCATGATATCCTGAACAGAGGCCTGACGCGTCGTCGTGATCAGATCTTGCGTCATGTAGAATTTTACAGGCTGGTCGAGACAGCCACTACCGCTGGCGGCAAGCTCGCGGACGATGTCGCGTTCAGACAGAATTCCAATAGCGGTTTCTCCGCCATCGTCCGAAATAACAACCGTCCCGATCCGCTTTTCCGCAAGAATTTTCGAGGCTTCTGAAACTGTCGCCGTTGGCGCCACCGTTACAACGCCGTTTGTCGCTTTGGACGTCAGGATAGCCTGTACCAACATGAAGAATTCCTCCGGAATAATAACACTTTTTCCAAAGAGTTGCGCGATTGTGGCGACCTGTCAAGCACCGGCATCTGCTTCCAATCGAAGCACTTCCTCGCGAATGCCGCGCGTTAGGGCATCGGCAAAGCGGTTCAGCCGTTCATTGCGCTGATCTCCTTCATGCCGGACCAGATAGAAACTTCGTGTCAGACTCAATTGATCCGTCAGGATTTTCCGTAGCCCCGGATGGAACGGCAACGTAAAGTCATGTGCCACGCAAACGCCTGTTCCCAAACTGACCTGCCGCAATTGCACCGAGACCGAGTTCGATGCAAGCGCGACACGGTCAACCCCAATATCGTTCAGGTAATCCAGTTCGCGGTCAAAGATCATGTCAGGGATGTAACCGATCAACCGGTGCCCCTTGAGGTCAGCGACCGAGTGGATTGGTTCGTGACGTTTCAAATATTCATCGGTCGCGACCATGTGCAGTTTGTAGTCACTGACTTTCTTGACCAAAAGCTGCCCTGCGGTTGGCGCGCTGACGGTCACGGCCATATCGGCCTCGCGACGGGACAGGTTGATCACCCTCGGCAGAGCCAGAATCTGAATATCCAGTTCCGGGTTTGAATCACTGATCCTGGCGCAGACCTGGGGCAACAGGTAATTTGCGCTGCCATCTGGCGCGCCGATCCGGATTTGCCCGCTGAGTGATTTCGTGGATCCTGCCACGGCCCCGGCCGCTGCGCGCATCGCCTCTTCGGCATGCAACCCATGCTCCAACAGGCGCTGCCCTGCCGGTGTCAGGACATAGCCCTGCTGCGACTTGGTGAACAACGCAGAATCCAGCGTCGCCTCCAATCGCGCAACACGTCGCCCCACGGTGGCGGGGTCGATTTTCAGGATACGACCAGCGGAGGAAAGACTTTCCTCGCGCGCCACGGCCAGAAAGATCCGCATATCGTCCCAGTTTGGAGTCACACCGCTTCCTTTTGCATTTTTGCAAAACTCTTTTGAGACATTGCCTCTGTTCGCGGGATTTCTGCAAGCCTATTGTGCGCATAAATCTATCGGAGGAGTTATTGATGCAAGATCTGACCCATTTCCTGAACGGCGAAATGGTCGCCGGTACATCCGGTCGTTTCGACAACGTCTACAACCCGGCAACGGGCGAGGTTCAATACAAGTGCCCGATGGCAAGTGCTGCGGAAACCACGGCGGCGATTGAGGCCGCAGCCGCTGCCCAGCCGGAATGGGGCGCAACCAACCCTCAGAAACGTGCACGTGTCATGATGGCAATGGTCGGCCTGATGAACCGCGACATGGACAAACTGGCCGAGGCACTAAGCCGCGAGCACGGCAAGACCATCCCCGATGCCAAGGGCGACTTGCAGCGTGGTCTGGAAGTGATCGAATACTGCATCGGTGCACCGCAGATGCTGAAGGGTGAGTTTACAGACAGCGCAGGCCCCGGCATCGACATGTATTCCATGCGCCAACCACTAGGTGTCGTGGGGTCGATCATGCCCTTTAACTTCCCTGCGATGATGCCACTGTGGCATGTCGGTCCTGCACTGGCCTGCGGTAACGCCGTTGTTCTGAAACCCTCCGAGCGTGACCCCTCGGTTCCGCTGATGCTGGCCGAACTGTTTGTCGAAGCCGGTCTGCCCAAAGGCGTGTTTCAGGTCGTGAATGGCGACAAAGAGGCCGTTGATACGATCCTCGACAGCGAGATCATTCAGGGCGTCAGCTTTGTGGGGTCTACCCCGATCGCGCAGTATATCTATAGCCGCGCCACAGCAAACGGCAAACGCGCGCAGTGTTTTGGTGGTGCCAAGAACCACATGATCGTCATGCCGGACGCCGATCTGGATCAGGCCGCCGACGCGCTGGTCGGTGCCGGGTTTGGCGCAGCTGGCGAACGCTGCATGGCAATCTCTGTTGCGGTTCCCGTTGGTGAAGAAACCGCGGACAAGCTGATCGAAAAGCTGATCCCACGCGTCGAAAAGCTGAAAGTAGGCCCCTACACCGCTGGTGACGATGTCGACATGGGCCCTGTTGTAACCGCCGCCGCGAAAGAACGTATCCTTGGCCTGATCAATTCGGGTGTCGAGCAAGGCGCAAAGCTGGTTGTCGATAACCGCGACTTCAGCCTGCAAGGTTATGAGGACGGTTTCTTTGTCGGCCCGCACCTGTTTGACCACGTCACTCCGGACATGGACATATACAAACAAGAGATCTTTGGCCCGGTTCTGTCGACTGTCCGAGCAGGTTCCTACGAAGAGGCGATTGGCCTGGCGATGGACCACGAATACGGCAACGGCACAGCGATCTTTACCCGCGACGGTGACACAGCGCGCGACTTTGCGAGCCGGATCAATATCGGCATGGTGGGTATCAACGTTCCGATCCCCGTTCCGCTGGCTTATCACACTTTTGGTGGTTGGAAAAAATCCATGTTTGGTGATCTGAACCAGCATGGCCCGGACAGCTTCAAGTTCTACACTCGCACTAAAACAGTGACCGCACGTTGGCCGTCCGGCATCAAGGAAGGTGGCGAGTTCAACTTCAAAGCCATGGACTGATTTCAGCCTGCACGACCATGGAACCCGGCCCCATTCAGGGCCGGGTTTTTGCATCTTTCCGCCGACCAGCTTTCAAATTCCCCACGCTCACAAGAAATTCAGGTGCGTCGCTCTGGAAAATTGCGTCCAATGGAAATATCTTGCCGCCAAATACACAGCGAGCAGTGAACTTACCGGAGGCAACCTTGTCCCAATCCCGAATAACTCGTCGTTCCGCCCTGCTGGGCGTTGCATCCCTGATGGCGACCCCCGCCCTTGTTCGGGCACAAAGCACTGATGCTTTCCCGCAAACCGAAGACGCGATCAGCACACAGTTGCCGGTACGACGCAATGTGTCGTCCTTCTCGCAGCAAAACTGGCAGGACCATTTTGATGAGCTGGGCGTAGGCTGCCTGTTGGCCGACATTACCAGCCGCGCGGTTCACTATTGGGCACCGGATGGCACCTATAAGCTGTACCCCAGCTCTGTTCCCATGAGCGAAGAGCTTACAAAACGCGGCTACACAAAAGTTGTGCGCAAGACCGAGTTTCCAAGCTGGACACCGACTGCCTCGATGCGCGAGCGTGACCCCAGCCTGCCTATTCGGATCGATGGCGGTGATCCCGGAAACCCGCTGGGCACCCGTGCAATGTACTTGGACTGGCCCGCTTACCTGGTTCATGGCACGCATGACACCCGCAAGATCGGCCGGCAGAGCTCGTCTGGCTGTATCGGCCTTTACAACCAGCATGTCGAAGAACTGTATCCGCTGGTTAAGGTCGGCACACAGGTTCGTTTGATCTAATCTACCAGCTCAGAAAAGCAAAAGCCCCGGTCATACGCCGGGGCTTTGATCTCTTTAGGAACAGAGCGTCATTCCGGCAGGATAACAGCGTCGACCACGTGGATCACGCCATTGCTGGCTTCAATATCTGCCTGTATGACCTTGGCGTCATTCACTTTGACGCCGTTTTTGGCATTCACGCTAAGCCGATCACCCTGAACAGTCAGAACCTTGGCGCGCTTGCCAGCAATGTCGCCGGACATCACTTTGGCTGGTACTACATGGTATGTCAGGATCGATACGAGTTGATCCTTGTTCTCCGGCAACAACAACGTTTCCACCGTGCCTTCGGGTAGTGCGGCAAAGGCTTCGTCTGTCGGGGCAAAGACGGTGAATGGACCTTTTCCTTTCAAGGTATCTACCAAACCTGCGGCTTGAACTGCGGCCACCAACGTGTTGAACGATCCGGCTGCTACAGCGGTATCAACGATATCTGCAGCCTGCGCTTTGAGCGGCATGGCAAATGCAAATGCGGCGGCGGCACCCATAAAAGTACGACGAAACATGGCTGTCTTCTCCTCTCCAGCTTGTTATGGAAAGGGATACGGGGCTTTCGTCACGCCGGATCAGTCTGAGATCATTTTTCTTTTAGCTGCACCCAGATGCTTTGCGCGCGCCCTTCAGCCAAAAAGGGCAAATCGGCGACGGCATCGGGTCGATCCTGTTGCAGGTAATATCCCGGCCAAAGCATTGAATACGCGCCAGATTGCAGCAAAGCGTGCAGCATGTACTGCTCACCCCAACCCGGGCAGTCATAGAAGAACCGCTTGGGGTATTCGTAGGGCAGAAAAACATCGTGCACATGGATCACCACTCCGGGCTTCAGTGTTGGAATGATGCGGCAAAAAAGATGAGCGACGTCGTTGCTCATCCGCACGACGTGGCTGGAATCAATAAACAGGATGTCGCCGGCTTCCAGCTCTGAAAACAGCGCCGGGTCGGCCTCCTCCAGCCGTTTTTGTTCGAACCGATCAACAACATGGGCAATGTCAGCGCGGGGATACGGATCGATTGCCGTAATTGTGGTGTTAAACCCGCTATCGATGACCGCCTGCCGGGTTACTCGGGTCGAGTTACCGCATCCAACCTCGATCACCCGCCGGGGCTGAAAGCGGCGGATCATCAGATACAAGGCATCCGCGTCCGGGCTGTCGTAATAGCCGTTTCCGGTACGATAGCCAGTCTGATTGCGCTCTGGATCCTTCAGCGCCTCTAGCGCATTCTTGTGCATGGCGTATTCACTGGCCAGCTGCGAAATATCAAACCCATCCATCCCCGGGGACAAAGCATAGACGGGGCGCGTCAGACCTCCGGCAGCCTCAAAAGCTTCCAACCGTGTGCGCTCATCCTGTTCGGTGACCTTGTCGACCAGTTTCACACCCAGCTCATCCAGGGCGGCGTTGATCTGCGGGAATTTTCTGGGTTTCAAGTCGCTGGCTCCGTAGTCTTTGCTGCGATGTTCCTTACCTTTGCTAGTCGTTCCTCTGCAAGGACAAGCCGGGCAAACCCTTGGCAAAAAGAAAATTTCCGTATTCACTGATCGAAATAACTACCGCGAGGGCCGCCATGCAGCAGGAATTCACGATCGGGATCGAAGAAGAATACCTTCTTGTAGACCGCGACAGCCTCCAATTGTCCGAAGCCCCCGAAGCGCTGATGGAAGCCTGTCAGAATGATTTCGAAGGTCAGGTCAGCCCCGAATTCCTGCAATGCCAGATTGAAGTCGGCACCCGCCCGCATGCAACCGTTGCTTCGGCGCGCGAGGACCTGAAACGCCTGCGGTCCTGTGTATCAGAACGGGCAGCGGATTATAATCTGTCGCCAATTGCCGTGTCGTGCCACCCTTTCGCAAACTGGAAGGATCAGCATCACACCCGCAAAGAACGCTATGATGCGCTGCAACATGCGCTGGGGGGCGTGGCCCGCCGGATGCTGATCTGCGGAATGCATGTTCATGTCGGGGTTGAAAGCCAAGCATTGCGTTCTGATCTGATGCCGCAATTGTCTTACTTCCTGCCGCATCTTCTGGCGTTGTCCACGTCCTCGCCTTTCTGGAATGGCGAGGATACGGGCCTGTCTTCGTACCGCCTGACTGTCTTTGACAATTTGCCGCGCACTGGTCTGCCGCCGGTCTTTGCAAGCTGGGGCGAATATGAACGCACGACAGGTATTTTGATTGAACTGGGGGTCATTGAAGATACCACTAAGATCTGGTGGGACCTGCGCCCCTCGCATCGCTTTCCAACGCTTGAAACGCGGATTATGGATGTCCAGCCAAGGTTGGAGCACACGCTTTCACTTGCCGCCCTTATTCAGGCGTTGACCAGAATGTTGTGCCGCTTGAAAGATCGCAACTTGCGCTGGCGGCAATATGATCGCTTTCTTATAGGTGAAAACCGCTGGCGCGCACAGCGATATGGTGTGGGCGAAGGATTGATCGACTTCGGCGATCGCTCGATCAAACCCATGTCTGATTTGATCGGTGATCTGATGGGATTGCTGGCCGAAGATGCCGAGGCACTGGGCACAATGTCGGAACTGGCCCGCCTGCGGCAGATTGCCGAAAACGGCACCTCGGCCACACGCCAGCGCCGCGTTCACGCCGAGGCTGCCGCACGAGGAGAAGATCCCGGCAAGGCCGTCGTACGCCACCTGATCGAAGAGTTCCATGCGGATCTTTAGGCACTAACGACAACAGCCCCGTGCCCAGAGCCATTGTTGAACCTGCAAAATTTCTGTAAGAATTCAGAAATAAACAACTGTTCAATTCATTGCCGATGGGAGGGAGCGCCATGGATTTCGCACTCAGCGAGGAACAAACAGCCATTTTCGATATGGCACATGCCTTTGGGCAGGAACATATCGCCCCTTTTGCCCGGCAATGGGAGGCTGATGGAACGATCCCCAAAACCTTGTGGCCCCAAATCGGAGAGCTTGGCTTCGGTGCCCTTTACGTGTCAGAGGCTAGCGGTGGGTCAAACCTGACCCGTCTGGATGCAACCCTGGTTTTTGAGGCCTTATCGATGGCCTGCCCGTCGGTCGCAGCCTTCCTGTCGATCCATAACATGTGCGCCAAGATGCTCGACAATTTTGCCGACGATGACCTCAAGGCGCGCATTATGCCCGATGTTCTGAGCTTGAAAACTGTGCTGAGTTATTGCTTGACCGAGCCCGGCTCTGGATCGGATGCGGCGGCGCTGAAAACACGTGCCGAACGAACCAATGAAGGCTATACGCTGAACGGAACAAAAGCCTTCATTTCAGGCGGCGGATATTCCGACGCTTACGTCTGCATGGTGCGTACCGGTCAGGATGGACCCAAAGGGATATCGACCGTTTACGTTGAAGACGGCACGCCCGGACTCAGCTTCGGCGCGCTCGAGCAGAAGATGGGCTGGAAAAGCCAACCCACCGCGCAAGTTCAGTTCGACGATTGCAAGATACCGGCCGGAAACCTTGTGGGCACGGAAGGAGACGGGTTCAAATATGCGATGATGGGGCTGGATGGCGGGCGGCTTAACATTTCGGCCTGTTCCCTTGGGGCCGCTCAGGCGGGGCTGGACATGACGCTGCAATACATGTCTGAACGTAAGGCTTTTGGCCAATCCATCGACCAGTTTCAGGCCCTTCAGTTCCGTCTGGCGGATATGGAGATCGAATTGCAGGCCGCGCGTACGTTCCTTCGGCAGGCAGCCTGGAAGCTGGATCAGGGCGCATCCGATGCCACGAAGTTCTGCGCTATGGCCAAGAAATTCGTCACTGAGACCGGATCGAAAGTGGTGGATCAGTGCCTGCAATTGCATGGTGGTTATGGCTACCTTGCTGATTACGGCATCGAAAAGCTTGTGCGTGATCTTCGTGTGCACCAGATATTGGAAGGCACGAATGAGATCATGCGTGTGATCGTATCGCGCCAGTTGCTTGCCAATCGCTGAGGCATCCATGTCAGATATCGATATCCGCACCACAGGCCGTGCCGGGCGTATCACCCTGACCCGTCCTCATGCGCTGAACGCGATGACCTATGACATGTGCATGGCCATCGACACAGCGCTGCGCAACTGGCGCGAGGACGATGAGATTGACCTGATCATCCTGGACGCCGAAGGGGAAAAAGCCTTCTGCTCGGGCGGTGATATTGCTGAACTTTATGAAACCGGCACCAAGGGCGATTTCTCTTACGGTCAGAAATTCTGGCGTGACGAATACCGTCTGAATGCCCTGATCTTCGAATATCCAAAGCCGGTCATCAGCTTTCTTCAGGGGTTCGCGATGGGCGGCGGTGTTGGCATCGGATGCCATGGCAGCCATCGCGTTGTAGGTGAAAGTGCAAAGATAGCCATGCCAGAATGCTCCATCGGACTGGTGCCGGATGTCGGCGGCTCTTTGATGCTGGCCCTTGCACCCGGACGCACGGGTGAGTTTCTGGGGACAACGGGCTATCGGATGGGGCCTGCGGATGCGATCTATGCAGGGTTTGCCGATCTTTTCATCCCACAATCACAATGGTCCGATCTGATCGAGCTGCTCGAAGCCTCTGGAAACGCTGAACTATTGGCTGACCATGCTGATACACCGCCTGTTGGTGAATTGGCGAACTTGCAGGCCCAGATCGATCAGCATTTTTCCGGTGAAACCCTTGGCGACGTTCTGAACAGTCTGCACAGCGACGACAGTGAGTTTTCGGAAAAAACTCTGGGCATACTGAGGAAGAACGCGCCGCTTTCCGTGGCCTGCACGATCGAGATTCTTCACCGCCTGCGCACCCCTTCTCTGACCATACGCCGAGCTCTGGAGATGGAGTATCGTTTCACCTACCGCGCGATGGAGCATGGAGATTTTCTGGAAGGTATCCGCGCGCAGATCATCGACAAGGATCGCAATCCGAACTGGCAGTTTCCTGACATGAACGTCCCTCTGGTTGCCGTGTCGAAAATGCTTCAGCCCCTGGGTGCGGACGCCCTGACTTTCGAAGAGGATTAAGAGATGCAAATCGGTTTCATCGGACTGGGAAACATGGGCGCGCCAATGGCGGCCAATCTGGCAAAAGCCGGTCATAAGGTACTTGGCTTTGACACAGCGGGCGTGACGGTTGACGGGGTTACTCCGGCCGAAACCGCTTCGGAAGCCGTCGCAGCGGCCGATGCTGTCATCACGATGCTGCCAAACGGTGCGATTCTGAGGGCCGTTGCCGATCAAATCATTCCCGCAATGGCGCAAGGTGCCGTGTTAATCGATTGCTCGACGGTTGATGTGGAAAGCGCGCGGGCAGTTGCGGATCAGGCCATCAACGCCGGACTGTTGTCCGTAGACGCGCCGGTTTCAGGCGGCATCGGTGGTGCTGCGGCTGGCACGCTGACCTTCATGGCTGGCGGATCAGAGGCCGCGTTTGCCAAGGCATCCCCCCTGTTCGACATCATGGGGCAGAAAGCTGTTCACTGTGGTAAGGCCGGTGCCGGCCAGGCCGCCAAAATCTGCAATAACATGATCCTTGGTGTCACCATGATCGCAACCTGTGAAGCCTTCGCCCTAGCCGACAAGCTTGGTCTGGACCGGCAGAAGATGTTTGACGTGGTAAGTACGTCGTCCGGATACAGTTGGACGATGAACGCCTATTGCCCTGCCCCCGGTGTCGGTCCGCAAAGCCCGGCGGACAATGGGTACGCCCCCGGTTTCGCGGCCGAGCTTATGTTGAAGGACCTGCGCCTGAGCCAGCAGGCGGCAGAGAGTGCAGATGCAGATACACCGATGGGTCAGGTTGCCACCGCGCTTTATGAGCAATTTGTCGAGAATGAAGATGGCAAGGGACGCGATTTCAGTGCCATGCTGCCACGGTTCGAAAAGCGCGGGCGTGAATAAGACAACTGGCGGCATCTTGCCCAACGATTTGACAGATGTTGGGCAAGCGACCATCTAGGCAGTCATGAACAAAAGGCCCGGCTGGCCAAATCGCAAAGGACGGCGACATGACGAGATTTTTGGTGACGACGGCAACTCTGGCGGCTTTGGCCCTTTCCCCGGTTGCCGCGGTTGCAAAGAATAAGGCCGGGCATTGCCCTCCGGGTCTGGCCAAGAAATCCGTTCCCTGCGTGCCGCCTGGTCAGGCAAAGAAAATCTATCGCGATGGTGACTTCATTACCAACGACTACCGTTGGATCAATGACCCCTATCGCTATGGGTTGAACCGAAACTACTCATATGTCCGTGCGGGTGATTACGTGTACCGGGTCGACCCCGAGACACGCAAAGTCCTGAACCTGATCGGCGCGATCGCAGATATCCTGAACTGAGGCCGCGTCTAGGCACTTATTCTGCCGCGACGCGCGCCCCTTTCAGCATCGGCTTCAGGTATCGCCCGGTGTGGCTGCGTTCAACATCGGCTATGTCTTCTGGTGTTCCGGTGGCGACGATTTCGCCACCGCCATCACCACCTTCAGGTCCAATGTCGATGATATGATCCGCAGTTTTGACCACATCCAGATTATGTTCAATCACCACCACAGTATTGCCCTGATCGACAAGTTCGTGCAGCACTTCCAACAGCTTGCGCACATCTTCGAAATGCAGACCTGTTGTCGGTTCGTCGAGAATATAGAGCGTTCGCCCGGTTGAACGCTTCGACAGTTCCTTAGACAGCTTTACCCGCTGCGCCTCGCCACCTGACAACGTTGTGGCTTGTTGACCCACCTTGATATAGCCAAGACCCACACGAGCAAGGGCGTCCATCTTGTCCCGGATTGACGGCACGGCCTTGAAGAACTCCTGCGCATCTTCCACTGTCATATCAAGCACATCCGCGATGGATTTGCCCTTGAACTTGATCTCAAGCGTCTCGCGGTTATACCGCGCGCCTTTGCAGGTTTCGCAAGTCACGTAGACATCCGGCAGAAAGTGCATCTCGATCTTGATGACACCGTCACCCTGACATGCCTCGCACCGCCCGCCTTTGACGTTAAAGCTGAAGCGACCCGGTTTGTATCCGCGTGCCTTAGCCTCGGGCAGACCGGCAAACCAATCTCGGATCGGGGTAAAGGCGCCAGTATAAGTCGCCGGGTTTGAACGCGGCGTTCGCCCAATGGGTCGCTGGTCGATGTCGATGACCTTATCGAGGTGTTCCAGCCCCTTGATGGTTTCACAGGGTGCTGGTGTCTGACGTGCTCCGTTCAGCCGCATTGACGCGGTTTTGAACAATGTCTCGATGGTGAGGGTGGATTTACCCCCGCCAGACACTCCGGTGACACAAACGAATTTGCCCAAGGGGAATTCGGCTGTGACATTCTTCAGGTTGTTGCCTGTGGCCTTGACCACCGTGACTTTCTGCTTCTTGCCTTTACGGCGCTGTACCGGAACTGCGATTTCACGCGTTCCTGCAAGGTACTGCCCGGTAATGGAGGCCGCATCCGCCGCGATTTGCGCAGGCGTTCCATGACTGACCACCTGCCCGCCATGTACACCTGCTCCCGGACCGATGTCGAAAACATAGTCAGCTTCGCGGATGGCTTCCTCGTCATGTTCTACAACGATCACCGTATTGCCCTGATCCCTCAGGTTCTTGAGCGTGCCCAGAAGCCGGTCATTGTCTCGCTGATGCAGCCCGATCGAAGGCTCATCCAGCACATAGAGAACCCCGGTCAGCCCCGAGCCGATCTGACTGGCCAGACGAATACGCTGGCTCTCGCCACCTGACAGTGTTCCGCTTGAACGGGACAGCGTAAGATATTCCAAACCAACGTTATTCAGGAAACCAAGTCGCTCGCGAATTTCCTTGAGAATGGCGCGGGCAATTTCGTTTTTCTGGGCGCTCAGGTGGTTGGGCGCGTCTTCGATCCACGCCAAAGCCTCACGGATCGACATCTGCACCACCTGCCCCACATGCAGCCCGGCGATCTTTACCGCCAGCGCTTCGGCCCGAAGCCTGTAACCTTCGCAGGCGCCGCAGGGACGATTGTTTTGATATCGTTCAAATTCCTCACGAATCCATGCGCTGTCGGTTTCGCGGTACCGGCGTTCCATATTCGGGATCACGCCTTCAAAACTGCGGGTCACCTGATAGACGCGCCCACCTTCGTCGTACCGGAACTGAATTTCATCATCCCCGGACCCACGCAGAAAGACCTCCTGCACATTTTTAGGCAGGTTTTTCCAGGGCGTGTTCTTGTCAAACTCGTAATGGCGCGCAATGGCCTCGATGGTTTGTAGGAAATACGGGGATTTACCCTTGCGCCATGGGGCCAAAGCGCCATCGTAGAGTTTCAGCGTCTGGTCCGGCACCACCAGGCGCTCATCGAAAAACAACTCGACCCCAAGACCGTCGCAATCCGGGCAGGCACCGAACGGCGCGTTGAATGAAAACAGGCGTGGTTCGATTTCGGGAATGGTGAAACCGCTGACCGGGCAGGCAAAATTCTCGCTGAATGTGATGCGTTCCGGATCATCCACACGCGGGGCAGTTTCCAATATGGCAATCCCGTCCGCCAGATCCAGAGCGGTGCGCAGGCTGTCGGCCAGGCGCGTTTCCATACCTTCCCGCACGACCAGTCGATCAACAACCACATCGATATCGTGACGGAATTTCTTATCCAATACAGGCGGTTGATCCAGTTCGTAGAACTCTCCGTCCACCTTGACGCGCTGGAAACCCTGTTTGCGCAGCTCCAGGAATTCTTTTTTGTACTCACCCTTCCGATCTCGCACGATGGGGGCCAGAAGATAACCGCGCGTACCGACTTCCATTGTCATGATCCGGTCGACCATGTCCTGCACCTGCTGCGCTTCAATCGGTTGCCCGGTGGCTGGGCTGTAGGGCGTTCCGGCGCGGGCAAACAGCAGACGCAGATAGTCATAGATCTCGGTTACCGTGCCCACAGTTGAACGCGGGTTCTTGGACGTCGTCTTTTGTTCAATCGAAATTGCCGGAGACAGGCCGCTGATGTGATCGACATCCGGTTTTTCCATCATATCCAGGAACTGCCGGGCATAGGCCGAAAGGCTTTCGACATACCGGCGCTGGCCTTCTGCATAGATGGTGTCAAACGCCAATGAGGACTTCCCCGAACCCGACAGTCCAGTTATGACCACCAACTGATCCCGAGGGATATCAACGTCTATACCTTTGAGGTTATGTTCGCGCGCGCCGCGCACCTCGATATTCTTCAGCTCAGCCATATGCGGCCCCCAACAAACAAGTGGTTAAGAGATAGGCGAGCCAGACCAAGACTCCAACAGAAAAGTTAGAACATTTAGTGAACAGTCGAATTTTCGCCGATCAAAACCTGCAATGAACACAGGATTGACTAAAGGTGCCTAAAAAGGCGCAACCCTTGATCTGTTAGAGGAGGAAAATGGCGCGGTTGACGGGGCTCGAACCCGCGACCCCCGGCGTGACAGGCCGGTACTCTAACCAACTGAGCTACAACCGCGCATCTATTTTCGTGGCCTTTAACCTGGACCAAGGATGGCAGCGATGGCGCGGTTGACGGGGCTCGAACCCGCGACCCCCGGCGTGACAGGCCGGTACTCTAACCAACTGAGCTACAACCGCCCGCTGCAAGTTCATTGCTGAACGTTTGGGTGTATTATGGCTACGCTCGGGCAGCGTCAAGCGGCGTTTTCAAGTTTTTTGTCAAATTCCAGGTTTTTGTATACGGCGCGATTTTTTGCGGATGCCGCGGGTTCTATTTCCCTTGCAGCCAACCTTCGGGAAAGATATCACCCCGTCCCATGGGTGATTAGCTCAGTGGTAGAGCGCTTCGTTCACATCGAAGATGTCAGCGGTTCAAATCCGTTATCACCCACCATTTTCAAAGCTCGCCGATGCCCAAAATGATACACTGGTTTCATCCAGCGTTGTGGCGCTGCATGTTGCAGTTTTCACTACATCCCTCGACAAATAAAGGCGAAGCTATTGCTTCGCCTTTATTTGATTTTCCAAAGACTTAATGCGCCGTTGCGGAAGGTCCGGTATTACCGGTCGACGCGGCGGCCGCTGCTGCGGCTTCTTCCGCGGCTTCATCCCACTCGATCGGTTCAGGTTTGCGCACCAATGCGTGTTCCAGAACTTCCGAGACATGTTTGACCGGGATGATCTTCAGCCCTTCTTTGACGTTGTCCGGGATATCCGCGAGATCCTTTTCATTCTCTTCCGGGATCAGAACGGTCTTTATCCCACCACGCAGCGCGGCCAGTAGCTTTTCTTTCAATCCACCAATCGGCATCGCATTCCCGCGCAGTGAGACTTCGCCGGTCATCGCGATGTCTTTCCGAACCGGAATACCGGTCAGAACCGAGACAATCGACGTGACCATGGCCAGACCTGCCGATGGGCCATCCTTGGGTGTCGCCCCATCCGGCACGTGAACGTGAATGTCGATCTTGTCAAACTGCGGCGGCTTCACCCCGATCTGAGGCGAAATCGAACGCACATAGGACGAAGCGGCGTCGATGGATTCCTTCATCACATCGCCCAGCTTACCGGTCGTCTTCATCCGCCCTTTGCCGGGCAGTTTTAACGCTTCGATATGCAGCAGGTCGCCACCTACTGACGTCCAGGCAAGACCGGTGACAACACCAACCTGATCGTCCTGCTCGGCCAGGCCGTAACGGAATTTCGGCACGCCCAGGAAATCTTGCAGGTTTTCGGGTGTAACCTTAACGGTTTCCGCATCCTTCTTGATGATCTTGGTCAACGATTTGCGCGCGACCTTGGCGATTTCACGTTCAAGGTTCCGTACGCCCGCCTCGCGGGTATAGGTGCGGATGATCTTTTGCAGCGCCTCATCGGTCAGTTCGAATTCCTTGGCTTTCAAACCATGGTTCTTGACCTGTTTGCTGATCAGGTGCTGCTTGGCGATCTCACGCTTTTCGTCCTCTGTGTAACCGGCCAACGGGATGATCTCCATCCGGTCAAGCAAAGGCCCGGGCATGTTGTAGCTGTTCGACGTGGTCAGGAACATCACGTTGGACAGGTCATATTCAACCTCAAGATAATGGTCCATGAACGTGTTGTTCTGTTCCGGGTCCAGCACCTCAAGCATCGCGGATGCTGGGTCGCCCCGGAAATCCTGTCCCATCTTGTCGATTTCATCCAACAAAATCAGCGGGTTCGTGGTCTTCGCCTTTTTCAACGCCTGAATGATTTTGCCGGGCATGGAGCCGATATAGGTCCGACGATGGCCCCGGATCTCGGATTCGTCTCGAACACCACCCAGTGAGATGCGAATGAACTCACGCCCGGTAGCTTTGGCAACCGACTTACCCAGAGAGGTCTTGCCCACGCCCGGAGGGCCGACAAGGCAAAGAATCGGCCCTTTCAGCTTTTTCGAGCGCTGCTGAACCGCGAGGTATTCAACGATCCGTTCCTTGACCTTCTCAAGCCCATAATGGTCCGCGTCCAGAATCTCCTGCGCGCGGCCCAGATCCTTTTTGACACGGGATTTAGTGCCCCAAGGCAGAGCAAGAATCCAATCCAGATA
The DNA here is from genome assembly GCF_056540845.1 of Ruegeria sp. AL2. NCBI lineage: Bacteria > Pseudomonadati > Pseudomonadota > Alphaproteobacteria > Rhodobacterales > Roseobacteraceae > Ruegeria > Ruegeria sp. AL2. The sequence goes on from NZ_JBQFXM010000001.1 coordinate 714,092, forward strand.
GTTGCGCACAACTGTGGCTTCGGCCGACATAGGTGACATGTTCTTGAGCTTCTTAAGCTCACCCTCGGCCTTTTCCCGCGCTTCTTTCGACAGCTTGGTTTCGGCGATTTTGGCTTCCAGTTCAGCAACTTCGTTGCTGCCGTCCTCGCCATCGCCAAGTTCCCTCTGAATGGCCTTCATCTGCTCATTCAGATAATACTCACGCTGCGTCTTCTCCATCTGGGATTTGACACGGGTCTTGATCTTCTTCTCGACCTGCAGAACAGACATCTCGCCCTGCATCAGGCCATAGACCTTCTCAAGCCGCTCGCTGACGCTGAGGGTTTCCAGAAGCTCCTGCTTTTGTTCGACTTCTATGCCCAGATGCCCGGACACAAGGTCGGCCAGCTTCGCAGGCTCGGTGGTATCGCCTACTGCGGTCAGTGCCTCTTCGGGGATGTTCTTGCGCACTTTGGCGTAACGCTCGAACTCATCCGCGACAGTGCGCAACAGCGCTTCGGTCGTGGTGACGTCGCCGGGAATTTCGGTCAGGTATTCCGCGCGGGCTTCGAAAAACTCTTCGTTTTCCAGAAACTCGGTGATCTGAACGCGCGCCTGCCCCTCGACCAGCACTTTCACCGTGCCATCGGGCAGCTTCAGAAGTTGCAGCACATTGGCCAAAACGCCGGTGCGGTAGATGCCTTCTTCATCCGGATCGTCAACGCCGGGATCGATCTGGCTGGACAACAGAATTTGCTTGTCATCCTGCATCACCTCTTCCAGCGCGCGGACCGATTTGTCACGGCCTACGAAAAGCGGCACGATCATATGTGGGAACACCACAATATCGCGCAGCGGCAGGACGGGGTAGGAGGAATTCAGAGGCTCTTGCATGCTCTATCCTTATCGTTGGCAAGACGGAACTTGTCCCTCATCGAGGCAACATTTGTCCGTCTCCTGTCTTGGACGATAAAGGTGGGGCCTCATCGCCCATTTTCAACCTTACCGCCATGTATCACCAATCAGAATGAACCGAGGTTTGGCGGACTGCAAGGCGTGCCGGGAACATATCCACCAAAATAGTAGGATACGCCCCGGTCTTGCGCGATCAGTCGCCAGAAAACAGCCCGGCTGCGCAGAACTGGCAGATTTCTTCCTGGAGAGGGCAAAATATCACAGCGGTTCGATATCCCCCTGCGCGCGTTGCGCGTGGAAATCGGCCTGCCAGGCTTCGAACGCACCATCCGCAATCGCGTCGCGCATGCCGGCCATGATCTCCTGAAAATAATGCAGGTTATGCCATGTCAGCAACATGCCAGAGATCATCTCATTCGCGCGGAACACGTGGTGCAGGTAAGCGCGGGAATAATTCGAACAAGCCGGGCAAGTGCAGCGTTCGTCCAGCGGCCGCGGATCGTCTGCGTGACGGGCATTCTTGATGTTCACCACACCGTAACGGGTGAAAACCTGCCCTGTTCGCCCAGACCGCGAGGGCAACACACAGTCCATCATGTCGATCCCGCGGGCAACAGCACCGACGATGTCGTCGGGCTTGCCAACGCCCATCAGATAGCGCGGCTTGTCCGATGGCAGGAAATCGGGGGCATAATCGAGACAAGAGAACATGGCCTCCTGCCCTTCGCCGACCGCCAGGCCACCAACTGCGTAGCCTTCGAAACCGATAGATTTCAACGCCTCGGCGCTTTCTTCGCGCAGGTCTTTTTCCAGCCCACCTTGCATGATGCCAAAAAGCGCATGCCCCGGACGATCGCCAAACGCATCGCGCGACCGTTCGGCCCAACGCATCGACAGGCGCATTGACTCGGCAATGCGGTCACGATCCGCTGGCAGCGCAGGGCATTCATCGAAACACATGACAATGTCCGAGCCCAACAGGCGCTGGATCTCCATCGACCGTTCCGGCGTCAATTCGTGCTTTGATCCGTCGATATGAGATTTGAAGGTCACGCCCTTTTCAGTCAGCTTGCGCAAACCGGCCAGCGACATGACCTGAAATCCGCCGGAATCTGTCAGAATGGGCCGATCCCAGTTCATGAATTTGTGCAGTCCACCCAGTCGATCAATACGCTCAGCGGTCGGACGCAGCATCAGGTGATAAGTGTTCCCCAGCAGGATGTCTGCCCCGGTCGCCCGAACGCTTTCCGGCATCATCGCTTTGACCGTTGCCGCAGTGCCAACCGGCATAAAGGCAGGCGTTCTCACGTCGCCGCGCGGTGTGCTGATCACTCCGGTCCTGGCCTTGCCGTCTGTTGCCTTCAGATCAAAAGAAAACTGTTGGGTCATGTCATCCCTCGGGTCGCCGAACCGGGCAGGCTTTGCCCGATCCGTTTGGTCTTTGCAACCCGTCAGGGTAGCGAGGCAACACGGTCTGTAAACAGTTGAACAACCCCTGCCCCGTCGACGTCGCGGCAGACCCGAACTACGGGAAGTTCCGGATCAGGTCGCGTTGCCCCCTTCTGGTCGCCTTCGGTGACAACCCGCAGACCCGTTTCGACCATGTCAAACATGGCACCATGAGAACAAGCGATCACAGCCGTCGAATCGTGCAGGCCGCAGCCTTCCAGACCACCGACGTCCTTGTAGAACTTCAGGTAAAAGCGAGAGATATCGCGCAGAAAGGACCCCATATCAGGTGATCGCATTGCCAGGCTTTCGAAATCCGCAGTCTCGTAGAGCGTTTTCAGCGTGACATCCAAACCGACAAGAACGGTTTCCGGCGGCGTGGCAAAGACCTCTTCAGCGGCAATCGCATCATGATAGATGTTGGCCTCAGCATGTACTGTAATATTACCCGGGCAGTACACCGCCCCGCCCATTATAACCAAACGCCCCAGATTGTCGGCGAATTCCGGATCCAGACGAATGGCGTTGGCGATGTTGGTCAGAGGGCCCACGGCGCAAACCACCAGTTCTTTCTTATGGGTTCGTGCCATGTCGACCAGAAATTCAGCAGCCGGCAGGGCGTGGTTACTTCCAATCTCGGGAATGTCAGTCAGGTCACCGAATCCTTCGGGACCATGCACATGTTCGGATGGCGAATGCGCATCGGCACCCAATGCAACGGCAGCCCCTTCCGCGACAGGCAAATCCAGACCCAGTTTATCTAGCAGGAACCGGGCATTGCGGCTGGATTGATGTACATGCGTGTTTCCAAACACCGTGGTCAGGCCGATCAGCTCGATCTCGGGTGCTGCAGCGGCATAGGCGATAGCCATGGCATCATCGATGCCAGGATCTGTATCGATTATCAGTTTCATCCCCGCCCGATACCGCAAACAATTAGGGATGCAAAGCGGTCACAGCACGATTTTTCGATACAGCGTTTCATTATCGAGGCATTTGCATGGGACTGCTTTCCCCTCATACCAGAGTTGAAATTGAGCGACTCAATCGCCACATGTATACTATAGTACACAAAAACAAGAGGACAGTATGACCGAAGACCAAATCATCGGATTGCTTTCGTCAAACATCATTTACCTGCTGGCCGCGGTGCTGGTAATTGTTATCATTTTCAAGGGCATCAAGATTGTGCCTCAGTCCGAAAAATATGTGGTTGAACGGTTTGGGCGCCTGCATTCCGTGCTTGGCCCCGGCATCAACTTTATCGTTCCGCTGCTGGACATTGCGCGCCACAAGATCTCGATCCTGGAACGCCAACTGCCAAACGCGACGCAGGACGCAATCACCAAGGACAACGTTTTGGTGCAGATCGATACATCGGTCTTCTACCGTATTCTCGAACCTGAAAAGACGGTCTACCGAATCCGCGACGTTGATGGCGCGATTGCTACCACTGTCGCCGGGATCGTTCGCGCCGAGATTGGTAAAATGGATTTGGATGAGGTCCAGTCGAACCGGTCCCAACTGATCACGCGTATTCAGGAAAGCGTTGAAACCGCTGTCGATGACTGGGGCATCGAAGTCACCCGCGCCGAGATTCTGGACGTAAATCTGGATCAGGCCACCCGTGACGCCATGCTGCAACAGCTGAACGCCGAACGCGCCCGTCGTGCGCAGGTGACAGAAGCCGAGGGCAAGAAGCGCGCAGTCGAGCTGCATGCCGACGCCGAGCTTTATGCGGCGGAACAAACCGCCAAGGCGCGGCGCATTCAGGCCGAAGCCGAAGCTTATGCCACAGGTGTGGTCGCCAAGGCCATTCAGGATAACGGCATTGAAGCGGCCCAGTATCAGGTTGCCTTGAAGCAGGTTGAAGCCCTGAATGCGCTTGGAAACGGTACTGGCAAGCAAACTATTGTTGTGCCTGCCAACGCACTGGAAGCCTTTGGTGATGCATTCAAAATGCTAAAAGGAGGAAATTGATGGCAGACCCCTTCTGGTTGACCTGGTGGATATGGCTCGCCGCCGCATTGGCGCTGGGTATCCTTGAGATTGTCTTGCCAGGGTTCATTTTTCTGGGCTTTGCAATCGGAGCCGCAGTCACGGGCCTTATCCTTGCCGTATCCGGAATGGCTCTGTCTTTGAACGTGTTGGTGTTGATCTTCGCAGTGATGTCACTGATTGCGTGGCTTGTTTTGCGGAAACTGTTTGCATTGCCGCAAGGTCAGGTCAAAACCTTCAACCACGACATCAACGACTAAATTGCCGCGGCGCCCCTATCGGCGCCGCCGCCCTACTGGACGCTGTTGCGGCTATTCCCTATATAATCACTCAGGCAACAGACCCGAGGCAAAGATGACCCACCCGAGCGAACAGTTTGAAGGCACACCGCTGATTGCGCCGTCAACCATTGAGCACCCCCTGTACGAGCCCGTGGTCGAGGCGTGCCGCACGGTCTATGACCCGGAAATCCCCGTGAATATCTATGACCTCGGCCTGATCTACACGATCGACATTTCCACGGACAACGCGGTGAAGGTGATCATGACGCTGACAGCCCCCGGATGCCCGGTTGCCGGCGACATGCCCGGATGGATCATGGAAGCGATCGAGCCTGTTGCAGGCGTCAAAGAGGTCGACGTGGAACTGACCTGGGAGCCACCCTGGGGTATGGAGATGATGTCAGACGAAGCACGTCTGGAACTGGGATTTATGTAGGCACCGGCCACAGTTTCCCGGCTATTTGTCACAAAACATTGGTGTTTTTGTTACCTGTTCGTGCTGCCCCTGTCACAATGATACGGGAAAAGACCTGCGGACGGCACCAATCGGTATCGTACCTCGGGCCAGACATGATTTGACCGCCCCCCCGAATTCCGGCCCAGAAACACGGACCGTTCTTGCCCGAGAACGGTCCTTTTCATATCCAGATCACCTAACGACGGGTGATCAGTTCAAATTGCAGGTCTTTTTGATTTCCGCAGATCTGGCATCCAGTTGATTGATGTAGTCCCCCGATAGCATTTGCAGCCTTTTGTGTTCCGTTCCTGTGACCAGCCCCAAAAGTGCCCCGGCAGGAGTAATGGCGGCAACACTTTCCAACTGTTGGTCCTGCGCGTGCTTTTTCTCAGTCGCGATGGCGCGCAGATCGCCCTCGGCGGTCGCGCAGTTTACCGGATGCCTCTCTCCATCATTGGCGGCCACCGCATCATCCGGAACAAACAAAAGAACTGCAATGGTAAGTACCGCTCCCAACAAGACTGGATTAAAAATTGCATTTAATCTCTTCACAATATTATCCTTTCCGATGATTTCACAATGCGAACCGTTTTGGCGATCAACCAGCTTAAACCTATTCAGCTCCACGGTTTAACGGTCGGGTGTTTTCAGCGAACCCATACTGTATGCCGGGTTGTTTCATCCTGATAAAACTCTTTATAACACACCGTCTTGAGCCTTGGCCCCCTGAGCCCTAGATTAAATGCAACGCGCGACAACGGAGACTTACATGTTCGGCATTCCCGGCAAACAGGCTGTGACCATGACGCCCAAAGCCGCAGAGCAAATTACCCGCCTGATGAACTCGGGTGGCCACGTCGGCTTGCGCATTGGCGTAAAGAAAGGCGGCTGTGCGGGCATGGAATATACCATGGAATATGTCGATCAGGCCGATCCACACGACGAAGTCGTTGAACAGGATGGTGCACGCGTCATGATCGCACCAATGGCGCAGATGTTTCTGTTCGGGACTGAAATCGATTACGAGGTGTCGTTGCTGGAATCAGGTTTCAAGTTCAGGAACCCGAATGTCGTCGACGCTTGCGGTTGCGGTGAATCCATCAAATTCGATGAGAGCATCGTGCAGAAATCCTAGTTTGCGCCGGGTAATCCTGTGACACGGTCCCGACCGAACGCCGTGTGTCGATCAAAGCGCACGAACCCACCCAATCCGTGGAATTGTAAGATCGTGCCGACAATGCTATCCGCATCCTAAATCATCGAATGATCAGGGAGATACGGGTATGCGACGCAAGCTTGCGGCAGGAAACTGGAAAATGAACGGAACCGGTGCTGCGCTGAGCGAGCTTGAAGCACTGTGCAAGTCCCACCCAGACGCTTCTGTCGATATCCTGATCTGCCCTCCGGCAACATTGCTCAGCCGCGCAGCAGACACCGTACGCGGGTCAGCAGTCACAGTTGGCGGGCAGGATTGCCACGCGGCAACCGCAGGCGCGTATACAGGCGACATCAGCGCTGAGATGCTGCTGGACGCGGGCGCGACATCAGTCATCCTGGGTCATTCCGAACGGCGCGTGGACCATGAAGAACATGACGAGGATATACGCGCCAAGGCCCGTGCTGCGATGGATGCGGGGTTAAAAGCGATCATTTGCGTTGGCGAAAGCCTGGAACAGCGCGAGGCGGCCAATACGCTCGACATAATCGGCGGTCAGATGTCGGGGTCGATCCCGGATCAGGCAACCGGCGAGAACCTGATTATTGCCTATGAACCGATCTGGGCCATAGGAACTGGCAAGGTTCCAACGCTGGATGAGATCGGAGAGGTTCACGACTTCATCCGCGTCCGGCTAGAGCGTCGCTTTGGCGAAGGAGTGGGTCGCTCTGTCCGTTTGCTTTATGGCGGGTCGGTCAAACCCTCCAACGCGGCGGAGATCTTTGCGGTTTCAAATGTCGATGGTGCGCTTGTGGGCGGCGCCAGCCTGAAGGCCGGGGATTTCACGGGCATTATTCAGGCGCTGGAGAGCGTTTAGGTTTCGCCTTTACTCGGCAATATCTTCCGCCCAAAGCTCTGGCTTTTCTTCGATGAACCGCTGCATCAGTGCGATGCAGTCGGGATCGTTGGCTATCACCACGTCGACGCCGCGGTCGCGCAGGAAGTCTTCGTTGCCACCAAAATTCTGGGTATCGCCGATCACCACTCGCGGGATACCAAACTGAACGATAGTGCCGGAACACATCATGCAAGGTGACAAAGACGTGTAAAGAACCGTGTCGCGATAGGTTTTCTGACGCCCGGCTTTGCGCAAAGCATCCATTTCCCCATGTGCGATCGGATCGCCGCCCTGCACACGTTGATTGCGCCCTTGTGAAACAATTTCGCCACCCCGCGCCAGAACTGATCCGATAGGGCATCCACCTTCATCAAACCCGGCTTTTGCCTCGTCATAAGCCACGCGCAGCAGGCGCTTGTCGGTCTCGGTCAGCATTCCGGTCTCCATTTCCCGTGTTTTCCGAACCCTGCCCAAGCAAAATGGCTTGGTCAATAAAACGCTCACGCTAGCTTCATCAGGATAAGACCTGACACGATCAGAAGAGCCGCCAGAATCCGCGCAGGGCTAAGGGCTTCGCCCAGAAACAGGATACCTACACAGAACGCCCCCACAGCCCCGATACCGGTCCAGATGGTATAAGCCGTGCCCAACGGCAGGTCGCGCATCGCCAGCGCCAACAGGCCGAAAGAGCCGATCATCGAAAGACCCATCAAGGCAGTAGGCCACAATCGGGTGAAACCAGCCGATTGCTTCATGGCTACAGCCCAGACGATTTCCAACAAGCCAGCAAAAAGAAGAAAGATCCAGGGCATATTACGACCTCGTATTCGTTCGGGTCGTCCCGAAAGATGTCCCATTGTGGGGAGGTCGTCCTCTGAACCCTAGTTAAGCACTTGATGCCGGGGTTCAAGATACGAAAAGCCGGGCGGTCGAAACCGCCCGGCTGCGTACATTGTCAAACCACCTAATTGGTTATGATTTCCGGCCCCATGAAGGTGTTGGGCAGGAAGGTCGATATCCACGGAATATACGTCACCATAATCAGGAAGACGAAGAGAACGGCAAGGAACGGCAGCGCTGCCCTCACAACGCTCATCATCGGCATTCCCGCAACGCCCGAAGTTACGAACAGGTTCAGACCGACCGGAGGCGTGATCATCCCGATCTCCATGTTCACCACCATGATGATGCCCAGATGGATCGGATCGATGCCCAACTCGATGGCAATCGGGAACACCAGCGGTGCAACGATCACCAGCAGGCCCGACGGCTCCATAAACTGACCACCGATCAGCAGGATCACGTTCACAACGATCAGGAACGCCACCGGCCCTAGCCCTGCGGTCAGCATCGCCTCGGCGATGTGCTGCGGAACCTGTTCGTCTGTCAGAACATGCTTAAGGATCAGCGCGTTGGCGATCACGAACAACAGCGTCACCGTCAGCTTGCCCGCCTCGAACAGAGTATGCTTGGTATCCGGGTGAAAGAACGCCGTGACCAATGCGTAAGGTTTTTTCAGAAGCGGCAGGTTCGGTGCGTCCCCTTCCGTACTCAGCGGCCCCATGTCCTTGTAAACGAAACTGGCGATGAAGAAGGCATAGACGGCAGCAACAGCGGCGGCCTCGGTCGGGGTAAAGATACCCCCATAAATGCCACCCAGAATGATAACGATCAGGAACAGGCCCCAACCGGCCTCGCGGGCGGACGTAAAGACCTCGCCCCAACCCTTCCATTCACCCTTGGGCAGGTTCTTGACCTTTGCCATGACATAGATGGTGATCATCAGCATGAAGCCAGCCATCAGACCGGGAATAACGCCAGCCAGGAACATGCGCCCAACCGAAACTTCGACGGCGGCGGCATACACAACCATCACGATGGACGGAGGGATCAGGATGCCTAGCGTACCCGCGTTACAGATCACACCGGCAGCGAACTCTTTGGAATAACCAACCTGGCGCATGCCAGCGATAACGATCGACCCGATAGCCACAACCGTGGCCGGGGATGATCCTGACAGCGCGGCAAACAGCATACAGGCAAACACGCCCGCAATCGCCAGACCGCCGGGCAGATGCCCCACGCAAGCAATCGAGAAACGGATGATCCGGCGCGCTACGCCGCCTGTCGTCATGAAGGACGAGGCCAGTATGAAGAACGGGATTGCCAAAAGGGTGAAATGCCCCTCGAACGCCTCGAAAAGCGTGCCTGCGACTGAAGCCAGCGAGCTGTCGGAGTAGATCAGCAGGAACAGGGTCGAGCTGAGGCCAAGTGCAACTGCAATCGGAACGCCGATCAGCAGCAGGCCGATGACCATCGAGAAAAGAAGGATAACGTCCATCAGTCATGCACCCCTTGTTGTGCGCGGACTTCCTCAATCTCGTCCTCGACTTCGTGGCTGGCGACAAGGCGATCGGTCTCACCACGCCAGATTTGAACGGCGATCTGCGTAAACCGGATCACCAGCAGCAGCATGGATACCGGCAGAACCAGGTAAGGTACGACCTTGGGCAGTTTTTCATACCCTTCGCCATAGTTGATCAGGTCTTCCAGAAAGCGCAGCGGAGCGACCATGGGGATGTCGTCCACCTCGTAGAAACTCTGGCTACGCGCGCCGAAATCAAACCCTGTCGGGAACCAGCGGCCCGATGTTGGCGGCAGATCTGCAAAGACGGCCCAATAGTCATATGCCCCTTTGAGCATCAGCAGCGAGAACATCAGACAGAACCCGACCGAGACCAGCGCCATAATGCGCCTCGGTGCTGGCGCCAGCATGTTCAGGATTGCATCCACGCCCAGATGGGCATGTTTCTTGACCGCATACGACGCGCCCAGCAGCACCAGCCAGCCAAACGTGAACACTGTCAACTCAAGCGCCCATAGGATATTGGAATTAAAGACAAACCGCGCGATCACGTTGGCAAATGTAACGACCGTCATAAGGCCCAAAAGCAACGCGATCAGGGTTTCTTCGATATGGTCGATCAGCCCGCCCTGGCCGGAGTTCGCACCAGACATCTTTTAGTCCCCGCATTTTATTGAAGAGAGAGTTGAGAATGGGGCGGGCCATTTCAGCCCGCCCGGCCTGCGCGTCGAATACTCCCCAGTCCCCGGACGCGCGGTCTTTGACCGGATCAGAACCCGGCGTTGATGGCCTGTGCCGCGTCGATCTTGTCCTGACCCACGTCACCGGCGAATTTGTCCCAAACCGGTTTCATCGCGTCGACCCAGGCCTGACGCTGTTCAGGGGTCAGTTCACGGATGACGCCGCCTGCATCAATGATCGACGCTTTGGCCGCTTCGTTCACCGCAAAGGCTTCTTTGTTCCGGGTCTCGGTAACTTCGGACAGAATAGTCAGGAACTGATCCCGCACCGCCGGATCAAGACTGTCCAGCCAATCCACCGATGTCACGACCAGATAGTCGATGATGCCGTGGTTGGTTTCGGTGATACCGTCCTGCACCTCAAAGAACTTCTTGCCGTAGATGTTCGACCAGGTGTTCTCCTGCCCGTCCACAACGCCCTGTTGCAGCGCGCCATACACTTCCGAGAACGCCATTTTTTGCGGGCTGCCACCAATGGCCTCCATCTGAGCCACCAGCACATCTGACGACTGCACGCGGAATTTCAAACCGTTTGCATCCGACGGATCAACCAAAGCCTTGTTGGCCGACATCTGCTTCATGCCGTTGTGCCAGAACGCCAGCCCTTGCAGGCCGCGGCGCTGCATGCTGTCTTTCATCGCCTGCCCCTCGGCCGAGGCCTGGAACGCGTCTACAGCGTCGACGTTCTTGAACATGAACGGCAGGTCAAACAGGCGGAACTGTTTGGTGAACTTCTCGAACTTCGACAGCGAGGGCGCTGCCAGTTGCACGTCGCCCTGCAACATCGCTTCGAGAACTTTGTCGTCGTTGTAGAGCGTCGAGTTCGGGTAGACCTCGACACACATCGTGCCGTTCATTTCGTCGTTGACCCGCTGCTCCAGCAGCGATGCCGCGATGCCCTTGGGGTGTTTGTCGGTGTTCGTCACATGCGCGAACTTAACGACGATTTCACCTTCGTCGCATGCAGCCATACCAGCCGTTGCGGTTACAGTCAGAGCAAGCGCAGTTGCTGCCGTTGTCAGAAGCTTCATCTGATATCCTCCCAGAGTTCCTTGAAACTTGCAGTCGACGCCGGGTAAGCGCCGTATGGCGTGCAGTGAAGCGACTCAGGGTAAAGCACACAACTTTTGACTGCGATTGCGGATAGTGCCTGATTACCTGTTTAATACCAAAGTGTTACGTCGTTACTGGTTCGGGTTCTGCGCTTCACAGTCCCGAGCCGTGCGAAAACTCGCACATCCTCAGTGCGGCTTGTGCGGAATTCCGCACATATTCCGAATCACTTCATTCGAATCAGAAGTGCCAATCCAGTTCCCGCTCATCTGCGGTAATCCTCGGGACGAATCTGATAGCGCGCCAGCTTGTCGTAAAAGGTCTTGCGCGGCAGCTTCAGCGCCTTGGCCGCATCTGACGCTTTTCCATTGTGGCGGCCCAAAGCTGCAATCAATAGTGACCGCTCGACCCGCGCCATCTGTTCGCTCAACCCCAGATCCGTTGCTTGTGTAACCTCCTCGGGCATTCCAAGAACAAACCGCATCGCTGCTGACATCAGCGAACGGGCGTTGCCCGGCCAGTCGCTGGCCATCAAGGCCGCGAGATGTTCGGACGAAATCTCGGGAATTGCGATGCCAGCCTGTTCGGCCGCTTGCGCCACATAGTGGCGAAAAATCACCGGAATGTCGTCGGGGCGTTCCGCCAATGATGGAACACGCACCCGCATCACATCCAAACGATAGAACAGATCTGCGTTAAACCGCCCTTCCGAACATAAAGCGGACAGATCAGCGGTTGTCCCTGCAATAATACGCCCCCCCGGACCGCGCTCGATGATCTCCAACGCCGCAAACTGCGTGGCTTGGGGCATGGCGGACACTTCGTCCAGAAACAGGGATCCACCCACTGCATCGCCGCAGCTTTGGGCAAGATCATCGGGGCTTAGGCTTGAAGCCGGACGTTTGACAAAAGGCCCCTGACCAGCGGGCGACATCAGGTGAACCACTTCGGCAACTTTGGATATGCCGCTGCCCGGCGGGCCGGTAACAAGAACTTCGGCCCCAGTCGGTGCAACAGTTCTCACACGATCCCGCAGTGCCTCGGCTTGCGGCGACAGACCAAACAGCAAACGTGCGGCCGGATCCCCCCTTTCAAGTTCAGATTTCAGGGCGCGCTGTTCCAAAACCTGAGTGCGGGCCGCGAATGCGCGTTCAAGAACGTCCATCAGGTCAGACGCAGCGCATGGTTTCTCCAGAAAATCGAACGCGCCTTTTCCCATGGCTTCCACGGCCATTGGGATATCGCCTTCTCCGGTCAAAAGGATCACCGGAAGCTCGGGGTCGATATCCCGAGCATAGGTCAGCAGATGGAAACCATCCCGCCCGGGCATTCGGATGTCCGAAATAATCACACCGGGGAAATCCCGCCGAATATGATCCTTGGCCGCCACAAAAGATCCGGCTGTTGTCGGTGCATAGTCCGCCAGTTCAATGGTTTGCGCCAGTGCCTCGCGAACAGCTGCGTCATCATCGACCAACAGAACCCTGCGCATCATGCTGCCTCTTCTTTTCCATAGGGTTCCAGTTCGACGGTAAACACTGCGCCATCAGCTGTGTTTGCCCCGCGAATTTCACCCCCAAAGCTTTGAACCAGACCATATGATATTGAAAGGCCGAGCCCCAGACCTTCAGAGGATCCTACGCTTTTTGTCGAATAAAACGGCTCGAACACACGGTCGGGGTCTTCAATCCCCGGGCCGGTATCCCGCACAGAAACGCGCAACCGGTCTTCTTCGTGCATCACAATCGAAATGTGCCGTTTGGGTCGCCCCAGCATCGCATCCGCCGCGTTATTGATCAGATTAACAAAGACCTGCACCAAGCGGACTTCACCCCCCCAAACATAAACCGCAGACTGTCCCGGTTCCCATTCCAGCGTCACATCATCGTCACGCAAACGGGTTTCGGTCAACTCGACGGCGGTTTTCAGAACCTGCACCAGATCGACCCGGCCCATTGGTTCGCTTTCGTTGCGGGCAAACGCGCGCAGATTCTTGATGATCCGGGCCATGCGGGCGGCCATTTCCGAAATACGCCCAAGGTTTTCGCTGGCCCTGTCGCCTTTGCCGCGTTCAAGAAAGGCCGTGCCATTGTCCGCGAATTGCTGGATTGCCATCAAGGGTTGGTTGAGTTCGTGGCTGATCCCCGCCGACATTTGCCCCAATGCGCTGAGTTTACCTGCCTGCACCAGTTCGGCCTGCGCTTTTTTCAGGGCTGCTTCGGCCTCCTGACGTTCTGCAACTTCGCGGCGTAACGCAGTGTTCGCTTGGGTCAATGCACGGGTACGCTGCGCCACCCGGCTTTCCAGAACCATGTTGGCATTAGCCAGCGTCCGTCGCCGCTCCATGGCAAGATACAGCATGGCACCAAACGCCAAACAGATCGCTGCGACCGCCGCCGCCTGCAACCCCGCAAGTCGCCGGGCCGGAGCCACGTCCACCAAAACCTCGGCGGTCATATCGATCACAGGCAGTTCAAGCGTTAGGTGCAACGCATCGCGTGGCAAATACCGCCCCCAGTTCAGCCGCCACAATTCATGCTGGCCGACCCGCGTCGCTGCAAAATCCACCGACGCACCTTCTGGCGGTGTCAGCCCGGACTGGCCAGCCTCGCGGCTCCAGAACAGCAAGTCTGATCGGTTCGAGATGAAGACGACACCGTCAGAATCAACAAAGAACACGGCTTCGGTACTGCCCCGCCAGGTTTGTTCAATGTCCTGGACGTCGGCAACCACCATCACCGCACCTTCGACTTGCCCGGACGGGGCAAAGGCCGGAGCGGCATAGGAGTATATCCGGTCGCCACTCTCTGGAACCACCTCATGCGCGGTACCCACCGCACCCTGCATGGCGCGCCTGAACGCTGGATGTGCGGACATATCTCGCTGTGCCACTGGCTGTGCGGTGACCAGAACCCGACCGCTGCGATCCAGATACATCATGTTGACGGCCGCTGTCTTGTCGGCGACGTCCAGCAACATCGCTTGCGCGTCATGTATTTGTGTCGGTGTATCCAACGCGTGCAAGGCGGGATGTGTCGCCATCAGAACCGCCAGTTCCTGATAGACCTGCATCTGGGTACTGAGCCGATCCGCCGCCAGTTCAAGGTCAGCTTCGGCCTTGTCACTTAGCTGAGACAGCGCCTGACGATAACCATAAGACCAAACAAAACTCGATAGCAGCCCGACAGCGGACAAAAAACCGACAATGATCCAAACTCTCTGCATAGACAGGGTCTTGCATTCAACGCGGCTCGTGGCAAGTGTGCGTCGCATGAAGTCATTCTCGCAATCCCCGACAGATCCGGGTTTCGTTCAGAACCCCTACCCTTTCTATGATCATGCCCGCACTGCTGGTGATCTGTTCTATTGGCGCGACTACAATATGGTTGCTGCAACGTCCTGTCAGGCGGTGCGGACACTTCTTCGCGACCGCCGGTTTGGGCGGGAAGTTCCGCCTGAATGCGCGACACAGGGCCCTGCCCATCTGGCCCCCTGGCTGGCTATCGAAGCCCACTCGCTGCTTGAAGCTGAACCCCCGCGACATACCCGCCTGAGAGCGCTTGTCATGCGCGCTTTCACGTCGCGGGAAATTTCTGCATTGCAGCCTTCCATTGAATCGCTATGCCACAGTCTTATCGAGACGTTTCCGAATACACCTTTCGACCTGTTGAGTGCCTATTGCACGCAGGTCCCGGTGAGAACCATCTGCCGACTGCTGGGCGTTCCCGAAGACATGGCACCCAACCTGTTGCAGTGGTCGCATGACATGGTCGCCATGTATCAGGCCAACCGGACGCAGGCGACCGAGGATAAGGCGGCCAAGTCGTCTCAGGAGTTCACGGATTTCCTGTTGGGATACATTAACCAGCGACGCAATGATCCCCGTGACGATTTGATCACCCGGCTTATCAGCGCCGAGGAAGAAGGTGAAAAGCTGACCATCGACGAGTTGGTCGCAACATGCATCTTGCTGCTGAATGCAGGTCACGAAGCAACTGTGCATTCGCTGGCGAACGGTGTGAAAACTCTGTTGCAAACTTATACCAGCCCCGGCGTTCTGGCACCGGACCAGATCGACGCAACGATTGAAGAAATTCTGCGCTATGACCCGCCTTTGCACATGTTCACACGTTATGCATATGAAGACGTTGACATATTTGGGCATTCGTTCAGGCGCGGTGATCAGGTCGCACTATTGCTTGGCGCTGCAAACCGCGACCCTGCTGTCTGGGATGAACCCGAAAGGTTTGTTCCGACGCGCTCGATTGAGGTCAACACAAGTTTTGGCGGAGGCATCCACTTCTGCGTCGGCGCCCCTTTGGCAAGGTTGGAAATGCGCATAGCCCTGCCCATTCTGTTCAATAGCTGCCCGAACCTGCGGCTCGCTACAGAGCCAACCTATTCAGACAGCTATCACTTCCATGGTTTGGAACGGTTAATGGTTCAGGTCTGACCTGTATAAGGCGCGGCTCGATCCGGCGTTGGAAGCACCTGCCTTTTACGCCCCTTCAACCAATGCGTTGAGGGGAAGCATCGTTGTGGACTTGATTTCTTCCATCGACAAAAGCGCGGTCACGTTGTGCACTCGCACCTCCGATATCAGCGACTGGTAGAATTGATCATAGGCGCGCGCGTTCTTGACCCGAACCTTGAGTATATAATCAATGTCACCTGCCAGCCGATGCGCCTCTTGCACCTCGGGGTGATCACGCAACGCCTTAAGGAACTTGCGCTGCCACTCAGCCTCGTGTTCCGATGTGCGGATCAAAACAAAGAAAGTCGCTTCAAACCCGAGCGCTTCGGCATCCAGTAAAACCGTTTGCTGACCTATTATTCCTGCACTCTTGAGCTTGCGTATACGATTCCAGACAGGCGTCTTTGAACTGCCGACCCGAGCCGCTATTTCATCCAGTGACTGCCCTGCATCGCGTTGCAGCTCGGCCAGAATTTTCCGATCCGTATCATCTATCCGCACCGACATTCCAATTTCCCTTCCACATCGAAGCTTTCGTTCCATATTTTCGCATATATGGAACGTTTATCCTTATTTGAGCGCCCATATGGCGCTTTGGTGGGAATATTTCCTATATTGAGGGTCAAGTCAAACCACACCCGAGATGATCCGATGCAGGACGTTCGCACAACAGGCCCCAAAGGACATGTCGACTTTGTCGGCGCAGGTCCGGGCGACCCCGAGTTGCTGACGCTCAAGGCGCTGACCGCGTTTGAGCGGGCTGATGTTGTGCTGCATGACCGCCTTATCAGTGAACCCGTTCTGGACATAGCCGGTCAAAGCGCCGCCTTGGTTGATGTCGGCAAAGCCGGGTTCGGCCCATCCTGGAAGCAAAGTGATATTGACGCGCTTTTGGTCGAATATGCCCTGAATGGTAACCGCGTGGTCCGCCTGAAGTCCGGTGATCCCACTGTCTTTGGCCGTCTGGATGAAGAGATCGAGGCCGTCGAGGCGGCTGGCATTTCGTGGCAGATCGTTCCTGGTATCACAGCGGCCTCTGCCGCGGTGGCTGGCATTGGCCAAAGCCTGACTCAACGCGGTCGAAATTCCTCGGTGCGGTTCCTGACTGGGCACGACATGAAAGGTTTTGCCGATCATGACTGGAATGCCCTGGCACGGGCTGGTTCGGTTGCTGCGATCTATATGGGCAAGAAATCTGCCCGCTTTAGCCAGGGTCGCCTGATCATGCATGGCGCCGATCGCGCCACCCCTGTCACGCTGGTCGAAAACGCCTCGCGCCCGAACCAACGGATACTGTCCACCACACTGGATCAACTGCCCGCCGACCTGGCCGCCGCCGAATTGGACGGACCGGCCCTGACATTCTATGGCCTTGCCCCGCGCGAAGCGGCGCAGGCCGTAACCGAATTCAATAAGGAGCTTGCCTGATGGCCCGCGCTTTTACCCCCAAAGTCGTCACCGCAAATGATTTGCTGGTAGGTGACGTCATTTACCAGACCGAAGATGACAGTTGGACGCGTGATCTGTCCCAAGCGGAACTGATCACTGACGAAGCACATGCACAGGTGCGTCTGCTGGATGCGGCGCGTCAGGCAAATAAAGTCGTTGGCGCCTATCTGGCCGATGCCGTTGCTGGCAAGAACGGCCCCGAGCCCACCCATTTTCGGGAAGATTTCCGCCGGACTGGTCCGTCCAACTATGCCCACGGCAAACAGGAAACTTCCCCGCAGCCCCGGGCCTGACCTCTGGCCATATCTCTCCCCTTCAAGGCCCCTAGGTTCGGGGCTGCAAACAAGGACAGCTAGACATGTATCGCTACTCCGAGTTCGACACAGCATTTTTGGCAGAACGTAACGCGCAGTTCCGCGCCCAGGTCGAGCGTCGCATTGACGGCTCGTTGACCGAAGACGAATTCAAGCCGCTGCGCCTGATGAATGGGCTGTACCTGCAACTGCACGCCTACATGCTGCGCGTCGCCATTCCCTATGGCACGCTGAACAGTGCGCAGATGCGTCAACTGGCGCTGCTGGCCGAGAAGTGGGACAAAGGCTATGGCCATTTCACCACGCGTCAGAACATCCAGTACAACTGGCCAAAGCTGAGCGACGTGCCGGATATGCTGGACGCGCTGGCCGAGGTTGGCATGCACGCCATACAGACCTCGGGCAACACCATTCGCAACGTGACCGCCGACCACTTTGCTGGTGCCGCCGCGGATGAGGTCGCTGATCCCCGCCCTTACGCCGAATTGCTGCGCCAGTGGTCGACCGACCACCCGGAATTCCAGTTTATGCCGCGCAAATTCAAGATCGCCATCACTGGTAGTGAAAACGACCGCGCCGTGATCAAGGCGCATGACATCGGCCTGCAACTGGTTGAGCGTGACGGCGTTCTTGGCGCGCGCGTCATTGTTGGTGGTGGCCTTGGCCGTACGCCCATGATCGGCAAGGAACTGTCCGAGTTCGTCGCCTTTGACGACCTGCTGGCCTATCTGGAAGCCACCGTTTCCGTATGGAACCAGATTGGTCGCCGCGACAACAAGTACAAAGCACGTATTAAGATCACCGTGCACGAGCATGGCATCGACGCTATCCGCGCCAAGGTTAACGAACGCTTCCTGAAGGTCCGCCCGCAGTTCAAAGGCGCGGACATGAACCTGCTGGAAGAGATCAAGGGCCACTTTGCACCGCCTGCCTTCCGCCAAGCTTCGATCGCGTCGTTTGAAAGCTCCTATACCAACGATCCGGTTTTCCGCTCGTGGGTCGATACCAACATCGCGCCGCACAAGGACGCGGACCATGCGATTGTCACGATCTCGATCAAGAAGCATGGGGCAACGCCGGGCGATGCAACTGCCGAGCAAATGCGCGTGATGGCCGATCTGGCCGAAGAGTTCGCCTATGACGAGCTGCGCATCAGCCACGAGCAGAACGTGATCCTGCCGCATGTCCATAAATCGGACCTGCCCGCGATCCACGCCAAGCTGAAGGAATACGAACTGGCAACCGCCAATATCGGTCTGATCAGCGATATCATCGCCTGCCCCGGCATGGATTATTGCGCGCTGGCGACGGCGCGTTCGATCCCGGTTGCTCAGGAAATTGCGACGCGGTTCGAGGACCTGAAGCTCGAGCATGACATCGGCCACCTGAAGATCAAGATCTCAGGCTGCATCAACGCCTGCGGTCACCACCATGTCGGCCATATCGGCATTCTGGGTCTGGACCGCGCAGGCGTGGAAAACTACCAGATCACTTTGGGTGGCGATGCGACCGAAACTGCGGCAATTGGTGATCGCACCGGTCCGGGCTTTGCCTATGACGAAATCGTTCCTGCCGTTGAGCGCATTGTCGACACCTATCTGAACCAGCGTGCAAGCGCAGAGGAGACATTCCTGGAAACATATCGCCGGGTGGGCATGGCGCCGTTCAAAGACGCCCTCTACCCCGAGGCCCGAGCAAATGCCGCTTGACCTGATCCAGACGGAACTGGGCCGGGACAGACGCGAACTGACTGAACGTGTCGAAGACCTGAATGCCCGGTTCCGGCACCACAGCGCTCATGATGTCATGCATGGGGCAATTGAAGAGATCGATGAGCTTGCTCTGGTCTCGAGCTTTGGTGCGGAATCTGTCGTTCTTTTGCACATGGCGGCGGTGGTGAACAAGGCAACGCCCGTTCTTTTCGTGGACACGCAAATGCTGTTCACCGAAACGCTGGAGTACCAGCAGGAGGTGAGCGAGCGTCTAGGGCTTACCAACATTCGCATCATCCGGGCCGAGGATGCAGAAGTTGAGCGCGAAGACCCATACGGTGCGTTGCGCCTGCGCGACACGGACGCGTGCTGCAACCTGCGCAAGACCTTCCCGCTGCAAAAAGCACTGGTGGGGTTCGATGGCTGGATAACCGGACGCAAGCGATTCCAGGCCGGCACGCGCGCCGCACTGGAATTCTTCGAGGTCGAGGATGGTACAGGCCGGATCAAGGTCAACCCGCTCGCCCATTGGGCGCCCGAGGATGTGCGGGCCTATATGGAAGAAAACAACCTGCCCCGGCACCCGCTGGTGGCCAAAGGATACCCTTCGATCGGCTGTGCGCCCTGCACCTCGCCGGTCAAAGAGGGCGAAGACCCCCGCGCCGGACGCTGGCGCGACCAGAATAAGGAAGAATGCGGCATCCATTTTGTCGATGGCAAGATGATGCGCGTCGGAGAGAAAACATGAACGTAATCGTAACGGATGAGGGCTTTTCGCCCGATGACTGGACCGACGGCTTTGTCACTTTGGATGACGCCGCCAATGACGTGGTCGCGCTGGACGTGAGCTCGGAGACAGACCCGGACGAACTGTATGACCGGTTGGGCGGCACCAGGCTGGTTCGGGTAGACTTCCCCTCCTTCGCAGATGGTCGCGGCTTTACCATCGCCCGCACATTGCGCCTGAAGGGCTACAAAGGCCGGTTGCGCGCCAAAGGGCATGTGCTTGCCGATCAATACGCCATGGCGCGCCGCAGCGGCTTTGACGAAGTCGAGATCGACGGAGAACTGGCAGACCGCCAACCCGAAGATCAGTGGCTGGCCCGCGCGAACTGGAAAGAGAATAACTATCAGGCCCGCCTGCGCGGCTAATCCCGCACTTGCCAGCTTGTGACGCAAAGGGGGCAATCTGTCCCCTTTTCCTGACTTGGATCAAAGATTAAACGGAGATGTCGGTTTAGCAGACCGGCAGGTAAACGATGACAGAGATGAAGCCCGTGAGCGAAGCAACCGCAGTAAAAGTCCCCGTCCTTCCGGACGCGCAAACCGTAACCGACGTCAAACACTGGACCGACAGCCTGTTTTCTTTCAAGGTGTCGCGCCCGGCCTCGTTGCGGTTCCGCTCGGGCGAATTTGTGATGATTGGTCTGCTGGGTGACAACGGCAAGCCGTTGCTGCGCGCCTATTCCATCGCCTCGCCCTCGTGGGATGAAGAGCTGGAGTTTTATTCGATCAAAGTTCAGAACGGCCCGCTGACGTCGAAATTGCAACATATCAAACCGGGTGATCAGATCATCTTGCGTCCCAAACCGGTTGGCACATTGGTGCATGACGCCCTGCTGCCCGGCAAACGCCTGTGGTTTTTTGCAACCGGCACCGGCTTTGCACCTTTTGCCTCGCTGCTGCGTGAACCACAGACCTATGAGGATTATGACGAGGTCATCATCACCCACACCTGCCGCGAAGTGGCAGAGCTGGAATATGGCCGTCAGCTGATCGACAGCATTCGTCAGGACGAACTGTTGGCCGAACTGATCGGTGAAGGATTTGCCGACAAGATCCGCTATTACCCGACCACCACACGGGAGGAGAGCCCCAAGATGGGCCGCATCACCACCCTTCTTCAGGATGGCACCGTATTTTCCGATCTGGGTATTGATGGCGGCATCAAGCCTGAAACCGACCGTGCAATGGTCTGCGGTTCGCTGGCTTTCAACCTGGATATTAAAGAAATTCTCGAGGGGTTTGGTTTGCGTGAAGGCGCCAACTCGGAACCCAAGGAGTTCGTGATCGAAAAAGCCTTTGTCGGCTAAAGCAACCCTGCGTTCAGGGCTTTGCCGCCCTGAACGCGAAAAACACCGGCAGAAAACAAGTTTTTTCGCATTACCCTGTATTTATGCCGCTTGAAGTGCGGTCTCGCCCGGTTTAAATTCCGGGCTCGAAATTCTGCAATCATCAAAGGAATGAACCCATAGCTCGCAGACCTCACAACGCGCCGCCTCAACGTGAAACCGGCCCGCGCGTAAATGAAAGAATCCGTGCCCCCGAAATTCGGCTGATTGGTGCCGAAGGTGAAAACGTCGGGGTGGTTCATCCCGCCAAAGCCATGCAGATGGCCGCAGATGCAGGTCTTGATCTGGTCGAAATCTCGCCTAATGCGAACCCACCGGTCTGCAAGATCATGGATTTCGGCAAGTACAAGTACGAAACGCAAAAACGCGAAAACGAAGCGCGCAAAAAACAAAAAGTCATCGAAGTGAAAGAGGTCAAATTCCGACCGAACACCGATACGCATGACTATGACGTCAAAATGAAGAACGTCTTTAAGTTTCTGGAAAAGGGCGACAAAGTCAAAGTCACCCTGCGCTTTCGTGGCCGAGAAATGGCACACCAGAACCTGGGTCGCGAATTGCTGGAGCGTGTGGCCGAAGACATCAAAGAGGTCGGCAAGATCGAGAACATGCCGAAGATGGAAGGCCGTCAGATGGTCATGATGATCGGTCCGCTTCCGCATAAGTAATCTGCTTCAAAGACCAAAACGATCAAAGCCCCTTCGCTGCCGAAGGGGCTTTTTTTGTTCAGGTCGCGCGTCTGCTTCGTAACCAGTTGACCGCATCCCTGAAATCGAAAAGCAGGGAAATTACGTCAACGATCAGAAGCACCCAAAGAAACTTGGCAAAGGCAGTGCTCAGGGTCGCATCGGAAAACAACAAAAGCGCCACTACGACAACCAGTGGAACCCAGCACAGAATGTGCGGCAAAGCCATCGCGCCGCTCATCCCGCGCACAACCGCCATGACGGGTATGTTCAGCGCCATGCCGGTAATCGCTAGAACAGCGATGAGCATCCCTTGTGGCTGATCCAGGAAAGCAAGCGGAACCAGATTAACCGGCACCAATATTACGGCCACCCAGATCTGCACCCAAAGGGGAAGTGCACGGAAACTGCGCCAAATATCCAGCACTATTGATTTCGCCTTTTCAGATACTTCTCCCGCGACATTAACAAATAAGCTGCGGGCGAACAGTGCGCTCACGGTAATGTCAAAGCACAGCAGAAAGGGCGCGTTCCAGTTTGCTGACGAGCTCGCCTATCTGTTCCTCTTCAATAATAAAGGGCGGCGCCAGCAGGACATGATCGCCGTTCCGGCCATCCCGCGTGCCAGCCATAGGATAGCAAATCAACCCATCGGCCAGTGCTGCCTTTTTCACCTTACCTGCGATGCCACGTGATGGATCAAAAGGGGCCTTGCTGTCGCGGTCAGCGACCAGTTCAACACCACGGAACAACCCGCGCCCACGGATATCTCCCACGTTCGGGTGCTGTCCGAATGCTGCCTCAAGGGCAGATTGCAGTTTGTTGCCCATGACCCCGGCACGCGCTGGTAAATCCCGTTCGGTCAACTCACGGACTACCGCCAATGCGGCGGCTGTGGCGACCGGATGACCAACATAGGTGTGTCCATGCTGGAAAAACCCTGATCCGTCGCGGATCGCGTTATAGATTTTGCCGGTACACAGCATGGCTCCAATCGGTTGATATCCAGCCCCCAACCCCTTGGCGATACACAAAATATCCGGCGCGATGTCGTCATGATCGCAGGCAAACAGGTGACCGGTTCGGCCCATACCGCACATCACCTCATCCAAAATCAGCAACACACCATAGTGGTCGCAGATCTCGCGAATACGCTTGAAGTACCCTTCAACCGCAGGGACTGCGCCAAGGGTGGCCCCAACCACTGGTTCGGCCATAAATGCCATGACAGTATCAGGGCCCAGCCGCAGGATTTCGGATTCCAGCTCATTGGCCACACGCTGACCATAGTCAAAGCTGCTCTCGTCTTCCGGTTTTTCGGCATATTCGTAGCAGGCAGAGATATGCGTCATCTCGATCAGCATCGGGGCGAATTGTGCCCGTCTCCATGCGTTACCCCCTGCGGACAAAGCCCCCAAAGTGTTGCCGTGATAGCTTTGCTTTCGCGCGATAACGTGACGCCGTTCAGGCTGACCAATTTCAAGGAAATACTGGCGCGCCAGCTTGATCGCCGCTTCGGTCGCCTCGGACCCGCCCGAAACAAAATACACCCGGTCCAGATCCCCCGGCGCGTACCGGATCAACAATTCGGCCAAAGCCTCAGCCGGTTTTGATGTCATGAACCCTGTATGCGCAAAGGCAATCTGTTCCACCTGCTGCTGTACCGCTTGGATCACGGCCTGGTTCGAATGGCCCAGACAAGATACCGCCGCATCACCGCAATCCAGGTAACGCTTGCCCTTTGCGTCGATCAGATAACAGCCATCGCCGCCGACCGCGACAGGAAGGTCCGATTTCGTGTGACGTGGGAAAACATGACTCATTTCTGTGCCCTTCCAAGCAATTCGACTAATGCTGCAACCGAGGCCGCGTTATCTGCCCAAGGCCTGCCATCCGGCCCCGTCAGACTGTTTTCAAACCCAACCCGCACGTCACCACCGCGTCGCGCAGCCTCAGCCAGACAGGCATGTTCTTGCGTTCCAAAGGCGCACACCATCCAACGGGCCGGGCATTCTGGAAAGGCGTCGAGATCGGCAGGCACAGATTGCTGGCCATCGCTGTATCGCCCCAGAACAAGCAAACGATCTGTCTGATCCGCCTGTACGATGCCCAAAGCGAGCCACTGTTCCAGTAAACGTGCGTCCTCAGTATCGTACAAGATATGCTGAACCCGTGTGCCCTGATCCGCACATAGTGCATAGACCCTGGGCGCAAGGTTTAGATCGCGGGCGATTTCACGCACCGAGATCGATGCCCATTCAGGTCGCACCTTTTGCAAACAGTCCAGTTGCGATGCCACGTCGAACTGCCCGGCAGCTTCGGTCGTGATCTGTAGCTCCATTTTTGGAACCTCGCGCTGCAATTCCGCAAGCGTTTCCCGGTACAATCCGGCGTCCAGTGAATGCCGTCCGTCTGCATCCCGAATATGCAGATGCAACCCATCCGCACCTGCGGCATGGCAATCCCGCGCAGATATGACGATCTGATCAACCCTGAGTGGCAAGGCGGGATGATCCAACGCGTTCCGCCGGGCACCGTTTGGCGCAACTAGAACGTAGGGCCTGTCCGAGCTGTCAGTTGTTATTGATGTCATAGCACCACCCAAATCTTTGCCCTCAGTTAGATTCGCTGGATGACGTTTTCAATTTACACAAAAGAAAACATATGTTTCTTTTTGGTATGACACCCACCCTTACAGCCTTGACCAGCCAAATCCGACGCGAGATCGACGGAATGCCAGCGCAGATGCAAGTCGCGGCGAAATATATCATCGACCATCCCGGTGATTTCGGCCTGAACCCGGTCCGAGCGACAGCCGACCGGATCGGCATCAGCACCAGTGTTCTTGTTCGACTGGCGCAGCGTATGGGTTTCGACAGTTTTGACGCCTTTCGCCACCCATTTCGCCTTGCTCTCACAACCGACAGTGAAGACAGGATTGGTCAGGAATGGTTAACCACGTCACCCAGACAAGACCCTTTCAATGACGCACAGGCCAGATTTGCGCGCAATGAGATGAATGTTGTGTCCCGATCCCTGCGCCTGATGGAGCCGCAATTGGCCAAGCGTGCCGTTGAATACATGGTGTCTGCACGTCGTTGTTATGTGACCGCCACAAGGTCCAGTCATGCGCTGGCCTATTATTTTCACTACGCCGGCCGCATGGCCCATCCCGGATTACAGCTGATACCAAGACACATGGGCTCGGCTGTCGATGACCTGGTCGAGGCCACGTCCGAGGATTGTTTGTTTGCCATCACCGTCCATCCCTATTCCGCAGATACGATCCATTCAATGCGTTTTGCCCGCGACCGGGCCATGAAGATTGTGTTGCTGTCGGATAGCGAGGTGATTGCACCCGGCGTCAACCCGGATGTCGTTCTGCCCGTCAGCACCCGCACTTTACATCCGTTTTCTAGCTTTTCTGGCGCGATGGCGGTTCTGGAATGCCTGCTCGGACATCTCTTTGATGCAGGAGGAGACGCCGCACGGGATAGGGTCGAACAGTTTCAAAAAGCCCGGGAGGACACCGGCGCGTATTGGCGGCCCGGCGTATTGCCAAGGATGAGAAAACCCTAGAATATCAATAATACATTGGCCGCAAGTACGGTGTGATACGCCATATCGCGGACCTTGGCGGCGGTCAGTCGTTTCTTTTCGCCCGCGGCTGAGGTCTGGTCGGGATTTCCTTCAACAATCCGCCAACCCCCATTCCGGCAATATCGGCGCCTGTTGTTTCAATCCCGCATGCGACACGCGACAGCACCCAATCCGCCCCATTCAACGCCGGAGAGCGCGCGCATCCCGGCAAGCCGATCACAGGTCGGCCCTGCAAGTCCCCAAGAAACAGCAGGTTTCCCGGATCAACCGGCATACCAAAGCGATCAATCGTCCCGCCAGCCAGCCGAACGGCCGACGGTGCGACATCGTTGGGATCCGAGGTGGCCGATCCCGTCAATATCATCAGAAGATCGCCTTTCCCCATAGAAATCGCGCTGGTCAAGGAATCTGTTCGATGCGGAACAATCTGCACCTCCGCAAGCTCCATTCCCAATGCCTCGACCCGTCCCCGAATGGCCGCAATCCCCTTTTCGTTCGGTGGACCACCGGGAATTTCCGTTACAACAAGACCGGCTGTCCGATGAACAGGCCGCGCCAGACGCACAGCTCCTTGTGCCAGCCCGGCGGCGCGCTGAACATCAGCCTCTGGCACGGCATATGAGATGACCTTAATGGTCGCCACCATGCCGTTCGCACCCATTTGCTGGTACTGCGGAACGGTCGCAACGGTAATCATTGGATTGACCAGATTGAACAATTCAAGTGCACGAACATCGAGCACGGCAACCCCAGGCCCGTCGGCCAAAAGGTTTACCCGCCCGGTAAATGCCTCGGTAACCCGCAAGTTGGCTGATGCCGGATCAGGTGCCAGCGCAGACGCCAGCTTACGTGCCGCCTGATCTTCGTGGCAATCGCCGGAATCCAGTCGGGCAACAATGACCTCGCTTAGACCAGCCTTTTCCAGTTGCGCCACATGTTCCGAGCGCAATTCAAGCCCCTTGCGAAGCTTTCGCCCATCCGCTGTAACCGAATGCGCCAGAATGGCCCCCTCTGCCTGGGACACCGGCACAGGCCCAAATTTCATGCTTTCCCTCGCAGAACTGCAGTGATCTGCGCCAGTATCGCAACCGCGATTTCCGAGGGACCGGCGGCCCCGATATCCAGGCCAATGGGCCCATGAATGCCAGAGATTTGCGCATCGGTAAAACCCGCCGCTTTCATACGCTCAATGCGCTTGGCATGGGTGCGTGTTGACCCCAATGCACCGATATAGAACACATCGGCGGCCAACGCGGCTTGTAGCGCCGGATCGTCAAGTTTTGGGTCATGTGTCAGCAGGACAATAGCGGTCCGCGCGTCCAGTCCCAGCTTCGCAACGGCTTCATCCGGCCAATCCGTCAGGATCGTTTCACCGGGAAAACGTGCTCTGGACGCAAAGGCGTCACGCGGGTCGATAATGGTTGGATCATAGCCCGCAATCCGCGCCATCGGCACCAGAGCCTGCGCGATGTGAACCGCCCCAACGACCAGCAACCTCAGCGGTGGGTTATGTACTGCGACAAAGGTCTGGCCATCCTCTTCGAACCCTGACCGATCCATACGCAGCCTGTCGGCATAAGCATTGCGGCGCAACGCCCTGCGCCCGGTCTCGACATTGACTTCGTAGGCAACGGGCTCACGAGCGGCCCGAGCGGCAACCAGTTCCGCCAACATAGATTCGGGCAGGACTTCTCCTATGGGTTCGACAAGAATGCGTATAGTCCCCCCACAGGCCAAACCAACCGCGAAAGCATCGTCGTCACTGATCCCGAATTCAAGCAAACGCGCTTCGCCTTCATCAATGGCTTCAAGCGCCTCGACGATAACAGCACCTTCGACACATCCACCAGAAACGGAACCTTCTATCCGACCATCGCCACCAATCACCAATTGGGATCCCACCCGCCGCGGTGCACTGCCCCAGGTTTCGACAACTGTAGCGAGCGCCGCGCCGCGCCCGCTGCGGTGCCAGTCAAGCGCCGTTTCAGGACTGTTGTCGAATCGTTCCATCGGAACCTCCGGATGACCTATGACACCAACATAAGCGGGAATTGCGTGATGAAAAGCGCATCAGGCTTACCAAAAGGTCTATATTGAACCCCATAAGGCAACGCCATTGCCCGAGCCATATTCAACAAATCATAGCATTGATTGTTTGTGACCCGAGTTCTAGCCTGTGCAGGCAACCGACTTCAGGTCTGGCTTGCATACCATACAAATCATAGATCGGAGACATGCAGTTGAAACGTATTCTTGCATTGGGCGCGGCAGTTGGTCTTTTGACTTCAACCGCAGCGTGGGCTGACACATTCCAACGCTATGGAGAGGTTGAAGGCTGGAAAGTCTTCATCGACACTGAAAAGAAATCCTGCCTGATCGAGGCGGTGGATGATGCGGAAAACGTCGTTCAGATGGGCCTGACCGAAGATCGTGGCGTGGGATATGTCGGCATCTTCACCAAGGCTGAAACCGATATCAAACGTGGCGAGACGCAAGAAGTCGCCATCCTGCTGGGCGACAACATATATCTGGGTGAAGCGACCGGCATGAAAGGTAACATCACCAAAGGCTATTCCGGTGGTTATGTTCTGTCGGACAGCCCACAGTTCGCGGATGATCTGGCCAAGAAGAAGGTCATGATCGTGTTTCCCGAGACATCCTACGCCTTCACCGTCGATCTGACAGGCACTTACAAAGCCATGGAGATGGCCCGCAAGTGCAATGAAGAACAGCTGTCGTAAGCTGCTAGTCGGAAAGCGCGGCCATCAGCCGTGCTTTCTGCCCCTCATCGTCGGGTTGTGAAATCGCTGCGGCCAAGTCTTCGAGTGAGGCAATCGAATGCCCTGCGCGAAAACTGTCAACATGCGGTAGCATCGCGGCAACCCCTTGCGCCCTGGGCGCGAACCCGTCCCAACGCAACAAGGGATTCAACCAGATCAGGCGTTTTGAGGACAGGTGCAGACGCTCGATCTCTTTCCTGAGGAGCTCGGGATCACCCCGCTCGAGCCCGTCTGTGATCAACAGAACAACCGCCCCCTGCCCCATCACCCGGCGTGACCAGTCCCTATTGAATTGATGCAGGCACTCTCCGATACGCGTGCCGCCCTCCCAATCCTGCGCCTCGGCCCCTGCTGCGGCAAGTGCCGCGTCTACATCCCGTTGGTGCAGGTGGCGCGTTATGTTGGTGAGGCGTGTGCCGAATGTGAAGGCATGGACCTTGGCCCAACCCGCTCCCTTGGCGTTGGACACTGAATGCAGGAAATGCAGGATGATCCGACTGTACTGGCTCATCGAGCCGGAAATATCGCAAAGTGCGACAAGATTTGGCCAGCGTAGTTTGGGCTGTAGCCTGGCAATTTCGCGCAACTCACCCCCTTGCCGCATGGCCGCGCGCAATGTGCGGGCACGGTCGATGCGGTGCCCCAAATGACTTGTCTGCCCGCGGCGTGATTCAATTGGCTTTACCGGCAGTGTCATCCGCGCCAATACGCGCTTGGCCTGCGCGATTTCGGCCGTGCTCATCTGCTCGAAGTCCAGATTGCGCAGCCGTTCCTCGGATGAGGCGGTCTGGGTCGCGTCGATTTCGATCTCGGTTTCGCCTTCCTCTTGCCCGGCAGCGTCCGGCAAATCACGCTCAACCCCGTCCAGCAGTGCCTCAGCCGCGCGCTTTTCACCGGCGTCGGCCTTGCGCTCCTCCTGAACGCCCCGAATTGCAGGAAGCATCATCGCCATCATGTGTTCCATGTAACGCGGGTCTCGCCAGTACATTCGGAAGACTTGCGCAAAAATCACGCGGTGTTCCGGGCGGTTCACGAAACAGGCGTGTAAGGTCCAGTAGAAATCCTGTTTCTCGGAAAAACCTGCCGCCTGCACGGCACGAATAGCGTCGATCACGCGACCGGGTCCGATTGGCAGCCCAGCCTTTCTGAGTGCGCGGGCAAAATGGGTGATGTTGTGCGCCAGCTTTGGGTTGTCGGGTATATCCAGCGGAAGTTGTTCGGCCATCAGACGTTACGGGGGCTCTGCCCCCATACCCCCGGAGTATTTGGAAAAAGATGAAACATCAGACCGGTTCGAGCGTGGCCTTGGCCTCGTCGAGGATGCGTTTTGCCTCGGACCCCTGAAGTTTTTGAATGTCGTCCTGATATTTCAGGATTGCACCCAGCGTATCCCCGATCACCTCGGGGCTGAGGTTCATCACATCCAGCGCCAACAGGCATTTCGCCCAGTCAATGGTCTCAGCCACGCCGGGTTTCTTGAACAAATCCTCGGTGCGCAAACGCTGAACAAAGGCTACAACCTCGCGACTGAGTGATTCCGCAGCTTCAGGCGCACGGGCGTGCAGGATTTCGATCTCACGCTCGAAGTCGGGGTAATCTACCCAATGATAGAGGCAACGGCGCTTGAGAGCATCATGCACTTCCCGCGTCCGGTTCGAGGTGACAATCACGATGGGTGGTTCAGGTGCTTTTATAGTGCCAAGTTCGGGGATGGTGACCTGAAAGTCACTGAGCGCTTCGAGCAGAAACGCTTCAAACGGTTCATCGGTCCGGTCCAATTCGTCAATCAGCAGAACTGGCGCTCCGTTTTCGTCCGGGCGCATCGCCTGCAACAAGGGGCGTTCGATCAGGTATTCGTCCGAGAACAGTTCAGTCTGCAACGCGCCCCGGTCGGCCCCACCCGCGGCCTCGGCCGTTCGGATCGCGACCATCTGCGCCGGAAAGTTCCATTCGTAAACGGCAGAGGACGCATCCAGCCCTTCGTAGCACTGCAACCGGATCAGGCGCCGGTTCAACCCGGATGCCAGAGCCTTGGCGATCTCGGTCTTTCCAACCCCTGCTTCGCCTTCCAGGAACAACGGGCGTCCAAGCTTCAGCGACAGGAACACAACCGTCGCAAGGGCGCGACCGCAGACATAGCCCTGACGACCCAGCATCTGCTGCACGGCATCGATGGAATCTGGCTGTGTCATGGAACCCCTCTCTGCTTTAGGGATAAACAGGTCATGCAAGTGTCTGGGCGTCAAGGCCTCAACCTTGGACAGAGCTACGACGTTCAGGTCGGTTGACAAGATTTTTTTTGTGCCTTGCGCGGACGCAGTTGGTCTTTCGCAACAGCTATGCTAGCGGAAGGCCATGACCGACACCCTTACGCTCCGCCGCCCCGACGACTGGCATCTGCATCTGCGCGATGGCGCGATGCTACAGGCCGTCCTGCCCGAAACCGCGCGCCATTTCGCGCGTGCGATCATTATGCCGAACCTTGTACCGCCGGTTGTGCGCGGCGATCAGGCCGCCGCCTATCGAGACCGCATTATGGCGGCTCTGCCCGATGGTATGACGTTCGAGCCGTTGATGACCCTGTATCTGACCGAAGATACAGATGCCGCAGATGTCGCAGCGGCCCATGCCAGCGGTCTGATCAAAGCCGTCAAGCTGTATCCTGCCGGGGCTACCACCAACTCCGCCTCGGGTGTGCGCGACTTCGACAAAGTGCGCCCGGTGCTTGAGAAGATGGCCGAAATCGGCCTGCCCATGTGTGTGCATGGCGAGGTGACGGATTCCGAGATTGACATATTTGACCGCGAAGCCGTGTTCATCGACCGTGTTCTGGATCCGATCCGCAGATCGACTCCGGGCCTGCGTGTTGTGATGGAACATATCACCACGTCCAATGGTGTGGATTATGTCAAAGCCAACGCGGTTGATCTGGGTGCAACGATCACGGCGCATCACTTGATTATCAACCGCAACCATATCCTGGTTGGTGGCATCAAACCGCATTACTATTGCCTTCCTGTTGCCAAGCGCGAGGAACACCGTCTGGCCCTGCTATCCGCCGCAACATCGGGCGATGCGCGGTTTTTTCTGGGCACGGACAGTGCCCCGCACACGGATGCAAACAAGGAAATGGCTTGTGGCTGTGCGGGCTGTTTTACGGCGACCAACACCATGTCTCTGGTGGCTGAAATGTTTGACCGGGAAGGTGCATTGGAAAAGCTGGAAGGCTTCGTGTCGCTCAACGGGCCGGGTTTCTATCGCTTACCGGTGAACCAGGATATGATTACCCTGACCAAGGGTGAGCCCGTTTCGTATCCCTCAAAGATTGAAACAGGCGATGGACCAGTGACTGTGTTTGACCCGGGCTTTCCGTTGCACTGGTGCGTGGCTTAACCCGCCATACGTTCGGCCAGATCGCGGGCACGTCCCCCGGTGCGCAGCATCGACCAGATCGTGTCCGCCTCATCCGCACCGATCAGCTTGGTCGCTTTGTCGCGCACGCGATCCTCACGGTCCGACAACGACATTGGGTTCAGCAGATCATGCGTCGCTTCGCGGCGAATGCCATCTCGACGCAGCAGGGACAGATGCGCCTGCGTTTCTGACAGGCTGTCATCTGCCTCGACCGTGATGCGGTTGCGCAAAGACGTTATACGCGGGTCGACGCAGACCTTGTCGGTGAAACTACCTGGCAAAGCCGTATCATATCCCAGCGCCTGCATCGCGATCACTGTCCGATAGGAAAACTTGGCCCCCAGTCCGGTTGTCGGTGACAGTTGATTGCACACACTCATCCAGCGCGGATGAGTCTTAATCTGGATCTCGGCGACCTCTGGCTCCGCTATGTCCAACTCCCGCGCGGCTTCCAGAGCGGCGTGAAGACCGTGGCAACAGGCGTGAAACTTGTGGCTGACCGTTTCAAACAGCCATTCATCGCCCAACCCATCCAGAGCTGTTTGATCCGCTGCACCTTGATGCGTTGCCCCAAATCCATAAGGACCCTCCAGCGCGTCGGCGTTGGCCTGAAAACCGCGCTGTACCAGCAAGGCCGTCTCGACCCCTGCTGAAGCGGCAAGTCCGGCGTTATACGGCTTGCCCATGGTTCCGAACTGCGCCTTCAGCCCCGCCGCACGCGTCGCCGTCAGACCCAGAACCATTCGCATCTGGTTTGCGTCAAAACCCAGCAAACGGCCAACAGCGACTGCCGCCCCAAAGGCACCGGATGTCGCCGTCTGGTGAAACCCTGCCTGATAGTGACCGCGCCCCAGCCACAAGCCAATTCGGATTGAGGTTTCCATACCCACCAAAGCGGCTTCGAGAAAGTCGACAAGAATACGGTCATCCCATTCGGCCACCGCAAGGGCTGCAGGCAAAATGGCGACGGAAGGATGCCCGATATGGGCGAAATGCGTGTCATCGTAATCCAGCGCGTGAGACACCGTGCCATTCACCAACGCCGCACCACGTAGCGGCGCCGGGCCGCCGCCAAAGAGATGCGACTGAGGGTTCCCGCCCTCGGAAAGTATCATGTCGCGAACCGTGGTTGAGACGGGTTCGCGCGCGCCTGCCCGGCCCACAGCGACCCAGTCAAGAACAGATAGCGATGTGACGATTCGCGCCTGAGACGACGTAGAAATCGGCCCTGCCGCAAAAGCGGCCAATGATACTGTAAATTCCGTCATGCGCGTAGTCTAGCGTGCGCCTGACAAGGGTAAAGACCTAGCTGTAGAGTTCTTGCGCGCGCGCCTCGAACGCGCGCACGATCCGATGCATGGCTTCGTTGAAAACCACACCGATAATCCCTTGCAGGATGGCGTTCTTGAATTCGAAATCCACATGGAACGAGACGTTGCAGCCCCCATCAGGCGCGTCCTCGAACTGCCAGTCGGATTTCATGTATTTGAAGGGGCCGTCCAGGTATTCGGTGTCGATTTTCTTTTGATCCGCAAACAGGGTTACCTTGCTGCCAAATCGTTCCCGGAAAACCTTGAACGAGATGATCAGATCAGCCTCCATCACCTCAGCCTCTTCCATCGCATAGGTCTTGCGAATGCGGGCAGCAGCGCACCACGGCAGAAATTGGGGGTACTTGGCCACATCGGCAACCAGGTCGTACATCTGCTGGGCTGTATACGGCAGGTGGCGGGTTTCCGAATGGATAGGCATGAGGTCCGGTATTTGCAGGTGACAATGGCGCGTCATGTCGTATGTTGCGCGCCAAAGATCAAGGGGGCTGCGATGACTGACCGCGCATATGTGATAGATGAGATGATCTCGGCAAAGGCCATCGCCGCTCGAATCGAGGAGCTGTGTCGCGACATTTCGGCAGAGTTCAAAGAAACAGACAAGCTGGTGGTCGTGGGTCTGCTGCGCGGCAGCTTTGTTTTCATCGCCGACCTTGTGCGCGAACTTGACCTTCCGATCGAGGTGGATTTCCTTGAAGCATCATCTTACGGAGACGCGATGGAAAGCAGCAGGGAAGTTCGCATTCTCAAAGACTTACGCGGCGCAATTGAAGGGCGCGACGTGCTGGTTGTCGAGGATATCGTTGACACAGGCCATACGTTGAACCATGTCACCAAGTTGCTGCAAAGCCGTAACCCCGCGCGCCTGAAATCCATTGCCTTGCTGGACAAGCCGAGCCGCCGCGAAGTGGATTTTCGATCAGACTGGATCGGTTTTGAGATACCCGACGAATTTGTCGTGGGTTATGGAATTGACTATGCTCAACGCAATCGCAACCTGCCCTATATTGGCAAAGTCCGCTTTACGGACGAATAGCCCGAGCGGGCCTTTTCCGGCCTCGTACTCAGACCCGATTAAAAATTCATTATTTAGAATATCAATGGACAACCATCGCCTCGTCGCTTTACCTTTCAGGTAGTCACAGGAGGATTTTTGATGAAGCGTCTTATCTCGATAGCGGGCGTCTTTTTGGTGATCGTCTCCCTTGCAAGCGCGTCATATGCAAAAGACAACAAGGGCAAAGGACAAGGTGCCAACAAAACCAAAGTAGAGAAATCCATTAAGTCAAACGGCAAGGCTGTTCCGCCCGGTCAAATCAAACGATACACCCGAGGTCAGAAATTACCGGACGACCTGCGTTTTGACTATGTTGACGACCTCGACAACTGGAAGCTCAAACCGCTGAAGCCGGGGCAACGGTATATTCGGGTCGACGACGAAATAATCTCGATATCAGATGATACGAAGACTGTAATAGAAGCTGTTGGAATCGTTGGCGATCTGATGAATTGAAAGCCTCGGTCCTAGCAGTCGCGGCCTAACACAGCTTCGATGGCCCTCAGAAATATCCCGGTCCCAATCGGAATAAGCGCATCCGGGAAATCATAGTCCGGGTTGTGCAACTGGGGTTGGTCACTTCCCGACCCCAACCAGAACATGGCGGTTTTCGCGCTTTTTCCAAACTGGCCGAAATCTTCTGAAAACCGCTGTGGCTGATCGACCAATCTGCAAAAAACGCCCTGCTCCGTGCAGGCCTTGGACAGGATCGAAACTGCTTCCGGGTGATTGGCACAAGCCTCAAACACTTCGTCATAACTGATTTCGACCGCCAGCCCTTCGGCTTTGGCCGTTTCGTGGACCAACGATTCAGCGTCGCTGATCAGCTGCGCCATTCGCGCGTCCGTGACTGTGCGAAGCGTCACCCACAGCTCGGCCTGCCCCGGTGCTACTCCGACCGCGCGCTCACCCAACGTGGCATGTGTGACGGTGGTCAATGCGTAGTCGTCATTCAGATCCCCTCCGCCACCTAACGCGGTCAAAGCCGGCATCAGACTTGCCAGCGCACTGGCAGGTGACACCCCATCTTGCGGAGCAGCGGCATGCGACGTCTTTCCAGTCAAAACAATCTGCATCCCGCGTGAGGCACAGTTAGAAGGACCGTCACAAATTTCGACCGCGCCCAACTCCAGTCCTGGTAAGTTGTGCAAAGACAGTACGAGGTCGGGCGCAACCCCGGCGAACTGGGGATCAGCCCGGAAAGCGATTGCACCATGGCCGGTCTCTTCTGCTGGCTGGAAGATCAATACGACGCGGCCCTTCTTGGGGCGGTGATGTTTCAACCCGTCTGCTACGCCCAGAACCATAGTCATATGCCCGTCGTGGCCGCATAAATGACCTTTGCCCGCGACCTGTGATACATAGGAATGGTCCGCCAACTCCTGGATCGGCAACCCATCCAGTTCGCAGCGAATGCCCAGGGTGGGACCAGGTTGGCCACTTTCGAAAACGGCGGCAATCCCGTGCCCACCTATTCCGGTCAGGACATGGTCAGCGCCTGCGTCGCGCAGAAGTTCAGCCAACCGTGCTGCGGTACTCTCTTCCTGTCCCGAAAGTTCAGGTTGTTGATGCAGCTCGTGGCGCAGATAGGTCAGTCGCGCGATCTGATCAGGTGTCACGCGTGTTGCAGCTTTTCTAGACGCGCCGCGCGCAGCCGGGCAAAATCATCACCAGCGTGATAGGAAGACCGGGTCAACGGCGACGCAGATACCATCAGAAAGCCTTTGCCGTAAGCTGCCTTTTCGTATGACGCGAACTCGTCGGGTGTCACGAAACGATCAACACCGTGGTGTTTCGGTGTTGGTTGCAGATACTGGCCAATCGTCAGAAAATCGATATCCGCCGCGCGCATGTCATCCATGACCTGACGCACCTGCTGTTCGTTTTCGCCAAGCCCAACCATGATGCCAGACTTGGTAAAGATCGACGGATCAAGTTCTTTCACCCGCTGCAAAAGACGCAGTGAATGGAAGTACCGCGCGCCGGGGCGAACCTCGGGGTACAAACCCGGTACGGTTTCCAGATTATGATTGAAAACGTCCGGCTTTGCCTGAACCACAATTTCCAGAACGTCAGCATCGCATTTCAGAAAATCGGGCGTCAGAATCTCGATCGTGGTTTTGGGAGAGCGGTGCCGCACCGCGCGGATGGTCTGAGCAAAATGCTCGGCACCGCCATCACTCAGATCATCCCGATCAACGGAGGTGATAACCACATGGTTCAGGCCAAGTTTTTCGACCGCATGTGCCACCCGGCCGGGTTCAAAGGCGTCAAGGTCGTCTGGGCGGCCAGTAGCGATATTGCAGAATGTGCAGCCACGGGTACAGATCTCGCCCATGATCATCATGGTGGCGTGGCCCTGGCTCCAGCATTCGCCGACATTGGGGCATCCCGCCTCTTCGCAGACTGTGACCAGATTATTGTCGCGCATGATCCGGCGCGTATCTGCATAACCTTTGCCGCCGGGTGCCTTGACCCTGATCCAGTTCGGTTTCTTGGGCTGCGCATTATCCGGGCGGTGCGCTTTTTCCGGATGGCGCTGTTCGGGGATCTTCAGATCTCGCACGGGCAATATTCCTGACTTTAGGTCAATCTTGTCGCTCATAACATAAACAGATGTGCAGTGTTACACCAGCGGCGCATAGCCGCTATGCAACGCCGCCGCGCATGAGCGAAAACGAGATTGTAAAAATCCGTTTCACCGCATGTTTTCAATGAGTAATGAGAAGAGGTTATTAATTCAAAATGCGGCATATCGTCGATTGAAGGCAGTTTAGAACTGTTTTAAGTCACGGCAAAATCACAGGTGAATCACAGGAGCTTGAACATGAAATCCGGCGCAATACTGCCCAACGTGACCTTTCACACCCGTGTCCGCGATGACTCAATCGAAGGAACAAACCCATTCCGTTGGGAAGACAAGACCACCGCTGACTATTTTGCCGGAAAACGCGTGATCCTGTTCTCATTGCCCGGCGCGTTCACGCCCACCTGTTCGACATATCAACTGCCCGGCTTTGAAAACGGATATGGCGATTTCATTGCCCAGGGTGTCGATGAAATCTACTGCATGTCTGTCAACGACAGCTTTGTGATGAACAAATGGGCGCAAGATCAGGGCCTGACCAACGTCAAGGTCATTCCGGATGGATCGGGCGAATTCACCCGTAAAATGGGTATGTTGGTTGACAAGGACAATCTGGGCTTTGGCATGCGGTCATGGCGCTATGCTGCCATCGTAAACGACGGTGTTGTCGAAGCCTGGTTCGAAGAACCTGGCCTGATGGATAACTGCCCCGAAGATCCCTATGGCGTGTCTTCGCCCGAAAACCTGATGAAACATCTTCAGGCGATGGCAGAACCCGAACTGGCTTGAGTAATAACAAGACGAAAAAAGGCCCGTTTTAACGGGCCTTTTTTTGTACCTTCAGCCAATCATGCGGTCGCGTTCAACCTGATCCCGATAGTGACGTTTCAGCCGTTGTAACGCGATCCGCAGAACAATCTTTCCGGATCGTGCCGACCAACCCATGCGTTTTTCCGCCAGTTCCAACCCTTCGAGATAGCAACAACACCGCAGGGCAACATCACTTAGTCCGGGGCCAAGGTCAGACAGGGCCCGCGCCACGCGGTCCCGCGCATCCGATGATCCCTTTCCTCCGTGGCTTTCACTGTCATAACTGCTGCGGCCACCAGCCGTTAGAAACCGCTCCCAGTTCTGTGAAACCTGAGGACCAATCTGCGCCAACTCGAAATCTTCGCGCAACCGCTCTCCTGCGCTGACAAGCGATTCATCCAGAAAAGGCTTGCCATCGCGGTCGCGTCTGCGTGCAAGGGCAACCAACGGGCTTTCCGTGGCGCTATAGCGAATGCGCCTGATCCGGTCAGTCGCCCCACCCGATGTTTTTGCCTGAAACAACGACTGAGCTTCGGCAAATCCGACTTCGGTCCCCACCCGCGCCTTGTTTTCCGCTTTTGCGATCAGGTGGCTCAGTGCCGTTCGGCCAGCCGCAGAAATTCTATACCGTGAAATGCGACCGGGGTTATCGCAGGAAATCCAGCCCTTTAAGGCCAGAGCCTGAGCGATCTCGCAATCGACGACCGCGGTTCTGGTCGCTCCGGCGTTGCCGGTGTCACGAACGACTACCGCTTTGTCCATTTCTTCAGCCACGGCAAGAACCGAACCTGTCTCGCTCAGGCGGCGCAGAATGCGCAATGCCTCTCTTTCGAACGCCTCTTCCTGGGCAGCTTCATCCGCGATCACGACCGAGTCGCCTGCGTCGTCGGGCATGGAAAAATGTGTTTCTGCCAGCGACTGCAACGCCGCATCCACCAAAGGATCGTCACGGCGCATCTCGATACGCCGGATTTGCCGGAGGATGGTTGACGCATGGCAACCTGCCGATCTCGCGATATCGCGGATCGAGCGTCCGGTTTCGGTATGAGCAAGGTATCTTTGCGCCCCCTCTGGAACCCATGCCGGAATGGTGAAAGCCATGTTGTTTTCCATGATTATTTGCCCTCGTCGACAAAACAAAATGTCACTTTTCGCCCTCGGATAGCGGGTTAACCAAATCTAACTAGAGGTCCATTCGTTACTCGTTCGTTAACCGCACAAGGCACGAACCAGATTTGATTCAAAAAGATAAACAGTCGTGAAACCATCGTTCGGAGAGGCTGTTACGCAGGCAACACCCGCTTAGGTTGTGCATTAAATAGTCCGGTAAACCTTCAGACACAGGACACGTAAGATGCAGGACCTGATGACAATGATCTCAACGCTTCACCGCCCACGCATGTTGGCAAGAGCCGCCAATTTCGGAGCGAGAGAGTACAACCGGGACAGGCATTTGCAACGTATTCTGGGATACGGGTCATTGCCGGGTTCAGGTCAGGCCCTACTGCGACTGATGGAGATGGAAAAAGAGGTGAATGAACTGCGCAAAGAAGATGATGCCGCATACTCTCTGGTCCGGCATCTCGACATTCTTATCGCGCTGTTGGGTGAGGCGCGGCTGTATCAGGCCAACCGCGCCCCGGTCCTTCAATAATTAGGAAAACGCATCCGGCATGGAGGCCTTTTTCTCGGCGATATAGGCTTCCAGCGCTGCGGCTGTATCCGGCTCCATATGCGGTTGCTGATAATTCGCCAGCAGGTGTTCAACCCGCACAGAGGCCAGAGCCCGCGTATCACGCGCACCTTCTTCCTGCCAGGTTTCATATGGCTTGTAGTCCAGCAGATCGGACTTCCAGAACGATTCCTTGAAGTTCGCCTGCGTGTGGGCGCATCCTAGATAGTGCCCGCCGGGGCCAACTTCCCGGATCGCATCCATGGCCTGCGCGTTGTCATCATAGGCCACGCCCTTGGCCAGCGAATGCAAAACGCCCAACTGGTCGGCATCCATAACAAATTTCTCGAAGTCGGCCACCAGGCCACCTTCCAGCCAGCCGCAGGCATGCAGCATGAAGTTCACGCCAGCCAACAGACCCATGTTCAGCGAGTTCGCTGTCTCATAAGCCGCCTGCGCATCCGGAAGTTTCGAGCCGCAGAACGACCCTGCGGACCGATACGGCAAGTTCAGACGCCGCGCCAGCTGACCCGCGCCATAGGTGATATGCGAAGCTTCCGGCGTACCGAAGGTCGGCGCGCCAGAATTCATGTCGATCGAGGTCACGAATGCCCCAAAGATCGCGGGAGCACCAGGACGGACGATCTGGCTGTACGCCACACCGGCAAGAACCTCGGCCAGAACCTGGGTCAAAGTACCGGCCACCGAGACCGGCGCCATCGCACCGCCCACAATAAAGGGCGAGATGATGCAGGCCTGATTGTTGCGGGCATAGACTTCCAGCGAGCCCATCATCACATCGTCGAATGTCATCGGCGAGTTGATGTTGGTCAGCGACGTCATCACCGTGTTTTGCTGGACGAATTCCTTACCGAACAGGATTTCGCACATTTCAACCGAATCCTGCGCCCGGCTGGGATCGGTCACCGAGCCCATGAAAGGCTTGTCCGACAGGGTCATGTGCGCCTTCAGCATATCCAGATGGCGCTTGTTCACCGGAATGTCGGTCGGTTCACACACCGTACCGCCCGAATGGTGCAGCCACTTGGACATATAGGCAAGTTTCACGAACTTGTTGAAGTCGTCCATCGTCGCGTAACGACGGCCGCCTTGTGCATCGCGCACGAAAGGAGGGCCGTAAACCGGGGCCAGAACCATGTTCCGGCCACCAATCACGACCGACTTCTCGGGGTTGCGGGCATGTTGCGTGAACTCGCTGGGCGCTGTTTTAATCAGCTCACGAGCAAGGCCGCGCGGAATGCGCACGCGTTCACCGTCGATATCCGCACCCGCGTCGCGCCAGCGTTCCAGAGCGGCAGGGTTATCAACAAAGTTAACACCGATCTCTTCCAACACGGTTTCCGCGTTGTTTTCAATGATCTCCAGTGCCTCTTCGTTGAGGATTTCGAAGTTCGGAATGTTGCGTTCGATGTATTTCGCGGTCTCGATACGAACTGCAGTCCGCTCGGCACGGCGGGCAGCGCCACCGCCACCTCTCGCCCTGCGCCGGGTGTTTGCCTCAGTCATGAGAAGATCCCGTGTTGTTGGTTAGATTGAGCGTTTGATACAGGTTTGCCCGGACGCAAGCATAGGGATTGCGGCAAGTTGGGGGGAAAAGCGACATTGCCGCGCGGCAATCCGGCGAACCGGCCGCCAAGGGTGAAATCTGGAATTGGAAAGCGTACCCTTCTGCCCTGTCCAAGTGCGCCGACGGAGCCACCGGTGTAAACCCTCGAGTCAAAAATTTTTGCAGTGATCTTTTTTGATTCCCGCGCTGGAATCGGACCTCGCTCTTGCGAAATGTGCGGGCTTGCCCTAAGGCGCTGACATGACCCAGACATCCCACGACCGCCTTCTGATCATCGACTTCGGCAGCCAGGTTACGCAGCTTATTGCCCGCCGCCTGCGTGAGCTGAATGTCTATTGCGAAATTCACCCTTACCAGAATGTCACGATGGATTTCGTGCGGGAAATGGCCCCGCGCGCGGTGATTTTCTCGGGCGGGCCGGACAGTGTGACGCGCGAGGGCTCGCCCCGTGCTCCGCAAGAGATTTTTGACTATGGCGTGCCGATTCTGGGTATCTGTTATGGCCAGCAAATGATGATGCACCAGCTTGGCGGCAAGGTCGAAAGCGGCCATGGCACGGCCGAGTTTGGTCGGGCTTTTGTCACGCCAAAAGACAAACTGGCAATTCTGAACGGCTGGTTTGACGACGGGGATGAACAGGTCTGGATGAGCCACGGCGACCACGTCAGTGAAATCGCACCGGGGTTTCAGGTCTTCGGCACATCGCCTAACGCGCCCTTTGCGATCACAGCCGATCCGTCGCGTCACTTCTATGCCGTGCAATTCCACCCCGAGGTGCACCACACGCCGAAGGGCGCGAAGCTGTACGCGAACTTCGTCAAGCTGGCCGGTTTCAAGGGCGACTGGACCATGGGGGCCTATCGCGAAGAAATGATCCGCAAGATCCGCGAGCAGGTTGGCGACAAGAAGGTCATCTGCGGTTTGTCGGGCGGTGTTGACAGCTCGGTCGCGGCGATCCTGATCCACGAGGCGATTGGGAACCAGTTGACCTGCGTCTTCGTCGACCACGGGCTGTTGCGCAAGAACGAGGCGACAGAAGTCGTCGGCATGTTCCGCGACAACTACAACATCCAGTTGATCCACGCGGACGAATCCGAACTGTTCCTTGGCGAGCTTGAAGGGCAAAGCGACCCGGAAACCAAGCGCAAGATCATCGGTAAGCTGTTCATCGACGTCTTCCAAAAACACGCTGACACCATTGAAGGGGCCGAGTTCCTGGCGCAAGGGACGCTTTATCCGGATGTAATCGAATCGGTGTCATTTTCGGGCGGGCCTTCTGTAACCATCAAATCGCACCACAATGTCGGTGGCTTGCCGGAAAAGATGGGCCTGAAGCTGGTCGAGCCCCTGCGAGAGCTTTTCAAGGATGAGGTTCGCGCGCTTGGCCGCGAACTTGGCCTTCCACAGAGCTTCATCGGACGTCACCCTTTCCCCGGCCCTGGTCTGGCAATCCGCTGCCCCGGTGAAATCACCCGCGAAAAACTGGGCATCTTGCGTGAAGCTGATGCGATCTTTATCGACCAGATCCGTAAACACGGCCTCTATGACGACATCTGGCAGGCTTTTGTTGCCATCTTGCCAGTGCGGACCGTAGGTGTCATGGGCGACGGGCGCACCTATGACTACGCCTGCGCGCTGCGGGCCGTAACATCTGTCGATGGCATGACCGCGGACTACTACCCGTTCAGCCATGAATTCCTGGGCGAAACGGCAACGCGGATCATCAACGAAGTCAAAGGCATCAACCGGTGTACCTATGACATCACATCGAAACCCCCCGGCACCATCGAGTGGGAATGACCGGCGGGTGTCTGCGTAAAACTTAACTGATTGAGCGGCAAAACGCCCTACTCATTCAAGCCTTTGTACCGGGCAGTCACCTATGCGACCTTGAATCTGGCGCACCTTCGGCGTTTGATTAGCCGGACGAACCTAGTCTGCTTATCATAAGCGCTTGGCTTTGCGGTCTTTTGGCAGCGCGGCCCCGCGACGAACCTGAGGGACGCTCGAAATGAGCCATGCGCAGAAAGACGTAATCAAGGCCGGTCTATGGATGACCGGCGCGATCGCCTCATTCTCTTCCATGGCGGTTGCAGGGCGTGAACTGAGTTCTGCGCATGATACCTTTGAAATCATGATGTATCGCAGCATCGTTGGGTTCGTTGTTGTTGCAACTGTCCTGACTGTGACTCGCAACTGGCAGCAAGTTTCGACGGAACGGCTGGGATTGCACGCCTTACGAAACACCTTACATTTCACGGGGCAAAATCTCTGGTTCTACGCCGTGGCAGTGGCTCCCTTGGCGCAGGTATTCGCGCTGGAGTTCACACAGCCGCTTTGGGTAATCCTGCTCTCGCCGCTGTTTCTGAACGAACGGTTGACGCCGCTCAGGTTGATAGCGGCGCTTATCGGGTTTTCGGGCGTTCTGATCGTCACGCGCCCCGGCGCTGCCCCTTTGAGCCCCGGCCTTATGACAGCCGCCGCATCCGCAGTATTCTTTGCGTTTACAACGATTACCACCAAGAAGCTCACGCGATTTTCCAGCATTGGGTGTATTGTTTTCTGGCTGACTACAATGCAAGCAGTCCTTGGGGCCACAGCCGCTGGCATCGATGGTCAGATTGCGCTTCCGACAATGCAGACCGCTCCCTATCTGATTTTGGTTGGGCTGGCGGGTTTGCTGGCGCATTTCTGTATTACCAATGCCCTATCCATAGCCCCGGCAACCGTGGTCATTCCCTTTGATTTTGCACGTCTTCCGACAATCGCAGTAATCGGGATGCTCCTCTATCATGAACCCATCGACCATTGGGTACTGATCGGCGCTGCCGTCATCTTTACTGGCATTTTCCTGAACATCTGGTCCGAAAATCGTAACAGTTTGGCAACAGTTCAGAACTGTAGTGGCAACAAGTAACGCACCGTCACCAGTTGACCTTAAACTAACTGAAAAGAAAGTATCGCGCATTACACACGGGTAAGCGCTGGACTCACTCAATTCTTCGCCAGGCAAATACTCGAAAAAAGTTCGGGAGGACAGAATGAAAACAACACTACTCGCAACGTGCGCATTGTGCGTTGGAGCAACGGCTGGTTTTGCAGGCGGTCTGGACCGCAGCGGTCAGGGTATCAACCTGATCTTTGAAGAAGGCTCTGCAGTTCAGTTTCGGTTGGGGTATACCGACCCAAGCGTGACCGGCACGATGCCAGACATTTTTGGTACAAACGGCGGCCAACCCATTAGTTCAGGTGAAGTTGCGAACGACTTTTTTACACCGCACCTTGGGTTCAAAACGGCGCTTACCGAAAAGCTTGATTTCGCACTGATCTATGATCAACCCTACGGTGCCGATATTCAATATGCGGCCGCCTACCCGCTTTCGATCAACCCGGTTAATCCCACAGACCCCCGCGTGTTGCAGGCAACTGCTGACACTGATGCGATTACCGCTTTGCTACGGTACAAATTCGGCGGTGGATTCAGTGCGATCGGCGGTATTCGCGCGCAGCGCGTCGAGGCTTCGATTACTGTTCCCATTACCGCAGGCTATCAGGTGAATACTGACGCAGATACCGCATTCGGGTATGTCGTGGGCGTCGCCTGGGAAAAACCTGAGATCGCCGCGCGCGTATCTCTGACCTATAACTCCAAGATCAGCCACGATCTTTCACAGACAGAATCCAGTGCTTTGACCGGAGGGTTGCCTGTAAACACTTCGAGTGAGATTGAAACACCGCAGTCTGTGAATCTGGATTTTCAAACGGGCGTGGCGCCCAAGACATTGTTGTTTGGCTCGATCCGTTGGGTCGACTGGCCACAACTTGTGTATAATCCGCCAAACTATCCGCCGACCAGCAACCTGGTTGACTATGACGACGCCACGTTCACC
Organism: Ruegeria sp. AL2; assembly: GCF_056540845.1. NCBI lineage: Bacteria > Pseudomonadati > Pseudomonadota > Alphaproteobacteria > Rhodobacterales > Roseobacteraceae > Ruegeria > Ruegeria sp. AL2. The sequence goes on from NZ_JBQFXM010000001.1 coordinate 758,879, forward strand.
TACTCGCTGGGTTTGGGTTATCAGTTCTCGGAAGAGTTTTCTGGTGCTGTGACACTGGGCTACGAAACTTCCCAAGGTACGCCGGTTTCGAACCTCGGTCCGACAGATGGGTTCTGGAGCATCGGTCTGGGTGGCACGTATTCGCTTGAGAAGGCAAAAATCTCGGGCGGTGTTCGTTATACCGACATCGGGGATGCCACCGCGAATGGTGCTGGTCCCGCGGCACGTGGTACGTTCACAGGCAACAGCGCCTGGAGCGTTGGTTTCCAGATCACATACGCTCTGAACTGATCTGAGTAATCTTATGTAACTGTAAAGCCCCGCAGTTTCTGCGGGGCTTTTTCGCATGAACCGGGTCGCCGTTGGTTAACATCAATGAAACAGTGCCCGCATGAACGAACAAAAACACCTCTCTCTCCGCGCCTGGGCCGAGCTTTTGCTCCTTGGACTGATCTGGGGCGCCTCCTTTGTTTCCATCCGGGTCGCTCTGGACACGCTTCCCGTGATGACCTCGGTTTTGCATCGCACATTCTGGGCCATGCTGGTTTTGTGGCTGGTAACTTGGATCAGGCGGATCAAGGTGCCGCGCGCGCCCCGTATCTGGGGCACTTTTCTGGTCATGGGGCTGTTGAACAACGTCATCCCCTTCAGCCTGATGGCTTGGGGGCAGCTTTACATTGACACGGGTCTGACGGCGATCCTGAACGCGGCGACTGCGATCTTCGGCGTTTTGATAGCAGCACTGTTTTTTCGCGACGAGCGATTGACAAAAACCCGGCTACTGGGTGTCTGCCTGGGCTTTCTTGGTGTCTCAATCGCGATTGGATTGCTGAACTTCTTGAGTTTCAGCCTGCAAAGCACCGCTCAGATTGCAGTGTTGGCCGGAACAGTTTCCTACGCATGTGCCGCGGCTTGGGCGAGGCAGACATTATCGCACCTTCCCCCGGTGATTGCCGCCGCCGGTATGCTGACGGCTTCGACAGTGCTGGTATTGCCAATAACATTAGCAGTTGATGGAGTACCCAGCTTGGCGCTACCCGCAATAACCTGGGTGGCCATCGGGTACTATGCGATTGTCGCAACGGCCGGCGCATATCTGCTTTACTACCGGGTTTTGGCAATGGCCGGCAGTGGCAATCTGATGCTGGTCACACTTGTCATACCTCCGGTCGCTATTGTTCTGGGTGCATTGCTGCGCGAAGAGTCCCTGCCCCCTAACGCCTTTCTGGGCTTTGCCGTTCTGGCGATTGGCCTTTTGGTTCTGAATCGTTCGCCCCGGCCCAATTGACGCCGTGCGCTGCCCGATTTAGCTAGGGCAAAAAAGGACAGCGCAAAATGATCTACACCTCAGCCAATGACTGGCGCACGGCAAGCCGAAAGAAAGTGCTGTTCTTTGGCATGTCGGGGTTGGGCAAGACCTACGTATCCAACATCCTCAGAGATTCCGGGAACTGGTTCCACTACTCGATCGATTACCGGATCGGCACGCGCTATATGGGCGAGTACATCACCGACAATGCCAAGGCCGAGGCCATGAAAGTTCCGTTCTTGCGTGAACTGCTGTTGTCGGATTCGATCTATATCGGTTCGAATATTTCATTCGCCAACCTGACACCTGTTGCCGCTTATCTGGGCAAGCCGGGAAACCCCGATCTGGGCGGCTTGGACATGCCGGAATACCGCCGCAGGCAGGAACAGTTTCGCTTGGCCGAAATTCATGCGCTGCTGGACACCGAATACTTCATCGACCGCGCCGAGCGTCTGTACAAATATCCTCACTTTATCTGCGATACGGGCGGATCCATCTGCGAGTGGGTAGATCCCGAAGACCCAAGGGATCAGGTTTTGTCCGAACTCGCGCGGCACACCCTCATGATCTGGCTGAAGGGTGACGAGGGTCACACAGCCGACCTTGTGCGCCGTTTCGACAAGGCCCCAAAACCCATGTCCTATCAGGCTGATTTCCTGACACGTTCCTGGACCGAGTATCTGGATCAACACGGCTGTGCAGAGGCCGAGGTCAACCCCGATGATTTTGTCCGCTGGACCTATGCGCAAGCCCTGGCCCATCGTCAGCCCCGATACGAGGCGATGGCAAAGAACTGGGGCGTGACGATTGATGCCAACGACATCGGCAAGATCCGCGATGCGGCCGATTTCGATGAGTTGATCGAACGCACCCTTGAGGCCAGACGCAATAACGCCTAACTACCAGTTTTCCCTAATCTCTTCGAAGTCAGACACATGCCCATCAAAATTCCCTCTGATCTGCCCGCCTTTGACGTCCTGAACAAAGAGGGCGTTATGGTCATGTCCGAGGATCAGGCAATGCGTCAGGATATTCGCCCCCTGCGCATCGGGCTGCTAAATCTGATGCCGAAGAAGATCCAGACGGAAAACCAGTTTGCGCGCCTGATCGGTGCAACCCCGTTGCAGATCGAACTGTCATTGATCCGTATGACGGAACATCAGACAAAAACCACTGCCGCCGAGCATATGTCCGAGTTCTATCAGCCTTTTCAGGAGGTCAAGGACCAGAAATTTGACGGCCTGATCATTACTGGCGCGCCGATCGAGCATCTGGAATTTGGTGATGTCACCTATTGGGATGAAATCAGCGAGATCTTCGACTGGACCCAAACCAACGTTCATTCAACCTTTGGTGTTTGCTGGGGCGGGATGGCGATGATCAACCATTTTCACGGTGTCCGAAAACACATGCTGGATGCCAAGGCCTTTGGCTGTTTCCGCCACCGCAACCTGAACCCTGCATCACCTTTTTTGCGTGGGTTCTCTGACGATTGCGTTATCCCGGTCAGCCGCTGGACGGAAATGAAACAAGATGAGATCGACGCCGCGCAGGGTTTGACGACCCTTCTGGGCAGCGATGATGTGGGTCCCTGTCTGGTCGAAGATCCCAGCCACCGCGCGCTGTATATCTTCAATCATTTTGAGTATGACAGCGACACGCTGAAACAGGAGTATGACCGCGACGTCGCCAATGACACGCCCATCAACGTGCCGATCAACTACTATCCGGATGATGACCCATCCAAGACACCTCAAAACCGTTGGCGCAGTCACGCGCATCTTCTTTACGGAAACTGGATAAACGAAATCTATCAGACGACGCCTTTTGATATGAGCAAAATTGGCCACTAAGACCTTGATATCCTTTAGCCTCATCATTCTGGGCCTTGTCGCTGTGACTGCGTGGCGCAGCGCCCGGAATGAAGCACAGGCAGAAGCGGCTTTCCCACCCGAAGGCCAGATTCTTGATGTCGACGGAATCGCGGTTCATGCGGTTGTCATAGGGAATGGGCCAGATGTGGTCCTTCTTCACGGCTCAAGCGGCAACACCCGCGACATGACCTTTGCGCTGGCACCTATTCTGGCGGAAAGCTACCGCGTCATCGTTTTTGACCGGCCTGGCCTGGGGTTTTCAGAAAGTTTCAACCCAGACGGTGAAATGATCACGGAGCAAGCGGATATCCTGCAAAAAGCTGCTGCCCAGCTTGGGGCGGACAAGCCTGTCGTGGCGGGCCAAAGCTACGGTGGTTCAGTGGCACTAGCATGGGCAGTCACCAGGCCCGACGACCTCTCAGCACTTGTTCTGATCGCACCCGCCGCCATTCCGTGGGAAACGCCGCTGGATGGGTTTAACCAATTAGCGTCTACCACGCTCGGCAATACGCTCGCCCTGCCTCTGATTTCTTCCTTTGTGCCCGATTGGTACGTAACGCGGGCATTGGACAGTGTATTTGCGCCCCAATCGGCCCCCGCTGGATATGCTGAACATTTTGGGCCCGGCCTGACCATTCGGCGCAGTTCCATGCATGCAAATGCCAAGCAACGGGCCAACCTATTGGATGAGATAACCCAATTGCAGCCGCGATACGGTGAGATTTCAGTGCCAACCGAAATCGTTCACGGCACCGCCGATGACACTGTCGGCCTTGAATGGCATTCGCAACGTCTGATCCAGCAAATCCCGCAGGCCGAACTGGTCGCGTTACCGGGGATCGGTCACATGCCGCAGGTTGTCGCAGCGCCCGAAGTTGCTGCCGCAATTGATCGTGCAGCGCAGCGTGCAGGTTTGCGTTAATCCAAGCTCTAATCCATAGTCGGATATGGGTTTTATCGCGAGGTGACATATGGCTCGGACCGAAAAAGGTTCTATCGAGAAGTATTTTCAGGATAGCGCGCCCAAAGCTATGCGGGATGAGATCGAGAATTCGAAGAAAGGCGATATCCTGAACCCGACCTACCCATATAGCGAGAAGATGAAACCCAAGGACTATGAAGAGCAGATGGAACTGCTCCAGATCGAGCTGGTCAAAATGCAGTCTTGGGTCAAGGACACGGCGCAACGGATCGCCATCATCTTCGAAGGCCGCGATGCTGCCGGTAAGGGCGGAACGATCAAACGGTTTCGCGAAAACCTGAACCCGCGCGGCGCGCGCAATGTGGCGCTCAGCAAACCCTCGGAAACTGAACGCAGTCAATGGTACTTTCAGCGCTACATCCCGCACCTGCCTGCAGCCGGCGAGATCGTGTTCTTTGACCGCAGCTGGTACAATCGCGGCGTGGTCGAAAACGTCTTTGGTTTCTGCACCCGGGAAGAGCGCGAGCGGTTCTTTCGTCAGGTTCTGCCGCTTGAAACGGGTCTGGTCAATGATGGCATCAAACTCTTCAAGTTCTGGCTCAATGTCGGGCGCGCTGAGCAACTAAACCGTTTTCTGGCCCGTGAAACCGACCCGTTAAAGCAATGGAAACTCAGCCCGATTGACGTGGCAGGGTTGGACAAGTGGGACGAATACACACAGTCGATTTCGGAAACTCTTACCCGGTCACACTCAGACATATCTCCTTGGACAATAGTCCGGTCCGACGACAAGAAACGCGCCCGTCTTGCAGCAATTCAATCGGTCCTGCACACGCTGGACTATGATGAGAAGGACGCAAAAAGCATTGGTAACATTGATCCCCTGATCTGCGGTGGTCCGGATGTCTGGGAAGCGTAGGTTGCGTTTTCGCCCTGCCCGGCCAAGGCTTTCAAGGGCAAGTGTTGGACGACCGGGTGTATTTGATCTATCCCCTTGTCTTCCAATACCTAATCGAAGAACCTGAGGCCGGGATGTCGAAACGCGGTTATCATCACGGAAACCTAAAGCAAGCTCTGATCGAGGCAGCCTTGTCCCTGATCGAAGAAAAGGGGCCGACAGGTTTTACGTTATCTGAAGCCGCCAAAACCGCTGGCGTAACACCAGCCGCAGTCTATCGCCATTTTGAAGGGCGCGAAGACCTTATCGCCGAAGCCGCACGGCAGGGATTCGAGATGTTCGCGGACCTGATGCAATACGCTTATGACACAGGCCAACCCTCTGCCCTATCCGCCTTCGAAGCAACCGGGCGGGCCTATCTGGCTTTTGCCCGGAAGAACCCCGGCCACTACATCGCCATGTTTGAAAGCGGAATTTCGTTGAATCGCACCCCAGAATTATCCATGGCCGCCAATCGGGCCAAATCGGTTCTCGAGAAAGCAGCCGCTGACTTGTCGCAACATATTCCACCAGAAAAGCGCCCGCCCGCGTCGATGTTCAGCGCGCACATCTGGGCGATGAGCCATGGCGTGGTCGAATTATACGCGCGCAATACCGGGGCGACGTCTCCCTTCCCCCCGGAAGACCTGCTGGAAAGCGGCATTGGTATCTATCTGCGAGGGCTGGGTCTGATCCCTCAGGACGACTGACACCTTTCAAAAAGTTCGACTGCTTTGCGGTAAGCTCAGCCCGGACGTTACGTTGATAAGATTCATCTCGCCCATTCCCTTTATGTCGACACGTCCCAGGTCCGAGACCTGAAACTCGTCAATCAGGGCGTATTTCATCTCTTCCGGCGCAACGATTTTCATAGGATTGGCGAATATTTGCAGTCGGGACGCGATATTTACCGCCGGACCGAAAACGTCGTAGACGTATTTTTGAATGCCCACGACAGACCCGACTGCGGCCCCCATGCCCAAACCGATCCGGGCCTGCCATTTGTGCGGATGGCTTTCGTTACGGCGTTCGAGATAACGCAGGAAACGTACCGCGCAATGAGCCACTGCAGTCGCGTGATCGGGTGTCGGGTCAGGCATGCCTGAGACCGCAAGATATGCGTCACCTATTGTTTTGATCCTTTCACACCCGAATTGTTCAACGATCCTGTCAAACGCCGTGAAAATGTCGTTCAACTCACTCAGGGTCACTGTCGGGTCGGTCTTGGCCGCGAAATCGGTGAAACCCACAAAGTCCAGCATGACCACAGACACCTGCTTGTAGAGCTGCGGAGTGACAACACCGAATGTCTTGAATTCTTCATAAACCGCCCGTGGCATCAAGTTCAAAAGCAGGCGTTCAACCCGTTCTTTCTCGCGTTCCAGTTCTCGTGTGTTGCGTTCGACCATGGTGGAATAGCTGTCGATCATGCTTTCCAGCTCGCGAATGCGCGTGATGTTCTGGCACTCGACAATCAGAACCTGCTCGGACAATCCGCTTGCCAACGAAACTGCGACCGCAAAGATCAAGGTCCGCCGCTTTGGTTTGATCTGCAACTCAACCGAATATCTCAGGCCCGATTGCTTGACGTCTTCCAGTTCTTTGGGATCAAGGGCAGGCAGAATGTCCGTAAGAGTACTGCCGTTCTCGGGGGTTCCAAACCACTCTGCGAAAGGTCCGTTATGAAACACGAACTGAAGATCCGAGGCGCGCACCACGGCAATGCCGACACCGATGGCGCGTAACAGCTGTTCGTTTATCGCATGAATGCTCATGCCGCGTTTCGGGCGACGATAATTGAACGCTTCCCTTCAATTGCAGCCAGCGCGGTTTTGATATCCTGATCGGACATACCATGCACGCTCAGCGCTTCGCCAAACAGCTCAGCCATCACATCAAATTCGTCGTGTGAAATACCCAGATGCCTGTGAACGGCTTCGATCCTGTCATCACTGAATGACGCCGGTCCGCCAATCAGGGACGATACGAATTTCGTCTGATGATCAATCAGCCGAGGCATGTCGATATCTTCAAAATAATGGCCTATATCATCCGAATCCAACGCCATTTCATAGAAGGTCATCACGACACGGCTGATCGTTTTGAAGCCACCGTATTTGTCATAAAGCGTTTGTGTCACACGAAAACCCAAGCGATACAGAACAAAAACACTATAACTCTATATCAAATTGATATTTTTGTTAATGTTTATAGTGTTTTTTATTTTCCGGCTTAACGGGTGTTCTTTTAAGGGAAAGCAATAGCGACCAGGGTATACGATCCTGGGCTTTCGGAAATCTGGCGTGGTTCACGAAACTGCGTTGCACAGCCAAGACGCCGGGGCAGACATAGTTCTCTGTTAGAAGGAGTAATGGCGGAGGGGATGGGTCTGAAATCGAACGTTCTCCACCCTCTAAGCTATTGTTTTAATTTAGATGACTGATGATTTGAATCGCCATTCGATTCAGTCGCGACTGGCAGCGAAACTCGCGCAAAGGCGCCAACACATCCCACGTTCGGATTTTTCGCGGCCACAACCAGGCCCAAGCATTTTTGGCCTTCCTGAGCGGGGTGCCAAAATGTAAGCGAGGCCCATCACGCTGAAATGGCAGCAATTTTTTATGCGCCGCGGTGGAGCCTGGCAAGATGAATTCGACCTTCTCACTCCTTATCGTCTTCCTGACCCAGCTCTTCATGCCCCGACACAACGCACAGCTGAGGCTGCTCAGGGCCCAAATCCAGATCCTGCGAACCCGCATCCCGACGCAGAGGATTATCCTGTCTCCGGAAGAGAAAGCCGAACTGCTGCGCATCGGAGCGGAGTGTAGGCATGATATCGACGGGCTACTGGAGGTCGCCAAGCCTTTGACCTATAAGCGCTGGCTGGCCCAGATGCGCAGTGGACGCCCCTTCAAGGCCGTGGGCAGACCGCGCCTGACACAGGAGTTGCGCGACGTCGTCATTCGCATCGGGTCGGAAAACCTTCTGTGGGGCTACAAGCGGATCGCCGGGGAACTGAAAAAGCTGGGGCTCTACGCCGGCACCAACTCGGTAAAGCGCATCCTGAATGATGCTGGTATCCACCCGAGCCCTGAGAAGCGCAAGAAAAAGCCAGCCCTGCCATGGACCACCTTCGTCCAGGCACATATGGAAAGCATGGTTGCTTGTGACTTCTTCACCAAGACCGTGCTCACCGCCCGTGGGCCGCTGACAGCCTATGTGCTGATTTTCATCCACATCGGCAGTCGCCGGGTTTATTGTAGCGTCCCGACCTATGCCCCGGACTCGGCATGGGTGACCCAGCAGGCACGCAACACGCTTATGTGGTGTGCAGAGCATGGGATCGCGCCGGGTTTCCTCATCCGCGATGCCGACACCAAGTTCAGCGCCAGCTTCGATACCGTTTGGGCATCTGAAGGTGCCAGGGTGATCCAGATCCCGCACAGGGCGCCAGACGCCAATGCCTTCGCCGAATCTTTCATCGGCACCGTGAAGCGTGAATGTCTGGATTTCTTCGTCTGCTTCAGCCGCTCGCAGCTCGATTACATCCTGCGGGCTTGGGTGCGCCATTACAACACCGAGCGTCCGCACCGTGGACGGGGTATCGGGAACAATGTGCTGCAAGTCGATTTCCGGCCCGTCCGTGACGGCCCGATCCGCCGCAACCGCCAGCTCGGCGGCATCGTCACATCCTACACCCGCGACGCGGCGTGAGTGCTCCCTATCCTGCCGAGATTATGGCGGGAAAATACCACCGCGCCGCCACTGACTGCAGCATGCTACAACGGACTGGAGCAAGCAAAGCTGCAAGTGCGGTTGGCCCCCTCCGCGATTTTGTCGAATTTGGGTGCTACATTCCGGGGAGCTGACGCCTTCTCTTCAGAGCTGCACCCAGAAACACTGACGACGGCATGCGGTCGGCTTCGGCCCAGCGCGAGACAAAAATTTCAACCGCCGGCGCAAAGGCCTTTGCGATTAACCGATCCTCGTCTCCGGGCGTAGATGCCGGCACACTCTCCATTGGTCTCAGCAGCAGTTCCGCAAACTCTTCGTGCGGCAGCTCCTTGGCACCGTCCTTGTTACCAGACGAAGCGATCAACTCTTCCTCTAGTAACTCGCCAGAAAGACCCTGCCAGCGAACCTGATGAACGGCCACCACGTCCTCGTGATCTTCGGCTTCCGTTTGGGCCTCCGCGTACAGTCCGTCGAAAATCAGCCGATCGTTAGCCAGCTCTGAGAGATCACGCACAAAACCGGCTTCGAAGTCCATAGGAACAAGCGACGGGTCAGCGATTGCCTTTGCGTGGTCGGCCGTCAGGCGCACAATGCTGCGACGGCCGAATTCTGGCCAGCGACCGATATCCTCTTCGCCGAGCTCAATCTCAAGCGTCTTTCCGCCATGCATCTCGGCCCTCACGTCGTATCCGGCGATTGGTGCCATCCCTTTGACAAAGCTGACCATATGCCGAAAGTCGAAGCCGCCCGAAACGCGTGTCTGGTGAGCGGATGCAAATTGCAGAATATCGTCCTCGGCCGCCCGCGCCTTCTGTGCTTCGCGTATGGCTTCAGCGATCTCCTCTTCCGTCTGGTCCATCTTCATGCTTGTCGCACGCTCGAGGATGCTTTCCATGTCGATGTAAGACATCAGCTCTCCGAGCACTTCCGCAGCCAATGCATCCTTCATCTCGCCGGCAACGCTTGCCATATCCTGTGCAATCGTACTGACGCGATCCAACAACAAAGTGATCGCGCTGTTGTCGAACCCATCATCCGACTGCAAATTGATAACTTGAACGCGCCGTGTCTGACCATAGCGGTACAAGCGGCCGATCCGTTGAACCAAACGTGCCGGGTTCCAGGGCAAGTCGTAATTCACCATGATATGACAGGCGTCTTGCAGGTTTAGGCCTTCGCCCCCTGCTTCAGTCGATAACATGACCTGAGCCTCTCGGCTGTTGAAGGCGCGGACATTCCTTATTTTTTCATCCAGCGACATCGAGCCGTTGATCGCGGCAACCTGCACCCCAGGACATGCGTGCGCAATCGCCTCTGCTAGGTAACTCTGGGTGGCCCTGTACTCAGTAAACACCAAAAGATTTTGTTCCTGTGCTAAAAGCGGCGAAACCACGTCATTTAGAAACGTCTGCAACTTCGCATCCGATAGCCGAGCCACGCGGATGAGTTTCAGAACGGCCTGAACCTCGCGTGCTTCATCGGCGAAAAAGGCGCCAACCTCACCGATTGGCCCAGTTTCCGAAAGGTTGTCATCCCCTTCGAGTTGCTCGTCTGAAGGTATCACCGGCGCCGATGCGGCATCGAAGCCTTGCAGCCGCTCCAAGCGACGTTCTAGTGCTCGCTCGATTGCCGCAACGGAAGATGAAGCGAGTTTGCGATACGTCGTCATGACAAAGCCGATGGCTCGGCCGATCATTCTATCCTTCGCGTCGGCACTGGCGCGATACCCCTCGCTCAAATACCTACGAAGTGCCTTGTCGGCAGTGCGCATTTCGGGCGATGGAATTACCATGTGGCGAAGCGTGTCGTGACCGCGAAAAATCAGATTGCCTTCTGCATCCGTGACGCGGGTCGCCGACCAGAACGATGTTGCGCGCAGCGCGCCCCATGGCGACCATATTCGCGAGGCCGACTTGTCCAGCCTCGTCCACGAAGAGCCAGTCCAGAGACTGTTCGAGTTCCGGGCGCGAGAAGAAGAACGCAGTTCCGCCGACGACATGGGCCTCTGTCAGCGCAGGGTCATCGTTGGACGTGGCGCGGGTGATGCCGGTGAATCCCTCGGGATAGCCGTCGTCTTCACCGCTCACCTTGTGAGCGAGCTCGGCGTTCTCCAGCGTGATGTCCGGGTCGTCGTCCTCCAGCGCAAGAAGACACCCCATCAGCACATTGCGAATGGCCTCGTGGCTGTTCGAGGCCACGCCGACGCGGTACCCTTGCCGTACGAGAGACAGGATCGCCCGCGCCGTGACATAGGTCTTGCCCGTGCCCGGCGGCCCCTGGATCGGCAGCACTGTGCCGTCCATCGCGCCCACCGCCGCGATCGTCCCGGCCACGGGATCGGCTCCCTCCAGCAGGTCGGGTTGGGGCCTCCGTGCTTGCGGGCATTCCACTCGCCTTCGCCCTCGGCCTTGATGCCGGTGCTATCGACAAGCAGGTTCAGCGGGCCCGCACCGCCACGGTAGGGGATGCTCACGTTCAGCGTCTTTTGGCGACGACACAGCGTGCTGAAGTCCGGCACGGTCCAATCCAACCCGACAAGTTTCAGCAGGCTCTGCACGAACCCCGTCGACTGTCGCAAAGCCATGCCGAACAGCACTTTCATTGTCAGGCAGGTCTGGATCGCTGCATCGCTGAAGCTCGGATGCCGCCCACACTTCCCGGTCGGCGGAGGCTTCCACACCATTTCAGGATCGAACCAGATAGTCAGCGATCCTCGTCGCTTCAGCGTTTCATTGTAAGCCGACCAGTTCGTGGTCTTGTACTTCGTAGGGGCCCAACTGCTCATGCCCTCACGCTATCATGCTGGATTTACACAGTGAATCCCTTACGCGATTTACGCAACAAGGCCCCTTCAGAAGACAAGCCTTGTTCACAAATGTTCCAAAATCTGTCCGATTTTACAGCTTCAGGCCAGTTAGGCCCATAATGACGGCGGCCACGGAGTTTCCCGGGACCCCTAATGTCAGGGTTGGGATCAATGTCGCCGCGACGTCAGCATTATTGGCACATTCCGCCGCCGCGATACCTTCCCCTATACTCACCAGACCTCAACCCAATCGAACAAAAATGGGCAAAGGTAAAAGCCTTAAGACGGAAAACAGGACAATCACCAGAACAACTCTTCAAGCACAAAATTTGAATCAATTTATGTCGGGTTAGCTATATCGGCGCGGGTTTTTGAGGCTCGGGCAGCGGCGCAGCGCAATTGAAAGGCTTCCTCAAAAGGGTTTACCTTACCAAATCGATCCGTGCGGAAAGGGTCGATATCAAAAGCGGGTTGTTGCCCTAAGATCAAATCGCTGATCGCGTCGCCTATTCCGGCGGAAAGCGTGATGCCGTGACCGCAAGCGCCCGCCGCGGCATAAAAGCCAGAGATCTCTGGAACAGGTCCAAGCAGCATTTTTCCATCCGGTGTATATGAAGATAGTCCGGCCATGTAATGGGAAAATTCGGCATGTTCGATTGCTGGGAAGAATTGCGCAAGGCCCTGATAGGCATCTGCAAGGACATCCCAATGCTCTTCGCCTTTTGTGGGCGAAAATGTGGCGGGGTCGTCTGGCAGCGCGCGAGCGTCAAATGTTGCGGAACGGGTTTCTTGCACGCCAAGGACCAATCCCCCAACTTCGGGGCGTGTATAGGCGCCAATATCGGCAAGGATCGTTATCGGGTGTTCTAGGCCATAGATATCCGAGGGTTCGGTCATCCAATAATGGCTGCGTACCGGGGCCATGGGCAAGGGAAAACCCGCGTGTTGCGAAAATACGGCCGCCCAAGCGCCACAGGCATCAATAACGGTGCGACAGGCAATCCTATCGGTATCGGTCAAGACACCCACAACCCTTCCTTTGTCGCGCAGAACATCTTTCACATTGGTGCGCGGCCGGATCACGACCCCACGCGCTCGCGCGGCCCGAATATAGAACATCGTCAGAAGATAAGGATCAATATAGCCATCGGTAGGCATAAAGGCCGCCTTTAGAATGGTATCGGTATTCAACCACGGCACCATTTCGCCAATTTCGGCAATGCTGGGCCATTGCACCGGAATATCCCATTTCAGCGCATCCCTGGCCGTGGTCTGCAACTCCGCCACACGCGCTTGTGACACGGCAATACGCAACGAGCCGACCTGATGAAAATCCGCGTTTTCGCCCAGCTCGTCTTCAAGTTTACGTATGGTTTCAATGGTTTGCTTTGCCATTGGTGTATTTGCCGGCTTGGTTGATGCTTGCAAAAGCAATCCTGCCGCCCGGCTTGATGCTGCGCTTGCAAGCTCATTGCGCTCTAGCAACAGGATTTTTCCAGCGCCTTTGCAGGCCAAGTGATAGGCGATTGACGCGCCAATCACACCGCCGCCAACAATGATATGATCAAAAACGTCCATTAGAACCTCGAAAGGGGAGAGAATAGGTCTGTGCGGGGATGAAGCAGCGGTGCAAGAAGGCGTTCGGGCGCGCCGGTCATAGCACCTGAACCCTGGCTTGTGACAGCGCATCACGCATTTTTGCACTTGGCAGAGCATTGGATATAAGAATGTCGATTTCCGCCAAGGCACATACCGGATAGGCGGCACGCCGCCCGAGCTTTGACGCATCGGCCAATATGACGGTTCTTTTTGCCTTGCGTGTCATCGCCCGTGCAATTTCGGCTTCGTCAAAACTAAAATCGCAAACCCCACTTTTTGGACAGATGGTTCCGGCCGTGATGATCGCGTAATCGGCGTTGAAACGGTTGATTTCCGTGACCGTCGCGCTGCCAATGGTTTCGCTATTATCGCCTTCAACCCAGCCTCCAAGCATGAAAACCTTGGGCCCGTCAGGTTTTGCGGCCAGAAGCCCGGCAATCTTCAGGGAATTCGTGACGATTTTTAACGAGTTTTTCCTGACCAACGCTTCGGCGGCAATAAGTGTTGTCGAGCCCGTGTCCAAAAAGACCATCTGATCGCCCTGCAACCATGCGGAAAGCTTATCGGCGATGGCCCGCTTTTCCGCCAAATTGGCCTTCATGCGCGCGTAGAACGGGCCTTCATCATTCTGGGGGACTTGTTTTGCGCCCCCATGGATTTTCAAAAGCTTTCCGGCATCTTCCAGCACCGATAGATCGCGGCGTATAGTCTCGGGCGAGGCACCGAGCTCATGGGCCAATGTCTCTACGCTGACCTCTCCCAATGTGGCCACCATGGCGGATATGTGTTTCCGCCGCTCGGTTGCGCGTGCGGTCAAATTCCTGTCCGAACAGATATCAAAAACACGCTCGCCCCCTTCTGCAAAAAACGGTAGTAAGTTGACCGAATACGTGTTATTGACTCGAAATATACCGAAAAATATGACCGAAACAAGTAATTTCTGGGTTCACCGCAACGGTAGTGGGAATGCTTAAGCGTGAAGAAATGCCCGAGGACTGTTTTGATATTGCCATCATAGGGGCGGGCATTATCGGGGCGGCGATTGCCCGTGGCTTGGCTTTGGAAGGGGCGCGCGTGGCTGTCCTTGAAAAAGCTATGGACCCTTTGGACGGGGCCTCGAAGGGCAATAGCGCCATTTTGCATACGGGTTTTGACGCGCCGGTTGGATCGCTCGAACAGCAATGTGTTGCCCGGGGGCGCGAGATTTATCTGACGATACGTGAAGATCTTGGCCTTCCCCTGCATGAAACCGGCGCGATGGTTTTGGCCTGGAGCGATCAAGAGGCCGAAAAATTATCTGGTCTTTTGCAACAAGCCCATGAAAACGGTGTCGATGATGCAGCATGGATCGATCGCAACGATATTTTGGCGCGCGAACCGGCCTTATCCGATCGGGTCATCGCCGGGTTCGAGGTACCTGGCGAGCATATAATAGACCCTTGGACAACCCCTTATGCTTATCTGACGCAAGCCTTGGCCCATGGTGCATCATTTATTCCAGGCGCCGAAATCATGTCGGCAAGGCGCGACAATGACATATGGTCGCTGAATACCTTGCGCGGGTGCATCAAGGCGAAAGCGGTGGTGAATGCCGCCGGTTTATATGGCGATATCGTCGAAGAAAGGCTTTTGGGCACGGCGACGTTCAAGATCAAACCCCGCAAAGGCCAGTTTGTCATTTTCGACAAGGCCGCCGCGCGTCATTTGCGCTCGATCATTCTTCCGGTGCCGAATGACCGGACCAAGGGGGTTGTTCTGTGCCGCACGATTTTTGGCAATATCCTTGTGGGGCCAACAGCCGAAGAACAAGACAGCCGCGAGGATGCCTCGGCCGAACGAGAGACGCTTCTTAGCTTGCGGGCGCAGGCGATTGATATCCTGCCAGCTTTGGCCGATAGCGAAGTGACAAGTGTCTATGCGGGCATCCGTCCCGCGACGGAACGTAAGGAATATCGTATCATCGCGCGGCCTGATATGGGCTATGTCAATATTGGCGGCATCCGCTCGACCGGTCTGAGTGCGGCACTGGGGCTGGCGGAACATATTATCAAAACCCATGGTGACGCTTTGGGCGCACAACATTTTGCAAACCCACCGGTTTCTATGCCTGAAAAAATCGCCTTGCAACATTTGTCCGATTATCATCAGCGGGATTGGCAACGGCCCGGTAATGGCGGGATCATTTGCCATTGCGAAAAAGTAACCCATCGCGATATCCAAAACGCCCTTGCTGGCCCTTTGGCCCCTCGCAGCTTTGCCGGATTGAAGCGCCGGACCCGTGTATGCATGGGAACTTGCCAAGGCTTCTATTGCATGGCCGCAGTTGCGGCGGCCACAGGTGATGTGCTTGATGTTCCTGTATGCGTAGAAGGCCAAAATCCCCATGACCGTTGAGCGTAAAGAGCTGTGTGATGTTGCAATCGTGGGGGGCGGCCCCGCCGGTTTGACACTGGCGGCTGAATTGCGGCATCTTGGTGTCGAGCGGGTGATCGTCCTTGAACGCGAGGCCGAGGCCGGGGGTATTCCCCGCCATTGTGGCCATTATCCGTTCGGGATCACCGAATATAACCGCCTTCTGAAGGGCCCTGATTATGCGCGGTGCAAAGTCGAAGATGCCGAACGTAAAGGGGTCGATCTGCGCACCGGCACAACCGTGACCGCGCTTCACCCGGGCGGCACGCTCGAGCTAAGCAGCCATGCAGGAACCGCAACGATCACAGCGCGGCGCGTTGTTCTGTGTACGGGCGCGCGTGAAGCAAGCCGCCCTCAGCGGTTCATTTCAGGAAGCCGCCCCCAAGGGGTTATCACCACCGGCGCGCTTCAGGCTTTCAGCTATATTGAAGGTCTTGTCCCCTTCAAAAAACCCGCGATTCTGGGGACCGAGCTTGTGTCTTTTTCTGCATTGCTGACCTGCCGACATGCGGGCATTCAGCCCGTCGCGATGATCGAGGAAAACCCGCGAATCACAGCGCGGGCATTCAGCCGCCTTTTGCCTGCTGTCTTGGGTGTTCCCATTCTGTCCCAGACCAAATTGACGCGGATTTTGGGCAAAAACCGTGTCGAGGGCATAGAAATCGAGCGCGCCGATGGCCGTAAAAAGGTTTTGGATGCCGATGGTGTCATTTGCACAGGCCGGTTCCGCCCCGAAGCAAGCTTGATGCGCAATGGCCATCTTGCGATTGACCCGAAAACGGGCGGGCCCTTGATCGATCAATTCATGACGACCTCTGATCCCAGCTATTTATGTGCGGGCAATCTGCTTAGACCCATTGAAACCCATGGATGGTGCGCTGAAGAGGGACGGCAAGCCGCGCGGATTATTGTTCAGGCGCTTGGGCAACCGGACAGGGCCGAGCCCCGGCGCCAAACGCCAATTCGGATCACGAGCCCGGCAATACGCTATGTTCTGCCTCAGCACCTGTCCACAGCTTGTCTCGGGGCGCATATGCCCAATCTACAACTTCGCCTGAACCGCCCCGCGCGTGGGCGGCTTGTGATTTCGGCGGATGGCAAAACCATCTGGTCGCGATCCATAAATTCCGTGCCCGAGCGCCGGATTCTCGTGCCGATTGCCCCCCTTCTGGCGCATGGCGCGACCACAAGCATCACTATCGGGCTGGAGGAACAGGATTGAGAATAGGCGCGATTGATCAGGGCACTACAAGCACCCGCATTCTGGTTCACGACAGCACAGGAAAAACCCATATTGCCAAGGCGATTGGGCATCGTCAGATATTGCCAAAACCTGGCTGGGTTGAACATGATCCGGAAGAGTTGATCCGGAATATTCAAGCTTGTCTTGACGCGGCCGGGCCACTGGACGCGGTCGGGATCGACAATCAGGGGGAAAGCTGCCTTGCTTGGGATGCCATCACCAAAGAGGCCCTAAGCCCCGTCATTGTCTGGCAGGATGAACGGACGAATGATGTGGTGGCCCGGCTGAAGGCCGACGGCGCCCAAGACCTTACACTTTCCAGATCCGGATTGCCGCTTGATAGTTATTTCTCGGCAAGCAAACTGGGCTGGATCCTTGAAAACGAACCAAAGGCGCAAAAGGCCCATAGGCGTGGTAGCTTGCGGTTGGGAACTAGTGATGCATTTTTCGTTGATCGTCTGGCCGGGCGTTGCATCACCGATGTTTCGACGGCCTCCCGCACCGCATTGATGAATCTTGAGACCTGCGATTGGGATCCGGATCTTTGCGCGCTTTTTGGCGTCCCGATCGATACTTTGCCCAAGATTGTTTCGAATACCGGTGATTTTGGACAGATCCAAGGCAGCGAAACCACGACCCCTCTGACCGCGTTGATCGTGGATCAACAGGCGGCGCTTTACGGCGCTGGCTGTCGCCTGCCGGGCAAAGGAAAAGTGACTTTTGGCACCGGTGCTTTTGCGCTGATGTTAACCGGCGACACAATCTGTCGGGAACACAGCAAAGGCCTATTGCCGACCATTGCCTGGCGCAAACAAGGGCAAGCGGTAAATTATGCCGTTGATGGCGGCGTCTTTGCGGCTGGAGCCGCCGTTAATTGGGCCCGCGGATTGGGATTGTTCAACCAATTCGACGAAATCAACGCCTTCGATAAACCAAGTGCCATTTCCCGTGGCCTTGCCTTTGTTCCGGCACTTGCCGGGCTTGGCTGCCCCCATTGGAACAGGCGTGCACGTGGAACATGGCTTGGGCTTGGGCTTGACGATGGGCCCAAGGATTTGATGCAAGCCTTGCTGGAAGGAATCGCCTTTCGCGCCGCTGAGGTGATGCGCGCAATGACAGAAACCACGGCTGCCCGCAGCATGTTTTCAATCGATGGGGGTTTGACGGCCAATCCCTATTTTTGTCACGTTTTGGTAAATGCATTCCAGCAATCCCTGCGCCTTCAGAAGAATGCCGAAGTGACCGCGCTGGGCACCGCATGTCTTGCCGGTGAGGTCATCGGCATACAAAACGTCCCGGCGCAACTAAACCGCCAAATCAACCCCGACAGAACTCAAAACCACCAAAATACCTTCGCCAAAGCGATTGCCCTCGCGCAGGAATGGGGAAGGGAGTGATTTGGCAAAGAACGTATTTCAACTTCATGCTAGGGTCAGGATTCATAACCAATAGATGACGGTTGCGGCCAGAGCGATGGCTGAGAGGAAGACCTTGGGACAGCGATCATAGCGTGTCGCC